>CACJOY010000001.1 GCA_902595125.1 uncultured Pelagibacteraceae bacterium
TTTTGCAAATACACCCACATATCAATTATCTGGTGGAATGCAGCAGAGAGTCGCGCTTGCAAGATGTCTAATAAATGATCCAGATTTAATTTTAATGGACGAGCCTTTAGGTGCTCTTGACGCATTAACTAGAGAAAAGATGCAATCTTTAGTATTAAAAATTTGGAAAGAAACAGGTAAAACAATTATCCTAATCACTCACTCTGTGGAAGAGGCTTTGTTACTTGGTGAAAGACTATATGTGATGGCTCCAAGACCTGGTCGAATACATAAAGAATACAATCTTCCATTTGCTTCGATGGGATTAAAAGAGGACCTAAGGGAAATTAAAAAAAATAATGAATTTTCTCAAAAACGAGAGGAAATTCTTGAAATGATTTGGAACATGGAAGAAGAAATTATGGGGAAAGAAAATTAAATGATAACTCAAATAGTAACTTTTTTAATCTTTTTTGCTGTAGTTGGCTGTATTCTTTATGGAAGGAGATTAATAAGGACTGAAAAAGTTGATGCAGTATTTGGAAATCCTGAAAGAGCATTAGGTGGTACTCACTGGGTCATTGTTGGAAGTAGTTTTTTACTTTTAATTTGGCTTTATTATTCCTGGGATATTGCTAAAGGTTTTTATCCAAAATCTGCTAATGAGCTCTGTCAAGTTGCGAAAGTAAATGATTCTTTACTTGGATTAAAATATCAGTTTCCAATAGAAGAAAGAGAGTTCAAAAGCACTTCACAAATAAAAAAAGAAAATAAAAACTTAAAGATAATCCAAAATGAAATTCAAAATTCTGAAGAATTAGATAAACTACAAAAAATAAAACTTATTAGTTTTATAAATAAAACTAACCAGCTTATCCCATTACTTACTAATGAAGATTTACTTGAGAGTGAGACTAAACAAAAAATAATTGATATTACTGGAAAAATTAACCTTTTAACTGAAAATTTTCAAAGACCTGATTATCCATTTGAAACTGAGCAAGAACTTAATGATAGATTAAAAGCTGTAAATGAGGAAGGTGGTTGGGGTATTACTAAAGTAGATGCAGGTTCAGGATCTATTGAGAATACTTTAGAGGTACCTTTGGTACCAGCAACAGATAGAGGTTTAAAATTTCATGCTGCAGCAAAAACACTTAATTTAATTAGTGACGAATTTTTTAAATTAAGAAACCATAACCCTCAATTTAAAAATAAGATAAAAGAATTAAAAAATGAAATTAAGTCTTATAGAAAAGATCTAAATGATAATGAAGAAATAGCATCAACTTACGCAAAAAATATTGTTAAGATTGCAAGAAGAATTGAATTTGCAAGTATCTATCCTCCAAATGCATTAGATAAGATGCAAGCATCAATTGTTAAATTTGAGAATGTACAAAAAAGTGCACAGGGAGGACTTAGATTTATAGATATATTCTTATTCCCTGCTGGAACAATAATTGCAAGTGGTCCAAGTTGTTCGGAACAAGGTTCAGGTAGATGGTTACCTAAGCCATCAGATACTTTGAATAAGTTCATATTAATGTCAAAACCTAGTGTTGGTTATAAAGATATTCCTCTTTTGTGGATACAAATGGTCGATATAAGTAAAATGATAGGCTTTATTTTACCAGATTGGATTGCAGATATTTTACCAGGTGAATATCCCGTTCACACTAAAGATGGAATAGTTAAACAAAACTTCAAAGGTGGTGTTCTTAAAATTGTAACAGGTGATTGTTTAATTATTGCTCCACAATTTATATGTGAAGAAAAACATATAGATGAAATTATTGATAAATTGAGAACAGGTATTACTAATTATCAAAAAAATCAGAAGAATTAATTAGTTTTATTTTTTATCTAAAATTTAGACAAAGAGAGATAATGAGAATAGGCGTACCTAAAGAAATCAAACCCCAAGAAAATAGAATTGGTTTAACTCCAGAAAGTGTAAAAACTTTAGTATCAGAAGGTCATGAAGTTTTAGTTGAAAATAATGGAGGATTTGAAGCTGGTTTTGAAAATGATCAATACATTAAAGCTGGTGCTAAAATTATAGATAAAGCTGCTGATATTTTTAATGATGCTGAAATAATTGTCAAAGTAAAAGAACCCCAAAAAGTTGAAGTGGATATGATTAAAGAAAATCAAATTGTTTATACTTATCTTCATTTAGCAGCTGCAAAAGAACTTACTAAAGGATTAGTTAAATCTAAAAGTATTAATATTGCTTATGAAACTGTTACAGACGATAATGGCAGACTTCCTTTACTTGCACCAATGAGTGCGGTAGCTGGTCGGATGTCAGTTCAAGCTGGAGCGCATTGTTTAGAAAAAAATCAAAAAGGTAGAGGAATTTTATTAGGTGGGGCACCAGGGGGCGAGCCAGCAAATGTGTTGATACTTGGAGGTGGAGTGGTAGGAGAGAATGCAGCAATAATTGCCACTGGTATGAAGGCTAAAGTTCATATTGTTGATAAGTCTGAATTAAGATTAAAACAATTAGTTAAAATGTTCGGTGATAAAATTATCCCAGAACAAAGTGATAAAGTAGATTTAAATAAGTTAGTATCAGATGCGGATTTAATAGTAGGAGGTGTTTTAATTCCTGGAGCAGAGGCTCCTAAATTAGTTTCTAAAGATATGCTTAAATCGATGAAAAGAGGATCTGTAATAGTGGATGTTGCAATAGATCAAGGTGGATGTGTTGAAACAAGTAAACCAACAACACATGGGGATCCAACTTATATAGTAGATGATGTAGTTCATTATTGTGTAGCAAATATGCCTGGAGGTGTTCCTAGAACTTCAACTTTAGCTCTTAATAAAGCAACTCTTCCTTATTTAGTAAAATTGGCAAATAAAGGATATCAAAAAGCTTTAACTGAAGACAAAAATTTTCTTGCAGGTCTCAATATTTTTAAAGGACAAGTAACATATAAAGCTGTTGCAGATGCTTTTAATTACGAATTTGCAAATCCAACTAAACTTTTATAGAAATTTATAATCAACTTATATAAAAATTTTATTGAGTTTTAAATGTATATTGTAACAGGATCAACAGGTTTAATAGGTTTTTCTACTTCAGAATATTTTTTAAGAAAAGGTATTAAAGTAATAGGTATTGATAATGATATGAGGTCATACTTTTTTGGAAAAAAAAGTTCAAATAAATGGAAAGAAAAAGAATTAAAGAAAAATAAACTATACTCACATTACACTACTGACATAAGAGATAGAACTAAGATTATAAATATTTTCAAAAGATATAAAAAAAAAATCAAGGCAATTATTCATACCGCTGCCCAACCATCACATGATTGGGCTATAAAAGAACCAATGACTGATTTTGATATAAATGCAAAAGGGACAATTAACTTATTAGAGGCTTTTAGAAAATATTGTCCAGATGCTTCATTTATTTTCACATCAACTAATAAAGTTTATGGTGATGTACCAAACTCTCTACCATTAGAAAATAAAAAATTAAGATATGAAATAAAAAAAAAACATAAATATTTTAAAAAAGGAATTGATGAAAATATGTCAATTGATCATAATACTCATTCTTTATTTGGAGCTTCAAAAACTTCTGCAGATTTATTTGTTCAAGAATATGGAAGATACTTTAATTTAAAAACAGTATGTTTTAGGGGTGGATGTCTTACCGGAGAAAATCACACAGGAGCTCAACTTCACGGTTTTTTATCATTTTTGGTAAAATCAATTATTCAAGGAAAAAAGTATTACGTTTTTGGTTATAAAGGAAAACAAGTAAGAGATAATATTCATAGTTTAGATGTTGTTAGAGCATTTCATGAGTTTATTAAAAGACCAAAACTAGGAGGAAAAGTTTATAATTTGGGAGGTGGAAGAAATAATAGTTGTTCAATTCTTGAGGCAATCAGGATGATAGAGAAAATTAGCAATAAAAAAAGTAAATACACAATTCTAAAAAAAAATAGACTAGGTGATCATAAATGGTGGATATCTAATAATTCTAAGTTTATTAAAGATTATCCAAATTGGAAAATAAAAATACCTTTAAAAAAATCACTTGAGCAAATGATTAAATTTGAATTAAAAAATAAAAAGAATGCATAAAAAACTACCATTAAGCACCAAAGTGATTGTAATTGGTGGAGGTGTGGTTGGTTGCTCTGTAGCTTATCACTTAGCTAAATTTGGTTGGAAAGATACAATTCTCTTAGAAAGAGATCAATTAACATCAGGAACAACATGGCATGCAGCAGGACTGGTTAGTCAATTAGGTCCAACAGCTGCAATAACCAAGATAAGAAAATATACACTAGATTTATATAAAAAACTTGAAAAGGAAGTTGATCATTCTGCAGGTTTAAGATTAAACGGAGCACTTTCTATTGCCCAAAAAAAAGGAAGATGGCAAGAACTCCAAAGACAAGCAACTACTGCACAACTTTATGATGTTGATGTAAGAATTTTAGATAAAAATCAAATTAAAAAAGATTATCCAATTATTAATACTGATGAAGTCATTGGTGGAATTTTAATGCCTGGAGATGGTGCCGCTGATCCATCAGGTGTAACTCACATGTTAGCTAAAGCAGCAAGAAAAGAGGGAGCGCAAATTTTTGAAAAATCTCCTGTAGATGAAATTTTAGCTAAGAATGGGAAAATTTCAGGAGTAAAAGTTAATGGTCAAGAAATTGAATGTGAGTATATTGTTTTAGCATCTGGAATGTGGTCAAGACAAATTGGAGAAAAAGCTGGAGTAAGTATCCCACTTTATCCAGCGGAACACTTTTATATTATTACTGAACCAATAGAAAATTTGTCTAAAACATTACCTGTAATTAGAGACTTTGATAATAGAACTTATATTAAAGAAGATGCAGGTAAAATATTAGTTGGTATTTTTGAGGGAAATTCAATCCCCGCTTGGGATAAGACAAACAAAGTACCAGAAGATTTTTCTTTTGGTGAATTTCAAGAGAATTTTGAACATTTTGAACCTTATTTAGCATCTGCTATTAAAAGATTTCCAGTTTTAGAGTCAGCTGGTATTAGAAAATTCTTTTCAGGACCAGAGTCTTTTACACCTGATACAAATACATTATTAGGAGAAGTGCCAGAAGTTAAAAATTTTTTTGTATGTTGTGGATTAAATAGTATTGGGATAGGAAGTGGAGGAGGAGTAGGTAAAGTTACAGCAGAATGGTTGATTAATGGCCATGTTAACGAGGATATTTTTAGCTACGATATAAAAAGATTTCAAAAATTTCACTCAGAATTAGGTTTTATTAAAAAAAGAATTACTGAAACCTTAGGAGATTTATATGGCATGCATTGGCCATTCAAACAACACAAAACCTCTAGAAATATTAAAACTTTACCTCATCATGATAATTTAAAAAGTTTTGGTGCATGTTTTGGTGTTTCAGGTGGATATGAAAGACCTATGTGGTTTGCTCTAGATGGAGAAAAAGCTGAGTATGAATATAGTTATAATTATCAAAGCTGGTATCCATCTGCTGAATATGAAACAAATAATACAATTAAAAATGTTGGTTTGTTTGACTTAACTCCTTTTTCTAAGTTTGAAATAAAATCAGATAAAGCACATCAAGAACTGCAGAAAATTTGTACTGCAAATATCAAAAATGAGCCTGGTAAGTGTGTTTATACACATATGTTAAATTCTGATGGCGGAATAGAGACAGATTTAACAGTTGTATGTGTTAATAAAAATCATTTTAGAATAATAAGTTCTGCAGCAACAAGAGAGAGAGATAAATTTCATATTAACAAACATCTTTCAAATAACGTTGAATTAAAAGATATTACAGATGATTTATGTGTATTTGGTTTGTTTGGTCCAAAAAGTAGAGATTTACTTAAAACATTAAGCGAAGATAATTTTGAAAATGATCAATTTAGATTTGGATTTGCAAAGTTTATTACAATTGATGGAGTTAAAATCTGGACTCAAAGATTATCTTATGTAGGTGAATTAGGCTACGAGCTATATGTAGATCTTAAAGATGCAAAAAAAATATACGAACTACTTATAGAAAAAGGTAAAGATTTTAATCTTTCTAATTGTGGAATGCATGCAATGGATATTATGCGAATGGAAAGTGGATTTTTACATTGGGGACATGATATTTCCCCTGAAGAAAACCAGTATCAAGCAGGTTTAGCTTTTACTATTAGCAATAAAAAAGATGTAGATTTTATAGGTAAACAAGCTCTTGAAAAAATTAAACAAAACAAAGTTAAAACTAGATTTTCAATGTTTATTTTAAAAGAAAGTGAACCAGGAAAACCATTATTACTTCATGATGAACCAATTTACGATGGTGATAAAATTATAGGAAGATCAACATCTGGAAACTATTCATTCAATTTTAAAAAGAATTTAGTATTTGGATATATCAATAATGATTTTTCTAATGAAGAACTTCAAAATAAAAACTTATTTATTGAGGTAGAAAAAAAGAAATATCCAATTGAAATAATCAACAAACCTTTAAAACAAACAAATTTTAAAAATAATTAATTTTTATTTTTAAGAAGAAAAACAAATATAAATCCAGTTAAATACATTGTTAATCCATAAGCGGCGGTTGGAGTTATATATAAAATATCAGCACCAAATATTTGAGTTGAAACAAATATTGCTAATGTACCATTTTGTAGACCACATTCTAAAGCAATACATTTCATTTGTTTAATTCCTGAGGCAAAAGATTTTGCAAGATAATAAGCAATAATCATCATTGTTATATTAAGAACTAAAGCAATTAGACCAGCTTGTTTAAAGAAACTAATAAAGTTTTCTCTTTCTTCATAAAATGCTGCTATGAAAAAAATAATAAACAAAACGATATTAAGTTTGTTAAATATTTGAGTTTTTGAAGTCACAAAGTTTTCAGCAAATTTTCTTATAATCATTCCCAAGACAACTGGTACCGTGACAACTAAAAACATTTTTAGTGCTATACCAGTCATTGAAATATTTTGAGAAATATTAGTAATTCCAAATAAATCAGCAGATGTAAAAATTATAAGAGGAACTGTAATAATAGAAATTAAACTGATTATAGCTGTCAAAGTAATAGATAAAGCGACATCTCCATAAGCAAATTTAGTTAATATATTTGATGTAACTCCACCCGGTGCAGCAGCAATAATCATAACTCCAATAGCAATTTCAGGTGGTGTTTTTAATATAATTATTAATAAGTAAGCAACTAAAGGAAGAATTATTAATTGAGAAAAAAAACCTACAAAAAAATCTTTTGGAGTTTTTAATACTCTCGTAAAATCTTCAATTTTTAAACCTAAACCCAAACCCAACATTATTAATGCGAGTATGATAGGTGCTATTTTTGTTACTACTTCCATCTTCCCTCAAAATGAAATTAATGATTGTTAAACACTATATTAAAAAATTTTTTTAAAGAAAGGTTTTTATGAAATTGTCAATAGATTAAGAACTTTTCTAATGAATTTAGCTTTATTTTTGAAAATTAATTTCTGATATGGAAGAACTCTTCGAACATTGAAACCTGTTAAAATATATTGTTTTTTTTCATTTAATCTTAAGAAATCATTTTGTATCAAGAACTTACATTTTCTAATTACTGTTGCTCGAGGTATTCCAGTCATGTCAGAAACAGACATCGCACTAACGCCGTTACTTTTAGCTTTATCACCTCTTATCATCTCTTCGTTAAATGTATTATAATCACCCGTAAATAGTTCTTTCTGAAAATCCATATAGTTATGTGTTTGATTGGAGCCGTTCCTTTTATCTAAGGCTGTTTTATAATTAAAAGCTTGGTTCATACAAACTGTTCCCCAAACATGAAATGTTGTTAGGTCCTCAAACATATCATGATATCCAATAATCATTGGAATTTGCATCCTATAAAACCATCTCCAACAAATAGAGAAATTTTTCTTTAACACATTTTCAATCGTTTTTACTTCAAGTTTTTTGGAATAAAGTTTTTCTTTAGCAAGTATTTCTGAGATTTTCAAAATATAACCAGCTGTATATTTCATTTGGTTTTCAGGTTTGATAAAAGTAAATGACCTACGATCAATTATAATTTGTTTTTTCTGTCTTTTAAGAACTCCTAATTTTTCAAGTTCTAAAACTTTTCTTCTTACAGTTTCTTTTGGTAATTGAAGTTTTTCACATAACTCTGTGATACTAAATTTATCTATTTGGAGAAAATTTTTTGAATAATATTGCTCATATGATAATTTGATATTCATCTGATCATAAAATTGTAAAGTTTTTTCAACCAGTGAAATGATAATCATATATTTATAGTGATCCTTGAAAGCTTGATAAACTGCATTCATCCATCTCCACTGATGATTGATCCAATCTTTTCCTAATTGATCATAGTTGGCCATCATATGATCATAAACTTGCTCATCGTTTAGAACTTTTGAAAAATCTATTTGTTGTAAACTCATAATTGTATAAATAGGATTTGAAACCCAAAATGAACATGTGTCAACAATATTATGACCCAGTATGAACTTTAAATGAATTGTCTATTATCAGTTTAGTTGGTTAAATGTAATTATGAGTAATAAAGGCTTTGCAGATAATCAGACTAGTATCGAGACCCCAAATGATATTGGAGTTGCTGAAAAGCCTTTAACCAATAAAACTACATCTGGTAGAGTGGATATAAATGTTCTTAAATCAAAACTTCAAGAAATAGAGGGTAAGGAGTTTAAAAAGAATGCAATTATTTTATCAATACTAATTTTAGCATTAGGAGCCCTTGGTATTTATCTATCTTTATAAAGATAATTGCAAATAATCAATTTACATGATTTAATAAAATAATGAAAAATATTAACTTAAGTGTAAAAGAAAAACTTATTGCAAAATATTTGGTAAAAGATCAACCCGAATATAAAGCGAGAAGTACTAATATAAACGTTTTATTAAATAGAATTCAATTAAATAAAAAAAGTGAATCTCGAAAAAAAATCTTTTTTTCAGCATTAGCTTCTACAGGATTATTAATATTCGGCTTTATTATTTTTTAAATAAGTCATAAAATATTAAAAAAATTCAAATTTAGAGTATTTAATTCATATTGAATCAAAAATTTAAACTATTATAAATCAATTCAATAAAAGGCGGGGTAGCTCAGTTGGTTAGAGCGCGGGACTCATAAGCCCGAGGTCAGTGGTTCGATCCCACTTCCCGCTACCATTATATATTTTTTAAAAATTTTTTTTCAAATTCTTTTAGACTAATCGCATGATTATCTTTTTTTGAAATAATTGGATTTTTAATTGGCCACTTAATTTTAAGTTTGGGGTCGTTGTAAACTATAGCCACTTCACTTCTTGCATCCCTATAATTAGTACAACCATAGATAACATAATTTTCTTTAGCTAGAGAACAAAATCCATGAGCAAAACCTGGAGGTATAAAAATTGATTTTAAATTTTTTTCACTCAATATTATAGAAAAAACTTTACCATAAGTAATAGAATTTTTTCTTAAGTCTACTGCTACATCAAATATTTTTCCTTTTAATACAGATATATATTTACCCTGAGATTTTTTAGTTTGCAGATGCAACCCTCTTAAAACATTTTTTTTTGAGTAAGACATTACTAAGAATGGGAATTTTTCTTTAATATTTTTTTCTAATAAAATTTCTTTAAAATAACCTCTTTTATCCTTGTAAGATCGATTATGAACTATTATTAATTCTTTGTTTTTATTATTTTTTTTCATATATGAAAATTTTATTATTTATAGTTACATATAAAGCATCTTATAGAGTAAGAAAAGTTATTAATGAAATTCCTTTTAGTTATTTTAAAAAATTTAATTATAAAATTTTAATTAGTGATGATTCTTCTAATGATAATACAATTAAACACATGAATAACATCAAGAAAAAAAATAAAAGGGTTCAATTAAATTTTAATAAAAAAAATATTGGGTATGGTGCTAATATAAAAAAATGCCTCAATTATGCCTATCAAAAAAAATATAATTATGCTGCTATGATACATGGAGATAATCAATATAGCTCAAAATATTTAAAACAAATGTTTAGAATTATTTTAAATTCAAACTGTGCAGCTATAACGGGTTCACGAATGAAAAAAAAAGATAACGCAATAAAAGGTGGCATGCCTATTTATAAGTTTATTGGAAATATTTTTTTAACTAAGGTTTTTAATTTTTTTAACAATTCAAATTTTACAGATTGTCATACTGGTTACTGGGTATACGATTTAAAGAAAATACAAAAAAAATGGTTAAAAAACTTCGACAACGGTTTTTTATTTGATTTAGATATGAGAAAAAAAATCTTAAAAAACAATTATAAAATTAAAGAAATACCTATTGTAACACGTTATGGAAATGAAAGATCTTCAACCCATTTAAATTATGCAATCAGATTTTTTTTCAAATCTATATTTTCTTAAAATATTTTATTTTTTTACTATTTTTTACAAAAACTATATTTAAAACAAAAATTAAAATAATGATAAAATTATTCATATAACCAAGGGAACCGTATGGAAATTCCCAAGGCTGATAATTAAAAATAAAAGATAAAAACCTTAAAAAATAAAAAAAATAAAATATCAAGATTAGATTTATTAAGCTTATTAGGTATTGAAAATTCTTTAATGAATAAACTAACAATGGAATTAATAAAACATAATCATGTAATTGATGTGGAGTAAAGCAAAGTATACTTAAACATAATAATGATAGTTTTTTTAAATCATCATCAATTTTCTTGATTTTAAAAATGAAATAAAAATTTACCAATATAGGCAGAACCAAAGTTATAAACATATTCAATTTCAAATAATCTAATAGGTTAAATAAAGTTACAGGAAAGTGATTTTCTTCAGAATTCCAATACAATATTACTCTTAGAGGCTCAAGTATATTGGTTATTAAGTTTGTATTTGTTATATAACAGTAAGAAAGCCAACCAAATATTAATGGCAAGAAACTCAATAAGATATATCTTAAATTCTTTAAAGACAGAAAATATAAAAATAAACCATAACCAATATTGTATTTAAAGTAAACTATTCCAGATAGAGCAATATTAGAAAAATTTTTTTTTAAAAAAGGTAATATTAAAAAAATTAATAAAATTAAAGTGTGCTGGCCATAACCAATATGAATTCTAAAAATGGTGCTGCTTAAAAATATTGATAATATAAGAAATGTTTTAAAATTATCTAATTTAAATTTTTTACATAAAGCAAACGGAATAATAAACCCAAGGGCGATATTTATTATACTCCAAAAGAATTTTGCATTTTCCCAACCAAACCATGTAAAAGGAATTAAAGCAACAAATAATCCTTGAGCATAATTTCCATTTTGATCATACATCAGTTTATCGTCTGGACTATGATCGTGTTTTCCATCTAGAATATATTGATAATGATTTATTCCTTCAGCTACTAGTTTGGCAGGTGAAAAATGAAAATCGAAACTAAGATTTTGTGCATCTAAAAAAGATTTAGTTATAGAAATTAAAGAGATTAGTCCAAGAATTATAATGATAATTAATTTATATCTATAAATTAATTTCATTAATTGATTAGTTTTTTTAAATAATTTGAATAATTACAATTTCCATAAAACTTTATTGATTTTTTAATTTCTTTTAACCCAATCCATTTATTTAAATATGCAATTTCCTCAATGCACGCGATCTTTAATCCTTGTCTATCTTCGATAGCTTGAACAAAAGCAGTAGTTTTATAAAAATCTTCTATTGATCCTGTATCAAGCCAAGCACCTCCTCGTCCAATAAAATCAGCACTTAATCTATTACCTCTTTTATAATTATTTAAAAGATCAATGATTTCAACCTCGCCTCTTTTCGAAGGTTTTAGTTTTTTTGCATAGTCAATAACTTCATTATCAAAAAAATATAATCCAGTTACGGCATAATTGGATACAAACTTTTTAGGCTTTTCAACTATCTTTATAATTTTATTTTTTTTATCAATTTTTGCTACACCATAAAGCTCAGGCCTTTGAACATTATGAAGAAGGACTTTAGCTCCAGAACTTAATTTTGCACATTTAAGAAGTTTCTGCGTAAAATTTTGACCATAAAAAAAATTATCACCTAAGATCATAGCTACATTGTCTTTGCCAATAAATTTTTTTCCTATAACAAATGCATCAGGCAAACCTCTTGGCTTATCTTGTTCTAAATAAGTGATTTTTAAACCAAGATTTTTACCATTAGGTAATAATTTTTTGTATTGTCCAAGCTGTCCTTTGTTAACAATAATTAAAATATCTTTAATCTTAGCTAACATTAATATTGATAAAGGATAAAAGATTAACGGTTTATCATAAATAGGGAGAAGCTGTTTATTAACAGCTTTAGTTAAAGGACTCATTCTAGTTCCTATCCCACCTGCTAAGATAATTCCCTTTTTAATCATTTTTTGCCCAATCTTTTTATAATATCTTTTTTTGACAATGATTTATAGTAACTTTTATTATTATTGTACCAATCAAAAGTTAGTTTTATACCTTTTTTAAAATTTGTTTTTGGATACCATCCTAAATTTTTTTTAATCTTATTACTGTTAAGAGCATATCTTACGTCATGACCTGGACGATCTTTTACAAAAGTAATTTTTACTTTTTTACCAATTTTAATAATTTGCTTGGACACTGCTATTAATTTTTTACAAACCTCAAGATTACTTAAATTTTTGTTTGAACCAATATTATAAAATTCGCCAACTTTTCCTTTTTGATAAACCTTAATTAACGCTTCACAATGATCTTTTACGTAAATCCATTCTCTAGAATTTTTTCCTTTTCCATAAATAGGTAAAGGTTTGTCATTAAGTAAATTATAAATAAGTTTTGGGATTAGCTTTTCTGGATGTTGTTTTGGTCCGTAATTATTTGAGCAATTAGTCACAATCGCAGGAATCTTATAAGTTCTAACATATGAACTTACTAAATGATCTGATGCAGCTTTACTAGCTGCATATGGTGAGCTTGGTTGATATGGATAACTTTCTGAGGATCGGCCAGTCAATATATCTCCGTACACTTCGTCTGTGGAAATATGAATAAATCGAGAATTATATTTTTTTGAGTAAATCTTAAAATTTTCTAGTAAATTGTATACACCAATAATGTTACTGTTAATAAAGTTCTCAGGATTGTCTATAGATCTATCAACATGAGTCTCTGCAGCTAAATTAAATATACAATTAGGTCTATATTTAAATAAAATTTTTTTTATTTTCTTATCTTTAATATCACATTTGATAAATCTATAATTCTTAGAGTTTTTAAATTCTTTAATATTATAGAAATTTGATGAATAAGTGACTTTATCAATATTTAATACTTTGTAATTTTTTTTTATTAAAAGTTCTATTAGATTACTACCTATAAAACCTAAACCACCCGTAACTATTATTTTTTTCATTGGTTAAATTATTTTTTACATTAGTAAAAAGTATTAGTATAGTTTAATACTCATATCATATGTCAATATCTAGGCAAAATTTATCAGTTGTTATAGTAACTTTTAAAAGTAACCAGGTTATACATGACTGTATCCAATCGATCTCTGATCAAATTAAAATAATAGTTGTTGATAACTCTAATGATAAAGAATTTAAAGAAAATATAGAAAAAAGATATAAGAATGTAGAGTGTATTTTATCTCAAATTAATTTAGGGATGGGATCTGGAAATAATTTAGGCCTTAAGCGCGTAAAAACCGACTATGCAATTATCTTAAATCCAGATGTGATTTTAGAAAAAGACACTATCGAAGAAATTATAAATTGTTCTAACCAGATACAATCATTTGCCGTTTTAGCTCCACTATCGATTGATCCTAAATATCCTAATTATAAAATAACAAAAATGAAAAACGATAATGATTATAGTTTGCCTTTTAAAGTAGACAGTGTTGATGGTTTTGCAATGGTATTGAATTTAAAAAGAATCAATAATATTGAGAATTTTAAAAATCATAATTATTTTGATGAAAATTTTTTTATGTATTTGGAAAACGATGATTTTTGCATGAGATTAATTGAAAAAAAAGAGAATATATTTATTGTGCCAAAAGCTAAGATAAAACATTTGGGGGCGAGGGCTGTAGATCAAAAATATTTTCATAAAATAGAACTTTCAAGAAACTGGCATTGGATGTGGTCAAAATTTTATTTTAATAAAAAACATAATGGATTTTTTGCTGCTTTAACTAGAACTTTACCAAATTTTTTTTCAGCAGTTCTTAAATTTATATTTTACTTTCTTATAAATAAAAAAACTCAAAAAGAAATTTATTTACATAGAATTTTAGGCTTTAACAATGCATTATTAGGGAAGAAATCTTTTTATAGAGCAAGAATAGATTTTTAATGTCCTGGGAATTCAATTAAATTTTCAACAAGATAGTTTTTCTTTAAAAGGTTATCATATCCCCCTAAATCATATAGATTAATTACAAAAATAAATGCTGCTACTTTACCTTTTGAAATTTTAATGAGTTTTGCTGCAGCCTCAGCTGTACCTCCTGTTGCAATTAAATCATCAATTATTAAAACAGTATCATTTTCATTTACAGAATCTTTATGTATCTCAATTGTTGCAGTTCCATATTCAAGTTCAAAATCTATAGAATGAACTTCAGCAGGCAACTTATTTTTTTTTCTAAGCATGATTAGAGGCTTTTTCAAAATATAAGAAACAGCTGAGGCAAATACAAATCCTCTAGATTCTATGGCTGCTATTTTGTTGAATTCAAATTTCTTTGATTTTTCTACAATTTGATTTATTGTTTCAGAAAATGCTTTTTCATCTTTAATAAGAGTTGTTATATCCCTAAATAGGATGCCTTCTTTTGGATAATTAGGAATAGACCTAATAAAATCTTTTAAATTCATAATAGTTATTTATAAAAGTATAATTAATTAAAATTTTAAAGCATGACAATAAGTAAATTAGCTATAATTGGTGGGAGTGGCCTTTATGATGTTGAAGAATTTAAAAATAGAGAATTATTAGATTTAAAAACCCCCTGGGGAAAACCATCAGATCAAATTTTAAAAACAAACTATAATAACAAAGAGGTTTATTTTTTACCAAGGCATGGTAGAGGTCATATTATATCACCTTCTAAAATTAATTTTAGAGCCAATATTGATGCATTAAAACAATTAGGTATTACAGACATAGTTTCAGTTTCTGCGGTTGGTTCCTTAAAAGAAGAATTAACACCAGGAAAGTTTGTAATTATAGATCAATTTATTGACAGAACATTTGCAAGAGAAAAAACATTTTTCGATGAGGAGATTGTCGCGCATGTTTCTATGGCACACCCAACTTCCAATGGTTTGATGAATGCTTGTGAAGAGGCAATTAAAAAAGAAAAAATAGATTATCAAAGAAATGGTACATACGTTGTCATGGAAGGACCACAATTTTCAACTTTAGCAGAATCGAATTTATATAGATCTTGGAAAGCAGATGTAATTGGCATGACTAATATGCCTGAGGCAAAATTAGCAAGAGAGGCGGAAATTCGATATGCATCTGTTTCGATGGTAACAGATTTTGATTGTTGGCATCCAGATCATGAAAATGTTGACGTACAACAAGTAATTAAAGTTTTATTGAGTAATGCAGCTAAAGCAAAAAGTATGATTAAAAATTTAATAGAAAATTTTGAAGATCATATTGATTTAAAAGATCCAACAAATAATTGTTTAGATGTAGCTATCATAACTGCTCCAGAAAAAAGAACAAAAAAAACTATTAATAAACTAAAAACTATCGCTGGAAGAGTTTTGAATAGATGAAAAAAATAAATATTATTTATTTATTACCTGAATTTAAGGGAGCTTCTGGTGGAGGGAAAGTTATTTATAAACATTCAATAATTTTGAATAATTTAAAAAAAAATATCTCATCAGAAGTATTACATTTAAAAAAAAAATTCTCATACAAATTCAAAACATCTCTATCAAAAAAATTTAAATTTCTAGATGATAAAAAAGCAGGATGGGATGGTACAAAAATGAGAGTTGGCAAAAACTTTGTTCCAGATAAAAAATGGTTTAAAGAAGAAATTTATAGAAAAACAAATTTTGATTTTGACAGTCAAAAAGACTTTGTAGTAATTCCAGAAATTTGGGCTCACTTTGCAGAAGATTTAAAATTTTATAAAAAAAAGATTAATTATGGAATATTTGTTCAAGGTTTTTATCACATGAATTCTAGTAATGAATTTTCAAAGTTAAAAAAATCTTATGAAAATGCTAGCCTTATTCTTACCGACTCTGTTTATAGTATTAAATATTTAAAGGAAATGTTTCCGCAACAAAAAAACAAAATTATTAGAGTAAATTTTTCGATTAATATTAAAAATATTAAAATAAAAAAAAAATCAAATATCATTACCTATATGCCAAGAAAATTACCAGCTCATTCAAATTTACTAAATTTTTATTTAAAAGATTTACTTCCTAAAAGTTGGAAATTAGTACCTTTAAAAAACATTTCACAAAAAAAATTAATTGACACTCTTGCAAAATCAAAAATATTTCTCTCTTTTTCAAATTTTGAGGGAATAGGAATACCTCCAATAGAAGCTGCTCTAAGTGGGAATAAAGTTATTGGATATATTGGTGGTGGGGGCATGGAGTACTGGAAAAAACCAATATTTACAAAAATTGAAAATGGTGAAATTAGAGATTTCGGTCAAAAAATACTTTTAAATTTATATAAAGATGAGAAAATTTGGTTAAAAAAAACTTCCTCTCAAAGACTTAGGCTTGCCTCACAATATTCAAAAAAAAATGAAGTTTTATCTCTAATTAAACTTACTAATAGAATCTCTAAATTGTTTTAAATAGATGAAAATAGAAGGAAAAGAATATCGTACAATTTGGTCTGAAAATAACATCGTAAAAATTATTGATCAAACAAAACTTCCACATCAATTCATTATTAAAGATTTACAAACAGTAAATGATGCAATGAATGCAATTAAAGTTATGGAAGTTAGGGGTGCCCCTTTAATAGGAGCTACAGCAGCTTATGGAATTGTTTTAGCTATAATTGAAAATAATGACCAAACATTTTTAAAGAAATCTGCAGAAAATTTAATTAGTTCAAGACCAACAGCAATTAATTTAAAGTGGGCTGTTGATAGAATGATGAATAGATTATCAGGCGTTAATAGCGATAAAATCTTAGAAATAGCTTTTAATGAAGCAAAAGATATATGTGAAGAAGATATAAAATTTTGTGAAAATATAGGATTAAATGGACTAAAAATTATTGAAGAAATCTATAATAAAAAAAAAGATACAGTTAATATTCTTACTCATTGTAATGCAGGTTGGCTTGCAACAATAAATTGGGGGACTGCAACTTCCCCAATCTATCATGCACACAAAAAAGGAATTCCCGTTCATGTGTGGGCAGATGAAACTAGACCAAGAAATCAAGGTGCAAATCTTACCTCTTATGAATTAACTGAAGAGGGAATTAAAAACACAATTATTGCAGATAATACAGGTGGCATATTAATGCAAAGAGGAGAGGTTGATATGTGTATTGTTGGAACAGATAGAACTCTAGCTAATGGAGATGTTTGTAATAAAGTTGGTACTTATCTTAAAGCATTGGCTGCTCATGATAATAATATTCCTTTTTATGTTGCACTACCAAGTTCAACAATTGATTGGAATATAAAAGATCATAAAGATATTCCAATTGAAGAGAGAAATTCAGAGGAATTATCTCATGTGGAAGGTTTAGATGAAAAAGGAGATATAAAGAAAATACAAATTTATCCAAAAAAAAGTAAAGCTATGAATTTAGCTTTTGATGTAACCCCAGCAAAATATGTTACAGGATTAATTACCGAAAAAGGTATATGTGAAGCATCAGAAAAAGGACTTAAAGGATTATTTAAATGAAGAATTTAGATCAAAGAGATCAAATTATTGAATATTCGTTAAAATTAAATTCTACAAATCTTTCACCTCTTAGATCAGGCAATATATCATTGAGGGGTGTAGAAGATGATAAAGAGGGATATTTGATTACTCCATCAGGAAAAAAATATGAAACATTAAAACCTGAAGATATTGTTTTTATGGGTTTAAATGAAGAAGAAGAAAAAAAAGATTCAACCAACAAACCATCATCTGAATGGAGATTTCATCGAGATATTTACGTAAATAAAAAAGAGGCACATGCCATTGTTCATGCTCATTCTCTACACGCAACAGCTGTATCTTCACATGGAAAATCTATTCCACCATTTCATTATATGATTGCTCTTGCAGGAGGAGATGACATTAAATGTGCTGAATATGCTACTTTTGGAACAGAGGAATTATCTAGAAATGTTATCAAAGCTTTAGAAAATAGATCTGCTTGTTTAATGTCTAATCACGGGCAGGTTGCTTTTGGAAAAAATCTTGATGATGCATTTGAACTGGCACAAGAGATAGAAAATATTTGTCATCAATACACTATTGCTTTAAAATTAGGACAACCTAAGATTCTTTCATTTAAAGAAATGAAAAAAGTTTTAGATAAGGCTAAAAATTATAAAAAAGGGTAAGATGATTAAAGTTGGGGAGCATATTACTTTAGATATTATCGGTACTACAAAAGAGTACGATCCTTCGGTTTTTGAAAAAGTCATAAATAAAATCGCTAAAGCAGCTGATGTAACTATTTTAAATGTCTCAAAATATAAATTTGAGCCACAGGGATTTACCATTTTAGCTTTGTTAGCTGAAAGCCATATCAGCTTTCATACATTTCCAGAAAAAGGAATAATTAGTTTTGATTTTTTTACCTGTGGGAAAATAAGCCCATCAGTAGCAATCGATATTATTAAGAAAGAGTTTGAACATAAGCGTATAGTTAAAAAAGAATTTAATAGAGATACCAGATCTCTTTACCACGACATTTATAGTTCATCTGGTCTACAAAAATCTTACGTTGTAAATGAAGTTTTAGAGGACTTTAAATCAAAAGTTGGTCAACATATTGAAATTTTAGAATTAGAGCAATTTGGAAAGTCTTTATTTATTGATGGTGAAATACAAGTCGCAGCTTCAGATGAACATTTATACAGCTCAACTTTTGTAGGGGCTGGTTTAAAATTAAATAAAAAAAATGAAAGAGCAGCAATAATCGGTGGCGGTGATGGTGGTGTTGCAAGAGAATGTATTTCAAAAAATTTTAATTTTATAGATTGGTATGAATTAGATCCAGAAGTTGTAGAAGTTTGCAACAAACATCTTGGTGATATTGGAAAAAAATCTACAGAGAAAAATTCTGTAAAATGTGTTTGGGGTGATGCGTTCAAAAGTATAAAGACGGTAGGTGAAGATACATATGACCATATTTTTGTTGATTTAAATGATGACCAGTTTTGCATAGACCTTGCTGCTAAAAATATGGACTCTTTAGTAAGAATACTCAAACCTAAAGGCGTTATTACTGCACAAGTTGGAAGTCAGGATAAAAAACCTCTTCAAGTTGAAAATTGGTTAAATGTATTTAATCATTATTTTGGAAACACTAATTTATCAAGAGTTTACGTACCCAGTTTTGACTGTTCCTGGAATTTTTCCTCATCAATAAATCACTGATTTTTCTTTTTAATATCCTGAAATTGTGAAATACTATTTTTTTTATTAAAGGAGATAACAATGAATATATTCAAAAAAACTATTTTTTCAGTTTTATTTTCTCTATTTATAATAGGAAATGTAAGTGCTGATAAAATAAAAATTGGAACAGAGGGTGCTTATCCTCCATGGAACTCAAAAAATGAGGCAGGTAAGTTAATAGGATTCGAAGTTGAATTAGCTTACACACTTTGTAGATACATTGGACAACAATGTGTAATAGTTGAGCAAGATTGGGACGGAATGATACCAGCTTTAATCATGAGAAAGTTTGATGCAATAATGGCAGGTATGTCAATTACAGCAGAAAGACAAAAAGCTATTAGCTTTTCTCAAGGATATGCAGATGAAGTTGCATCTTTAGCAGTCATGAAAGGATCTAGTCTGGAAGGTTTAGATACATCTGCTGGGATAAATCTTACAAAACCAAACGCTGCAGCTAAAAAAGATCTTAAAACACTTACTGCTGCATTAGCAGGTAAAACTGTTTGTGTACAAACTGCTACAATTCACCAAAACTTTTTAGACTCTGGTGATGTAGGAAAAGTAAATGTAAGAACTTATAAAACACAAGATGAAGTTAACTTAGATTTAGCATCAGGAAGATGTGATGCTGCATTAGCTGCTGCCGTTGCATTCAGTGATTATGCAGAAAAATCTGGTAAGCCAGTTGTGTTAACTGGGCCAACTTTCTCAGGTGGTGCATTTGGAAACGGTGTTGGAGTAGGTATTAGAAAAGATGATACTGAACTTTTGAAAAAGTTTAACGCCGCTATAAATAAAGCGAGAAAAAACGGAGATATTAGTAGAATTGCTACTAAGTGGTTCGGTTTCGACGCTTCTATGTAATTAAATTTTAGATTTGGCGACTATAATGTATAGTCGCCAATCTGTATGGAACTTCTAGCATTTGGAGATACTGGTTGGGGTGATGAATTATTTTATGCAACTCTGATGACCATAGCTGTTTCAATAACAGCAATGTTTATAGGTTTTATTTTTGCATTAATTTTTACTCCACTAAAATTATCTAAAAATAAGTTTTTAAATTTTATAGCTAATTCTTACACAACTATAATAAGAGGTGTCCCAGAGTTATTGGTAATTTATCTTTTCTTTTTTGGTGGAACTGGTGCTGTTATGTTCGTTGCATCAATATTTGGTTATAACGAATATATTGAAATAAATGCATTTATCACAGGTGCTTTTGCGATTGGGATAATCTCTGGTGCTTATTCAACGGAGGTTTTTAGAGGAGCTATTCAATCAATCGATAAAGGCCAGTTTGAAGCTGCAAATGTATTAGGACTTAGTAAGTTTGGAAAATTTTTTAAAATAATTTTACCTCAAACATTAAGACTAGCTATTCCAAATTTAAGTAACGTTTGGCAAATAACTCTCAAAGATACTTCCTTAATCTCAGTTACAGGTTTAGTTGAAATCATGAGACAATCATACATTGCTGCTGGTTCAACAAGGGATCCATTATTCTTTTATTCATTTGCTGCAGTTTTGTATTTATTACTTACTTTTGTGAGTATGAAATTAATAAATAGATTAGAAGTTAAATATAGTAGGGGGTACTAATGGATCTTGAGTTGATGATTAATAGTTTTCCTAAATTATTAAGTGCAGCATTGATAACTTTAAAACTTCTCTCAGTTTCTTTAATAATAGGATTATTTATTGGATTGTTTTTTGCAATTTTAAGGTTACAAAAAAATATACTAATAAACAAGTTCGCGTACGGATATTCATATGTATTTAGAGGAACACCTTTATTAGTTCAAATATTTATTATCTATTTTGGATTAGGTCAGATTGAATATTTGAGATCTACAATTTTATGGACAATTTTGAAAGAACCATATTGGTGTGCAATTATTGCTTTTGCTTTAAATACAGGTGCTTACACTTCAGAAATATTAAGATCAGCATTTCAAACAATTAAACCTGGAATAGTAGAGGCAGGTAAAAGTTTAGGTATTTCAAATAAAGTAATCTTTTATAAAATTCAAATACCTATCGCTATTAGACAATCTTTACCGGCCTACGGAAACGAAATTATCTTAATGATGAAAGGAACTTCTTTAGCTAGTACAGTTACACTTATGGATTTAACAGGAGTTGCGAAGTATATAATTTCAACAACTTTTAAGCCTATTGAGGTCTTTATTGTAGCTGGTGGAATATATCTGTTTATGACGTTTATTATTCATAATTTAATAAAATTTTTAGAAAAAAAATATTCTTATTGATTATTTTGTATTTTTAAAAAAAAAGGAATTTTTTACATTCTTGAAGAAAATATTAAACAAATTAAAAAAAGTTGAATTAATTTTTCTTAAATTTGTTGCTTTTTCAAAAAATTCAATAAGCAAAATAAGAGTAAGAGGATAAAAAACAATTCTTGTATATCTAAGATTCCAATCAAAAATTTCACGTAAATATTGAATACTTAATTGATCACCATCAACTAAAAATAATAACGACGTTATTATAGTAAAGATTGCAGTTTTTAAATTACAATAAATCACCATCGCAATTAAAGGAATAAACAAGTATTGTGTGTACATCGCAGGTGCAAAGGCAATAACAGCAATCAAATATAAATAAAAACTTTTTTTTAGATCTTTATTTACAAAACAAAAACCTAAAATAATCATTAGAAAAGAAAAAAGTGTATGAAAACTTAAATATCTATCAAAAATTTCAGGTAAAATGATTTTCCAAAAAGGTCCTGTCTCGCTTTTACCAAAATAAAATATCTTATAAATTATATTTTGAAAATCTTCTGGTAAAAAAGGAGTAAAGGTTATTAAAAAAATAAAGTAAGGAATTATCAAAAGTAACAATTTATTAACTAGCTTTTTCTCTTTAAAAGCCCACCACAAAGGAAAAAAGAATAAAATATGTTTAATAGATAAAGATAATCCAAATAAAAAAATTGAAATTAATTTTTTTAAAGTAATTTTTTCATTTAGCTCCCCATACATGAGGACACCTAATAAACCGAATAAAATAGCATAATTATCAAAAGCATTATGATGACCAGTAAGAATTATACTAATTGGATTTAAAATAAATAATAAACCAATTTTTAATGAATAATTTTTATATAAAAGATAAAAAATATAGATATCAATTAAACTTAAAAAAACAATTATTTTAAATCTATAAGAAGTCCCAGGAATATTTTTTATAAAAGAAATGTTATCAAAATTAAATAAGGAAATTGTATCTAAAAAATATAATGTATAAATCCATGGAGTTGAATAAGTATAGTTACCAAATTCGTAAATACTTTTTCCTTCTTTAAATAAATCTAAATTTATTTGCCACATTGTAAAATCAAAATTTGATCCGAATTGGCTAATCCAAACTCTTATTGAAATTCCTATTAAAGAAAATAATAAAAATAAATTAAGTTTATAGTTTTTCTGATTGAGAAATTTTGTAACCATCATTAATAACTTGTGTATTCTTTAATCTCTTTGATTTTAGATCCAGAAATATTATTAATCTCTAATTTAATTTTTGCTCTATCATCATTTAAAAAATGAACATCTCTTGAAAGTTTAATAAATTTTTCACCAAAATCTTTATTTTTTTCACATTCTCTTTTATCATCTTCTATAACCCACAACTTCTCATTGATTTTCTTTAAAGATTGAAACAATTCATTCAACTTATCTGAGGTTTTTACATTTTTATCTAACTGACTTTTAAGAGCAGAATATTCCTTGTTGATAAATTTTTTTTTATCAGGATTCTTTATTTTCTCTTTTTTTATTTCTAAAATTGAAATTTTATCAAAAAGCTCGCCAATAGAAACTTCAACTATAATTTTATTCATAAAATTAAATACTGTGTTATCTTGTTATAATTATGTCTAATATTTTAATTATCAAACATGGTTCATTAGGAGATATAGCTCAAGCAAGTGGTGCAATTCAAGATATATTTGAAAATCATAAAAATGATAGAATTTATTTATTAACTACAAAAGCTTATTTGGAATTATTTAAAAAGAATCCTTTTATTCATGAAGTAATTTTAGACAAAAGATTACCAAGGTATAATTTGATTTATTTGTATATTTTAATGAGAAAACTTAAAAAATACAAATTTTCAAAAGTCTTTGATTTACAAAATTCCTCAAGAACAAATTTTTATAAAAATATTATATTTCCTAAAGCAAAAAAAGAAATATGGTCTAGCTCTACAACAACTTTACCTGAAGTGCTAAATAAAAAAGAATTTGATAAACTTTCTGTTCTAGATAGATTTAATTATCAATTACAAACCTCAGGATTAACAACATCCTTTACTTTAAATCCAGATTTTAGTTGGGCGTGTTCTGAAATTAGTAAAATTAAGAATAACTTTGAATTGGATAAATTTATTTTGTTATTTCCTTTTTGTTCACCTCATCTAAGAATAAAGAAATGGCCTTATTATAATGATCTCATAAAACTTATTTCAGATAAACTTGGAAACGAGTATAAAATAGTTACAGCTCCTGGTCCTACAGAAATTAATGATGCTAAGGAAATTAATGCTCAAACTTTATTAGATAACGGAAAAGCACTAGATATTTCTCAATTAACTTCTTTAATTAAAGAAAGTTCTTTTGTTATTTCAAATGATACAGGACCAGCCCATATAGCAGCACATGTAGGAGCTAAGGGCTTAACTTTATTTGGAAAACATACAACTGCTTACAAAGTCAGCATTGAAAGAGATAATTTTAAAGCAATCGAAGTAAAAGACCTGAATAATTTAAGTGCAGAAAAAGTTTTTGAAAGACTACTTAATTCTTTAAATTAATTAAAAATTTTTTTGTATTCTTCAAAAGTTTTATCCCATTGAAATTTTGAAACATATTCTTTGGCATTTTTTCCAAGTTCAATATATTTTTTATTTTCAATCATTGAATTTAATGATGAATAAATCTCATCTAGATTGTTCCCATCACAAATTAATCCAGTTTTATCGTGGTCAATAGCATCTGATGCACCACCATCTTTTCCTCCTAGTGAAGGAATTCCATATTGTGCAGCTTCTACATAAGCTATCCCAAAACCTTCTACGGAAGTTTTATGAATTATAGATGGCATGACAAAGATATTCGATTTAGCCATTAAGGCATTTTTTAAATCATTACTTATGTCTTTAAAGAACATTACTTGTGAAGTTAGATCTAATTCTTCAACTAATTTTTTTATATGCTCCTCCTCATCACCATAACCAATACAAATATAAACAATATCAGGGTACAATTGTTTTAAATTTCTTAGTGCCATAATTATTTTTTCATGATTTTTTCTTTTATCAAATCTAGAAACAGTAATTAGTCTTGGTGTTTTTATTTTTAATAAACTTTCAACTTTCTCCAGAGATTTTTTATTTAATTCTTGAACTGGGTCAGCTCCAGGATTTATGACTATAACTTTATTTTGTTCTACACCATTATTTATTGCTAAATTCTTTGTATATTCAGAATTCGCAATTACTTTCTCTACATTATTAAGAACTTTTACAACTCTTTTATTCAATGAACTTCCTACAGGATGGTTGATTTCCTTACCATGAATTAAACAATACTTTTTTTTATCAGTTTTAATTAGTTCTAAACTTTTCCAGTGATCAGCTATAATACCTTCAATTTTATTTTCTTTTAAAAACTCATTAATCAATTGAGCTTTTCTAATTTTTCTTAGAAATTTTATCCCACCAACTCTTTCAATTGAAAAACTTGTTTGTTCATCAAAATTCTTATGGTTTTTATGATAATCTGCAAAAACTTTAATCATAAAATTTTTTGACATTTCCCTAGATAAACCCCACATCAAACTTTGCATGCCACCTAATTCTGGTGGATAAGTTCTAGTTACAATAATATACATTAATTAGTTTTCCACTTAATACTACATCCAGCACTAGGAATTTGACTCTTAGGTCCTTTATTAGTTTCAGCAATTTGTTTCATAGCTTTTAAAAGATCACTATCTCCTTCTCTAACAGGAATTAATTTTTTAAGTTCTCGTACTCTTCCTCTATATTGAAGTTCCAAATCTTTGTTATATCCAAAGAAATCTGGAGTACATACTGCATCGTAAGTTTTTGCAATCTCTTGAGTCTCATCAACTAAATATGGGAAGCTAAATTGATTTTTTTTTGAAAACTCAATCATTTTTTCAAATGAGTCTTCAGGATAATTTTCAGCATCATTAGCGCAAATAGCTACTGAATTGACACCAATGTCTTTTAATTTATTACAATCTTCAACAATGTCTTTTGTTACTGCTTTGACATATGGACAGTGATTACAGATAAACATAATTAATGTTCCCTCTTCACCTCTCACATCTGCTAACGAAAGAATCTTCCCTTCTGTTGATTTCAGTTTAAAGTCATGAGCTTTTTGACCAAAATCACATATTGGAGTTTGTATTGGCATAATGTAATAATATATAAATTATGTTTTACGATTTAAAAGATAAAAAACCAAAAAACTCTGGCGAAAATTGGGTAGCGCCTAATGCAACTATAATAGGTGATGTTACTTTAGAAAAAAATTCTAGTATCTGGTTTAATGCGACTCTAAGAGGAGATATTGAAAACATTCACATTGGTGAGGGGTCAAATGTTCAAGATGGTAGTGTTTTACATACTGATCCAGGCTATCCATTAAAAGTTGGAAAAAATGTTACTGTCGGACATATGGTTATGCTTCATGGATGCACGATAGGGGACAATAGTTTAATTGGTATTGGAGCTGTAATTTTAAATAATGCTAAGATAGGAAAAAACTGTCTTATCGGAGCAAAAGCATTAATTACAGAAAATAAGGAAATTCCAGATAACACTTTAGTAATAGGCTCACCTGGTAAAGTTGTAAGAGAAATTACTGAAGACGAAAAAAAAGCTATTATTGAAAATACAAAACACTATCAAGATAATTGGAAAAGATATTCTAAGTCTGTCTTTTAAGGAACCAACCAAACATTCTTATTTGTTTCCAAATCAAACTTTGCTCTTCGATGTCCTTTTGCTGCAAGATAAAGCCATTCAATTGATTTAATTTTACATTTAATAACAGTAAAGTTTTTAAAACCTTCTTCACTTTGCTCCGTTGTATAATCAAAATTTTCTAATTTAGATATCATACCAGAGGTTGGATTTTCTGATGCAGTCCCTGGAGGACTATCTGTTAAATAACAACGTCTGCTTATATGTTGAGTTTTTTTCCAAGACTCTTCTGTTATAGAATTTTGATTATTCACTTCACATTCTACTTTTACTCTTAATTGGATCTTTTCTTCTTTGTCGTAAAAAACTAGAGAGGCATTCTTATTATTTCTAAGAATCTCTACCTTAGGAGATCTTAAATCAGTGTGAAATTGTAATAGATTATTTTCTCTATCAGATTTACGTAAAACAACAATCCTACCATCAACTTCATCTTGATGAGCACAAATGAAAACAGGAATTCTAAACTGCGAACCTCTATTAGTTACTGCATCATCTAGCATAGACCAATACTTGTTCTGAATTTCTTCAAAATTATCATAGTATGCTGGCTGCATACGAGTCTATTTTCTAAATCTTTTGATTAAGCTAGATGTATCCCAACGATTTCCACCCATACCCTGAACTTCACCATAATACTTATCGACTAATTCAGTTACAGGTAATAGTGAACCATTATTTTTAGCTTCTTCCATTGCAATCTTAAGATCTTTTCTCATCCAATCTACAGCAAAACCAAAATCAAACTTATCATCAATCATTGTTTTATATCTATTTTCCATTTGCCATGATTGAGCTGCACCTTTTGAAATTACTTCAATAACATCTTCCATGTTTAATCCAGCTTTCATTCCAAAATTAATAGCTTCAGATAAACCCTGGACTAATCCAGCAATACAAATTTGGTTTACCATTTTGGCTAGCTGTCCATTACCTGCACCACCAAGTAATTTCATTTTTTTACTGTAACAATCTATTTTATCTTTTGCTTTGTCAAAGTCAGCTTGATCTCCACCAATCATAACAGTAAGAGCACCATTTTCTGCACCAGCTTGTCCGCCAGAAACTGGAGCATCTAATGCACCAAATCTATTTTTCTTTGCATGTTCGTAAATTTCTTTAGCAATTGTTGCTGATGCTGTAGTGTTATCAATATAGATTGCGCCTTTTTTAATAGTTTTAAATGCACCATTGTCACCAAAAGTAACTTCTCTTAAATCATCATCATTTCCAACACAGGTAAAAATATATTCCGCACCTTTTGCAGCTTCTGCTGGAGTTTCTGCCATTTTACCTTTGTGTTCTTTAGTCCATTTTTCTGCTTTAGATTTAGTCCTGTTAAAAACAGTTACATTGTGCCCACCTTTTGATATATAACCAGCCATTGGATAACCCATGACACCAAGACCTATGAAAGCAACATTACAACTCATAATTTTTTTATATGTTTAAAAGTTTAAGTTTAAAAGTAATTATATTTGGTTTTATTTTTACATTTTTTTCTAGCTTTGGACAGAGTTTTTTTTTAGGTTTGTTTAATTCAAGCATAAGAGAAACACTTTCTATCACTCATGGACAATTTGGCTCAATCTATGCCACAGCAACCTTACTAAGTAGTTTTCTTTTAATTTGGGTTGGAAAAAAAATTGATGATATCAATATTTTTAAATTTGCTTTTTACGTAACTATACTTCTGTCTTTTTCTTGTTTTTTCTTTTCTAAAATTTCATCAATAGCCTTTTTGTTCATTGCTGTTTTTTTAATGAGGTTTTCTGGTCAAGGATTGATGTCTCATACTGCAACCACAACTATTACAAGATATTTTACCAAATCCAGGGGGAAAGCTCTTAGTGTTGGATGGTTTGGTCTTTCAACAGCAGAATTTATTTTACCTGTGTTGGTCGTTTATTTACTTACAATTACCACTTGGCAAAATATTTGGATATCAATATCTATTTTAATTTTAATCTTTTTACCCTTAGCATCATTTTTTTTAATTAAAAAATTAGATTTTGATACAAGAGAACAAATAAATAAAGATTTTGAAAAAAGAGAAATAAAACAATGGAAAAGAATAGAGATTTTAAAAGATTATAGATTTTATGTAATATGTCTAAATATGTTAGCAATGCCATGGATAGCGACAGGGGTTTTTGTTTTTCAATCTTTTATAACCGAGTCAAAAGGATGGGGTTCTTTTACGATTGCCCAATCTTTCATGATTTATTCAGTATTATCAGTATTGACACTGACTATTTCAGGTTTTTTAATTGATAAGTTTACGAGTAGAAAACTACTAATTTTTATGAATTTACCTTTATTGCTCTCATCTCTAGTCTTAATTTTTCTTGAGTCATTCTATTCAGCATATCTTTTTTTAGGTTTGATCGGAATTTCAAATGGTCTTGCAAATGTTTTAGGTTCATCTACATGGGCTGAAATATATGGAGTGAGATATATAGGATCTATTAAAGCACTTACTACGGCATTGATGGTTTTTTCTACCGCATTCGGAACAGCTTTATTTGGTTTTTTGATTGATCGAGGGCTACATATTGAACAAATTGCAATGGTATCTTTGATTTATATTTCTTTATCTATAATTTTACTATTTCTTATTAGATATAGACTAAATCCAAAATATATCTGAAAAATCTGCTTGATTTTTTAAATCACACTGTATAGATACATCGCATGGCAAGAGTAACTGTAGAAGATTGTGTTGATAAAGTTGATAGTCCTTACGAGCTTGTTTTAGTGGCCAAAGAAAGAGCAACACAATTAAATTCTGGTATAGAACCCACTTTAGAAAAAGATAATGATAAAAATACTGTTATTGCTTTAAGAGAGATAGCTGATGAAAATATAAAAGTTCCAGATTTAACTGAAAGTGCTATCTATAAATTGAGAAAACATGTTGAGCAGGTTGATGATGGTGCAGAAACAGATGATGAAGTAGGTGACGATTTCGAAAGTTTATATAAGGGAGAGATATCAAAAAGTGGTACACCAATTTTACCATCTAAAAGAGCCAGAAAATCACCAGAAAAAATTCAAGTATCTAAAGAAGATATAGAAGAGCTAACTGAAACAAAAGATTTAAGTGCCCAATCAGATAATGAAGAGCAAACAGAGGGTTCGGAAGTTTCACTTGACGAGCTTTCAGATAATGAGAGCCAAGATACAGATAACTCAATAGACGATCCTAACGCATCGAATTCTTAAAAAATTTTTTTATCGAATAAAAAAAAGGCCCTTAAAAAAGGGCCTTTAATTTTTTGTATTTAAAAAAGTATTATTTTAGCCAAGGCTTCCATTTGTCTGGATTATTGTCTAACCATTCTGCAACAACTTCTTTAACATCTCTTTTCTTAATATCTACTTCTACTAACATTTTAGCTTGATCGATATTTTGTAAAGACATGTTTTCAAAGAACTTTTTAGCGTCAGAGTGTTCAGCCTTTGCAAACACAGCAGGGTTACCATAATTCATTGTGTAATCCTTCGCCCAACCAGTTGCCGGCCATCCTTTTGTTCCACAGTCTTTCCAGTTACCCGCCTCTGTGAAAGTATCAGGATCACAAACTGCGTGCTCTGGAAGTTGAACTCCTACCATGTCAAACTCACCAAAGAACCAATGAGGTGACCATAAGTATAACATAAATGGTTCTTTTCTCATGTAAGCTGCCTTTGCTTCAGCAATTGCTGCAGCTTCAGTTCCAAGTTCATCTGCTTGGAAATCAATTCCTAAAAGATCAAGTCTTTTTTGGTCATGACAGTTCCAACCTGCAACTGGACATCCAATGAGTCTACCTCTATTTCCTGTTTCAATAGTAGCAAATTCTTTTTTATGTTTGTTTAAATCTTTCCAAGTTTTGATGCCAAACTTTTCAGCAGCATATCTTGGTATCCAATAATCAGATAATCCAATAATTCCAGATGTACCTAAAAGATCAACACTTCCATCTCCACTGTAAGATCCAACTACTTTACCTTCATAAATAAGATCTTCGTTTAACATTACTGAGTCAGCTTCAGCATAACTTGGCCAGCTCTCACAAGCGAAATCAAGCTCTCCTGCTGCGATTGCTTCCCACAAACCTGTTCCTGATGGAAATACTGTTTGTTTTACTTTGTATCCATATTCTCTTTCAAGAATTGCTACAGCAACTTCACAAGTGATAATACCACCTGTCCAGTCAGCGATAGCCGCGTGTAGTCTTTTAGCAGCATTTGCTTGCCCCAAACTACCAATAAGTAGCACTAAAGATAAAAATAGTGCTGATATTGTTTTTGTTAGCTTCATTATTTCTCCTATCTTAAAATTTAAAAACCTATTGTAGATCAAAAGATATACAAATGTAAACCTGACAAAAAATGGCTAAATTTCTTAATTAATGGCTGTTACAAACCTAAAGCCTGCCTTTGTTTTTTTGTATATGCAAGAGTAATCCTATCTATAATTATTGCCAGAAGCACAATACCAATACCAGCAGCTAGACCTCTTCCAGTATCGGATCGAGCAAGGCCATTAAATACTTCTAACCCTAAACCTTTACCTCCAATTAGAGGTGTTACAATTTGCATTGCAAAAGCCATAATAACTGTCTGATTAAATCCAATCACTAAACTTGGAACTGCTAACGGAAATTTAACTTTATTTAAAGTCTGGATTAGAGTTCCTCCAAATGATCTCGAAACTTCAGAATAAGTACCTGATACTTGCGTTAAACCTAAAGATGTGAGTCTAATTATAGGTGGAATAGAGTAAATAACTGTTGCTAAAACTGCAGAGACAATTCCACCTCCAAAAAACATTAGAACAGGTATTAAATAACAAAAGTAAGGAAGCGTTTGCATTGCATCTAGGATAACATTTTGAATATTTCTAAACCTTTCATTATAGGATGCTATAATTCCAAGAGGAACACCTATTGCAAAACATATTGCTACAGAAACCAAAACTGAAGATAGAGTTATCATTGAATGAGACCAAATTCCACAAGCTCCTATAAAAGATAATAGTAAAGCTGTTATAATCGCAAATCTAATTCCAACTGTTATGTAACCCAATGCAACAAACACAGCCATAGTGTACCACCATGGTATGTGAGTTAGGAAAGTATCTAGTGGACGAAGTAAATTTAGGTAAACAAATGCTCTCAAACTTTTCGTAAAAGCAATAAATCCTGGATTAACAGTTAAACTTTCAACTGCATTTGTGATTGGTTGTCTAATAGATAATCTCCATTCTTCAGGAAATGAGCCAATCTTAATAAAATATGTATCAACAGCTACAATTATTAAACAAACTATAAAAGATGGAATTATATAATATCTTTTATTTATGAATTCTCCAATATCTTCTGCAAATATTTTATTGAATAAGGAGATTAATAATTTGATAAAGTAAGCGATCAAGTTTGTAGTAAATACACAAATATACTTTATTATGTTGTGAGCAGTCATTAAGGGTTTTTCTAAGATCCGTGCTAATTGATACTTAGACCATTCTTGAGGAAGTAAATAAAATTTTTGAACATCTGATGGTAGTCTTTCCTCTTTTTTACTAAAAGCGGAACTAAATCTATCAAACATAATCGCCATAAATAAAATACACAACCCTCCTTCCATAGCCCAACCCACATCTAATCTTCTGATCGCTTGCCAAACTTGTCCACCAATTCCTTCAGCACCTATAAAACAAGCTAAAACAACAAGGGCAAGAGCCATCATTATGACTTGATTGACACCCATCATGATACTAGGCAGAGAAAGTGGAATTTTTATTTTAAACAAAAGTTGTAATTTATTTGAACCAAAAGAAGTTGCACTTTCTATAGTTTGTGCTGGTACTTGCCTTATACCGGTGTTTGTTAATCTTATTATTGGGGGCATTGCATAGATCATAGTTGCAAGGATTGCTGGCGCTCCTCCAATACCAAAAAAAAATAATGCTGGGAATAGATAAACAAATGCTGGCATTACTTGCATTGTATCCAAAACTGGTTTCATAAAGTTTTCAAACCGATCACTTTGGGAACAAAGAACTCCTAATATGAAGCCAAAAAAAACACAAAGTAAAACTGACAAGCCCATCAAGGCAACTGTTTGGAGCGATGGCTCCCACATACCTGTTGCTCCCCAAAAATAAACAACAAATAATGAATAGAGCCCTAATTTTAAACCTCCTGCAATGATACATGGAAAGAAAAAAATTGCTGCTATCAAAAGCCAAGGTGATTCCAGTAAAAAATCTTCCACAAAATAATAACAAGCCTTGATATAGCTAGCTATAATTTTAGTTATCCACCTGTAGTTTTTTTTTAAAAAATCCTCTCCTTCATTTACCCATGCAGTGAATGTAAATTCATCTGTAACAACTTTTGGAAATTTGGAAGGACCATCACTTTGAGATGATAGCCATAAGGCTATTAAAAAAACTACACCAATAATTGAGTAAATTATTATATTCTTTGATTGATTGGACTTTCCTATAATTTCACTACGGTTGGACATATTGAAGAAATTAGAATAATTAATTTTACTTTTAAAGTAAAATATTGTCTATTTTAAAAATAAACTTTAAATTTATTAATGAATAAAGAGCAAAAAATAACTTGCACGAACATATGGAAGCTATTTGGTCCAGACGAAAAAAGAATAATTAAAGGCCTGGATAAAAATCTATCTATTAAGGAAGTACAAGAAAAGACTGGTCATGTGGTTGCCGTTAAAAATGTTAGTTTTTCAATACAAAAAGGTGAGACCTTTGTTGTAATGGGATTATCTGGTAGTGGAAAGTCTACTTTAGTTAGATGTATTTCAAGATTAATAGAACCAACAACAGGTACAGTCAAAATGGACGATGTTGATGTTACCAAAATGAATGGCAGGGATCTATTAGAGTTAAGAAGAAATAAGATGAGTATGGTATTTCAACATTTTGGACTCTTTCCACACAGAACTGTTATTGAAAATATCGGGTACGGTTTAGAAGTTAGAGGTACAAAAAAAGATTTAAGATTAGAAAAATCTATGGAAGTTTTAAAAATGGTTGGCTTAGATGGATGGCAAAATAATTATCCGAGAGAACTCTCAGGTGGTATGCAACAAAGAGTTGGATTAGCACGAGCACTTGCAGTAGATCCAGAAATTTTAATTTTTGATGAACCATTTTCTGCATTAGACCCACTTATAAGAAGAGAAATGCAAGATGAACTTTTAAAAATTCAAGAAAAGCTTCAAAGAACAATGGTGTTTATTACTCATGATTTTTTAGAAGCTATAAAAATGGGTGACCATATAGCAATAATGAAAGATGGTGAGATCTCGCAAATAGGCACTCCTGAAGAAATAGTTTCTAATCCTAAAGATCAATATGTTAAAGATTTCTGTGAAGATGTACCAAAATATAAAGTTCTAAGTGCTGGAAAAGTGATGAGAAAAGAATGTTGTGCTGAAACAAAGAAACAATTTGAAAAAAAGGAAAACTGTATAGAGGATAATTCAAAGATTGAAACTTTAATTGATCAACTAAGTGATCGTGATCAAGCATACCCAGTAATTTGCTCTAAATCAGGAAAATTACTTGGTGAAATTGATAGATCGATTGTTATGCAATCAATGAAGTCTAAAGTCTAGTAAACTTTTTTGCTTATTTTAAAAGTTTTTTTCTTTTTTTTGTCTCTCCATATAATTATCATTCCTGCTAAAATAATCCCAAACACTCCTGGAAAAAGCTGATCAATAGGAGCCTCATCGAAGAAAAACCAACCAAGAAAGAAAGATGAAGGTATTGCCAAATATTCAAACACCGCAAGTTTGCTAGCTTCAATTAATCTATAAGCATAAATAAATAGAATTCCTGCTGACCCACCTAAAATTCCAATTGATACTAACATTAACAAATCATTATAACTTTTAATAACTATATTATCTAAAGTCATAACTAAAAGTATTATCGCACCAATAATAGAAGCTATCAAAGAATAAAATTGTATTTTAGCAGTTGAATTACTTTTTGGAATAAACTTAAGAATAATAATAGCAATTGCATATAAAAAACCGACCATTAAAGGATAGGCAGAGTAGTAAGAAAAAACGTCACTGGTTGGTTTTAATATCATTGCAACCCCGATAAAACCTATTAGAACAGCAGACCACCTGTAAATACCTACTTTATCATTCAAAAAAAATATAGATAAAATTACTATAAAAAAAGTTGCTGAAAAAGTTAAGGTAGATGCAGTTGCAAAATCCATATTATTTATTGCAATAAAGTAGAAAACATTCATAAATAAAAAACATAGGCCTCTAATAGAGCATAAAATTATAAATTTTTTTGTAATTTTTTTAAATATATTTAGATTTTCATTTGTATAAAAAATTAATGTCAATAAAGGTATGATTGCGAACAAATTTCTAAATAAAACAACTTGATTTGTAGAATATGAGTCACCTAAAAATTTGATTATAATTCCGTAAATATCAATAAAAAGAACTCCAAGAAGCATTGAGCCTATGGAGAGATAAATTATTCTTGAATTTGATCTTGTTGATAAATTCTTCATTTACTTTGTGATATAATTGATAGTATATAAATAAATTATTTAAATAAAAATGCAAAATTTTAAGCTTAATGAAATAGATATCTTGTCTAATCAAGATTGGACTTTTCCAACTAACACTGCTTATGGGCCGGGTAGATTTAAAGAAATCGGTGATCACTGTGCTAAATTTGGAATGAAAAATCCTTTAATAGTTACTGATAGTGGAAGTACTAAATTACCTTTTATTAAAGAATTAAAAGAACTTTTACAAAAAGCGAATATAAAGTCAGATCTTTTTTCTGATATATCCCCTAATCCGAGAGAAGATGAAGTATTTGTTGGCCGCAAAAAATTTAAAGATGGAAATCATGACTCAATCATTGCTATTGGTGGTGGCAGTGCAATGGATGGTGGTAAATTAATATGTCTAACGGCAAATAACAATGTACCACTTAGAGATTTTGAATTTGAACTTACTCCTCCTAAAATTAGTAAAGATAATCCATTTCCAAAGATAATAACTGTACCTACAACAGCAGGTACTGGAGCGGAAACTGAAATTACAGCAATGGTTACGTATCTTAAGGAGGAAATGAAATTTTGTATGTGGCATCCAGATGCAAGACCAGTTTTAGCCTTAGTAGATCCTGAATTAACTTTAGGATTACCACCTTCTTTAACTGCTTGGACAGGTGTAGATGCAATGGTTCACGCAATAGAAGGTTATTGTGTTCCTGGATTTCACCCTTTGTGTGATGGATCAGCTCTAGAAAGCTTATCTTTGATCTCAAAATCTCTTTATTTAGCTGTCGAAGAACCAAATAATTTAGTAGCAAGAGGTGGAATGCATATTGGTTCTTATCTAGGAGGAATAGCTTTCTTAAAAGGACTCGGCAACGTTCATGCTATATCACATATGGTTGGTGCAGAATTTAATACACAACACGGTTTGACAAACGCAATTATTTTACCAGTTGTGCTTAAATATAATTTATTAGACATGAACGAAAAAGTTAAACGTATGTCAGAAGCTATGCAATTCGAAGAGCATTCAGTTGACTCTTTTATAGATAATATTGAAAAAATTTTAGATAGACTTCAAATACCAAAAAGTTTAAGTGAAATAGGAGTAACTGAAGATTGTGTAGATCGAATTGCAGAAAAAGCAATGAAAGATCAAGCTTATGCAACTAATCCAAAAAAAGCTCCTTATGAAGATATGAAAAAAATGGTTTTGCAAAGCATCAAAAAAGCTAGATAAGCTTTTATGATAGAAAATCAATCAGTTAAAGAAATTCAAAAAGGTATAAATAGTCGTGAGATTTCAATTAAAGAGGTTGTTGAATATTATTTGGATAAAATTGAAAAATTTAATCCCGATTTAAATGCCATTGTTCTTCAAAAAGACCGTGAATTAATTATAAAAGAAGCAATCCAAAAGGATAATGCCAATGAAATCAATAAACCTTTAAATGGATTACCTATTGCTATTAAAGATTTGTCAGATGTTGTTGGACTCAAAACAACATATGGTTTTCCTGGATCAAAAAATAACCAACCAAAAAAAAATTCTTTATTTGTAAATCGATTAATTGATAAAGGTGCGATTATTATTGGGAAAACAAATACTGCAGAACTCGGTGTCGGTGGACATACAATCAATAGACTTTTTGGACCAACCTCAAATGTTTATGATCTATCAAAATCTGCAGGTGGATCGAGTGGTGGTGCAAGCTCTGCTGTTGCAGCTGGATTATTACCGTTTGCTGATGGTACAGATCAAATGGGTTCATGTCGAGGACCAGCAGCATACACAAATACTTACGGTTTTAGACCCTCTCCAGGTTTAATTGCCCTAGATCGTACAGGTCAAAATTTAGATATTCCAATACTTACAACACCAGGATGCTTTGCAAAAAATCCAAATGATATGTCGATTTTATTAGATGAAATTGTTGGAAGTGATCCATTAGATAGATTTTCATTTGACTTAGATGGGCTATTTAAAAATCAAAATATAAGTGATAAAGAATTTTCTGCATTCAGAATTGGATGGTTATCAAATATGAATGGAGAGTACAATATAGAAAAAGAAATACTGGAAATTTGTGAAAACAAATTGAGGGAATTAGAAAAAATAAACATTAGAGTAGAAGACATTAAGCCTAAAATAAATAATGATTTTTTGTGGAGAAGCTGGACAACATTAAGAGCAAAAAGTATTTATGAAGATACGTTAGCTATGAATATTCCAGACATTGACTCTATGACGTATCAAGCGATATGGGAATATAAAAAAGGTCAGGAAATAAATTCAGAAGATTTACAATTAGCTATTGATCAAAAACAAAAATGTTTGAATCAAATAGACTCAATATTCGGAAATTTTGATTTCTTAGCGTTACCATCAGCTCAAATTTTTCCTTTCGATAAAAATTTACAATTTCCAACAAGTATTAATAATATTGAATTAGATACATATCATCGATGGTTAGAAGTTTTCATTCTATCTAGTCTCTTAGATCTTCCTACTTTTACAATTCCAGTAGGTTTTAATAGAAACGGTTTGCCAATGGGGATGCAAATCATTGCAAGAAACAAGGATGATATGAAGTTATTTTCTTTTGTAAGTAAATATGAAAAAGTTTTTAATTATAGTAAGATTAAACCTAAATTAAGTTAATAATATGAGACACCCTCACCATTATAAGATTTCAATTGCTCTAGCTATATCAGCTGGAGCTTGGGGAATATATTGGTTACCCCAAAGGATACTTGAAGATGGTGGTCTGACTGGAGGTTGGGGCACAATTTCTCAAATGATAATAGGTACATTGATACTATTACCTATTGCTATTTGGAGATTAAGCAAAAGAAAAGGCACTGGATTAGAGCTTCCAGCTATGGGAATTTTAATTGGAGGTGGTTTTATATTATATGCATTAAGTTTTTTATTAACGGATGTAGTAAGAGCTTTGATAATGTTTTATATGACGCCCGTTTGGACAACTATTTTTGAAATTATTTTTTTAAAAAAAAAACATGGTTGGCAAAGAATTTTAAGCTTAAGTTTAGCACTAGGAGGATTATGGGTAGTATTTGGACAAGGTGGTAAAATTCCTTTGCCAGTAAATGCAGGCGATTGGATAGCTCTTTTAGGTGGGGTTATGTTTGCTGGAGGAATGATCAGGCTAGAAGTTATTAAAACTGATGGTGTATTTCCAATAATTTTTGGATTTTTCTTTTATGGCACACTGTTTAATATAGTGGCTGGTTTTCTACTCGTAGACTATCTTGGTCCTGTACCCACCCGTGATGCATTTGTTGGAATGACTACTTTCTTAATTCTTCTATCAATTTTTTATTTTATTCCTACTGGTATTGTAATCCTTTGGGCTCCAACCCAAATAGGAGCGGGAATATGTTCAATTTTATTTTTATCAGAGATTATAGTTGGAGCTGTGAGTTCTAGTATTCTTACTGATGAACCATTTGGTTGGCGTCAAGTCACTGGTTGTTCTTTGATAGTTATTGGAGGAATAGTGGCTGTAGTTCTGTCTCCAAAAGAAGATGTAAGCAAATAATGACGAGTTTAAAAAAAATTAATAACATTTTAAATTATGAGATATAGTAATTCAATGAATTCAAATAAAATAAATGTAAGACGTAGTTTTATTTTTACACCAGGTCTTAAACCTGAAATGTTTCCAAAAGCTATCGCATCAGGCGCAGATATGGTTTGTATTGAATTAGAAGATGGAATAGCAATCAAAGATAAAAACGAAGCAAGAAAAAATACTATCGAGTCTCTTAAAAATCTTGAGGTTAAAAGTGGGGTGGAGTTAGTTATTAGAGTAAATTGTCAAAGAACTAAGTTTGGTCTCTTGGATCTAGAGGCTTTTATTTCTAGTAAATTACCAGTTAAAGCATTAATGCTGCCTAAAGTTAAAACACCAGATGAGATAACTTTTATAGATGATTTACTTACAGATAGTGGATTAGATACAGATCTCCATGTGATAATGGAGACCAACGAAGCACTTGAAAGTATTTATGAAATTGCTCATGCCAGTAAAAGAATAGTTGCATTATACTTTGGAGGAGTTGATATGGCAGCTGAACTTAGAGTTCCAAATGAGTATAAGAATTTGATATACGCAAGATCTAAATTAGTACATGCAGGAGCTAGTGTTGGAGTCGATGTAATAGATGTACCTTATTTAGATTTAGATGATATGGATGGGATGAAAAAAGAATCAGAGTTAGTGAGAGATTTGGGATTTACAGGAAAGGGTTCTATTCATCCGAAACAAATAAACATTTTAAATGAAATTTTTACACCTTCTAAAGATGAAATTATGAAAGCTAAAAAAATTGTAGATCAATTCAATGAGTCTAACACAGGCTTAGTAGTTATTGATGGTAAGCTTATTGAAAAACCTGTTCTTAGAGAAATGCAAAGAAAAATATTAATAGCAGAAAAAATAAATAAAATTTAGAAAAATTAGTTTTAAAAATCTTTGTTAATTATTTCATCCAGCATATTTATCATATTTTTTTTGTATTCATCATCTGTGCCTGATTTTGTGTCTATCACTGAAAAATATGAGGCAACTACACCAGTTTTTAAATTTATTGCTAAGAATTGACCACCTAAACCAGAGTGACCTATCCAGTCACCTGTCTTCATTGTAGAATTTGAATAATATAAAGATTTATTATCTGATAACTTCATATAAATTGTTCCTTTATTTTTTAATGTTTGATCAAAAAATGTTGGTGATCCAATTTGCCTATTTCCTACTCCTTTACCTTTCCTAGCGAATAAAAGACCGTATCTTAAAAAATCTCTTGAAATTAAGCATCCACCACCTGAAATCCAAGGCATTCCGTATCTATCAGTTCCCATGTATAAAGCATCTTCAAATCCAGCAGCTTCAACCGCATCTAACAACCATTCTTTTAATGGTTTTCCACTAACTTTTTCTATCAAAATCCCTATTACATCTGTATTTGCTGATTTGTAGTGAGAAAATTCAGAGCTATTTGATAAATCATTATCTCTATTTGATTTAATAGTATTTAAATATTCCTCCTGTCCCATTTTCTGATCTAAATTTTCTGGAAGTCGCCATCCACAAATTGGCTCATGTAAAAAAGAAGAGGTGAAAGGATCTGTATAATCTTCACTGTACGAATTTTGAATATTCATATCCAAAACGTTTTGAATAGTTGCTGAGGCATAACCACTGCCAATATTAGGGAGATAATCAGAAATTTTATTGTTAAGATCAATTATTTTTTGGTCTACTAGTTCTCCTATAAACAAATTAACAAACATTTTAGTAATAGACATTATTGTTTGAGGTTGTGTTTCTGAAAAATCTTCAGCATATTTTTCAAATAATATATTTTGACCTTTCCCCACAAGTAAAGAGCAAAAATATTTATTACTGATCATATTTTTTACAGATGGTATTTTTTCTATTTTATTATTATAATTTTTTGATAATTTTAAAACTAAATCTGATCGAAATAATAAACCAAATCTATTTATCTTATGAAGATTTCGATAACCCTCTCTTCTTGTTTTAGGTAAATACCATTTTGGTTTATTATCCTCTAATACAACCAGATCTGGATTAAGATCTGCTTCTAATTTTTTATCAGTCATATTGTATAATCTATTGATTGATCATTTTTGAAACATTTTCAAATTTATTTTTCCAAATTACAAAACTTAAGATTTGTTGATTTGAGGTTGTAATAGCGTGAGGTTGATAACTTTTATGAAGTCTAGTTTTTGTAGAAGACAATATTTCTGCATCTTGATCTTTACTTTCGAATTTAGCTTCGCCAGATACAATAAAGTATAATTCTTCAGCTTCGTGATTATGCCATGGATAATAAGTATTTTTATCTAAAAAATTCACATAAAGTGCCATCTCTTTTGTTTTAAAATGTCCAGATGGTCCTATTAATTCAAAAAAACCGTATTTATTTAAAAAATCTTTACCAACCTCTTTTTCATTATATCCATGTTCCCAATTAACGTGAGGTGATAAATTACTTATTGTTGAATGTAATTCTTCAAGATTTGTGTTTAAATTTTGACTCCAATTATAAAGTTTATCGGTAACAGGAGCCTTTTGAGATTTTAGACTATTTAAAATTAAATTATTTGGAAAATTTACAAAATTTGACAACTCTTTATTATCAGCCCATAACTTTTGAATTTCAACTATAGCTTTATTAAAAATATTTTTTGTATTGTTCATTATTTTAGTATCGATAATGGCTTTATAAGATTTACTCCCACACCGCAACATCCTCCAACTATTTGTGATCCATTTTGCACCCATGATTTCACCTCATTTAAATAATCCTTGGGACTTAAATTATCATCAGATTTCCAATGAGGTTTTTCATAAAAGCCTATATTTGGATAAGCACCAATTGTTCCGTTATAATTGTTCTTTGCAACATTTATAGCTTTACCAGTGACATCAATATCAGAATGAGCAATCAAAATTGGACCTTTGTGTATTGTGCTAAATCTTTTTATAGATTTTTCTAAATCTTCATAAACTTCTGGGGGTTCGTCAACAGTATCATTATATCCAAGCATTAAATTATTAGTCTTTTTGTCTATTACGCAAGAAATTGAAAGCCACACAGGTATATTAACTTTTGCTGAACATTCTATCATTGTTTGAACAATATCTGCTTGTGAAGACATTGCTTCTAAAATAATTAAATCCACACCTTCTTCAGTTAAAATTTTTATTTGTTCATTAAATCCAGGTATCATTGCTTTAAGACCAAGTTTATAAAAACTACCTGATGCCGATACACTTCCTGCTAAAGCTACTTTTTTTTTTGAATCTTCAATTGCTTTCTTTCCCAATTGAACACTTTTTTTATTGAATTCTTTAATAGAGCTTTCCATCCCATAATTTTTCATTGAAATAGGTGTGCAAGCATATGTATTAGTGGTTATCACGTCTGAGCCAGCTTCAATATAATCTTGATGAACTTCTTTAACTAGTTCTGGAAATTCAACTGAACATGTACCGCACCAAAGATTTTTGTCCATTTGAGCTCCTTTTTTTTCAAGTTCAGAACCCATTGCTCCGTCTAAAATTACTAATTTATTATTATCTAATTTATCTTTGATAAATTTATACGACATTAAATCTTACTGTTTGTAAAAGCACAGATTTTATTTCCGTCTAAATCACGAAGATAAGAGTAATAAACCCCGGATCCTTCTGGTCTTTCACCACCCGATCCTTCACTTTGTGCTCCTAATTTTAAGCCTAGCTCATGAAATTTATCAACTATATTTCTGTTGTTTACTATAAAAGATACTTGAGCTCCGTTCCCAAAGGTAGCTATTTCTTTATTAAATGGTTTAGTAATATAAAATTCTATTGACCCAGATCCACCTACGGATATATATCCAGCACATACATCGTCTGTATCAGTTCTCTTTAAGCCAATTACTTTAAAGAGTTCATCATAAAATTTAATTGATCTATCTAGATCATTAGTTCCAACCATTACATATCCGATCATAATTTTTTTTTAAATAAAATTATTTATTCCATTCAGTAATCGTTTTAACTTCAAGGTATTCATGTAAACCCCAAGTACCTCCCTCACGACCATTTCCTGATTGTCTGTATCCACCAAAAGGAGTTCCAGAGTCTGCTGGTTTATTGTTTACATAAATTATTCCAGCTCTTAATTTCTTTGAAACTCTTTTTGCTTTTTCTTTATCTTCAGTTTGTAAATAATTTCCTAAACCATATTCTGTATCGTTAGTTATTTTGATTGCTTCCTCTTCATTCTCAAATGGAATAATTGATAAAACAGGGCCAAAAATCTCTTCTTTAGCAACTCTCATAGAATTTTTAACATCTGTGAATACTGTTGGTTTAATAAAGTATCCCTTTTTAAAATCTTCTGGTTTATCAGGACCACCCGCAACTAATGTTGCCCCTTCTTGTATTCCACTTCTTATTAAACTTTGAATTTTATCGAATTGGACTTTTGAAATGACTGGACCTATGTGTTCGCCTGATTTACTCGCTAAATCAACTTTAATTTTATTTGCTTCATCTGCGGCCTCTTTTATTGCTCTATTATAAATAGATTTTTCAACTAACATTCTTGTAGGAGCGTCACATGATTGACCAGAATTACTCATAACGTTTCTTATACCATCTCTAACAGCATCAGGATAAGAGTCTGCAAAAACAATATTTCCGCCTTTACCACCAAGTTCTAGACACACTCTTTTGATTGATTCTGCTGCATTTTTGGTAATCAATTTACCTGCTCTTGTAGAACCTGTAAAAGAAACCATATCAACATCTGGATGTTTTGATAAATCTGTACCTACACCCAAACCATCTCCGTTTACTAAATTGAAAACTCCAGCGGGAAAACCAGCTTCATGTATCATCTCAGCAAATAACATTCCAGAAAGAGGTGCAATTTCAGATGGTTTTAAGACCATTGTACAACCTGTTGCAAGTGCAGGTATAACTTTTAAGGCAATTTGATTTATTGGCCAATTCCAAGGTGTTATTAAACCACAAACGCCAATAGGTTCATAAATAATATGATTTACAGAATCTTTTCCAAACCCAGGTTCAAAATTAAATTCTTTTAATCTTTTTATAAAATCTTCTATGTGAGATGCACCAGATGAAGTTTGGTTTGCTGAACACCAGTCCTTAGGACAACCTAATTCTGTTGAAATAGCATTTGTCATTTCATCCCATCTAGAATTATAAATTTCTAGTAATTTTTCTAACAATTGTATTCTTTGATCTTTAGCAGTATCCTTCCAAGTCTCAAAAGATTGTTTTGCGGATTTTACAGCTAGATTAGTATCAGCTGAACTACCAAGTGAAATTACAGCACAAATTTCCTCTGTAGATGGGTTTATAACATCAAAGCTATTTTGATTGATAGGGTTTACCCATTTTCCATTGATATAAAATTTTTTTTTATCTAACATAATTTTCTAATACTATAAATTATTTTTAACCAAATTCTTTTAATATTTTTTCTCGATGTTCGTCAAGATCTGGAATATCTCCCCTTGTTTTCTCATCTTTATAAGACGACATTTTTATTGGATTTCCAGCTAATTTAAAATCACCAATTACTTTGTGATAAGCTTTGACAATCATATTTCTAGATTCTATCTGAGGATTTTCGACTGCCTCTTTAATATTAAATATTGGACCACAAGGAATTTTTTCTTTTTCCATTGTCTTTACCCATTCATTTGTTTCTTTAATCTTTAATTTATCTTCAAGAATTTTTTTCAAATCATCCATATGCTTAGCTCTAGATGAATTATCGGAAAATTTTGGATCATTATTTAACTCTGGCATATCTAGAATATTGCAAAGTTTTTCAAATAATTTATCGTTACCTGCAGCAATTATAATATGACTATCTTTAGTTTTAAAAGCTTCGAAAGGGGCAATAGATGGATGACGTGATCCCATAGGCTTAGGAATTTCATTTTTGGACAAATATCTTGCTATTGCATTTTCTAAAATTGCTATTTGACAATCAAGCATTGAAACATCGATATACATTCCTCTTCCAGTTTTTTTTCTATCATAAAGTGCAGCATTGATTCCAATTGCTGTAAATAATCCTGCTGTAATATCCCCTATAGAAGTTCCAACACGTGTAGGTTCTGAGTTGGGTTGACCAGTTACACTCATTAAGCCCCCCATACCTTGTACCACCATATCGTATGCTGGTAACTCTTTCAGAGGACCAGTTTGACCAAATCCAGAAGCGGAGGCATAAATTAGTTTAGGATATTTTTTATTTATTTCTTTCCATCCATACCCCCATTTCTCTAAGGTACCTGGTTTAAAGTTTTCTACTAAAACATCTGCTTTAGATAAAATTTTATCAAAAATTTTTTTGTCATCGGCATTTTTTAAATTGAGAGCAATACTTTCCTTGCCCCTATTTAATGACATGAAATAAGCTGAATAACTTTCTATAAATGGTCCAAACTTTCGAGAATCATCACCTATCTTAGGTGCTTCTATTTTGATCACTCTTGCACCAAGATCTGAGAGTATCATAGTGCAATAAGGACCAACTAATACTCTAGTTAAATCAACAACTAATAAATTTTTTAAAGGTCCATCCATATTTTAACAAATAATTTGAGTTTTTGACGACTTGACTCTTATTAATAAGTTCACTTTAATTGAATTATTAAAAATTAACAATAGAGGGAAATAATAATGTTAAAAAAAATATCTTTATATTTAACTTCATTAGTTTTTGTTTTTACTACTATTGGTTCTGCTTATGCAGTTACGCTAAAAGCAAGTCACCAATGGCCAGGCACTCAAAGAGCTGATGGATCATATGACCCACGTCACGAAATGGTTCAAATCATTGCTGACGAGGTAAAAAAAGCAAATGTTGGAATAGATATCAGAATCTATCCAGCTAAATCTTTGTACAAACCTAAAGAACAGTGGAAACCAATGACAACAGGTCAATTGGATATTTCTGCTTTTCCATTAGCTTATGCTTCAAAATTTCATCCAGAATTTGATGCAACTTTAATGCCTGGAACAGTTAAAAATCATGATCATGCATTAAGATTTAATAAAGGTCCAATGATGACTGAAATTAAAAAGATAATTAATGATGCAGGTGTAGTAGTTTTATCTGATGCTTGGTTAGGTGGTGGTTTTGCTTCCAAAACAAAATGTATCAAAAATCCTAGCGACGCTAAAGGTCAGGTTATGAGAGCTGCAGGAAAAGCATTCAATCAAATGTTAGAAGCAGCAGGAGCGGGTATACAGAGTATGCCATCATCTGAAATTTACACAGGTTTACAAACAGGTGTATTAACAGGTGCTAACACAAGTTCAGGAAGTTTTGTAAGTTACAAAATTTATGAACAAGTTTCATGTGCGACTCCTCCAGGAAAATTTGGCTTATGGTTCATGTATGAACCGATCCTAATGTCAAAAAAGTCTTTTGATGCTTTAAATTCTAAGCAACAAAAAGCTTTAATGAAAGCTGGAAAAGTAGCAGAGAAATACATGACAGCTCAAGTTGAAAACTTAGATAAAAAGTTTGAAGATGCTTATAAAGCTGCAGGTGTGAAACTAGTATACATGAATGAAAAAGACCATGCTGCATGGGTGGAGATTGCTAAAAAATCTTCTCATAAAGCATTTGCTGACAAAGTTCCAGGTGGCGATAAGCTGATGGAAATGGCTTTAGCAGTTAAATAAAATAATATATAAAGAACCCCTATTTATTCTTATTAAATAGGGGTTTTTTTATGAAAAAAAAATATCTACAATTTTGTGATCTAATAGCTAAAGCTTGCGGTGCTTTTGCTGTATTAGCATTACTCTTGTCAATTTTGGTAATCGTAGAGTTGGTTTTTGAAAGATATTTTTTTCAAAGAGCAATCACATGGCAAACAGAACTTGTTACTATGTTGTTAGTTGCTTCAACTTTCATAGGAAGTGTGTACGTGTTAAGTGAAAAAGCCCATGTAAGCATGGAATGGATTTATGATTTTTTATCAAAAAAAAATATAATTAGATTAAAAATTTTTACATCTTCATTAAGTTTATTATTTTTCCTAATTTTATTTTATTTTGGATTTCTAATGGTAGAGGAAGCGTTTATAAAAAATTATTCAACAGGTACTGTATGGGACCCGCCCTTATGGATACCATATTCATCAATGATGTTAGGAGCTTTATTAATGATATTACAGTATATAGCAGAAATTATAAAATTAATTGATGATGAGGATTATAATTAAATGGATCCATTGATTATAGCTATAATAGTTGCAGTTTTTACTTTATTGGTACTTTTTTCTGGAATTCCAATTGCTTTTGGTTTGAGTTTTGTTTCGATAGCTCTCTTAGTTTCATTTGAGGGTTTCCAAATGCTTGATGTTTTTGCTGAAACGTTTTTTGCAGGATTAAACTCTTTTGTTTTACTTTCCATACCGATGTTTATTTTGATGGGAATGGCAGTTGCTAATTCACCAGCAGGAAAAGATCTATATACAGGATTAGATAGATGGCTTTGGAGAGTACCAGGAGGACTAGTAATTTCTAATATTGGAGCTTGCTCAATTTTTGCAGCCTTGAGTGGATCTAGTCCAGCAACGTGTGCAGCAATTGGAACAATGGGAATTCCAGAGATGAGGAAAAGAGGATATTCTGATCAAATTGCAACTGGCACTATTGCAGCTGGTGGAACTTTAGGAGTTTTAATTCCTCCAAGTATTGTTTTAATTGTTTATGGAATCGCAACGGGCACTTCAATCGGAAGATTATTTCTATGTGGTCTTATACCAGGTTTCATGTTAGCAGGAATGTTTGCGATTTGGGCTTTAATACACAGTTATTTTATAGATAAAGATGCAGCAAAAGCTTTGAGGAACAGGGTCAGACCTACTTTGAAAGAAAAACTTGAAGTATTACCAAGAATTCTTCCTTTCTTAGCAATTATCGCTGGAGTTTTGTATGTACTTTATGGAGGAGTTGCAACACCTTCAGAGGCATCTGGTGTGGGAGCATTCCTAGTTTTTGTATTAATTGCAGTTGTATATAAAATTTACCAGCCTAGTAAAATATGGAACATTGTTAAGGTTTCAATGAAAGAAAGTGTGATGATAATGTTTATTATTGCTGCTTCTTATTTATTTGCTTTTACTTTATCACAGCTATATGTAACCCAGTCTCTTGCCCAGAGTATGGTAGAATTGAGTTCAAATAAATGGGTAGTATTTATTTTAATAAATATATTTCTTTTAATAGCTGGATTCTTTTTACCTCCAGTTGCTGTCATTGTGATGACTTCGGCAATATTACTCCCGGTTATAACAACTTTAGGGTTTGATCCTTATTGGTTTGCAATTGTATTTACTATTAACATGGAGATTGGATTAATAACACCGCCTGTTGGATTAAATCTTTATATAATAAAAGGAATTACACCAGATGTTAGCTTGTCTGAAATATTAAAAGGCTCTATACCATTCATGATTATAATGGCCTTAGCAATATTAATCTTATGTATTTTTCCTGAGATCGTTACATGGTTACCTGATAAAATAATGGGTAAAGACCTTGGGTTTTAAAAAAAAAATCAATAGAAGAATCTCTGTTGCACCTATGATGGATTGCACTGATAGGCATGATCGATTTTTTTTAAGATTGATGAGCAAAAATGTCATGCTTTATACTGAGATGGTTGCTACAAAATCAGCAATACATGGAGATAGAAAAAAAATTTTATCTTATAGTCCAGAGGAAAAACCATTAGCTTTACAAGTTGGTGGGTCGAATAAAGAAGAATTAGCAGAAGTAGCTAAAATTGCTGAAGACATGGGTTATGATGAAATTAATATAAACTTAGGTTGCCCTAGTAAGAAAGTTCAAAAGAATATGTTCGGAGCATGTTTAATGAAAGATCCAGACCTAGTGGCTGAATGTATCAATTCGATGGTAAAATCATGTAAAATTCCCGTAACAGCAAAAACTAGAATTGGTTTCGATGATACAGAAGATTTCGATTATTTAAATAATTTCATTCATAAAATGAAAGGTGCCGGATCAAAGACATTCATTTTACATGCAAGAAAAGCTATGCTTTCAGGCCTATCTCCAAAACAAAATTTAAATATACCTAAATTAAATTATAAAATGGTTTATGACATTAAAAAAAGAAACGCTGACCTAGAGATAATAATTAACGGAGGTATTACAAAAATTGAGGAAATAAATCATCATTTAAACTTTTGTGATGGAGTGATGATTGGAAGATCAATTTATCAAAATCCTTATTTCTTAACTGAAATTGAAAAAGAAATATTTAAAACGTCATTTAATCCCACCCGCGAACAAGTAGTAGAAAAACTTTTAGAATATTTAAACAAAGAAGTGAAGTTGGGAACTAAGGTAAATCATATAATGAGACATGCTGTCGGACTATATCATGGTCAGGTGGGATCAAAAGAATGGAAAAGATATTTGAGCGATAATATGATGGCAAGAGACTCAGACTTTCAAAAAGCAAAACATATTATGACAATTGTTCAAAATAATGAAAAAGCTAATCAAATTAACTCTTAATGGAAACATTAAACTTATCTGAATTAATTAATCTCTTAATAGTATTGGCATCAGCAGCGGCCGTTGCTGGTTTTATGGCAGGTTTATTAGGAGTAGGAGGGGGAATTATAATGGTACCAGCACTATACTATGCATTTACAGTTCTAGATTTTGATATCATTACGAGAATGCACTTGTCTGTTGGGACATCTTTAGCCATTATTATTCCAACATCTATCATCTCAACCAAAACACACATGGAATATGATGCAGTTGATTTCAAAATGGTAAAATCATTTGGTATTTTCATTCTTATAGGAGTAATTGCTGGAACATTTTTAGCTGTAAATTTAAAAACACCAGCTTTAATTTTATTTTTTTCAATCTTTTCGTTTATTGTGGGCCTTTTTTTTATTTTTGTCAGGGAGAAACTTATGGAAAATCCAAAAAAGATTTCAGATTTAATTAAAAATATTTCAGGAATAATAATCGGTTTCATTTCAGTACCACTTGGAATTGGAGGCGGTTCTTTAATGGTTCCTTTCATGAGAACATTCGGTTATGACATAAGAAAATCTATAGGCACCGCAGCTGCCATTGGTTTTTTAATCGCGTTCAGTGGCACCATTACAATGATTACTGGAGGAAAATTAATAAACAATGTTAATACTCCGTTTAGTTTAGGATATATAAATCTACTTGGGTTCATTGTATTTGTGCCCGTAACAATGATAATGGCAAGAATAGGTGCAAAAGCCGTTTATAAAATTGATAAAAAAATGTTAAGCAAAATATTTGGAACTTTTTTAATTATCGTATCCATAAGATCATTTTTTGAATATTTATCAATAACTTAAGATTTAATCAGTCCCCCATTTAATTTTGCTCCAAATTCTTTCATGAAAATAGTAAAAAAAGAGTGGAACTATTGATCCTACACCTAGTATTCCTGCACCCGTAAATGTTCCAGTGTAGATGTAGCCAAAAATTACCCAATAAACAAAAATGATAAATCTCCAAGAAAAAGTTTTAGCTACTGATCTTATCTTTTTATCCGCCATAAAAAAAAAGAGGTGATTTCAGTCTCCCTCCATCACCTCACAGATTAAGATTAATTGATTCTTTACAATTTTATGAACACTTAATAGTTGAATTTTTGGAGTTAATGGTTTGAATTTATATAATTTATCAAAGTTTTCACTTAAAGATTGTACTCAATTTAACCACAACATATGTATGCAACAAACACAAAAAATTGGTATTTTATAATTATGAGTAAAAAAAAGATTAAAAAAAAAATTCAAAACAATTTCAAAATTTTTAAATCATTCCCAGAGAGTATTATTAATGAAACAAAAGATAAAATAGGAAATTTTTATCAAAATTTAAAAAAAGATCGAGAAAAAAGAAAATTAAGAACAGAAAAAGAAAAAAAAATTCAAGAAAAAAAGGAAATTCAACAACAAAAGAAGCAAGCCCAAAAAGATAGAATAAACAGAGCCAAAGAGGAGAAACTTCAAATATTAGCTCAAAAAAAATTAATTACAGAAAATGAGAAACAAATTCAAAAAAATGAGGAAAAAAGAAAAAAAATTGAGGCCAAAAGTTTAAAAATAGAACAACAAAAAATTAAGGATGAGGAAGCTAAAAAATTAAGAGAAGATGCCAGAAGATTAAAGGAAGAAGAATTAAGAATAAAAATTTTAGAGAGACAAAAAATTAGAGAAGAAAAAAATAGAGTTAAATTAGAGGAAATAAAATCTAAAGAGTTAGAGGCTCAGAAACGAAGAGAAGACAAAGAAAAGGAGAGACAAGAAAGAAATAGATTAAGAGATTTAGAACGACAAAAAAAATTAGATGAGGAGCAAAAACTAAGAGAAGCCGCTAGAAAATTAAAATATGAAGAGGAAAAATTAAGAGAAACTGAAAATAGATTAAGACAACTTGAAATAAATAGACAGCAAGAGATAGAAAGACAAATCTTAAAAGAACAAGCTGAGCAGAGAGCTAAAGAGGAAGAGCTTAGAGAAAAAGAACAGCAAATTAAGGCTGCTGAAGCTGAAAAATTATTAAAAGAAAAAGAGGAGAGAGAAAGGATTGAAGAATTAAGAAAAGAACAAGAAAAACAAAGGCTTATTGAAGAGGAGAGAGCTAAGTTATTAAAAGAGAGAGATGAAGAGGAAGAAAGAATTAAAGAGGAAAATCGAAGAATAAAAGAATGGGAGGATAAATTTGATCAAGAACAGAGAACAAGAGAGGAAGAATTAATAAAAAAATTTTACAGCGATAATTCAGAAACACCTAAGATGGAAAATGAGATTAATGATAATCAGGATAAAGAGGAGAAAAATTAATTAAATTTTTTGATCATATTCTCCAATCTTGCCTGTTTTTATTAATTTTTCATCTATAAATTTAAAAATATTTAATTTTCTTTCATCTGACGTTGGGCTTTCAGTCACTACAACTAGTGAGGGTTTGTTAGAGGATGCTCTAATTAAACCCCATGAGCCATCTTCAAATGAAAATCTAACTCCATTTACAGTAATAATTTCTTTTATTTCTTGATTATCGATTTTTATTTTCTGGTCTTTAATTTTTTTAAACTCCTTTACCATCTCATCAACTACATTATATTTTTCTTCGTCCTTACAGAATGGAGCCATTGTTGGTGATTGATAGGTTATAGGAAGTTCTTTAATAATTTCACTTATTTTTTTACTTTGATTATTTAGTAGGTGACAAACCTGAATCGCTGAATTGATACCATCATCATAACCATAACCTAATGGTCGGTTGAAAAAAAAATGTCCACTTTTTTCAAATCCAGCTAGTGCTTTTTCATTATTAACTTTTCTTTTAATGTGGGAATGGCCTGTTTTCCAATATAGAGTTTCACATTCATTTTTATTTAAAACCTCATCAGTTGAGTAAAGACCTGTTGACTTTACATCTACAATAAACTTTGATTTTTTATGAGTATTTGAAAGGTTTCTTGCAATTAATAAACCTATTTTATCAGAAAAAATTTCTTTTCCTTCATCATCAATTACCCCCACACGATCACCATCTCCGTCAAAACCAAAACCTATATCTGCATTATTTTCTTTTACTGATTTTGCTATTGCATGAAGCATTTCAAGATCTTCAGGATTGGGATTATATTTTGGAAAATTCCAATCTAAATTACAGTCTAATTCAATTACTTCACATCCTATTCCTCTTAGTATATCTGGAGCAAAAATCCCAGCTGTGCCGTTACCACATGCAACTACAGCTTTAATTTTTTTATTAATTGTATTTTTATTAATCAAGTCTTTTTCATATATCCGCTTGAAATTTTCAATACTAGTCTCCTTACCATCACCTAATATAAATTTTTCATTAAGAGTTATTTCTTTAAGTTCTTTCATTTCTTCAGGTGCATGTGTTAAACCTTTCTTGATACCCATTTTTACTCCGGTCCAACCATTTTCGTTATGACTAGCAGTTACCATTGCTATTGCATCTGCATTAAAATGAAATTGAGCAAAATAAACCATTGGTGATAAAGACAACCCTATGTCTTCAACATAACACCCAGTAGAGATTAGACCTTTTTTGAGAGCACTTTTAATTTCTTCACTATAAGACCTATAATCATGACCTACTATTACCCTTGGATTATTTTTTTTTGTATGATTGATTATTTGAGATCCTAATCCTTTACCAAGATTCGAAATTCCGAGGAGATTAATGTCCTTTTTATACAACCATCTGGCGTCATATTCTCTGAAGCCAAATTGATCAATTTTTAGTTTTTCTGACATTATTGTTAATTACTTAACCTTTTTTTGATTTTTTTATTGATATTTTTTTTTTATGTTCTATAAATGTTCTATTGATTTACTGTTTATATAGTATATTAAAATAATACGCATACAACATATAGTTGTTTTCGTATAATAACAGAATATAATAATAAAATATGAATAAAATACTGTCTCAAGCATTAAAGAAAGCTGTCTCTGAATATAGCCCAAAGGTTAAAGATGTAGAAAAAAACAATAAACCTGACCTTTTTTCTCTAAATAGTGAAACTGAACTTTTTCAAAATGAAAAAGGAATTATTATAAAAATTGATCGATCAAGAGATTCAAATTTAACTGATTTTGGTAAAGCAACCTTAAAAGACAGATATCTTGGTCAGAATGAATCTTTCCAAGATCTATTTGCACGTGTGGCTAGCTCCTATGCTGATGATAATTTACACGCTCAAAGAATTTATAATTACATAAGCAACCTATGGTTTATGCCAGCTACTCCAGTTTTGTCTAATGGTGGAACTAAAAGAGGACTACCAATTTCTTGTTTTTTAAATGAAGCATCAGATAGTCTAGGTGGTATCTTAGATCTTTGGAGTGAGAATGTTTGGTTAGCTGCAAAAGGTGGTGGTATTGGAAGTTATTGGGGCAACCTAAGATCAATTGGTGAAAAAATTGGCAAAGTCGGAAAAACCTCAGGCATAATTCCTTTTATAAAAGTTATGGACTCTTTGACAATGGCAATTAGCCAAGGATCTTTAAGAAGAGGTTCTGCAGCGTGTTACCTCCCCGTTGATCACCCAGAAATAGAGGAATTTATTGAAATGAGGAGACCAACAGGGGGAGATCCAAATAGAAAAGCATTAAATTTACATCATGGTGTTTTAGTTTCAGATTCATTTATGCGAGCTGTTGAAAATGATGAACAGTGGGCATTAAAAAGCCCTGCAGATGGTACAGTTCAACAAACTATTTCAGCAAGAAATTTATGGATAAGATTATTAACTGCAAGAATTGAAACTGGAGAACCTTATATTATTTACATTGATACTGTTAATAGATTAATTCCTCAACATCATAAACTTGCAAATTTAACAGTTAAGACTTCAAATTTATGTAGTGAAATAACTTTACCAACAGGAATTGATAAAGATGGAAGAGATAGAACAGCAGTTTGTTGTTTGTCCTCATTAAATTTAGAAAAGTATGATGAATGGAAAGATGATCCTAACATGATTAGTGATGTTATGAGATTTTTGGATAATGTTTTGTCTGATTTCATTTATAAAGCACCTGATCAATTTAAAGACGCAAAATACTCAGCCGAAAGAGAGAGAAGTGTTGGTTTAGGAGTAATGGGCTTCCATTCCTTTTTACAAAAAAATAAAATTCCCCTTGAATCAGTAATGGCAAAATCATGGAATAAAAAGATATTTAAACAAATTGATGAACAAGTAAATAAAGCATCTAAAGATTTGGCTGAAGAAAGAGGAGCCTGTCCAGATGCAGCGGAGTATGGTTACAAAGAAAGATTTTCTAACAAAACTGCAATTGCCCCAACTGCTTCTATTTCAATTATTTGTGGTGGAGCTTCACCTGGGGTCGAACCTATAGCCGCTAACAGTTACACACACAAAACCTTATCTGGATCTTTTAATGTTAGAAATAGATATTTAGAAGAAATCTTAGATAGTTATGGTAAAAATGATGACGAGACTTGGTCTTCAATAACCACTAATCAAGGATCTATTTCACACCTTGATTTTTTATCAGATCTAGAAAAAGATGTTTTTAAAACTGCCTTTGAGTTAAATCAAAAATGGATTATTGAATTAAGTGGAGACAGAACCCCATTTATTTCACAAGCTCAATCAGTTAACTTGTTTTTGCCAGCAGATGTTCACAAAAAAGAATTACATAGAATTCATTTTGATGCCTGGAAGAAAGGTTTAAAAAGCCTTTACTATTGTAGATCAAAATCAATTCAAAGAGCTGAAAATATCAATGATGCTAAATCAACCGATGTCACAGCTAATGTATATAAATCTAAAAACAAACAATCAACTGAAGAACAAGAATACGAGGAGTGTCTATCATGTCAGTAACAGAAAAAGTTAAAACAACAAATAAGGAAATAATTCAACCAAAAAAAATGGGTTTGTTAGTAGAAAATCCAGTCTATAAACCTTTTAGATATCCATGGTGTTATGATGCATGGTTAACACAACAAAGAATTCACTGGTTACCAGAAGAGGTACCATTAGGCGATGATGTTAAAGATTGGCAAAAGAATTTAACTCAATCAGAAAAAAATTTGTTAACTCAAATTTTCAGATTTTTTACTCAAGCGGATGTTGAGGTCAGTAACTGTTACTTAAGACATTATACGACTGTCTTTAAACCAACGGAAGTTTTAATGATGATGACAGCCTTTGCCTCAATGGAAACTGTTCACATTGCAGCCTACTCTCATTTACTTGATACAATTGGAATGCCAGAATCTGAATATTCTGCTTTCATGAAATATAAAGAAATGAAAGATAAATATGATTATATGCAAAACTTTGACATGAGTTCTAAAGAAGATATTGCTAAAACAGTTGCTGTTTTCAGTGCGTTCACTGAAGGTCTCCAACTTTTTGCAAGTTTCGCAATTTTGCTAAACTTCCCTAGACATAATAAAATGAAAGGTATGGGCCAAATAGTCACTTGGTCGGTTAGGGATGAAACACTTCACTGTAATTCAATGATAAGAATTTTTAAAGAATTCATAAAAGAAAATCCAGAAATTTGGAATGCAAAACTAAAAAAAGAACTTTATGAAGCTTGCAGAACTATCATTGAACATGAAGACGCTTTCATTGATCTTGCTTTTGAGATGGGCCCAATGGAAGGTTTAACTGCACAAGAAGTTAAAGATTACATTAGATTTATTGGAAATAGAAGATTAGTTCAATTAGGTCTTGAGCCAATTTATGATGTCGAGAAAAATCCTCTAGGATGGCTTGATACTATGTTAAATGCGGTTGAACATATGAACTTCTTTGAAGGTCGAGCAACAGAATATTCTAAAGCATCGACACAAGGAACTTGGGTAGAGGCTTTCAGTTAATACTGATAAGTGAATAGTTTTATATTACCAAAAAAAGCAGCAAGATTGGTTGTTTTACAAAGAATAGAGCTTGTTGGAATAGTTTTAAAAAAAATTAGGAAACTTTTTGGAAGATATTTTTTTTCAAACTTTATAACAAAATATTTTTTAAATTCAGCAAAAATTAGTGATGAATATTATAAAATCATGCATGATGAATTTTTAACAATTAAAAAATTCATTAATAATGACGATAATTTGTTTTTAAGCATTGGAGCAGGTGTCGGCGGTCTTGAAGCAATAATTAATCAAAATTTACCCAGCAAAAATTATTACTTTATTGAAAAGAATTACATATCAAAAAAAGTTAAATATGGATGGACTGGGAAATTAATTAGTGAAGCATACAATAATTTAGATATCCAAAAGGAATTTTTGATATTAAATCATATGAATGACAAACAAATAAATATAATTGATTTTGATAAAGATAATTTACCTATAATTAAATTTGATATAGTAACTTCGCTTTTTTCTTTAGATTACCATTATGATTTCGAATTATATAGCGATTACTTGAGGAAAGTTTCAAAAAAAAATACAAAAATAATTTTTGACACCATAAGAGCAGAATTTTTTAAAAAGATCTTTAAAAATGTTGAAATTATAAAATCAAGATCAAATACTGTACATAGATCAAAAAGAATAATGTGCAACGAATTCATTGAACATTAATAATGAAATACAGAAGGTATTTTAGAAAAACAAGTTTAAAACAAAAAGGAGTGGGTGATTTCTTTTTAAATGAAATTTTAACTAAAAAACCTAAATTTTTTTTAGAAGTTGGTGTTTTTCATGGAGTAACTGCAAGAAATGTTTGTGAACTTTTATATCAAATTCATGGAAATGATTTTCAATATATAGGTTTAGATTTATTTGAAATGACAAGTGAAAATACCTCAGAAGTAATACCGAATACAGAATTTTCAAATCCTTTAAAAAAATTTTATTTTAAATTTATAAAAAGGCAAGACCCATATAGTATCTCAGCTGTTCAAGATCTCCTTAAAAAATTTCAAAATAATGTAAATCTTATTAAAGGTAATTCAAATATCATTTTAAAGAAAATTGATATGTCAAAAATAGATTTTGTATTTTTAGATGGGGGTCATGCTTACGAAACTGTTTTAAATGATCTAAATTGCTGTAATGATGTTGTAAAAAATGATGGAGTTATCTTATGTGATGATTATGATTTAACTTATGCTCCTGGTGTTAAAAAAGCAATTGATAGATTTGTGATAGAAAATAATTTTTGTTGTGAAATAATTTGCAATAATAGATTTGCAAAAATTGAAAAAAAATAAATTAATTACCTTTGATTTATTTTATTAACTTGTCTGTATTTATTTCCCTTATAGCTTGCCAAAGGTCTAATTAATTTATTTGCTGCATGTTGTTCAATAATATGTGCAGACCAACCAGTTATTCTGGAAATTACAAAGATAGGAGTAAAAAAATCAGTATCGAAACCCATCAAATGATAAGTAGGTCCGGTAGGGTAATCTACGTTAGGATGAATATTTTTTTTTTCAATCATTACCTTTTCAACAATGTCATAAATTTTTTCAAACTTTTTATCTTTCTTAATCTTAGCAACTTTACTAAAATATTCTCTCATCGTTGGAACTCTAGAATCTCCACTTTTATAAACTCTATGACCAAAACCCATTACAACATCTTTATTATCTAATGCTTTATTAATCCATTTATATGCATTTTCTGGCTTCTTAATTTTTTTCATCATATGCATCACTTCTTCATTTGCACCGCCATGTAATGGTCCTTTTAAACTAGCAATGGCTCCAGTAATAGCTCCATGAATGTCAGACAAGCTGCTAGTAATTGTTCTTGCCGTGAAAGTTGAAACATTAAAACTGTGTTCAGCATATAAAATTAAAGAAACATCAAATGCTTTTACTATTTCTTTATTTGGCACTTTTCCAAAACACATATAAAAAAAGTTTTCTGAGAATGAAAGTTTTGTCTTTGGTGGTATAATCTTTTTTCCTTTCCTAGCTCTATAAAAAGCTGCAAGAGCTACTGGCGTTTTTGCAAATATTCTCATTATTTTTCTCATATTAGCCAGTGGTGAATTGTCTTTGGTCTCTTTATCTTCAAGACCCATAATACTCACTACCGTTCTCGTTACATCCATTGGATGAGCTTTTTTTGGAAATTTTTTAATATCATCTAGTAAAGTTTTAGATAGTTTTCTCTCTTTTCTTTCTTCTTTTTCGAATTTTTTTAATTGTTTTTTATTTGGCAGTTCACCATTCAAAATTAGATAAGCTACTTCTTCAAATTTACATTTTGCACATAGATCTTGAGCAGCATAACCTCTGTAAGTTAATGAGTTGATTTCAGGCATAACCTTAGAAACCTCTGTTTCATCAACAACTATTCCTAGTAACCCTTTTTTTATATCTTCGCTCACTATTCGTGTCCTTCAGTGCTAAAATTATAAATTTTCTCGTCTAAATTATTATATTTCTCATAATCAACAAGCTCATATAATCGCTTTCTAGTTTGCATTTTATCTATAATATTGCCCTGATGTCCATTTGCATAAATGTCTCTTAAACCGTCTTCAACATTTTTCATCGCTAACCTTTGAGTGGTAACGGGATAAATTACTATGTTATATCCAAAATTTTCCAAATCCTTATAACTAAATAACTTCGATTTACCAAATTCAGTCATGTTTGCTAGCAAATAGCCTGAAAGTCCTTTTCTTACTTTTTCAAAATCTTTCTCATCTTGAAGAGCTTCTGGAAAAATTATTTCAGCTCCAGCATCTATATAAGCTTTACATCTTTCTATCATCTTATCAATTCCTTCAACGCTTCTAGCATCTGATCTAGCAATAATCTTAAAATTTTTATCTTTTCTAGATGACACACACTCTTTAATTTTCTTTACCATTGCATCAGTTGTAATCAATTCTTTATTATCTAAATGTCCACATCTTTTTCTTTCAATTTGGTCCTCAAGATGTACAGCTGAAATTCCAAAATCTTCAAAAGTTTCTATTGTTTCTTTGCAAGATTTAAAACCAGTATCAATATCTACTATGGTTGGAAGGTTAGTTACTCTGGAGATTAAATAAGATCTAGTGCTTACATCCTGTAGAGTTGTTAAACCTATATCAGGAAAACCAAGATCGTTAGCCATTACACCGCCCGAAACATAAACAGCATCATAGCCAATTTCTTCAATTAGTTTCGCTGTTAAAGGATTATAAGCACCTGGAACTCGTAGAATTTTATTTGATTTTAATTTATTTGTTAAATCAACTCTTTTCTGAATAGGCTCTTTCTCAACAAAATGCATTAAAAAATACCTTTCCTTAAGTTTCTCTTAAGTTTATTTTTTTTTACCTCAATATTCAATTGATCTAATTGTCCAGGTTTTAATTTTTTTAAATTTTGTACTGTTTTTAAAAATCTATCACTTTCTTTTTTATCTAAAATATCTTCAGTTAAAGTTAAAAATTTATTTATATAATTTTGCCTTTTAAAAGGTCTTGAACCATAAGGATGAGCGTCAGCTCTATCTTGTTCTTCGATTATTTTTTTTCCATTTTTAAGCGTTATAACAACTTTAGCACCAAATGATTTTTTTTTAGGATTAGGATCATGGTATTTTTTTGTCCATTTTTTATCTTCATGAGTTTTGATTGATTTCCAAATTTTGATTGTGCTTTTCCTTCTAGCTCTAGTTTTTGTATATGATTTAACGTGATGCCAATTGCCGTCTTCTAAAGCTACAGCAAAAATATACATAATAGAATGATCTAAAGTTTCTCTACTAGCATTAGGGTCCATTTTTTGAGGGTCATTTGCACCTGTGCCAATTACATAATGCGTATGATGACTAGTATAAATATCAATTTTTTTTATTTGATTTAAATTTTGTATTTTTTTTTTGAGTTTTTTTGCTAAATCGATTAAAGCTTGAGACTGATATTCAGCTGAATATTCCTTAGTGTAAGTTTCAAGAATTGCTTTCTTAGTTTGACCTTTTTTTGGCAAAGGAACTTTATATAAAGCTTTTTTTCCATCTAAAATTCTAGCAATTACACTATCCTCACCTTCGTATATTGGGCTTGGTGCTCCTTCACCCCTCATTACTCTATCAACGGCCTCGATCGCAAGTTTTCCTGCATGAGCTGGGGCATATGCTTTCCAACTTGAGATTTCACCTTTTCTTGATTGTCTAGTAGAAATTGTCGTATGTAACGCTTGTTGAACTGCTTGATAAATTATTTTAGTTTTTAATTTTAACATTGTACCAAGACCAGCAGCAACACTCGGTCCTAAATGTGCTATATGATCAACTTTATGTTTATGTAGACAAATACCTTTAACTAAATTTACTTGAACTTCATAAGCAGTTATAATTCCTCTAAGGAGATCTAAACCACTTCTTTTATTTTGTTGAGCAACACTTAACAATGGAGGAATATTGTCTCCAGGGTGACTGTAATCAGCCGCTAAAAAGGTATCGTGAAAATCTAGTTCTCTTACCGCAGTCCCGTTCGACCAAGCTACCCATTCACAATCAAATTTTAATTTATTACTAACACCAAATAATAAAGCACCATTTTTTCTTGAATGTTTTAAAGCCATTTCCCTTGATGAAATAACAGGTCTTCTGTTTAAAGATGCAATAGCAACCGAAGCGTTATCAATAATTCTATTAATTGCCATTTCAATCGCATTTTTATCTAATTTAGCATTATCACTTGAAATTTCTGCAATTTTCCAAGCGAGTTGTTTTTTTTTGTGTAGATGAATTTTAGATGGATAAACTTTTACTTTATGTAATAACAAAATAACTCCTAATTTACGAAACTGGTTGTAATAGTTAAAAAAAAATAATCAATCCTAAATATATTTTAATACGATTTTTTCAATACCCACAAAGTCTCTTATCAGGTGATTATGATATATTTCGTTAGTATTTTTTTCAGTATAACCATCTTCTAATAAAATTACTGGTATGCTAGCTTCTTTCGCGGCATTTGCATCAGTCTCACTATCACCTATCATTAACGATTTTTTTATATCTCCATGTAAAATTTCTACTACCGATGTTAAATGTCTTGGATCTGGTTTGCAGTAGTTGAAAGTATCGTGTCCAGCTACATATTCAAAAAAATCGTAGATACCGATTTTTTTTAATAGATCGATTGCAAGATGCTCTTGTTTATTTGTGCATACACCCATTGCAATATTTCTCTCTTTAGCCCATACAAGGAAATTTTTGACACCATTTATAAGAGTGCTTTCATTAACAATATTTTTTCCATAAAAATCTACGAAATCTTTGACCATTTCTTTCTTAACTTTTTCATCCTGTACTTTTCCAAATTCTTTTTTAGCTTGTCCCCAAATTGATCTCCCAAGCATAGCTCCTGCACCCTGACCAACCAAATTTCTAATTTCCGCAGTTGACTTCGTTGGATAACCAAACTTTTTCATTACATAATTATGAGCTCGCATCAAATCAGGAGCTGTATCGACCAAAGTACCGTCTAAATCAAATAGAATTGTAAATTTTGGTTTCATAATCAAAAGTATTTTTAAGAAATATTTTGTGAATTAAGAAAAATATATACTTAATATAAAGAATTTCATAGATGAAACAATTAAATATACAAAACCTTCAAAATAAACTTAGAAATAAATTTTTAAAGTCTGGAGTAAAAATGATTGGACCAGATACAATTTATTTTTCTAATGATACAAAAATTGGTAAAAATGTAACTATTGAGCCCTATGTTGTGTTTGGATCAAAGGTTAAAATTGGAAATAATGTAATTATAAAATCTTTTTCTCATCTTGAAAATTGCAAAATTGAAAATAAAGTCAATATCGGACCCTACGCTAGAATAAGACCTGGAGTAGTTTTAAAAGAGGGATCGAAGGTTGGAAATTTTGTAGAAATCAAAAAAAGTATAATTGGTAAAAATTCTAAAGTGAATCACTTAACTTATATAGGAGACAGTTATATAGGAAAATCAGTTAATGTTGGAGCTGGTACAATTACTTGTAATTACGATGGAGTTAAAAAAAGTAAAACAATTATTAAAGATAGTGTCTTTATTGGATCTAATTCATCATTAATAGCTCCATTAAAAATAGAACAAGGCAGTATAGTTGGCGCAGGTTCTGTCATTACCAAAAATGTTAAAAAAAAATCTCTTGCATTAACAAGAGTTGAGCAAAAAGAAATTAAAAATTACAAAAGAAAATAGCTATGTGTGGTATTATTGGAATAAATAGTAACAAACCTGTCTCATCAACTATAATTAATTCTCTTAAGAAGTTAGAGTATAGAGGATATGACTCTGCGGGTATTGCAACCCTTTATGATGGCTTAATTGATGAGGTAAAATCTGAAGGAAGAGTGAACAATCTTGAAAAAAATTCATTAGTTCAAAGTATGAAAGGAACTATTGGAATTGGACATGTAAGATGGGCAACCCATGGGCTTCCAAATAGTATAAATGCTCACCCTCATTCTTCTCAATATGTGTCTGTTGTACATAATGGTATTATAGAAAATTCAACACTATTGAAAAAATTTTTAATTAGCAAAGGTCATAATTTTAAATCTCAAACAGACACAGAAGTAATAGTCCATTTGATTACTGAAAATCTTAAAACAGAAAATATTGTTAACTCGATTAAGAAAACCTTAAAATCATTACAAGGAAGCTTTGCTCTAGGAATTGTATTTAAAGACCAACCAGATTTGATTGTTGGTGCTAGAAGAGGTTCACCCTTGGCTGTTGGATATGGTCCAAATGAAAACTATTTAGGCTCAGATTCTTATGCACTCAAATCAATGACAAATAAAATTACTTATTTAAATGATGGTGAGTTTTGTATAATTAAAAAAGACCATGTTGAATTTTTTGATGAAGATGGAGTAAAAGTAAATAAAAAAGTTTTAGAATTATCCTCTGAAGAAAAAAGTTATGATAAAGGTGATTACAAACATTTCATGGCAAAAGAAATAGAGGAACAACCAACTACTCTAAAAAATGGAATAAAAGAATATATAGATAATTCTAATAATGATATTAATATCTACAATTTTCCGTGGAAAACCAACGAGATTAACGCAATAACTTTAATCGGTTGTGGAACAGCTTATCATTCATGCTTAATGGCAAAATATTGGTTTGAAGAATTAACCTCTTTGGATGTAAGTATAGATATAGCCTCAGAATTTAGGTACAGAAAGAATAGATTTAAAAAAAATTCATTGTATGTTTTTGTTTCTCAATCTGGTGAAACAGCAGATACTTATGCTGCATTAGATCTATGCAATCAAAACAATATGAAAACATGTTCAATTGTAAATGTTATTGAAAGCTCAATAGCTAGAGATTCTAAATTTGTTTTACCAATTCATTGTGGAACTGAGATAGGTGTTGCTTCTACAAAGGCTTTTTTAGGTCAAATGCTTATACTTTATATTTTTGCCCTAAAAATTGGATTACTAAGAAAAGATATAATTAAAGAGAAATTTACAGAAAAAATTAAAGATCTTAAAACACTACCAAAGCTAGTTGAGCAAACTTTATTGACAGACAATAAAATACAAACAATATCAACTACTTTTAATGAAGCAAAGGGATCAATGTTTTTAGGAAGAGGATTTTCTTATCCAATTGCATTAGAGGGTGCTTTAAAACTAAAAGAATTATCATATATTCATGCTGAAGGTTATCCTGCAGGTGAAATGAAACATGGACCACTTGCTCTTATTGAAGAGGGAATGCCAGTTGTCATATTGGCACCAAGAGACAGTTATTATAAAAAAACAATTTCTAACATGCAGGAAGTTATTGCTAGAGGAGCAAAGGTTTTATTAATAACAAATAAAAGTAAAGATGAGGTGATTTCTGAAAATATTTGGGAAAAAGTAGAAGTTGAAAGTACTAATGACGATCTTTTACCCTTCCTTTTAACAATACCTTTACAAAAATTAGCTTATTATTCAGCGTTAAAAAAAGGATATGATATTGATAAGCCGCGTAATTTAGCTAAATCAGTAACCGTTGAATAATAAAAAAACTCTGATACAACAATCTTGAGTTGAATATGAAAAATTGGAAAGTAAATAGCTGGAGAAAGTATCCTGTAAAGCACATACCAACGTATGATGATGATAAGGAACTTAATAGTGTTTTAAATAAATTAAAAACATTTCCGCCACTCGTATTTGCAGGCGAAACAAGACATCTTAAAGATCAATTGGCTAAAGTAGTTGATGGTAAAGCTTTTTTATTACAAGGAGGAGATTGTGCAGAAAGTTTTGCAGAATTTCATCCTGATAATATTAGAGATACTTTTAAAGTAATTCTTCAGATGGCTTTAGTGATGACATATTCTGCATCTTTACCTATTGTGAAGGTTGGAAGGATTGCTGGACAGTTTTCTAAACCAAGAAGTGCACCAACAGAAAAACAAGGCAATATAGAATTACCAAGTTATTTAGGAGATAACATTAATGGAATAGATTTTAACGAAAAAGCAAGAAGACCTGATCCAAAGAGAATGTACAAAGCGTATTCCCAATCAGCTTCAACACTTAATCTACTGAGAGCATTTTCAAAAGGAGGTTTTGCAGATTTGAACAAGGTCCATTTATGGAACTTAGATTATATAAAAAAAAGTCCTCAAGCTAAGAAATTTAAAGACTTGGAGGATAAAATTGCTGATGCTTTAGCATTTATGGAAGCATGTGGAATAACCTCAGATTTTAATAATAGATTATATACTGTAAATTTTTGGACATCACATGAAGCGCTACATTTACCATTTGAAGAAAGTATGACTAGAGTAGACTCTACAACAGGTGAGTACCATGATACATCTGCTCATTTTGTTTGGATTGGTGACAGAACTAGACAATTAGATGGTGGTCATGTCGAGTTTTGTAAAGGAATAGAAAATCCTATTGGAATAAAATGTGGTCCCACTTCTAAACCAGAAGAAATTGCAAAAATTTGTGAGGTATTAAATCCAAAAAATGAAAAAGGTAAAATAACTTTAATTTCAAGATTTGGTTATAAAGATGTTGAAAAATTTCTACCTAAATTAATTAGACGAATTAAAAAAGAAGGACTTAATGTTATTTGGTCATGTGACCCAATGCATGGTAATACCATCGCATCAACTACTGGTTTTAAAACAAGACCTTTTAACAATGTAGTAAATGAGGTTAAAAATGTTTTTGGTGTTCACCAATCTGAAGGGTCTTATGCAGGTGGTTTACATGTTGAAATGACTGGCCAAGATGTGACAGAGTGCACTGGTGGAGCAAGAAAAATATCTGATGCAGATTTGTCAAGCAGATATCATACCCATTGTGATCCAAGATTAAACTCTGATCAAGCTTTAGAATTAGCTTTTTTAATTTCAGATGAGATTAAAAAGAATAGCAGCTATTCTAAAAATGCTATTCAAGCGGCATCTTAGGCTATTGCTATCTTTTGAAAGAATATTAAATATATAATTATGAAGACTAGAGAAAAAGTAGAATTCATATCAAATTGGATCAAATCTTATGCAGAAGGAATGCCATCAAAAGCTCAATCTTTAGTAATTGGTATTTCTGGAGGAATAGACTCGTCTGTTTCAAGTACATTAAGTGCCATGACAGGATTAAGAACTATAGTTCTTACGATGCCAATAAAACAAATAGAAAATCAACATGATTTAAGCTTAAAACACCAAAACTGGTTGGTTAAGAATTTTAAAAATGTCGAAGCTCACACAATTAGTTTGGATAAATTATTTGAGACTTTTTCTATAACACTAAATAGATTTGACAATGAACATGGTTTTGCGAATTCTAGAGCAAGATTAAGAATGACAACACTTTACCAAGTAGCTGCAGCTAATAAAGGTATAGTTGTAGGTACGGGCAATAAAGTAGAGGACTTTGGTGTTGGATTTTATACAAAATATGGAGATGGTGGAGTTGATATTTCTCCAATAGCAGATTGTAATAAAACTGAAGTTTGGGAATTAGGTAAAGAACTAGGAATATTAAAAGAAATCATTGATGCTCCCCCAACAGATGGTCTATGGGATGATGGAAGAACTGACGAAGGACAGCTAGGTTTTAGTTATGATGAATTAGAAGATGCAATGATTAATCCCGACTCACCTCATAAAGCTAAATACGAAAAAATTAGAAAACAAAACTTGCATAAAATGGACCCTATTCCTGTATGCAAAATTCCTAGTTAATCAAATAGATTAACAAATCATAAAATAAGGTATATTTCTTAATCTAGTACAATGGATATTTATTTAACAAATAGTTTAACTAATAAAAAAGAACAATTTATTCCTAGAGATATCAAAAATGTAGGAATGTATGTTTGTGGTCCTACAGTCTATGACGATCCCCATATTGGAAATGCAAGACCATTAGTTATTTTTGATATTCTTTTTAAATTACTTAAAAATAAATTTTCTTCAGTAACATATGTAAGAAATATAACAGACATTGATGATAAAATTATCAAATCTTCAAAAGAACAAAATATATCATCAAAAGATTTGACTGAAAAAATAATTAAAAGTTTTTTGAGTGATTGTTCCTATTTAAATTGTGAAAGTCCAACTCATCAACCTAAAGCTACTGAACATATTGATTTGATGATCAAAATGATAAATGAATTGTTAAAAAAGGGTTTTGCTTATGAAAATAATAAGCATGTTTATTTTGAAGTTAAGAAATTTTCTGATTATGGAAAATTATCAAATAAAAAGTTAGAAGATTTGATAGCTGGATCAAGAGTTGAAGTAAGCGAAGACAAAAAAAATTCAGAGGATTTTGTACTATGGAAACCATCAAATGAAGGCGAACCATCATGGGAGTCTCCTTGGGGAAAGGGAAGGCCTGGCTGGCATTTAGAATGTTCTGCTATGTCAAAAAAATTTTTAGGTAATGAGTTTGACATTCATGGAGGAGGTATAGATCTAATATTTCCTCATCATGAAAATGAGATTGCTCAATCAAGATGTGCAAATGACACAAAAAATTTTGCAAATTATTGGATCCATAACGCTTTCATAACTATGTCCAATGAAAAAATGGCTAAGTCTCAAGGAAATATTCAAAAGATCAAAGATTTAAAAAAAAAAATGAGTGGTCAAGTTTTAAGATTAGCTTTAATGAGTGCTCATTATAAGCAACCTTTGGACTGGAACGATAAACTCTTAGATGATTGTCAAAATACATTGAATAAATGGTACCTTGTGTATTCAGATAATTTAAAAGCTAAAACTAAAGTTTCAGATGAAACTTTAAAACCTTTATATGAAGATCTTAATACTCCTGGATATATAGCTAATTTACATCAACTTTATGAAAAAGCTAAAAAAGGGGAGGATAAAGAATTATTTATCTCTGCATGTAAATTTGTTGGATTATTTTGTGAAAGTAATGAAACCTGGGAAAAATTTAAAAAAGATAAAGTAAACATTAGTGAAGTCGAGATACAAAATAAAATAGAATTAAGAAATAAAGCAAGAAAAAACAAAGATTATAAAGAAGCTGATAGAATAAGAGATGAGCTTTTAGACAAAGGTGTTTTAATAGAAGATAAAGATGGTACAACACTTTGGAAATTTAAATGAGCAAAGAAAGATTATATATTTTTGATACGACATTAAGAGATGGAGCTCAAACTCAAGGTGTACATTTCTCAATTGATGAAAAAACTAAAATTGCTCACGCCTTAGATAATTTAGGCGTCGATTATATTGAGGGTGGCTGGCCAGGGGCAAATCCATCAGATACTGAGTTTTTTCAGAAAGGTTTAAACTTAAAGAGTTCAAAATTTACGGCTTTTGGAATGACAAAAAAATCTGGACGCAGTGCAGAAAATGATCCTGGTTTATCAGCTATTATGAATTCTAATACCAAGTCTGTTTGTTTAGTTGGAAAGACTTGGGATTTCCATGTTCATGTTGCATTAGGTATTTCAAATGAAGAAAATATAGAAAACATAAAAGATACGACAAAACATTTTGTAAAAAATGATAAGGAATTTATGTTTGATGCTGAGCATTTTTTTGATGGATATAAATCAAATCCAAAGTATGCATTAGAATGCATTAAAGCTGCTTATAACAATGGGGCAAAATGGATAGTTTTGTGCGATACAAATGGAGGAACACTTCCTCATGAGGTGACTAAAATTGTTAAAGAGGTTTCCAAACATATTCCTGGTAAGAATTTAGGAATACATGCTCATAACGATACAGGTAATGCAGTAGCAAATTCAATCGCTGCTGTTTTGTCAGGCGCAAGACAAATTCAGGGTACAATAAATGGTTTAGGAGAAAGATGTGGGAATGCTAATTTGATGTCAATAATACCAACATTTCATCTTAAAAAAGAGTTGTCTGACAAATTTGAAATAAATATGAAAGAAAAAAATATTAAATATATTACACAATGTTCAAGACTACTCGATGAAATTTTAAACAGAAAACCAAACAAACATTTACCTTATGTTGGAGCTGCAGCATTTTCACATAAAGGTGGTTTACATGTATCTGCTGTTCAAAAGAATCCAAAAACTTATGAGCACATTAATCCTGAAGAAGTAGGAAATAACAGAAATATAGTTGTTTCAGATCAATCAGGGAAATCAAATATCTTATCTAGACTAAAAACAATAGGAATTGTAATTAAAGAAAATGATCCAAAAGTAAAAAAGTTACTAGAAGAAGTAAAAGATAGAGAATTTATTGGTTATAGTTATGATGGAGCTGACGCATCATTTGAATTATTGGCAAGAAGAGTAATGGGTGAAATTCCAAGATATATTTCAATTAAAGAATATGATGTATCTGTATCAAAAAATAACAAAGATCAAATAATATCTAAAGCGAAGGCTAAATTTGAAGTTGATGGAGAATGTATTGTTTGTGAAGGTGAAGGAAATGGACCAGTTAATGCTTTAGATAATGCGATAAGAAAAAATGTTACAAAATTAGAAAAGTATGCAGAGTATTTAAAAGATCTGAAACTTGTTGATTATAAAGTCAGGATTTTAAATACTGGAACTGAGGCAATAACAAGAGTATCAATTGAAAGTACAGACTCCCAAGGCAAAAATTGGTTTACAATTGGTGTTTCACCAAACATAATTGATGCATCATTTAAAGCCCTTATTGACAGTTTAGATTTTAAATTATTTAAGGACAAAGCTCCCGCAAGTAAATAATGAATGAAAATTAAAAAGTTTTCTGAAAAACCGACTGATATAAAAGATAGAGTTGGAGCCAAACCAGTGGTTTGTTATCCAAATGATAATCTTAATAACAATCTAATTATATTACATGAAGCTAGAAAATACATAAAACTAATTGATGAGGTTATAATACCACCCAGAGATGCTAAAACTTTTAATGTTAAATCAGGTAATTTTTTTAGGATAGAAAGCGTTGAGGGACCACAGGTTGGTGATCTTAATCTGTTCAATGCCGAAAATTTAGATGAAAAATTCTACTCTGGAAAGACTAGAGCACTATATGGAACACATATATCGGTTGGTGACAAAATGTTTAGTAGTTTTCCTTATCTTAGGTCTCTAGCCACAATTACCTGGGATACTTTAGATTGGTATGGTTATGATAAAGATGGAGGTTCAGTTCATGATGTTATAGGAACAAGATGTGATCCTTATACATCTAAGTTAATTTCAGATAAAGATTATCATTATTGTTGTCACTCAAATTTAACTAGAGCTTTGGTAAAAGAAAAAAATATTAAAGTAGATGATGCTGAAAAGATGGTTCACGACGTATTAAATGTATTTATGCTTACTGGTTTTACTAAAGATACAAAACAATATTTTATGAAATCAAGTCCAGTTAGACCTGGTGATTATTTGGAGTTTTTTGCAGAAACAAATTTATTAGGCGCACTATCTGCGTGTCCGGGTGGGGATTGTGGATCAGAACACTCATCTGATATTGCAAAATGTTATCCTTTAAAAGTTTCTATTTGGGATGTTGATCGAAAATATTTAGAAGGAATAAGTTTTTCAAAAAAATCTAGTTATAATAGAAGTCACGGAATTAAATAATTCATGAAAAAAAACAATGTTACATTTATTTTAAATAAGCCACAATTATCCGAAAATATAGGCGCATGTGCAAGAGCGATCAAAAACTTTGATTTTAAGAAATTAATAATAGTAAATCCAAAGCCTATTTTTCCTAATGATAAAATTTTAGCAATCTCAGTAGGTGCAAAAAATATTATTAAACAAAGTAAGGTTTATCAGAATATCGAAAAAGCAATTGAAAATGTTGATATTGTTATTGCTACATCTGCAAGATTTAGAAATAAAAATATTAAACATATTAACTTAGAAGGACTTAAAAAAATCAATTTTAAAAAGAAAGTTGGTTTTTTATTTGGTTCAGAGGCCTCCGGACTTTCTAATAATGAGATTAGTTACGCAAATTATACTCTACAAATTCCTACAAATTCAGAATTTAAATCTTTAAATCTCTCACATAGTTTAATAATTATTGCGCAAGTTGTTTCAGGTATCTTAAAAACTAAAACAAAACCATTTTTGAGATCAAGGAAAGTAAAAACTGCTTCAAAAAAAGAAATTCAATCAATGATTAACCTTTGTTTAAAAAATCTAGAGGATATTAATTTTTTTAAACCTAAAGAAAAAAGACCATTAATGTTACAAAATTTACGGAATATTTTTTATAAGATGGACCTGTCTGATAAAGAAACTCGTATATTATCAAGCGTATTTGCAAGTCTAGGTAAAAAACGTTGATTGACAAAATATTGGTTAAGTTTATAAGACCCATTATTAGATGACAAAAAGATTAAACTCCAAACATAAAGTAGACAGAAGATTGAAGGTAAATCTTTGGGGAAGACCTAAGAGTCCATTTAATACACGAGCTTACGGTCCTGGTCAGCACGGTCAATCTAAAACTTCCAAACCATCTGATTATGGAATTCAACTTCAAGCAAAACAAAAATTAAAAGCATATTACGGTAATATAAATGAAAGACAATTTAGAAATATATATAAAAAAGCAAGTATGCTTAAAGGTGACACAAGTGAGAACTTAATTGGATTACTTGAGAGAAGATTAGATGCAGTAATTTATAGAGCAAAGTTTGCTACTACCATTTTTTCTGCAAGACAGTTAATTAATCATGGTCATGTAAAAGTTAATGGTAAAAAAGTAAATATTGCTAGCTATTCAGTAAAAGAAGAGGACTCAATTGAAATAAGAGATAAGTCAAAAGAACTTGCAATTGTCGATATTGCTCTAGCAAATAAGGAAAGAGAGACACCAGAATATATTCAGATGGATGAAAAAAATAAAAAATTTAAATTTGTTAGAGTCCCTAAATTTGAAGAAGTTCCTTACCCAATAGTAATGGAACCTAATTTAGTTATAGAATATTATTCTAGATAATTAAATTGATAAGCCGAACATCAAAAACACATATTGAAAACCTTCTTTCAACAAAAAAAGATTGGAAAATTCTAGATATTGGTTGTGGATATAGTGCTAATAATTATGCAACAACTATTTGTGACGTTCAAGATCTCTCTAATTTTTATAAAGATAGAAATTTTGTAATTCTAGAAAATAATGATTTACCCTTTGATGATAATCATTTTGATTTTGTTATTTCCAGTCATGTTATGGAACATGTAAAAGATCTTGAACATTTTATTAAAGAAATACAGAGAGTTTCTAAAAAAGGTTATATTGAATTACCAACTAAACTTGAAGATAATTTAGTTTTTGAGAATAAAAAAGAGCACCTTTGGCAAATGGACTTTGATGATGTAAATCATAAATTATTAATTTCAAAAAAAATTCAATTCTTAGAACCTGTTTTAACAGTTTCAACAATCCAAAAAATGCGTGAATATTTTAGATCAAGTCTTATTTTAGAATTATTTTGGGAAAATAAAATTGAATATGAATTTATTGAAGTAAATCAAGATCGTAAAGATGCTTTAAATTTGATAACATTGTTGAGAAAATTTATTTCTAAAAAATTAAGAAAATAATTATATAATTTTATGTATATTTTAGGTGATATAGGTAATTCTGAGACTAAAATTTATTTGGTTAATTCAAATAAAAAAATTATCAAAAGAATCAATATTCCATCAAAGAATATAAATTTAAATACTCTAAAAAAAAAACTTAATAAGTTGACAAATAATTTTAAAGGAATTAATAAAATATTATTCTGTAGTGTAGTTCCTAAAACATTTTTTTTGATAAGAAAATTCTTTAAAAAAAATACAAAAATAAGATGTCATGAAGTAAAAGATCTTAATTTAACATCGATGATTAATATTGATGTTAATTTTAAACAAGTAGGTTCAGACAGAATTACTAATGCTATAAGTGTAATAAATAATAAAAATAATTTTATAATTTTAGACTTTGGAACCGCAACAACTTTTGACGTAGTGATTAAAAATTCTTATAAAGGAGGCGTCATTGCTCCTGGAATAAAATTATCTTTAAATACCCTTTCAGATAAGGCGACATTAATACCAAAGATTAATTTAAAAAAAATTAATAAGATTATTGGTAAAAATACTGTTACTGCTGTAAGGTCGGGTTTTTTTTGGGGATATTCAGGTTTAATAGATAATATAATTGGATTAATTAAGAGTGAGAATAAAAAAAATTTTAATACAATAATTACAGGTGGTTTATCAAACTTATTCAAATCATCGATTAAAACTAAAGTAAAACAAAACAAAGATATAACAGTTAAAGGTTTAATAAAAATTTCAAGGTTAATTAATTAGTATGAAAAATGAGTTGTTATTTTGCCCATTAGGTGGTGCAGGTGAAATCGGGGCCAATATGAATTTGTATGCTTATGGTAAACCAGGTGAACATAAATGGATCATGGTCGATATAGGTGTAACATTTGCTGATGACTCGCTTCCAGGCATTGATTTGATTTATCCTGACCCTGGTTTTATTATTGACAAAAAAGATGATCTTTTAGGTATAGTATTAACACACGCTCACGAAGATCACATCGGAGCAATTGCACATTTATGGCCAAAATTACAATGCAGAATATTTGCAACACCATTTACTGCTGTTTTAATAACAGAAAAATTTAGAGAAAAAAAAATTGATATCACTAACTTTTTAAAGATCGTTGAGCTGAATGGAAGTATTAATTTAGATCCATTTAAAATAGATTATGTAGCGATGACACATTCAATATTAGAACCAAATGGTTTAAGGATTGAAACTCCTGCTGGAGTTGTTTTGCATACAGGTGACTGGAAAATAGATGAAAATCCATTAGTTGGTGGAAATATGGATATCAATAAACTTAAAAAAATTGGAGATGAAGGAGTTATTGCAATGATTTGCGACTCTACAAATATTTTTTCAGTAGGTAGATCTGGTTCTGAGGAGACCGTTAGAAAAAGTTTACTTAAAATAATGGAAAGATTAAATAAGAGAATTATCGTGACTTCTTTCGCATCAAATGTGGCTAGAATGGAAAGCATTTTTCATTGTGCAGAAAAAACAAATAGACAAATATCTCTTGTTGGAAGATCAATGCATAGAATTTATAAAGCTGCAAGACAATGCGGTTATTTAAAAAATGTAATAGAACCAATAGATCCAAGAGAAGCAAAAAATATATCTAGAGAAAAAATTGTATATTTATGTACAGGCAGCCAAGGTGAACCTATGGGTGCGATGATGAGAATTTCAGGTTATACACATCCCGATGTGTTTATAGAAGAGGGCGACACAGTAATTTTTTCTTCAAAAATAATACCTGGGAATGAAAAAAAACTTTACAAATTACACAACCAGTTAGTTAAAGATGGGATAGAAGTTATTTCAGAAGAAAATGAATTTGTTCACGTTTCAGGTCATCCGAATAGAGATGAAATGAGAGATATGTATAATTGGATAAAACCAAAATGTGTGATTCCAGTTCATGGCGAGCATCGACATTTAATGGAACATGTAAATTTTGCAAAAGAAATGCAAGTTCCACATCCTATTTTAATCGAAAATGGTGATATTATAAAATTATCTCCTAATGAAGAACCTAAAATATCTGATAAAGCTCCTAGTGGAAGATTATATTTAGATGGAAATATTAGTGTTGAGGAAGACTCGCAGTCAATCAAAGATAGAAAAAACTTAGGTGCAAATGGATATCTTGAAGTAACAATTATGATAAACTCTAAGGGAAATATCCACAACAACCCTGTGATATCATATAAAGGCCTTCCTATTTATGATAATGAGGAATTTAATTATGGTCTAGAATATGAAATAGAAAAAACATCAAGGTCATTTAAGATTGCAAGTAAGCAACAGGAATATAATTTAATAGATGCACTAAAAATTGCTTGTAGAAAGTTTTCTAAAGAAAAAACTGGAAAAAAACCTTATACCAATATCAACCTTGTTCGAATTTAATGAGTGGTACAGGATTAGCCATAATCTATATTATAATATGGTGGATCATTTTTTTTGCTATTCTACCAATAGATGTTGAAAGAAAAAAAATGATCAAAGTTGAAGGGGAAGATCCAGGTTCTCCAGAAAATCCAAAAATGTGGAAGAAGTTCATTTATTGTACAGTAATAACAACGATTTTGTTCATTATTATTTATCTATTAATGAAATTTGAATATTTGAATTTAAGAAATATAATCATTTAGTATGTATATTTCTAAATCTTTTATTCCTATTCTTAAAAATAATCCATCAGAGGCAAAAATCAAATCTCATCAATTAATGTTAAGAGTTGGAATGATCAAGCAATCATCGGCTGGTATCTATTCTTGGCTACCATTGGGTTTTAAAGTAATGAAAAAAATTGAAAAAATCGTAAGAGAAGAGCAAGATAAAATTGGTGCACAAGAAATTTTGATGCCAACTATTCAATCTAGTGAGATTTGGAAAGAAAGTGGAAGATACGAAGATTACGGTGAGGAAATGCTTAGGATTAAAGATCGTCAAGATCGTGAAATGCTTTATGGACCCACAAATGAAGAACTTGTAACTGATATATTTAGATCATCAATCAAATCTTATAAGTCTTTACCCCAACTGTTATACCATATTCAATGGAAGTTTAGAGATGAAATTAGGCCAAGATTTGGAATAATGAGGTGTAGAGAATTTTATATGAAGGATGCATATTCATTTGATATAACAGATGAAGAGGCATTGTTTTCATATAATAAATTTTTTTTGTCTTACTTAAAAACTTTTAAAAGATTAGATTTAACTGCAATTCCAATGGCTGCTGATACTGGACCAATAGGTGGAAATCTTTCTCATGAGTTTATTATTTTAGCTGAAACAGGTGAAAGTAAAATTTTTACTGATAAAAGAATTTTTAATTTAGATAGCAATGAGTCAAAATTGGAAAAAAAATCTTTAGAAAACTTAAGAAAAAAATATGAAAATTTTTATTCCGTCACTGATGAAAAATTTGACAAAGATGAATTTGAAAAAAAAGTATCAGAGGAAAATCGTTTAATAACTAAAGGCATAGAAGTTGGTCACATATTCTATTTTGGTGATAAATATTCTAAACCTATGGAGGCATCTGTTGATTTGCCTGGAGGAAAAAAAGATTTTGTTAAAATGGGTTCATATGGAATAGGTGTTTCAAGACTTGTTGGTGCAGTAATAGAGGCAAAATATGATGAAAAAAATGAAATCATGAAATGGCCTATTTCAATTGCACCATACGATATAGCAATAATTCCTATGATAAATAAGAATAATATGACAGCTTTAGAAAAGGCAAATAACATCCATTTAGAGCTTAATAAAAATAATATAGACACAATTATTGATGATACCGATGAAAATTTTTCCTCTAAAATAAAAAAAATGAATTTAATTGGTGCACCATATCAAATTATTATAGGTAAACAGTCAGATGGAGATCTATTAGAATTTAAAGAAGTTGGGGGAGTATCCCAAAAACTAAAATTAAAAGATATAATTAATTTAATTACTGAAAAAAAAATAAAAAATTGATTTCTACACTAGAAAAAGAGATTACACTTAGGTTTCTTAAAGCCAGAAAAAAAGATGGTTTTTTAAATGTAATTTCGATTTTTTCTTTTATCGGAATAAGTTTAGGTGTTGCAGTTTTGATAATTGTAATGTCTGTTATGAATGGATTTAGGTCTGAGCTGATTAATAAAATTGTCGGCTTTAACGCGCATATAACAGTAGAGCCTTATGAAAAATATATAAACCCTGATAATTTTAATAATCCACAATTAAATTCTATTAGTGAAAATTTAATATCAAGTAATACAGGTGAAGCAATTATAATTCAGAAAGATATATCGAAAGGAGTAGTTTTACGAGGCTACACTAAAGAGGATTTCTCGAAGTTAAAAATAATAAAAGATAAAACTTTTATAGGTGATAGAAATAATTTAACAAAAAATTATATATCAATAGGAAAAGAATTAAGTTTTACCCTTGGACTTAAAATGGGTGATGACGTTACAATAATGTCATCATCAGGAGTTGAAACAATTATAGGTAATCTTCCAAAAAAGAAAAAATTTACAGTTATATCTCTTTTTGAAAGTGGTTTAGCTGATTTTGATAACAATGTTGCTTTTATAAATTTAGATACTTTGGATGAGTTTTTTAATTCAACTAAAGATGATAGAAATTTAGAGATCTATCTTAAAAATCCTCAAAATATTGAAAATCAAAAATACATTGTTCAAAAAATTTTTCCAAATGAATTTGTTTATAGTTGGGCAGATACAAATAGTTCATTATTCTCTGCATTAAAAGTAGAAAGAAATGTAATGTTCATTATTTTATCTCTTATAATAATTGTTGCTGCTTTCAATATTATTTCAGGGCTAACAATATTAGTTAAAAATAAAACTCGAGATATAGCAATTTTAAAATCAATAGGGGTTTTAAATAAATCAATTGTTAAAATATTTTTTTTAATTGGTGTAATAATCGGTACTACCTCAACTATTTTTGGGATTATTTTAGGTATAACATTTTCAATATATGTAGAAAATCTAAGACAATTCTTAAGCACTGTTTTTAATATAAGTTTATTTCCTGAAGAAATATATTTTTTAAGTTCAATGCCTTCAGAAATAAATTTTCTCTCTATATTTATTATTTCTATGTGCTCAATATTTATAACGGTTATAGTTTCTATATTTCCAGCACGTAAAGCAGCCAAACTTGATCCAATCAAAGCACTAAAATATGAATAGTTTAATTCATCTTAAAAATATAAATAAATCTTTCGATACTTTTAAGAAAATAAAAGTATTGAGTAAAGTTTCATATAAATTTAAAAAAGGAAAAATTTATTCTCTCATGGGCCCCTCAGGATCTGGAAAATCAACTTTATTAAATCTGATTTCATTGATTGATAGACCAAGTTCTGGATCTATCTATTTAGAAAAAGAACAAATTAATTTTGATGAGTCTAATAAAAATGATATTTTAAGGGCCAATAAAATCGGTATTATTTATCAACAAGATAACTTACTTTCAGATTTTACTGCTCTTGAAAATATATATCTTTCAAGTCTTGCGGCAGAAAATGACAAAAATATATCAATAATCAAAGCAAAAACTATGCTTAGAAAAGTTGGTCTTACGAATAGAGCTGACCATTATCCATCTCAACTTTCTGGAGGAGAAAAACAGAGAGTTTCAATAGCAAGAGCATTAATTAATAATCCTCAAATAATTTTAGCAGATGAACCTACTGGAAGTTTAGATATGGAGACAGCAAAGGGGATCTTTAGTATTTTAAAAAAACAGATAAATAAAGATCGATTGATTATATTTGCAACCCATAATAGATTTTTTGCTAATAAGGCAGATTGCTTATTGGAAATAGTTAATGGTAATATAAAAACCATTAATGGCTGAGTCTAAAATTCAAAATTTTAACCATTTAAAAATTCATTCTCAATTTTCGATATGTGAGGGTGCTGTCAAGATTGATGATCTAAGAGATTATCTAAAAGAAAATAACGCTAAATCAATTGCTTTGTGTGACACTTCTAATTTGTGTGGAGCATTAGAGTTTGCTGAAAAAATTTCAAAAGTTGGTACACAACCAATTATTGGTACCCAGATAAATTTTAGATATGGTGAAACTACAGGTTTATTACCATTATATGCTTTAAATGAAGGAGGTTACAAAAGAATAATTGAGCTATCATCGTTATCATATTTAAAGAATGATGAACTCTCTGATCCTCATTTAGATTTAAATGAATTATTCAAAAAAAATAATGGTGTTTGTTTATTCTCAGGCACTATTAATGGTTTATTTGGTCAATTATTTGATAAGGGCAAATTCAATGATATTAAAGAATTATACACTAAATTAAAATCTATATATAGTGATTCTTTTTATATTGAAATTCAAAGACATGGAGATTTAAATGAAGTTGGCTTTGAAAAATTTAATCTAACAAAATCATTAGAATTAGAAATCCCAATAATCGCAACTAACGAGGTCTTCTATTTGGATAAAAGTATGCATGAAGCTCACGATGCTTTAATTTGTATTAAAAATAAGACATATATAAATGAAAAAAATAGAACTAGATTTAGTAATCAACATTATTTTAAAAAAAATTCTGAAATGTCAGAATTATTTGCTGACTTACCAGAAGCTTTAGAAAATAACTATAATTTTCCATTACGTTGTAGTTACAGACCTTTATTTTCCAAACCTATTCTTCCAAATATAAGTTCAGAAAAAGATGGAGATGCTGATAAAACTTTAAAAAAAAATTCTTTAGATGGTTTAAATGAAAAATTTAGAAAATTCTTTCATATTGAAAACGATAAGCTCAAAGCAAACAAGGATTATTTAAATTATAAAGATAGACTTGACCATGAGTTAGCTATTATTACTGAGATGAAATATGCAAGTTATTTCCTCATTGTTTCTGATTACATTAAATGGGCAAAAGAAAATGATATACCTGTTGGACCAGGACGTGGATCTGGTGCTGGTTCATTAGTTGCATGGTGTTTGTCAATTACAGATGTTGATCCTATAAAGTTTAATTTGATTTTTGAAAGATTTTTAAACCCTGATCGTATTTCAATGCCTGATTTTGATATAGACTTTTGTGAGGAAAAAAGAGATTTAGTTTTTGAGTATTTAACAAAAAAATATAAAGAGAGCGTTGCTCATATAATTACATTTGGAAAACTTAAAGCTAGAATGGTTATAAGAGATGTTGGGAGAGTACTAGGTTTGGCATATGGATTTGTGGATAGTATATCAAAAATGATCCCCTTTGATCCATCGAGACCTCAAAATTTAAGTGAATGTATAGCTGGTGAACCAAGATTACAAAAATTAATCAATGAGGACGCAAGAGTAAAAAAACTTACTGATCTATCTTTAAAATTAGAAGGTTTAAATAGAAATGTTGCAACTCATGCTGCGGGCGTAGTTATCGCAGATAAGAAATTAACTGAAATAGTACCACTTTACAAAGATTCTAGTGCTGAACTTTTATTACCATCCACTCAATTTGATATGTACTCTGCAGAGAACGCAGGATTAATCAAGTTTGATTTTTTAGGTTTAAAAACTTTAACAGTAATAAGTAATACACAAAAATTAATAAGAAAAAGTAATAAAGATTTTGATATTGAGAATATAAGCTTTGAAGATCAAAAAGTTTTTGATTTATTGTCTACAGGCAAAACTGTTGGATTATTTCAAATTGAGAGTTCTGGCATGAGAGAAGCTCTAATCCAAATGAAGCCAAATCATATTGAGGATATAATTGCCCTGGTAGCTCTTTACAGACCAGGTCCTATGAGCAATATTCCAACTTATAATGACTGTAAACATGGCAAACAAACGCCTGATTATTTACACCCTCTTCTTGAAGATATTTTAAAACCAACATATGGAGTAATAATTTATCAGGAGCAAGTCATGCAAATTGCTCAAAAGTTGTCAGGATTTACTGCAGGTCAGGCAGACATTTTAAGACGAGCAATGGGAAAAAAAAAAAGAGCTGAACTCGAAAAACAGAAACAAAGTTTTATTGCCGGAGCTGTAAAAAATGGAATTAGTAAAGATATTGCAGCAGGAATATTTTTAAAAATTGAGCCTTTTGCAGAGTATGGTTTTAATAAGAGTCATGCCGCAGCATACGCTATCATTTCATATCAAACAGCTTTTTTAAAAAACTATTATCCAAAAGAATTTATAGCAGCATCAATGACAATGGATATTTCAAATCAAAATAAATTGAGTGAATTTTATGAGGAACTAAAAAGATTAAACATAGAAATTATTAGACCTGATATTAATGAATGTTTTGCAGACTTTAGAACAGAAAACAAAAAATTTTATTATGCTTTAGGTGGTATTAAAGCTGTGGGTTATGAAGCTATATCAAATATTGTTAATGAAAGGTTAAAAAATGGAAAATTTAAATCTATTACGGACTTTTTAAATCGTATAAAGCCAAAAGATATCAATAAACTTCAATTAGAAGGTCTAGTTAAAGCTGGTGCATTTGATAAATTTAACTCGAATAGACAATCAATATTTAATTCAATACCAAATTTGATAACTAAGTCAAAAAATATTTTTGAAAATAAAATTGCCAATCAAATAGATTTATTTGGAGAAAACGAGAATCAAGAAAATGAAATAATTACAAATATAGATGATTGGAAATTTGAAGATAGATTGGCTAAAGAATTTGAAGCAGTTGGTTTCTTTATTTCTGACCATCCTTTAAATCAATATAAAGAAATATTCGATGATTATAATATTATTGATTATCAAACATTTAATAATAATGATGATTTAAAAAACACAAATATAGCTGCAACTTTATTGAAAGTTCAAGAGAGAAAAACTGCAAAGGGAAATTCTTATGCAGTTTTAAAACTGACTGATTTGACAAGTGTATTTGAATTATTTATTTTTTCTGACGTGTTAGAGGCGAATCGAGAGATTTTAAAAGAAGGTAGTTCATTAATTTTAACTTTAATTAAATCAATTTCAAATGACGATAATAGATTTAAAAGAATAAATGTTCAAAAAATTGCCTCGTTAAAAGAAATTTTAGATAAACCAATTAGTCAGGTTACATTTAATCTAAAATCACTGAAGGAATTAGATGAAATTTCAAAATTTTTGCCCAAAATTGGTGATACTATAATTAAGATTAAATTAAGTGATCAAAATAATGATTTCAATTTTCAGTTAAAAAATAACAGAAAAATTGACCGAAAAACTATTAATCTTCTCAGAAATCGAGAAATATCTACTATAATTAGTTAAATTATCCTTGTTTATTAAAACAAATTTTTGTAAACAATCTTTAAATTAATTAAATACGCACACAGTTATTGGTTTTATACCTCCGGTCCATTTTGTTTGGAAATTACTGTGGTGGCTTAACCGGGAATAAATATGAAGATACCTAACGTCACAATACAACAACTGTTAGAAGCTGGAGTTCACCTTGGTCACAAAACTTTAAGGTGGAATCCAAAAATGAAAAAGTATATTTTTGGAAAAAGAGATTCAATTCACATTATAGATCTTACTCAGACTTTAGAATTGACTAAAATTGCACTTGAAAAAGTTCACGAAATTGTTGCAAATAATGGAAAAATTTTATTTGTTTCAACAAAAAAACAAGCATCAGAGGCTATTGCTGAAGTAGCAAAAGAAACGGATCAATACTTTGTCAATTATAGATGGTTAGGAGGAATGCTTACTAACTGGGGAACAATATCGAATTCCATAAAAAAACTTAAAAAATTAGAAATAGATATAGTCGCTGAAAATAGAGGTTTTACAAAAAAAGAACTTCTAAAAATGAGCGTAAAAAAGGATAAGCTTCAGAGATCTCTTGGTGGGATTGCAGAAATGAAAAAAATTCCTGATTTGGTTTTTATAATAGACACAAATTACGAGTCATTAGCAATTCAAGAGTCTGTTAAATTGGGAATTCCAATAATTGCAATTTTGGACAGCAACTCAAATCCAGATGGCATAAGTTATCCTATACCTGGTAACGACGATGCAAGAAGAGCAATAGATCTTTATTGTAATTTAATTAAAGAAACAATCATTTCAGCAAAAAAAGTAGCTTCAAATGTTGAAAAAAAAATATCAATTGAAAATAACGATGAAGATAAAAAAAATAAAAATAAAACAATTGCTGAAACTGATAGAGAAAAATTAGACAAAAAATTTTTAAAAAAAAAAGAGTCTAAAATAAACTAAAATGAGTGATATTGAAAAAGTTAAAAAATTAAGAGAAGCAACAGGTGCGGGCTTTAAAGATTGTAATTTAGCAATAAAAGAATCAAATGGAGATTTAGATAAAGCAGTAGAGATACTCAGAGTAAAGGGAATTTCAAAAGCTTCTAAAAAAATGTCTAGAGATGCAAAAGAGGGTGTCGTTGCAATTAGTGGTAATGAAAAAAAAACATCTATTATCGAAGTAAATTGTGAAACAGACTTTGTAGCAAAAAATGATGATTTTATAAAATTTGTAAAAGAATTAAGTGAATTGAATAATCAAAATGATTCAAATGTTGAGGAACTAAAAAAATCTAAAATGAAAAATGGAGACACAGTTGAAGAAACACTTGTGTCACTAATAGCAAAAATAGGTGAGAAAATTACTATTGGCAAAACAAAAACTATTATAAATTCTTCAAGTTTAAATTATCAATATTTACACTCTGTTGTAAAAGATAATTTAGCTAAATTAGCTGTGGTAGTATCTTTAGAAACAAAAGAAAACTCAGATAAAGTAAAAAATTTTGGTAAACAATTATCAATGCATATAGCTGCTTCAAATCCTTTAGCATTGGACACAAGTTTAATTGATAAAGCAATTATTGATAAAGAACAGGAATTAGTCACAGAAGAACTTAAGAATTCAGGCAAGCCAGAAGATATTGCTAAAAAAATAAGTTTAGGTAAAATGAACAAGTTTAAAGAAGAGAATGCATTATTAACGCAGGCATGGGTTATGGAACCAAAAAAAAAAGTTCAAGATATATTAAAAGAACTTGCTATTAATGATTTAAAAATTAAGGAGTTTAGCAGAATTAAGATAGGCGAATAAATGTTTGATGAAAAATCACATAGCCTTAAAATGGATAAAGCCATTGAAGTATTTTCTAAAGAACTTTCATCACTTAGAACGGGAAGAGCTAATGCATCAATGTTAGATATCGTAAGAGTTGATGTTTATGGACAACAAATGCCAATTAATCAAATAGGAAGTATTACCACTCCAGAACCAAGGACAATTAATATTCAAGTTTGGGATCAAAATAATGTAGCATTAGTTGATGCAGCAATAAAAAAATCAGAATTAGGATTAAATCCACAAATCGATGGACAGTTAATTAGATTACCAATACCTGAATTGAACGAAGAAAGACGAATAGAATTAAAAAAATTAATTAAATCAATGGGTGAAAAATGTAAAATTTCAATTAGAAATATTAGACGAGATGCAAATGAGGAATTGAAAAAATTGTTAAAGTCCAAAGAAATTGGAGAAGATGAAGAAAAATCTTTTGAAAAAAATGTTCAAACAATAACAGATGACCATATTAAAATTGTTGATGATAAAGTTTCATCAAAAGAAAAAGAAATAATGACTATATGAACCCATTAAATCATGTAGCCATTATCATGGATGGTAATGGGAGATGGGGCTTGAAACACAAAAACTCTCGTAACGCTGGTCATAAAGCAGGTTTAAATACTGTCGAAAAAATAATTAAAGAAACAATAAAAAATAAAATTAAATTTCTTACATTATATGCATTTTCTACTGAAAATTGGAAAAGACCAAAAAAAGAGATTAATTTTTTATTTAATTTATTAGAAAATTTTTTAAAAGAAAGATTAAATGAACTTCACAAACAAAATATTAAATTAAAGATTATTGGTTTAAAAAATTTTTCACCCAAACTAAATAAATTATTAAACTTATCAGAAAAAAAAACTGTCAAAAATAAAAGATTACAAATTAATTTAGCATTAAATTATGGCTCAAAATTTGAATTAATTAATGCATTTAAAAATCTACAAAAAAAAAGAGATAAAATTAATGAAAAAAATCTAATCAAATATTTACAAACAAAGAATATTCCAGATCCAGATTTATTAATAAGAACAGGTAATACTAAGAGATTAAGTAACTTTTTATTATGGCAGTTAGCTTATTCAGAAATTTTCTTTGAAAAGAAACTATGGCCTGAGTTTAGTGAAAAAGATTATAATAAGATAATAAAAAACTATAAAAAAATTAAGAGAAATTTTGGTAATATTTAATGAAAAAAGAATTTCAAAAAAGAGTCTTTAGTTCAATAATTTTAATTCCAATAGCTTTATATTTTATTATAAAAGGTTCATTTTTTTTTACTTTTTTTGTATCCATATGTCTTTTAATTACTTTGTATGAATGGCATATGATGAGTAAAAAAAAATCTTATTATATTTATGGCTTTATTTTTATATTAATTTCATTTTACTCTGTTTTTCTTTTAAGGAATTATGATCGATATACAAATATTATAGACCCAGGACTAACTTTTTTTTTAATTGTCACTTTAATTTGCGTATTTACAGATCTTGGAGGCTATATGTTTGGAAAAATATTTAAAGGACCAAAGTTAACAAAAATAAGTCCTAATAAAACTTATGCTGGTATGTTCGGTAGCTTTTTTCTATCTATTATATCTATTAATTTATTTGTAAATTATACTTCTTTAAATTTATATTTTACAAAACAACTCTTCATTTTTGTAATATTGATTTCCGCAATAAGTCAGATAGGAGATATCTTAATTTCTTTTTTTAAACGTAAATCAAAAATTAAAAATACTGGAAAAATAATCCCCGGACATGGGGGATTACTAGACAGAATAGACGGAATGTTATTTGCTTTTCCATTATCATATATCCTTTTAATAGGATTGAACTATTAAATGAAAAAAAAAATAGCAATTTTGGGATCAACAGGTTCAATTGGAAAATCATGTGTCGATATTTTAAGAAATGATAAAAAAAATTTTGAAGTAATTTTATTAACTGCTAATAAAAATTATAAAGAACTATATAAACAATCAAAATTATTAAATGTTAAGAATTTAATTATTATAGATAAGGAAGGATTTAATTTTTTAAAAAAAAAGAACAAAAAACTCAATATTTATAATGACTACAAATGTTTAGATAAGATTCTAAAAAAAAAAATAGATTATACAATGAGCTCAATAACTGGCTTAGATGGGCTAAAACCAACTTTAAATATAATTGAAAAAACAAAGACTATTGCTATAGCCAACAAGGAATCAATTATATGCGCTTGGAATTTGATACAAGAAAAATTAATCAAATTTAAAACTGAATTTATACCAATAGACTCTGAGCATTTTTCAATATGGTCATTAATCAATAATCAAAAAAAAGAAAATATCGAAAAAATATATATCACAGCCTCTGGTGGTCCTTTTATTGATCTACCAAATAAAAAATTTGATAAAATTAAACTTTCTGATGCTCTTAAACATCCAAGTTGGAGAATGGGAAAAAAAATTACTATTGATTCTGCAACACTGATGAACAAAGTTTTTGAAGTAATCGAGGCAAAAAATATATTTAATATCAATTATAAAAAAATTTCAATTTTAACACACCCCAAATCTTATGTTCATGCAATTGTAAAATTTGAAAATGGCTTGACTAAAATTCTTGCTCACGATCCTGATATGAAAATTCCAATTTATAATTCGTTATATTCTCCAGAGAAAAAAAATTATAAATCTAAATCTTTGAACTTTGAAATTTTAAATCAGCTAAATTTAAAAAAAGTAGATCTTATAAAATTTCCTCTAGTTAAAATATTAGATAATCTACCTAAATATCCATCTTTATACGAAACAGCCCTTATTACAATTAATGATTATCTGGTTCATAAGTTTCTAGCGAAGGAGATAAATTTTAAAAAATTAACTAAATTAATTAATAAAATTTCGAATTTAAAAGAATTTCAAAAATTTAAGAAAATTAAGCCAAAAAATGTAGATGATATCTATCGTTTAAGAGAATATGTAAGTTCCAAAATGAACTCTTTCAGTATATAAGACAACATTTTAATAAGTTATAATAATATTATTTATGATAAAATTTTTAATAAAATTTTTTGTAATTACATTTTTATTTTTATCTAACGTTTATTCAGAGATTGTAAGAAAAATTGAAATTTTTGGTAATCAAAGAATCTCTTCAGACACAATATTAGTTTTAGCTAATATATCGACTAACAAAAATTTTGAAGATGAAGATTTGAATAAATCACTTAGAGAATTATATAATACGAATTTTTTTAGTGATATTCAGATTTCACTTGATAATGGCGTATTAAAAATTGACCTAGTTGAAAATCCAATAATTGAGGATATTGAAATTTTAGGTATAAAAAATAAATCTTTTTTAGAGGACATCTATGAAAGAATAAGTTTAAAAAATAGAATGTCTTATACAAAAAATCAATTAGCATCCGATGTAAATTTGATTAAAAATATTCTAAAATCCAGTGGTTTTTATTTTGCTGAAGTTAATCCCTCACTAATTGAGAATAATGATTTAAATTCTGTAAGACTTAAAATTGATATTAATCAAGGAGAGAGAGCCAGAATTAAAGATATCGTATTTATTGGAGATAAAAAAATTAAAGATAAAAAATTATTAGAAGTTATTGCATCTGAAGAACATAAATTTTGGAAATTTATCTCAAGAAAAGTTTATTTAAATGAGTCATTAATCAAACTGGATAAACGTTTATTAAAAAATTATTATTTGAATCAAGGTTATTACAAAGTTAAGATATTAAATTCTTTTGCTGAATTAAATGATAAACAATCATTTAAACTTGTCTTTAACATTGATGCTGGAAATAAATATTATTTTAATGATTTGTCACTCTCGTTACCCTCAGATTATGATGAAGAAGACTTTTCTAAAATAGATAAAATCTTTAAAAAGTTAAAGAATAAAAAATATTCTTTAGACAGAATTAACACAATATTAGAGGAGATTGATAGAGTAGCTTCACTTAAACTATATGATTTTATCGACGCAAAAGTGAGTGAAGAAATTATCCAAGACAATAAAATAAATTTTTCTTTTAATATAACAGAGTCAAAAAAATTTTATGTAGAGAGAATAAATATACTTGGTAATTTTCAAACAATAGAGGAAGTAATTAGAAATAAATTTATTGTTGATGAGGGTGACCCATTAAATGAACTTTTATTTAATAAATCTCTCGATAATATCAAATCTATGGGAATCTTTAAATCGGTTGATGCTGATATTATAGATGGATCACAAGAGAATTTAAAGATTGTTAATTTAAGTGTTGAAGAACAACCAACTGGAGAAATTACTCTAGGTGCAGGTGCAGGTACAGGTGGCACAACTATTGGTGGTGGAATTAAAGAAAAAAATTTTTTAGGAAAAGGTATAAATTTAAATACTAACTTAGAAATTTCAGAGTCAGCTATAAAAGGTCAGTTTGTTTATTCAAAACCCAATTTTGCTTATACTGACAATACTTTATTTACAAGCGTCCAATCTTCAACAAAGGATAATTTAAAAGATTATGGTTACAAGGTATCTAATACGGGTTTTAGTCTTGGAACAACTTATGAACAATATGAGAATTTATTTTTTAGTCCAGAAATTGATTTTTCTTTGGAAGATTTAGAAACTAATACAACTGCTTCAAGTTCTTTAAAAAAACAAGAGGGAAGCTATGAGGATTTTTATTTTAATTATGGGCTAGTTTATGATCTAAGAAATTCAACTTATAGAGCAACTTCAGGAAGCAAGACAACATTTTACCAGAATTTGCCTGTAGTTTCAGGAAATAATGAAATATCGAATACAATTGTTTACACAAATTATAAAACTTTGAATAGATCTTCAGATATTGTTGGAAAAGCAAGCTTATATTTTAAAGCGGTAAACTCTGTTGATGGTTCAGATGTAAGAATTTCAAAAAGAGCTTATATGCCGTATAATAGATTGAGAGGTTTTGAGAAAGGTAAAGTGGGTCCAGTAGAAAATTCTGATTTTATTGGAGGAAATTATGTTTCTGCATTAAATCTTTCCACAAATCTACCAGGTTTTACAACAGTAGAGAATATTGATTTTTCTTATTTTATAGATTTAGGAAGTGTTTGGGGAGTTGATTATGATAGCGCAATAGATGATTCAAATAAAATTAGAAGTTCAACAGGTTTAGCTTTAGATTTATTAACACCAGTAGGACCGTTGTCTTTTTCATTAACACAACCAATTTCTAAAGCATCTACTGATAAAACTGAAACTTTTAGATTCAATTTAGGTACCACTTTTTAATGTTTAAGAAAATACTTTCTATAATTTTTTTTTTATTTTTTTTTAGTTCCAGTAACGTTTATAGTCAGGAAAAGTTAGTCTTTATTGACATCAATTACATTTTTAGTAATTCTGAAGCGGGGAAAAAAATTAATAAAGAAATATTAAATGAAAATAAAAAGATCAATTCTGAATTTTCTAAGTTTCAAAAAAAAATTGATTCTGAAAAAGAAACACTATTAACTCAAAAAAATGTTTTATCTGATGAAGAATATGAAAAAAAGTTACGTGAGCTAGAAAAGAATTTTAATGAATACAATTCTATAATAAATACTAAAAATAGAGATTTGAATAATTTTAAAAAAAAAGTCAGATTAGAATTTTCAAACAATTTAAATAAAATATTGGAAGATTATTCAAAAAAGAACTCTATTAGTATGATTTTAAAAAAAGAAAATATCTTAATTGGAAAAACTAACTTAGATGCTACTAATGATGTTTTAGTTCTATTTAATAAGAATGTTAAAAAAATTTCTGTAAAATAAAATGAAATTAAATAAATCTGAAATAATTAATTTACTTCCTCATCGAGAGCCAATGCTTTTAATTGATGAATTATTAGATATTAAAAAACTTAAATCTGCTACAGCTATTATGAATGTTAAGAAAGATGCATTTTATGTTCAAGGTCACTTTCCAGATCAACCAGTTATGCCAGGAGTATTGATTGTTGAAGCTTTTGGTCAAGCTGCAGCAGCTTTAACTGCTCACGGAATAGATAAAGAAACTTATGAAAATAAACTTGTATATTTGATGAGTGTTGAAAAAGCAAGATTTCGAAACCCTGTTATTCCTGATTGCAAATTAGAATTAAAGATCGAAGCTATCAGATCTCATGGAAGAGTGTGGAAATATAAAGGTGAAGCTTTTGTCGAAGGTAAAAAAATGGCTGATGCCCAATGGTCAGCTACTATAGTTGATAGGAAATAATTAGCAATAAATCTTGATAAGCTTTTCAAATAAGTTTTGATATTAAACTTATTAATGGTTAATCCTTTTTTTAAAAATGCTGGTCCTTTCAATATCGAAAAATTATTAATTAAAGCAAACATTGAAAATAAAGAAAATTTTAAAAAGGACAAAGTATATAATGTTTCTGATTTAGTAACTGCTTCTAATAAAGATTTAACTTTTTTTCATTCCAAAAATTATTCTGAATTAGCATTAAAAACAAAAGCATCATATTGCGTTACTTTAGACAATCTTTCTCAGTTTTTACCAAGTTCGTGCAAAAAAATTATTGTTAAAAGTGTATTATTAACAATGGCAAAAATTACAAAGGAATTTTATCCAAATTCTATTGTTGATAATTTTGATAACTCTGCAAAAGATATTTCTAAAACACCTTTTAAAAAAAAGGTAAAATTTGGAAAAAATGTTTTAGTTGGTAAAAACGTTGAAATAGGAAAAAATTGTTTAATTGGCCACAACACAATCATTGAAAAAAATGTAATTATTGGCTCAAATTGTTCCATTGGCTCCAATGTAATTATTAGAAATACTATTATTAAAGACAACGTAAGTATTTTAGATGGATGTGTTGTAGGTAAAAAGGGTTTTGGTTTTTTTCCTAATAATGAAAAAAACATAAGATATCCTCATATTGGAATAGTTATAATAAACGAAAACTGCGAAATTGGATGCGGCTCTACAATTGACAGAGGCTCATTATCAAATACGATAATTGGTAAAAATACATATTTAGATAATCAAGTACATATTGCTCACAATAATAAAATTGGAGATAATTGTATTATTGCAGGTCAAGTTGGTTTTGCTGGCAGCTCAACTCTAGGTAATAATGTTATGATTGGTGGTCAGGCCGGTGTTTCAGGTCACTTAAAAGTTGGAAACAATGTTCAAATAGGAGGCGGCAGCGGTGTTATAAATGATATACCTGACAATACAAAAGTTATGGGATATCCAGCAACAAATTTAAGAGAATTTATAAAAAATAATAGATGATACACAAAACTGCAATCATAGATTCAAAAGCAAAATTGGATAAAAATGTTCAAGTAGGCCCGTTTTGTGTAATAGGCCCCAACGTTGAGATTGGGGAAAATACTGTTATTCAAACACATGTAAATATTTTTGGAAATGTTAAAATTGGCAAAGGGAACAAGATATACCCTTTTGTTTCTATCAACGACCCACAAGACTTAAAATATGGTGGAGAACCAACTAATCTGATAATTGGGGATAATAATAAGATCAGAGAATATGTAACAATAAATCCAGGGACAGTCGGTGGAGGTGGCAAAACAGTTATTGGAAATAATTGTTTATTTATGATTTCATCGCATATTGCTCATGATTGCCAGGTAGGAAACAATGTAATAATTGCTAATAATGTTCCATTAGGAGGACATGCAGTTGTTGAAGATAATGTTGTTATAGGAGGAAACTCTGCAGTTCAACAATTTACAAGAATTGGAAAAATGGCAATGATTGGTGGGATGACAGGTGTACTGCATGATGTAATTCCTTATGGATTATCAACAGGAAATAGAAATTCTTTACAAGGATTAAACTTAATAGGACTCAGAAGAGCCAAGTTTGAAAACAAAGATATTCTAGGTTTAAGTGAAGCTTATAAGGAGATTTTTGCCACAAAAAATATCAATGAAAATATAAGTAAATTGAACGGTTCTTTTCAAGAAAATCCATTAGTAAAGAATGTAATTGATTTTATAACAAAGGATAAAAAAAGATCGATTTGCACACCATTTTCGTAAAATGATAGGATTAATTTTTGGTGATACTGAATTTCCAAAGGAAATTCTAAAAAATATCAAAAAAAGAAAAATTAGATATTTGATAATTGATTTGTCAAAATCAAAGAAGTTTAAAAAGGATAGAAAATCTCATTCTGTTTCCATAGGTCAATTTGGTAAAATCATTAATATTCTTAAGGAAAATAACTGTAAAAAAGTCTTATTTGCTGGAAAGGTAAATAAACCAAACTTTTCTAAACTGAAATTAGACTTCAAAGGTATTTATTACATTCCAAGAATTATGAAAGCATCGAAACTTGGTGATGCAGCAATACTTAAAGAAATCATTAAGATATTGGACCAAAACAAGATCAAAACTGAAAATTCACTTAAATTTAATCCTGAACTTTCATTAAAAAAAGGCAATTATTCAAAATTTAAACCAAACAAACAAGACCAATTAGATATTAAAAAAGCAATTAAAACTTTAAATAGTTTAAGAGAATATAATTTTAGCCAAGGAGTTGTAGTTAGAAATAAAAAAGTTGTTTCTATAGAAAGTAAAGGTGGAACTGAAAAAATGCTTGAAAAAAGCAGAAGCAAAAAATTTAGAAATCATGGAGTTTTAGTTAAGTTTCCAAAAAAGAAACAAGATTTAAGAGTTGATTTACCTACTATTGGATTAAAAACTATCAAACAAAGTAAGAATGCTGGATTAAAGGGTATTGTTGTAAAAAGTAAACAACACGTTTTTTTAGATAAAAATAAATGTATTAAATTAGCTAACAAAAATAAGATGTTTATCTCAGTAAAATGAAAAAAATATTTATATTAACAGGTGAACCCTCAGGAGATAAATTAGCATCTACTGTAATTAATAAACTTAAAAAAAAACATTCTAATATAGAATATTCAAGTGTTGGAGGTTCTCATTTAAAATCGCTAGGCATCAAATCAATATATGATCTTAAAGAAATAACTTATATCGGTTTTACTAGTGTCATCTTAAATTTATTCAAAATTAGAAATAAAATTAATGAGACTGTTAAACAGATTATTGAATTTAATCCTGACATTTTATTTAGTGTTGATAGTCCAGATTTTACTTTGAGAGTTACTGAAAAAGTAAAAAGTATTAATCCTAATATTAAAACAATACATTACGTAGCTCCTCAAGTTTGGGTTTGGAGAGAGGGAAGGGTTAAAAAGTTTAAAAAATTCTTAGATCATATTTTATTATTATTTGATTTTGAAAAAAAGTATTTTGATAAAGAAAATATCCCAAATACTTTTGTTGGACATCCATTATTAGAACATGAAACTAAAAATAAGATAGATCTGTCTAGTATCATATCAAATGATAAAAAAATTATTTCTCTTTTTTCTGGTAGTAGATCATCCGAAGTGAATTTACTTTTACCTATCTTGATTGATTTTATAAACATGATGAATACAAAATTTGATAATTTTACTTTTGTATTTCATGCTACCGATGAAAATAAGAATTTAATTAGTGAAAAGATTAATAATGTAAATTTAAAAAATATCGAAGTTATTTCTGATGAAAATATAAAAAAACAAATATTAAGTAAATCTACTTTTGCTGTTTCTAAATCTGGAACAGTTTCCCTTGAAATCTGTAATGCAAAAGTTCCTTCTATAATTATCTATAAAATGAATTTTTTAAATTTTTTGATTGTTAAAATGTTGGTCAAAATTAAATTTGCTAACATCATTAATATAATTAATAACAAAGAAATAATTCCAGAATTAATACAAAAAGAATGTAATGCTAAAGAGATTTTTAATTCAGTTGTTTATTTTTTAAAAAATCCAGAATTAATGAAAAAACAAATTAATGATTGTGAGGAAACTTTAACAAAAATAAGATCAAAAACCTCATCTTCTGATGAAGCCTCCTCGGTATTAACTAAGTTTCTTATTGGTTAATCTTTTTGTTACTTCTTCTTTTCCAAGTGAAATAATTATATCATATATTCCAGGTCCAAATTTGGAACCTGTTAAAGCTATTCTTAAAGGCTGCCCAACACCCTTAAAATTAGTATCGTTTGATTTAATCAACATATTCACTATTGGCTCTAATGTTTCTTTGCTCAGTTTATCAACGCTACCAAATTGAGTATTGAAATCGGAAATGACTTTTTTAGCCTTTTCATCAATTAACTTAATATCATCTTGATTAAAATTTATCTCATCAACTATTATATATTGACCATTATTATATATATCTTCCAACGTTTTAGCTTTGTTTTTTAGGAAGGTAAGGGATTTTTTAATCTTATCTTTTTTATCTGATTGAATTTCACTTTTATATAATTTGCAATACTCTGTTAATTGATTGAATAAATCATTTTCGACGATATTTTTAATATAGTGTTCATTCATTGATAAAATTCTGCTCATGTCTAACTTTGATGGAGATTTACCAATTCCTTCTAGATTAAAATGTTTGATACTTTCATCTAAAGTGAATATTTCCTTATCTTTATAAGACCATCCTAATCTAAGAAGATAGTTTCTAAGAGCATCAGGCATAATACCAATTTTAGAGTAATCATCTAACGTAGAAGCCTTGTCTCTCTTTGATAGCTTCTTTCCTTCAATAGTATGTATTAAAGGTATATGTGCAAATGAAGGTATTTCCCATTTCATAGCTTGATAAATTTGAATTTGTTTAAAAGTATTTATTTTATGGTCATCACCTCTAATTATATGTGTCATATTCATTTGATGGTCGTCCACAGATGCTGACAAGTTATATGTTGGAGTTCCATCATTTCTTAAAATGATAAAATCTTCTATAGTATTATTATCTATTTCAACATCACCTTGAACTAAATCTTTTAATATAGATGTTCCATCTATCTTACTTTTAAATCTGATAACTGGTTTAATATCTTTTGGAGCATCAGTTTCTTTCTTATCTCTCCATTTTCTATCGTAGATATAAGGAATTTTTTTTTGTCTTGCTCTTTTTTTTTGTTCTTCTATTTCTTCACTAGAACAATAACATTTATAAGCATGACCTTTTTTAAGCAATTCATTTGCAACTTTTATGTGATCTTCTATCTTTTTTGATTGTATATATTCTTCTCCATCATAGTTGATACCAATCCATTTAAGAGACTGTATAATTTGATTTTTATATTCATCTTTCGATCTTTCTTTATCAGTATCTTCGACTCTAAGATAAAAATCACCTTTTTGGTTTTTAGAATATAACCAATTAAATAAAGCCGTTCTGACCCCACCTATATGCAAAGGCCCAGTAGGAGATGGAGCAAATCTTGTTGCTACTTTTTTCATTAAAAATGTTTAGACTATTTTTCTAGAAGTTTCTATATAAAGATACTAATACGCCCTGTACTTTAACTCTATCTGGACCAAAAATTTTAGTTTCGTAGTTTTTATTTGCACTTTCAAGTGCTACCACTTTACCTTTTTTTCTTATTCTTTTAAGCATAGCTTCATGTTCATCGATTAAAGCTACAACTATTTTTCCGTTATCAGCTGTATCTGTTCGTTTAATTATAACTGTATCACCTTCATTAATCCCAGCTTCAATCATAGAGTCTCCTTGTACTTTCAGACCAAAATAATCACCATTTTTTTCTAAATTACTAGGCAGTGGAATTCTAGATACTTCGTTTTGAATTGCTTCTACAGGGGTTCCAGCTGCTATTTTTCCTAAAACTGGAACTTCTACGTCATCAGACATAGGCTTATCTTCGTCCAAACCACCTTTTATAACACTAGGTGAAAAACTGTTATAAATATCATTTGCCGATGCTGTTTCTGGTAATTTTATAACTTCTAATGCTCTTGCTTTATGAGCAAGTCTTTTGATAAATCCTCTTTCTTCTAATGCACTAATTAATCTATGAATTCCTGACTTAGACTTTAAATTAAGAGACTGTTTCATTTCTTCATAAGAAGGAGATACTCCTGAGCTTCTCAACCTTTTGTTGATAAATAAGAGTAAGTTTTTTTGTTTTTTTGTTAGCATAAGAACAAATATCGTACAAAATATGTTCTATAAAAGTTCTTTACAATTCACAATAGAAAAAAAGCTAATAAAACAAGGGATTATTTGACTAAAGAACAGAAAAAATAGAATTATTATCCAAATCTTTCAAAAGTGATTCACCAATTAAAAAAGTTTTTATAGAGGTATTTTTTGAGAGCTCTAAAAGTTCATCCTTTGTTTTTATTCCACTTTCAGAAATTAATGGACATTTGTGATTTACCAAAATTTCATAAATTTCATAAGTTGTATTTATATCAGTCTTAAGAGTTTTTAAATTTCTATTATTTATACCTATCAAAGCATTTTTATACTTCAGAGCATGTTTGGCTTCTTCAACAGTGTGCACTTCAACTATAACTGACATATCTAATCTTAATGCTTCGTCATATAATTCATTAGCAAGTTTATCTGAAACTCCAGCTAAAATTATTAGTATTGCGTCAGCCCCATAACTTTTTGCCAGAGGTATTTGAAACTTATCTACAAAAAAATCTTTACAAAGGATTGGTAAATTAATTTTTTGTTTAATTCTACTTATGTGCTTCAAATTACCTAAAAAAAAATCTTCCTCAGTCAAAACTGATAAACAAGTGGCTTTATTATTGTTATATATATTGGCTATTTTGACAGGATCATAATCTTCAATAATTACACCTGCAGATGGACTAGCTTTTTTTATTTCAGCAATAATTGAAAATTTACTATCTTTAATATTATTTTCAATTTTTTCTTTAAAATTGATAAATATTTTATTTGAATCTATTGATTCATTTAACGAGTCTAATGAAATGGTTTTTTTTAAATTAACTATTTTTTCCCTTTTCTTATCAATTATTTTTTCAAGAATATTTTCAGTCATTTTGAATTCTTTCTAAATGATTTATAACTTTGCCTGATAAAATATGCTCTCTTGCGTCTTTGTAAGAATCGGCAAAATTTTGATTTGTTTCATTTACAATTAATCCAGCGGCAGCATTTAAACATACTGCTTTTGAAAAGTCATTATCTTCACCTTTAAATATATCTGTCATTTTATCTGCATTAAATTTTGCATTATCGCCAATTAGATTTTCAAATTTATCTGCTTTAACGTTTAAGTCTTTTGGATCAATTATAATTTCAGTAATTTTATTATCTTTTAATTGAATGACATTTGTTTTTGCATAGGGTGAAATTTCATCTAAACCATCTTCACTATTAACAATCCATGCAAATTTAATATCCAAATTTATTAAAGCATTTGCGAATATCTTTAAGAGTTTTTTATCAAAAACACCAACAACTTGTCGCTTTACTAAAGCAGGACTACTTAGAGGTCCAATCATATTAAATATAGTCCTTTTTCCAATTTTTTTTCTAGTTGGTCCAACAAATTTCATTGCACTATGATAATTAGGTGCAAACATGAAACCAAAGTTATTTTTATCAATTTGAGTCTCAATATCATTTGGTTCCAAATCAATTTTGATATTTAAAGTCTCTAAAACATCACCCGACCCACACTTTGAGGATACAGCTTTATTTCCATGTTTTGCAACTTTAACACCCATACTTGAAAGTAATAATGCAGAGGCTGTTGAAATATTAAGAGTATTCATACCATCTCCACCAGTTCCACATGTATCAATACAATTTTCTACATTAACTCTTTTTGATTTATCTCTCAAAACGTAAACACCACCTGCTATTTCATCGGATGCTTCACCTTTGACTGACAAAAGTGTCAAAAAATCATATATTTCTTGATCTTCTGCTTTACCTTCCATTAATTGTTCAAAAGCTTTTTTACTTTCTTCAAATGATAAATTTTCTTTTTTTTTAATTTTTTCAATGAACTGTCTCATTAATTCTAAATTCTAATAAAGTTTTTTAAAATTTTAATACCTAATTTAGTTTTAATACTTTCGGGGTGAAATTGCACTCCATGAACCTGATATTTTTTGTGTCTTACACCCATTATTAACCCGTCTTTAGTTTCAGCAGTTATTTCAAGGTCTTTGGACAGTGATTTTTTGTCAATAATTAAGCTATGATAACGAGTTGCTTCAAAAGTTCTTGGTAAATTTTTTAATACACCAGTTTTTTTTGATATTATTTTACTAGTTTTTCCATGCATTAATTTTTTTGCTTGAATAATTTTAGATCCAAATACCTGTCCTATAATTTGATGACCTAGACAAACACCAAGTATTGGTACCTTATAATATAAAGATTTTACAATTTTCAGACAATTACCAGATTGATTGGGGTTACCTGGACCAGGTGAGATTACAATCTTATTATATTTTCTTTTTAAAATTTCATTTGAAGTAATCTCATCATTTCTTATAACTTCAACATTTACTTTTAAAGAAGAAAGATAATGATAGAGATTAAAAGTAAAACTATCGTAATTATCAATTAGAATTATTTTTTTCATTTTAAAGCATTAATTAAAGCTTTAGCTTTATTAATTGTTTCTTCATATTCATTTAAAGGTTTACTATCAGCAACAATACCAGCTCCAGCCTGAACATAAAATTTATCTTTTTTTGCAACAGCTGTTCTTAAAGCTATACATGTGTCAAATTCTCCATTTGCTGAAAAATATCCAATACCACCAGCGTAAACCTTTCTTTTTGTTGTTTCAAGTTCATCAATAATTTCCATTGCTCTTATCTTTGGAGCGCCAGAAACAGTTCCAGCTGGAAAGCCAGCTAAAAGTGATTTGAATTTTGAAAATTTCTTATTGTATTCACCGACAACGTTTGAAACTATATGCATTACATGTGAATATCTCTCAATTAAAAAGCTCTCTGTTACTTTTACAGTATTGATTTTTGAAACTTTACCGGCGTCATTCCTTCCCAAATCTAACAACATTAAATGTTCTGAAAGTTCTTTTTTATCGTTAAGAAGACTTTTTTCATAATTGCGATCTTCTTTAATTGTTTTCCCACGAGGCCTTGTTCCTGCAATTGGTCTTACTGTAATTTTATTTTCTCTAAGTCTAACTAAAATCTCAGGACTTGCACCTATGATCTGAAAATCTTTAAAATTAAAAAAAAACATAAAAGGTGAGGGGTTAGTAACTCTGAGTTTTTTGTAAATTTCTAAAGGTTCTTTTGTTAATTTAGCCTCAAATCTTTGACTTAAAACTACCTGAAAAATATCACCTATTTTGATATATTTTTTTGCTTTTCTGACCATTTGTAAAAACTTACTTTTAGAAGTATTTGATTTTACTTTTATTTCTTTAAAGTCTTTATATATTTTCTTATTAATATTTTTTATTGAAGACTGAATAAGAAGTTTAAAAAGATTTGATTTGATTTCATCATATTTTTTTTTATAGTTTGTAATTTTTTCATCTTTGAAAATATTGCAAATATAAAATATTTCTTTTTTTAAGTTGTCATAAATAATAAGTGTTCTAGGCCGTAAAAGTCTTACATCAGGCAAGTTAAGATCATCTTTACATTTATTTGGAATTTTTTCGAGATACCTGATTGAGTCGTAAGAAAAATACCCAGATATAAGTGAACAAATTTTTGGTAAATTTTTGGGAGTTTTAAATTTAAAATCTTCAATTATTTTTTCGATTAATTTCTCAGGTTTATCTCTTAATCTTAGTTTTTTATTTTTTTTTATTAAATATGAGTTATTGTTTTTAAATTCCCAGATTTTATCAGGATTTTTTCCAAATATTGTATATCTACCTTTGATTTTTCCTTTTTCTACAGACTCAAAGATAAAACTATTTTCTTCATTTAAAAAATTTTCAATTAAGTTTAAAACTTTATCATCATTTTTAACTTTATTAGAAGTATATATTATCTGATTAGTATTGTTTCTATGTCGAAACTTAAAATCTTTGAAGCTTCGATTAATTATCATTGAAAGAAATTCTTAACTCGTTCTATTGTTTTTTGATTTATAACTATATCGTATTTATTGTTTAATAATAAATCATAAGTTTTTAACATAGTATTTCTAATATTTGAATTTTGCTTATTAGCATATTCATTAATCTTGTCTTTATTTTTTGCTTTATTCTGAAAACTTATAACATTTGCAAGAAATATATTATTTTGTTCATCGTTTATAAGCGTAAATGAACCTACTGGCATTGAATATAGTAATTCAACTGCATTGATGTCGAATTTATTATTATCTTTAATAGAGTTCAATTTTATAAATTGAATATCTTTTTTACCCATCTCTTCAAACTCTTTATTACTAAATTCATTATTCCTAATTTTATCTAATAACTTTCTATTATAATCAAATTTATTTTTCTGAATAAGTAATTCAATAATTTCATTTCGTGTTTTATTATCATCTAAACTAGGTTTTTTTTTCTGGATATTCGTAATGTTATATAAAATGTAATTATTTCCACTTTCAAAAATATCGTAAGAATTGTTTTTAAGTTGAAATATTTTTTTTTCAATTTCGTTTTTATCAGATGAAAATTTGAAATTCTTTATATCTATTGGTCTTATTTCTAATCCAGATATAATGGTATCAAATTTGACCTCATTGGATATATCTATTTCAATCTGGTCAATTTTATCAAAAAAAGATTGATTAAATTCATCAACACCAATTAAATTTTTTGGATTAATTATTGCGTATTTAAAATCAAGATATTCCTCCTTTAATTGATTTTTATTTTCTTCAACAAATTTTAATAAATCTTCATTTTGAAAAGAGTCTTTATTTTTATAAAAATTTTCTAAATTAATAAATTTAATCTCTAATATTTTATTTTCTTCTTCATATATTTTTTCTATCAAGAATTGCGGAGAAGTTGTTCCAGCTCCTATATAATCAAATAAACTTTTTTGTAACTCTCTTCCTTTAAGTCTAAGTTCAAATAAAGGGGCAGTTATGTTATTTGCTAATAAAAATTTTTCATACTTAGTTCTCTGAAAATTTTGATTTTCATCAAGGAAATTTTCATTTTCTTTAATTTTTTTTAACAATGTTTTTTCTGAAACAGTTAACTCATAATCTATAACTTCCATTTCTAATAAAGTTCTCGAAACAAGACCTGATAAAAGCTCTTCTAAAATACCTTTATCTAAATTTTTTTTTATAGTCTCTTGAGATATATTAGAGGTATTTAAGTATTCTAAAAATTCTTCTGTAGAAATATTTCTTTTGTTTATTTTTGCTACAGTATTTGTATTACCACTACTGAACATGCTTCCCATACCCCAAAATACAAATGGGATAATCATTATAAAAACTAGTACTCCAGCCAATCTAGTTTTTGCAAAATTTCTAAAACTGCTTATCATTACTTTATAAATTTATTGAACTATAAAAAGCAAACCTATAGATTAAAATATACCAGATGACAAATAAATATATGTATTTTATCGCTAATTGGAAAATGTTTGGTAGCTTAAACTCATTAAAATCTTTAGATAAAGTAATTAAATTTTTTAAAAACTTTAAAAAAAATACTTCTAGCAAAATAATTTATTGTCCTCCTAGCACCCTTATCAATCCAATGTTCAAAAAACTAAAAAAAACACCTATTCAAGTAGGAGCTCAAAACTGTCATGAAAATCAAAATTACGGTGCCTTTACTGGATCAATTAATACTACAATGCTAAAAAATGCTGGAGCCAAATACGTAATTATTGGCCACTCTGAAAACAGACAAAATGGTGAAACAGATAAACTAATTAACACTAAAATTAAATCTGCTCTTAAATCAGGACTTAAAGTTATATTTTGTATTGGTGAAACTTTAAAAGAAAAAAAAAAAAATAAAACGAATAGACTATTAAATAAACAGATTACACTTGGCTTAAATAATATTAAGAGTAAAAAGAATATTATCATAGCTTATGAACCAATATGGTCTATTGGATCTGGTTTAATTCCAAAATCAAAAGAATTATTCGAGACGATTAAATTCATAAAAAAAAAAGCTAAAAACTTTAAAGTTCTTTATGGTGGTTCAGTAAATCCAAAAAATATTAATGAATTAAATTTAATAAATAATATTGACGGTTATATGATCGGTGGTGCATCTCAAGACGCAAAAAAATTTATTGATATAATTAAAAAAACATATATTTAACCGACATGGAAAATATTTTATTAACTCTAAATATCATTTTAGCAATAATTTTAGTATTACTTGTTTTAATGCAAAAATCTGAGGGCGGTGCCCTTGGTATTGGTGTTTCACAAGAAAATTTCATGTTTTCAAGATCAGCAGGAAATTTTATGACTAAAGCAACTGCTATTGTTGCCACTCTTTTTATTGTTTGCAGCTTAGGATTAACAATTATTTCAAGAGGTGATTTGGCCCCTACATCTTCAGTTTTAGATACAGTAGAGGAAAAAACAGAGGATACACCAGAGATTCCAGAAAATAATAATTAATACTTTTCAATTACTTTTTTATTCGCTATAAGATACTTCCATGGCGCGATTTATTTTTGTCACGGGCGGCGTGGTTTCTTCATTGGGAAAAGGACTTTCTTCAGCTTCACTAGCGTATCTTCTTCAATCTAGAGGATATAAAGTAAGATTAAGAAAATTAGATCCATATTTAAATGTTGATCCAGGAACAATGAGTCCATTTCAACATGGAGAGGTTTTTGTTACCGATGATGGAGCAGAAACTGATTTAGATTTAGGACACTACGAAAGATTTTCAGGAGTTTCAGCAAAAAAATCTGACAACATTACTACAGGAAAAATTTATAATGATGTACTTAAAAAAGAACGTAAGGGAAATTATTTAGGTAAAACAGTTCAGGTAATACCACATATCACAGATCGAATTAAAGAATTTATCAAAAATGAATCTTCTAAAGAAGATTTTGTAATTTGTGAAATAGGAGGTATAGTTGGAGATATTGAAAGCTTACCATTTGTTGAAGCAATAAGACAATTCGCTAATGATATTGGAAAAAAAAATGCATTATTTATACATTTAACACTTGTTCCTTACTTAAAATCTTCTGATGAAATTAAAACTAAACCTACTCAACATTCAGTTAAAGAACTTAGAAGTATCGGTATACAACCAGATATAATTATTTGTAGATCTGAAAGATCAATACCATTAGAGCACCGTAGAAAAATATCATTGTTCTGTAATGTTGATATAAAGAATGTTATTGAAACTGTTGATGTTAAAACTATTTATGAAGCACCTATAAGTTTTTTTAAAGAAAAACTTGATATTCAAGTTTTAAATTATTTTAATTTAAGATCCAAAAAACCTGCAAACCTTACTCCTTGGAAAAAAATAACTAAAATCATTATACAAAATAGAAAACAAATAAATATAGCCATTATTGGAAAATATGTGGAATTAAAAGACGCTTATAAATCTCTTGACGAAGCTCTAACACATGGGGGTATCGAAAATAATGTTAAAGTTAATTTAGTAAGAATTGACTCAGAAAAACTCAAAGTATCTGAAATTAAATCAAAACTTAATAATATTTCTGGGGTTTTAATACCGGGTGGTTTTGGAAAAAGAGGAACAAATGGAAAAATTGAAGCTATTAAATATGCTAGAAAAAATAAAATACCATTTCTCGGTATTTGTTATGGAATGCAAATGGCGATTATAGAGTTTGCAAGAAATAAATTAAATTTAAAAAAAGCCACTTCTAGTGAGTTTGATAAAAAAGGTTTACATATTATAGGTTTAATTAATGAATGGACAAAAGATGGTAAAAAAATCATAGGTACAAAAACAGACCTTGGAGGAACTATGAGACTAGGATCTTATGATGCAAAACTTAAGGAAAATTCAATGATAAAGAAAATTTATAATAAGAATTTAATTAAAGAAAGACACCGTCATAGATATGAGGTTAATATAGCTTATAAAGAAATATTTGAGAAAAATGGCATGTCATTTTCAGGTTTATCTCCAGATGGTAAATTACCTGAAATAATTGAGCTTAAAAATCACCCTTGGTTTATTGGTGTTCAGTTTCATCCTGAATTTAAATCTAGACCTTTATCTCCTCATCCTTTATTCTCATCATTTATTAAGGCATCAAAAAATCACAAATGAGTAGTATTAAAGTAAAGTGTGGAAAAATAGAAATTTCTAACAAAAATAAGATTTGTATTATAGCGGGTCCTTGTCAGTTGGAAACTGAACAACACGCAATGGATATGGCAGGTAAAATTCAAGAAATCACAAAAAAATTTGGACTTGGATTCATTTATAAAACCTCTTTTGATAAGGCGAACAGAACAAGCTTGAAAGGTAAAAGGGGTGCGGGTCTTGATGCGTCTTTACCAGTTTTTGATAAAATTAAAAAAGAACTAAATATTCCAATTTTAACTGATATTCATAATGTTGAGCAATGTTCTTTAATAGCTAACCATGTTGATGTTTTACAAATACCTGCTTTCTTGTGCAGACAAACAGATCTGTTAATAGCTGCCGCTAAAACAAATAGAATTATTAATGTTAAAAAGGGTCAGTTCTTAGCTCCATGGGATATGGTTAATGTAACAAAAAAAATTTCAGACTCAGGGAATAAAAATATTTTGGTAACAGAGAGAGGTGCAAGCTTTGGTTATAATACTTTAGTTTCAGATATGAGGTCTTTGCCAATCATGGCTAAAAATGGTTATCCAGTAATTTTCGATGCAACACATTCAGTTCAACAACCTGGTGGACAAGGAGAGTCCTCAGGAGGGCAAAGAGAATTTGTTGAATATTTAGCTAGAGCCGCTGTAGCCGTAGGTGTTGCTGGAGTGTTTATTGAAACACATCAAGATCCTGATAGTGCACCTTCAGATGGTCCTAATATGGTACCATTGAATAAATTAGAGAATTTATTAAAACAATTAAACGACATAGATAATCTAATCAAAAAATAGTGAGCAAAATTTTAAAAATTAAGGCACGTCAAGTATTTGATAGTAGAGGTAATCCAACAGTTGAGGCTGAAGTTTATATCAATAATATTAGTTCCACTGCCATTTGTCCCTCTGGCGCATCAACAGGTACTTATGAGGCTTTTGAAAAAAGAGATAATAATAATAAAAGATATTTAGGAAAAAGTGTTTTAAATGCGGTTAATTTGATTAATTCAAAAATTGCAAAAAAATTAAAAGGACAAAGTATTCACAACCAGGAAAGAATTGATACTTTACTAATCAACTTAGATGGTACAAAACAAAAAACCAATCTAGGTGCCAATGCAATGTTAGCTGTTTCGATGGCAGTTAAAAAACTTTCTGCGAAATCTAAAAAATTACCTTTATATAAAACTTTTCTTCAAAAAAATAATTTTCAATTACCATATCCATTAATGAATATTATTAATGGTGGAGCACACGCAAACAACGGCCTTAGAATTCAAGAATTTATGATTAGACCAGATCTTGCAAAAAGTTTTACAGAGGCTATGAGAATTTGTTTTGTAGTTATTAAAAATTTAAGTAAATTAATTAAAGATAAAGGTTTATCAACCTCTGTTGGCGACGAAGGTGGATTTGCACCAATGATAAGCAATAATAATCAAGCATTAGATCTGATTGTAAAAGCAATACATAAATCAGGGTTTAAAAATGGTAAAGATGTTTCAATTTGTTTAGATGTGGCTGCAAACGAATTATTTAGAAAAGGCAAATATTCAATTCATTCAAAAAATTATATCTCAGTAGAAAGATCTATTAAAGAATACCAAAAAATTATTAAAAGATATAAAATTAAGTCTATTGAAGATCCATTTGCTGAAAATGATTGGCTTGCATGGAACAAGTTAATGAAATCAACTAAAAAAGTTCAAATCGTAGGAGATGATTTATACGTAACAAACCTTGAAAGATTGAAGAAAGGTTTCTTAAATATTTCATCTAATTCAATTTTAATTAAGCTAAATCAAATTGGTACAGTTTCAGAAACATTGGATGTTATAAAATTTGCACAAACAATCGGTTATAAAACTATAATTTCTCATAGATCTGGGGATAGTGAAGATACTTTTATAGCTGATTTAGCTGTAGGAACTAATTCAAACCAGATAAAAACGGGATCTCTAGCTAGATCTGAAAGAGTAGCTAAATATAATCAATTAATACGTATAGAAGAAGAACTTGGAAAAAAGGCTAGAATGAATAAGATTCATTAATGCTTAAAAGATTTAAAAAAAACTACCTTTTATTACTTTTTACTTTTTTGATACTCTATTTTTTTTTTAATCTCTTATCAGGACAAAGAGGCCTAATTTCTTATTTTGAGAAAAAACAAATATTAAATGATTTAAAAAAAAATGAAAATTTAATAAAAAATCATATAAAAGACTTGGATTTTAAGAATTCATTACTAAGTGACAATTTAGATACTGATTATATTGAAAGTTTGATTAGAGAAAGACTTTTACTTGGAAAAAAAAATGAGACAATTTATATAATACGAAATAATGACACAAAAAATTAAATATCGACACCCTGAAAAAGAAAAAAATCAAATTAATCCAATTAAAAAAAAACCAAATTGGATTAAATCCAAATTAATAGATAGTAAAGAATTTTTTCTCACAAAAACTATAATTAATAAAAGTAATCTTGTGACTGTATGTCAAGAAGCTAACTGTCCAAATATTACTGAATGTTGGAGTAAAAGACACGCAACTTTTATGATCATGGGTGATACATGTACTCGAGCCTGTGCATTTTGTGATGTTAAAACTGGCAAACCAGAAAAACTAGATCCTTTCGAGGATATAAAAATAGCTAATGCAGTAAAAAAACTTAATTTGAAACATGTTGTTATCACATCTGTTGATAGAGATGATCTCTCAGATGGCGGTTCAAATCATTTTAAAAAAGTTGTGGATACTACAAGAAAAAAAAATCCTAATACTACGATTGAAGTTCTAACTCCTGACTTTTTAAGAAAGGGTGAATCTTATAAAAAAATACTCGAAGCAGATCTAGATGTGTTCAATCATAATATAGAGACTGTACCTCGTCTGTATTTAAAAGTTAGACCAGGAGCCAGATATTTTGCATCACTTGAACTTCTAAAAAAAGCAAAAAAAAATAATGATAAAGTTTTTACGAAGTCAGGAATTATGGTTGGTCTTGGTGAAGAGTATGATGAAATTATTCAAGTTATGGATGATTTAAGATCAGCAAATGTTGATTTTATAACTATTGGCCAATATCTTCAGCCTTCTGTTAAACATCACCCTCTTCAAAGATATTATCATCCAGATGAATTTAAAGAATTAGAATTAATTGCAAAATCAAAAGGTTTTCTTTTAGTTTCATCTTCTCCTTTAACGAGATCTTCTTATCATGCGGATGAAGACTTTGCTAAATTGCAAAAAAAGAGATTAAATATAAATTGATGCCAAAAGCTTCTGTAAAGAGGTTGATTGAATGTAAAAAAAAGGATTTGATTAATCTTGTGCTTGATATTGAAAGATATCCAGATTTTGTTCCTTTTTGCTATGATGCTAAAATTTATAAAACTAAAGATGAAGGTGATTTAAAAAATATAGTTGCTGACTTAACAATCGGAAAAGGTCCATTTAAAGACACTTATAAAAGTGATGTTGTTTTTAACAAAAAAAAAGACTCCATATATGTTAAAAACATAGACGGACCTTTAAACCATCTTTCAAATAATTGGTCATTTTCTGATAAACAAAACGGTATTACTGAAGTAATTTTTGATATTGATTTTGAAATTAAAAATAAATTTTTAAATTCTTTAATGGTTGTTTCATTCCAATTTGGATTAGAGAAAATAGCTGATGCTTTTCAGAAGAGAGCAGAAAAGTTATTTAATAATTCTAAAAACTAAATTTAAAGCTTTTTTAACTGTAGCCTTTTGAATTAACGATCTTTTTTTACTTCTAAATACACATCTATTTATTGATGTCTTATTATTTTTTTTAATTCCTATATAAACTAAACCAACTGGTTTTTGTTTTGTTCCACCTTTGGGCCCAGCAATTCCGGTGATTGAAATATTGATATTTGCTTTTGAGATTTTAGATAAATTATTTACCATCGCTAAACAACATTCACGACTAACTGCACCGTATCTTTTAATTGTATTTTTATTTACATTTAAAATTTTAATTTTTGCTTGGTTAGAATAAGTGACTAAACCTAAATTGAATACTTTTGAGGCGCCACTAATGGAAGTAATTGAGCTAGCTAATAATCCGCCAGTGCAAGATTCGGCTATAGAAATTTTTAATTTTTTTTTAGCTAATCGTCTTACTAAAGATTCCATTACATCAAATATCTGTTTAAAACCATGAAACAAATTAAAGATAAAACAACGTAAAATCCAGCACAAATATCGTCCATGATTACACCAAAACTATTTTTGAAATTTTTATCAAAAAAATTCACAGGAAATGGTTTTACTATGTCGAAAAACCTAAATAATATAAAACAAACACCATAAAAAATAATAGCTTCATCGGGTGACTTTTCTGTACTGTGTGAGATTTCATATAAATATATTGGTATTGATTGACCAATTAATTCATCAATAACAACTTCTTTCGGATCTTTATTTTTTTTATCTTTTATATGTGCTGATACTGCAAAAAAAGAAAAAACAAAAATAATCATTAATCCTATTAATATTAAATTCGATGATAAATCTAAAATATGAAAGAAAATATAAAGTATAATTACTGTAGCTAAAGATCCAAAGGTGCCAGGAATCTTTGGAATCTTTCCTAAACCAAACATAGTTACAAACAAAGCAATTATATTTTTATTCATATTTTGTAATTGAGATTATAACTTCACAAGCAATAGCTTTTTCCTGTCCTATTAATCCTAATTTTTCAACTGTTTTACCTTTTAGATTAATCTTATTTTTATCTAAATTCATTATTTGAGATATTGAGTTAATTATCTTATTTCTATATTTTGATACTTTAGGTTGTTGACAGATTAAATTTATATCTAAATTATTTATGAAATAATTTGATTTAACCAGATTATCAGTAATAGGTTTTAATATTTTTGGTGATCTTATATTCTTAAATTTTTTTATATTAGGAAAGAAGGTTCCAATATCTTTTTTTTTCATAGCTCCTAAAATGGAATCAGTTATAGCATGTAAAATGACATCACCATCCGAGTGACCTTGCAATCCTGAATGAAAAGGTATTCTACTTCCACCAAGATAAAGCTTTTTATTTCTTACTAATTTATGAATATCAAAACCTAATCCATAATAAGTTTTAGCATCTTGCAAATCTTCCAAAAAGGTAATCTTATTATTGGTATTTTCACCAGGTATAAATTTTATCTTATAATTTTGATTAAGAAAAAGAGAGGCTTCATCGCTTACTTTTAACTTTTCTTTTACTGAAATATTATACAATTCATTATATCTGAAAGCTTGTGGAGTTTGTGTTAGTATCAAATTTTCTTTATTTAAATTCACAACTTTGTTTTTAATTTTATATTTTGCAGAGTCCTTTGAATATACGATTGGAACTACTGCTTTATTTTTTTTAAGGCTTTTTGAAATATTTTTGAGTAATCTTATTGAAAAATTTGGTCTCGCAGCGTCATGTATATAGACATTTTTGGGTCTATACTTTTTAAGATATTTTAGAGCTTTTAATGATGAGTCCGATCTTTCTTTACCACCTTTAATAAAGCTTATAAATTTTGAATATTTCTTTTTTTTCAAAAATTTTAAATCATTTGTTACAACAATTATTTTTTTAAAAAGTCTTGAATTTAATGATTTTTCTATTGAATGTTCTATAATTTCTTTATTTTTATAAATATGAAATTGTTTAGCAATATTGGCTTTAAATCTCTTACTTTTTCCTGCAGCCAATATTACAAAATAGTTGTTCATTTGTTTAAATGCTATAATTCTAATTTATGTTTGAATTTTTGAAAAAAAATATATTCATCATTATTCTATCTAGTATCACATTATTAGTAGGTTTTTTAACCTTTTTAACATTTATTGATAGAAGTTTTATTGAGTTAAATCAAAGCAATTTACAATATTTACTGATATCAAATATTCTTCTACTTTTTTTATTATTTGTATTTATTTTTTTAGAAATAAAAAGATCAATTAAAAATGATATTGATAAAGATGGCCTAAAATCAAATAAAAAATATATTACATATTTTTCATTATTTACGTTAATACCTTCGATTTTGATTTCTGTTTTTTCTCTATTTCTGTTTTCATTCGCTCTAGAAAAGTATTTTGATAAAAAAGTGACAACGGTAGTAAATAATTCTTACGAACTAGCAAAAAGTTACGTTGAAGAGGTAAGAAATAAAATTGAAGCCGACATAGTTTTAATTGCATTTGACACTAATAAAAGTGCTAATTTTTTGAATGATAAAACAAATGAGTATATTAGATTTCTAAGAACACAAAAACTTATAAGAGATGTGGATGAAATTCACATAATAGATAAGAATAAAAATCTTCTTCATTCTTCTGAAAATAACACCTATAAACCTCCAGTAGATAAAGCATTAAATCTTGTTTTAGATGATGATCGGCCTCTTAAAATTATTAATGCATCAGAAAATATATCTGCTGCAATTATGAGACTACAATCATTTGAAAATAGATTTATTTATGTGGTTAAATATCTAGATAAAGATATATCTAATTATTTAACAGAGTCTCAAGAAGCAATTAATTTTTATTATAATGTTGAGGAAAAAAGTACAGGAATTAAGATTTCATTTGCTATTATATATCTAATAATAGTTACTTTATTATTATTCATTTCAATTACTATTGCTATTAGATTTTCTTCAAGATTTTTTAGATCAATAAATAATCTCATTTTAGCATCTACCTCAATTGGAGAGGGTGATTTAAATATAAAGGTTCCAGAAATTAAAACTGATAAAGATTTAGAAGTATTGAATAGAAATTTTAATTCAATGATAAGTCGATTGAAGAATCAACAGGATAAACTTATTATCAATGAAAGACATGAAGCATGGGGGAGTTTAGCTAGAAAGCTTGCTCATGAAATTAAAAATCCTTTAACACCAATGCAATTAACATTGGATAGAATGAAAAGTAAATACATCAGTCAGATAGATAATAATGATCAAGAAATTTTTAAAAATAACTTGAAGATATTAAACAATCAAATTAAACAAATTGAAAATTTAGTTAACGAGTTTTCTGATTTTGCTCGAATGCCAAAACCAATTTTCAAAGATAATAATTTGCTTAGTATTCTAAATGATAATATTAAGTTGTTATCTGAAATTGATAATTCAATCAAAATTAGTTTAAAGAAAAATTCTGAAAAAATATTCTTAAATTGTGATAAAGAACAATTATCAAGAGTTTTTTTTAATTTAATAAAAAATTCGATAGAGAGTATTCAGCAAAAAACTGAAAAAAACCCTAATTTCAATAAAAAAATATTAATTGAAATTTCAATAGAAAATGACCATATTCATTTCATTTTGGAAGATAATGGAATTGGACTTAATTCTTTTAAAAATTTAAAAGATATACTCAACCCATATTTTACCACAAAAAAAAATGGAACAGGTCTTGGACTATCAATTGTTAATAAAATTATAAATGATCATAATGGAAAAATTGAATTTATTCCTATCCAAGATGGGGCAAAAATTGAAATAAATTTTAATGTAAATGGCAATAGAAATACTAATAGTTGATGATAACACGGATATAAGGAATATTTTAAATGACCTTATTTTAGATGCTGGGTATAAAACCAGAGTAGCAGCTAATTATAATCAAGCTTTAAGTGAAATTAATAAAAAAATTCCTGATGTTGCAATACTAGACGTAAAATTAGACAAGGGTGATAATGATGGGATTGAACTTTTATCTCATATTAAATCCAAAAATAAAGATGTTCCTGTAATAATGATTTCAGGTCATGCTAATATAGAGATGGCAATTTCATCATTAAAGCACGGGGCTTTTGAATTTGTAGAAAAACCCTTTGATCAAGCGAGATTATTAAATTTTATTAGTAGAGCAGTAGAAAATTTAAATCTCAAAACACAAAATAAAGAATATGAAAATAAATTATTTTCTTCATATGACCTGATTGGCGTAAGTAAGAATATATTAAATATCAAAGATCAAATCAAAAAAATATCATTAACTGAAAGCAGAGTTATTATTAATGGCCCTTCAGGATCGGGGAAAGAATTAATAGCAAGAAAAATTCATAAAAATTCTAAAAGAAATAAAAAACCATTTATTATTATCAATGGAGCTTTGCTTGACTCAAATAAATATGAATTAGAGTTATTTGGTGAAAATAAAGATAATGGATCTATTTCTTATGGAGCTTTAGAAAAAGCTAATAGAGGAACCTTAATGATTGATCAAGTATCTGAGATCCCATTAAATATACAATCTAAAATTTTGCGTGTCCTCTCTGATCAAAAATTTAAAAGAATAAACGGAAATGATGATATTTATGTTGATGTTCGAATTATTTGTTCATCTAGCAAAGATTTAACAAATGAGATTAATTTGGGAAATTTTAGAGAAGATCTATATCATAGACTAAATGTTTTTGAAATTAATGTTAAACCACTAAATGAAAGAATTTCAGACATTCCTCTATTAATCAAGTATTTCTCAAAAAAAATTTCTGAAAGTTATAATCTTACTGAATTGAATATAGATGAAAATGACAGCTATATTTTAAATTATAATTGGAAAGGTAATGTTAGAGAATTACGAAATTTAATAGAAAGAATTGCAATATTGCAGCCTGAAAATAAGGAAAAGGTTTCGCATATAGTTAAAGAATCTCTCAAAAATGATAATCTAACTGAAAAGATTACAGAAAATAGCCTATCTGTACCATTAAAAGAGGCTAGAGAAAAATTTGAAAAGGAGTATTTAACTATTCAATTAAAAAAATTTAATGGAAATATATCAAAAACAGCAAGTTTTGTTGGTATGGAAAGAAGCGCTCTTCACAGAAAGCTTAAGGGCTTAGGTATTAAAGAATTTAATTAAAAATGAATATTATAATTTGTGGAGCTGGAAGAGTTGGTTTTACTATAGCCAAATTATTAAGTGAACAGGGTCATTCTATTACTGTTATTGATCAATCAAGTGAGGATATTCAAAAAATAAATGACTCTCTAGATGTTAAGGCAATAGTTGGTAAAGCCACTTATCCTTCTATACTTGAAAAAGCTAACGCTTCAGAAACTGATATGATTATAGCTGTTACAAGAAATGATGAGATCAATATGCTTATATGTCAAATTGCATTTTCTATCTTTAATATTACAAAAAAAATTGCAAGAATTAGGTCTCAAGACTATTTGAATCCTAAATTTACAAGAGTTTACAGTAAGGAGAATTTACCAATTGATGTTATTATTTCCCCAGAAATAGAAATCGCTAAATCAATACAAAGAAAATTAGAAGCCCCAGGAGCCTTAGATAGTGTTCCTTTTGCAGATAATAAAATTAGACTTTTAGAGATTCTTATCAAAAAGGATTGTAAATCAATTAATATTAAATTTAATGAATTAACTAAAAAATATCCAAAACTTGAAGCAAATGTTATTGGTATCAATAGAGAAGATAATTTTTTTATTCCAAAAAAAACTGACTCAGTTAAACAAGATGATAAGATTTATATAATTATAAATTCTTCACAGATGGCTGAAACTTTAGAAGCATTTGGTCATGAGGAAAAGATATCGAAAAAAATATTGATAATTGGTGGTGGTAATATTGGTTATAACCTAGCAAAAAACATCGAAGAAACGCTTGATAGTGTTCGAGTAAAAATTGTTGAAAAAAATAAAGACCGTGCAGAATATTTGGCTAATGAGTTAAATAATACGATCGTTATCAATGGAGATGGACTCGATGAAGAAGTCTTGACTGAAGCAAATTTAAATGAAGCTGAAACTGTTTTAGCTCTCACTAATGATGATGAAGATAATTTAATGGTAAGTGTTTTAGTTGAAAAATTTGCAAAAGATCTAAAAGAAATTGATGACAAGAGAACTATGGCTTTAATAAATAAACCAAATTATTCTTTGCTTCAATCGTCATTAAAGATTGATGATTTAATTGATCCAAGAATGAATACCGTTTCAAGTATTTTGAAACACGTGCATAAAGGGACTATTGAGAATGCTTATACAATTTCTAATGGTGAATATGAAGTAATTGAAGCGGAGATTATAGAAACATCAGAACTGATCAATAAAGAATTAAAAAATTCTAATCTTCCAGAAGAAATTAGAATAGGAGCTATATTAAGAGACAAGAAAGTAATAATACCAAGTTCAAATTTTATCTTTAAAAAAGATGATAGTGTTGTTTTTTTAGCTAAAAAAGATTCTATTTCATTTGTTGAAAACATTTTTAGATTAAGTTCAGTTTAATCAGATGTATGTAATACAATTTAGATATTTAAGTTTTTTTTTTGGTATAATTTCAATACTCTCTTTTTTTAACATTATTTATTCATATTATCTTAATTTATATTTAAATTTGGATACATATTATTATTGTTTATTTGTATCATTTATAATTAGCTTAATATTTTATAAAATTAGAAGATCAGAAAAAAAACCAAATATATACCACAAAATTTTAACAGTATTTTTTGGTTATATCTCATTGCCTCTAATTCTTTCTATACCTTATTATTTAAGTATTTATAATTTAACATTTTTAAATTCTTTTTTTGAAGGCATTTCAGGCTTTACTTCAACAGGTTTTACAATTTTTGAAAATATAAAACATATCGATCAAAGTCTAATATTATGGAGATCTTCCACTCAATGGATTGGGGGACTATATTTTCTATACTCAATTATTTTTTTGATAGATATTTATGATCAAAGTTTTAAGAAAACTTTAACGAATTTTTTTTCATTAAATAGTTCTGAAATATTAAAACAAGCTATTAAAATATTTTTATTATATTCCTCATTAACTCTTATAATTTTTTTAATTTTAAATCTATTTTCAATTAGAGCATTTGACTCACTTAACCTTGCTTTTACTCTTATTTCTTCAGGAGGTTTTCTACCTGTAAATGATTTATCAATCATTATTAAAGAAAATTCTCAAATTATTATTTTATCCTTACTGATGATGTTTTCTTTTTTTAGTATTTTTTTTTCTTACAATTTAATACTCTTTAAAGACAAAAATTCTAATTTTTTTTATGAAGACTTACACCTTATTATTTATTATATAATTATAATTACTTTTTTTTTTCTTTTTTTTAGTTTTAATAACAACTTTTCAAATAATCTATTATCTATATCCAGTAGCATGTCAAATATCGGCTTTACATTAGACTCTGAAAGAAAAAATTTAACATTTATTTTTTTAATATTAGTAATAATTGGAGGATCTTTTTTTTCAACTAGCTCCGGATTAAGATTTATTAAATTGTACTCATTATTTAAATACTCAATAAATCAAATTCTTTCTTTTAGTCGTCCTAAAAATATTTTTATGAACAGATTGATATTTACTAAGATTAATTTTGATTTTGACGAAATAAACAAGTATTTTTTAACAATAATAATTTTCATTTTATCACTTTTTATTTTAACATCATTGTTAAGTTTATCTGGAATTGAGTTTGAAAATTCATTTAAATTATCTATTTTAACATTAATGAATACAGTTAATTCCTCAATTTATGGTTTAAGTGAGTTTGATTTTAATAATTTACATTTTTTTACTAAATACACTCTTATTTTCTTTATGATTGTAGGAAGAATTGAATTGTTAACAATTCTACTTCTTATTAAAAAATTTCTTTTTAAAAATTAATTTATTATTGTATATGTATATTTCTAATATATTGCGCCCTTAGCTCAGCTGGATAGAGCATCGGTTTTCTAAACCGAGGGTCGGAGGTTCGAATCCTCCAGGGCGCGCCATTATCAGACCAAAATGGGTTCTTATGCGCTATTATCACTACAGATATGAATTAATTTTTTCTTGAAGACTTATTTCTTACATGCTTAAATTATAAAAATTCAAAAGTTATTTTGAATTATTTGTTAACAAATAAATAAACAATAGGAAGAAATATGTTTAAATACTTAAAACAATTAACTTCTTTAGTTGCTATGGTTGCAGTGTTGTTCACTTTTACAACTGAGACTATGGCTGCTAAAAAATCTAAAACACTTAAAAACACTCAAAAAAAGGGTTTTGTAAGATGTGGAGTATCTCAGGGTCTTCCAGGATTTTCTAATGCAGATGCTGCAGGAAATTGGACTGGTGTTGACGTTGATGTATGTAGAGCGGTAGCTGCTGCAGTGTTAGGTGATGCAAACAAAGTTAAGTTTACACCACTAAGTGCTAAAGAAAGATTTACAGCTTTAACTTCTGGTGAGATTGATATCTTATCAAGAAACACAACTTGGACTCTTTCAAGAGATGCTGATATCGGACTTACTTTTGTTGGTGTGAACTTTTACGATGGACAAGGTTTCATGGTAAGAAAAAGTTCAGGTATAACTTCAGTAGATCAATTCAAAAATGGTATCTCAGCTTGTACAAACATAGGTACAACAACTGAGCTAAATATGAGAGACTTCTTTAATTCTAGAGGAATTTCTTATGAACCAGTTGCTTTTGAAAAAGCTGACGAAGTTGTAGCTGCATACGATGCAGGTAGATGTGATACTTATACTACTGATAAATCTGGTTTAGCTGCACAAAGAACTAAAATGAAAAATCCTGATGAACACATTGTATTGCCAGAGACTATTTCTAAAGAACCTTTAGGACCAGTTGTAAGACAAGGTGATTCTGTATGGGAAGATATCGTTAGATGGTCTTTGAACACTATGATCGAAGCTGAAGAATACGGTATTACATCAGCTAATGCAGACTCAATGAAAACTTCAGATAACCCACAAATTAAAAGACTTGTTGGTGCTGAAGGTGAAATGGGTGCAGCATTCGGTTTAGATAATGAGTGGAACTTAAGGATTATCAAACAAGTTGGAAACTATGGTGAAAGTTATAAGAGAAATATAGCTGACACTGGTATTTTACCAGACAGAGGTCCAAATGAATTGTGGACTAAAGGTGGTATTTTATACGTTCCACCATCAAGATAATTTAAGTCATAAATTACTTAAAAAGGGCTAGATTTTTCTAGCCCTTTTTTTTTAAAATCATATATTAACTTCATAGTGAATTTTAAACTAAAAGATATAGGCCCTCAATTAATGACAGTTGTAGCTGTTGTTCTTATCTTTGGTTTTTTTACGTATAATGCCCAAGTCAATATGGAAAACAGAGGTATTGATTTTGGTTACGGATTTTTGTCACAGGAATCCTCATTTGATGTCCAGTTTTCTTTAATTGAATATGATGGATCTCACTCCTACTTTAGAGCATATTTAGTCGGTTTATTAAATACAATACTTGTTTCAGTCATTGGAATTTTTCTGGCAACTATTCTTGGAGTAATAGTTGGTATAGCTAGGTTATCTCCAAATTATTTAATTAATAAATTTGCTGCTTTTTATGTAGAATTTTTTAGAAATATACCCTTGCTTTTGCAAATATTTTTTTGGTATTTTGCTGCTTTAAGAGCTTTACCACTTCCCCAAGATGCTGAACCAATCTTTGGAATTTCATATTTAACAATAAAAGGTTTATTTGTTCCTGCATTTATTTGGGAAAACTTTAATATTTTCTTATACTCAATAATTGCAACAATAATCTCAATAATTGTTATTCGCTCTCACGCTAAAAAAGTCCAAGAAAATCGGGGTAAACAAATCCCAGTTTTATTAATCTCAATTGGTTTAATTATCATTTTGCCTCTTTTAAGTTTTTTAATTGGAGGCGTAAAATTATCATTCGAAGTTCCTGTTTTAAAAAAGCTAGCAACAACATCATACATATATGATGGTGGTGTAAGTTTACCACCTGAATTAATTGCGCTTGCATTATCTTTATCTCTATACACTGCAACTTTTATAGCTGAATGTGTAAGAGCTGGAATTCAAGGGGTCGGTAAGGGTCAAAAAGAGGCTGCAGCATCTATTGGTCTTACACAAAATCAAGTACTTAAGTTGGTGGTAATGCCCCAAGCTTTGAGAATAATAATTCCACCTACAACAAACCAGTATTTAAATCTTACAAAAAATTCATCATTAGCTGCCGCTATAGCTTACCCTGATTTAGTACTAGTTTTTGCAGGAACAGCATTAATGCAAACTGGTAAAGCAATCGAAATAGTTTCTATAACAATGTTTACTTACTTATCATTAAGTATTTCAATCTCGGTTTTTATGAATTGGTACAACAATAAAATAGCAATACAGGAAAAATAGTGTCTAAAATCAATTTTTTAAAACCTGATAAATCTAATCTTTATACTTTTTTATATTTAGGTTCTTTTCTGTTTTTTGTTAGTGTTTTGGATGTTTTTTTAAATTCTTTCTTTAGATTAAATATAACAGGTTTCTTGCCAGGTCTTTTGAGTTTTTTATTTCCTTTAATAATTGGATTTATAGGCCTTTATTTTATAAGGATTGAATTTAGCGGGATTAAGAAATTAGATTTATTAAACAAGCATATTAATACTAATAATTTCAACGCATTATTATCTTTATTTATTATATTTATAATTCTTAAATCAATTCCACCTATATTAAGTTGGTTTTTTATTGACGCTAGTTTTGCAGGTGACTCTAAAGATGTTTGTACTGGCACAGGAGCTTGCTGGACCTATATAAAAGTTTGGATAAGAAGATTCATGTATGGCATGTATCCTAATGGAGAACAATGGAGAATAAATTTATCTTTTATAGCTTTGGCTTTACTTGGATCAGTAGGATATTTTGCAACAGATAGATTTAAAAAATATTTAACTCTTTATTATGTAGTAATTTACCCTTTTATTGCATTCTTGTTTATATTTTTTTTTATATCAGGTGGTCCAGTATTTTTTGATTTTTCATATGGAATAATAGCTGCAATTTTATCTATCATTATTGGTTTTTTTATTCCCAGTAAGTTTAAATTTTACTATTTCTTAATTGTTCCTTTTGCTCTTTATATCTTATTAAAGTATTTTATTTTTTATGAAGAATTAATTGAGTTAGGAAAATTAGATGGTTTAAACTGGGTAGAAACAGGTGCTTGGGGTGGTTTGTCATTAACTTTTATAATTTCTTTCTTTTGCCTTATTTTTTGCTTTCCAATAGGAATGGCATTTGCACTTGGTAGAAGATCTGAATTTCCTTTAATAAGATATATATCAATAGGCTTTATTGAATTTTGGAGAGGTGTTCCTTTAATTACAGTACTATTTATGTCTGCAGTAATGTTTCCAATGTTTTTACCAGCAGACTTTTTTATAGATAAGTTGGTAAGATGTATAATAGCTATTTCTTTGTTTGAAGCAGCTTATGTTGCCGAGGTCATAAGAGGTGGACTGCAAGCCCTCCCTAGAGGACAATATGAAGCTGCAAAATCATTAGGAATGGGATATTGGAGAATGCATATATTTGTGATTTTACCTCAAGCTTTAAAACTTGTAATTCCAGGTATAGCAAATACATTTTTGGCTTTAGTTAAAGATACTCCTTTAATATTTGTCGTAGGGCTTTTAGAAATAGTTGGAATGCTTAATTTAGCTAAGACAAATCCAGAATGGCTAGGTTTTGCAATGGAGGGGTATGTGTTTGCAGCGATAATTTTCTGGATTATTTGTTATGCAATGAGTAAATATAGTTATAATTTAGAACAAAAATATAAAACAGATCGATAAATAAATATGTCAGACAACATAATCCAAATTAATAATATGAATAAATGGTTTGGAGATTTTCAAGTTTTAAAAGGGATTAATTTAGAAGTAAAACCAAAACAAAAAATTGTTGTTTGTGGTCCTTCTGGTTCGGGTAAGTCTACATTAATAAGATGTATCAACAGATTGGAAGAACATCAAGAAGGCGATATAATAGTTGATGGGACTGAATTAACTGAAGATACTAAAAATATAGAACAAATAAGGGCGGAAGTTGGAATGGTGTTTCAACAATTTAATTTGTTTCCACATTTATCAATTTTAGATAACTGTACTTTAGCTCCTATTTGGGTGAAAAAAATGCCAAAAAAAGAGGCTGAAGAATTAGCACTAAAACATTTAGAAAGAGTGCAAATATTAGATCAGGCTCAAAAATATCCTGGTCAACTCTCGGGAGGTCAGCAACAAAGAGTTGCAATAGCTAGAGCACTTTGCATGGAACCTAAAATAATGCTTTTTGATGAACCGACATCAGCATTAGACCCTGAAATGATCAAAGAAGTGCTGGATGTAATGGTTAATTTAGCAAATCAAGGTATGACTATGATAGTTGTTACCCATGAAATGGGCTTTGCAAAAGAGGTAGCAGATCAAATGATTTTTATGGATGAAGGTATGATTGTAGAAAAAGCAGAGACTAAAGAATTTTTTGCTAATCCAAAAAACGATAGAACTAAACTTTTCCTGAGCCAGATACTATAGATCAAGTTAAATTCAACTATTTTTTCTTCATATTTTAAACAAGATTAACTTGACAGGTTATCAAAAAGTACGTCTTTTCTGATAAAATAAAATAAATTTATTCTTGCAGTGGACTTCAAAAACTTGTTGAATAAGTTTTTAATAAAAATTAAGAGGGGTCTTAATGGAAGAAAATTTTAATAAGCATTTAGGCAATAAGCTTAAGCTTAGAAGACTAGCGTTAGGTTTAACACAGACAAAAGTAGCAAAAGCAATTAATGTTACATTTCAACAAATCCAAAAATATGAAAAAGGTACTAATGGTGTAAGTTCAATAAGATTATTACAACTGTCTAATTATTTAAAAGTGCCAATTAATTATTTTTATGAAGATTTTTCAGAATATTTAGTTAATTTAGAAAAATCTCAAGAAGGCCATATGAACGTTAATTATAATTTTTTGGTAAAATTATATTCTGAACTAAATGCTGACCAGAAATTAAAGTTAAGTAAATCTTTACAGACATTAAGTAGCAGTATCTCTAAAACTGGATAATTTTTGGCTCCTCGGGCAGGACTCGAACCTGCGACCAATTGATTAACAGTCAACTGCTCTACCAACTGAGCTACCGAGGAATATAAAAAGTCAACTTACTTTCTTTTAAAACTAAAACAAGATTTTTTTTGGAGGCAACGCCCGGAATCGAACCGGGATACAAGGATTTGCAATCCTCTGCGTAACCATTCCGCCACGTTGCCGGATGTTTTAGTAGATAGCTACAAGGAGTTTTATATAAAATATTTGTGATTAGTCTATCAAATAACGATCTAATTTGATTATTGTTAATTTAGATTATTAAATTATAAACTACTTAATCCATGAATAGTGATAAATATATACATTCTGAAGTAGAAGATAATATTTATTCTTATTGGGAAAAAAATCAATTATTTAAGCCAAAAAAAAATTCAAAAAAATATTCAATTGTTATTCCACCACCCAATGTAACTGGAAGTTTACATATGGGTCATGCATTGAATAATTCAATTCAAGATCTTTTAGTTCGTTATTATCGAATGAACAATTATGAGACTTTATGGCAACCTGGAACTGATCATGCTGGGATAGCTACCCAAGCTCTTGTAGAAAAACAACTTCAAAAAGAGAATTTAAATAAAAACGATTTAGGAAGAGAAAAGTTTATTGAGAAAGTGTGGGAATGGAAAAATCAGTATGGTGACATTATTATTAATCAGCTTAAAAAACTCGGATGTTCATGTGATTGGTCTAGAAACGCGTTTACAATGGATGAAAATCTATCAAAGTCGGTAGTTAAAGTTTTTGTTGAATTACATAAAAAAAAATTAATTTATAAAGCAGAAAAATTAGTCAATTGGGACACAGTTTTAAAAACAGCAATATCTGATCTAGAGGTAGATCAAAGGGAAATGAATTCAAAGATATACTATATTAGATACTCAATAGACAATTCTAATGATTTTATAACCATTGCAACAACTAGACCTGAAACAATGCTTGGAGATACAGCTATTGCTGTTAATCCAAAAGATAAGCGGTTTAAAAAATATGTGGGCAAAACTGTCACAATCCCAATTGTAGGAAGAAAAATAAAAATTATAAAAGACAATTACGCGGATCCAGAACAAGGAACTGGTGCATTAAAGATTACCCCAGCTCATGACTTTAATGATTATGATGTTGGACAAAGAAATAAGTTAGATATTATAAATGTATTTACTGAAGACGGTAAAATAAATGATAATGCACCTAGTGATTATGTTGGATTAGATAGATTTGAAGCACGTAAAAAAATTTTAAACGAGTTAAAAGAAAAAGATTTTTTTGTTAAAGAAGAAAATATTAAAAATAAAGTACCATATGGGGATAGATCAAATTCAGTTATCGAACCTTTTTTAACGGAGCAATGGTTTGTGAATGCAAAAAAATTATCTGTTAAAGCTAAGCAAATAGTTAAATCAAAAAAAACAAATTTCTTTCCAGAAAATTGGTCAAAAACTTATTTTCAATGGATGAATAATATTGAGCCTTGGTGTATTTCAAGACAGCTTTGGTGGGGTCACCAAATACCAGCTTGGTATGGTCCTGATAAAAAAATCTTTGTAGCAACAAATGAAACTGATGCAAAAAAACAAGCTAAAAAATTTTATAAAAAAGATGTTAAAATTACTAGGGATCCTGATGTTTTAGATACTTGGTTTTCATCTGGTTTATGGCCTTTTGCAACATTAGGTTGGCCTGATAAAAAAGAATTTGTTAAAAAATTTTATCCAACAACTGTTTTAGTTACTGGCTTTGATATTATATTTTTCTGGGTAGCAAGAATGATGATGTTTGGAATGGAATTTTTAAATAAAGAACCATTTAAAGATATTTACGTTCATGCTTTAGTTAGAGATGAAAAAGGACAAAAAATGTCTAAGTCAAAAGGTAATGTAATTGACCCATTAGATTTAATTGAAAAATATAGTGCAGATGCTTTAAGATTTACTCTTCTTTCTATGGCGTCACCAGGAACAGATGTTAAACTTTCAGAAGATAGAGTTAAGGGGTATAGGAATTTTTTAAATAAGTTATGGAATGCTAATAATTTTTTAATCACTAATAAATGTGATTTTAATAAAATTGATAAAGTTCCTAAAACTACACTAAATATTAATAAATGGATTTATTCAGAACTAATTCAAACAAAAGATAAAATTGAGAAAAATCTTAAAGATTATCGATTTGATGAAGCAGCTAAAAATGCCTACCAGTTTGCTTGGCACTCTTATTGTGACTGGTACATTGAGCTTTCAAAAACTATTCTGTTTTCAGACAATGAAAAAGCTAAAAAAGAGGTAAAAGAAGTATCAGCTTATATATTTAAACAAATACTTGTTATTCTTCATCCATTTATTCCATTTGTTACAGAGAAAATCTGGTTAAAAAATAAATTTGATAAATCAGATAAGAATTTTTTAATGTATGCTAATTGGCCATCAGGAAAAGCTAAGAAAGACCAATCTATGAAAGATGTAGAAAGTATTATCAATGTCATTTCTGAACTTAGATCCTTTAAAAATGAATTAAATGTGAGCCCAGGTTCATTTATTGATATTTCAATTAATAGAATTGCTAAAAAAAATAAAACATTAATGATCAATAATGAAATTATTCTCAAAAAGCTTGGTCGTATCAATAATTTCTATGATAAAGACCAAGAAAAACCCTCAGCTACATTGGTTATATCTGGCGACATATTTAAGATTTATTTTGATGAGAATGTTGATTTAAATTTAATAAAAGAAAACTTAGTTAAAAGACAGAACAAATATCAAGAGGAAATGGACAAAATATCTCAACGATTATCTAACAAAGGATTTACCGATAGAGCTCCAAAAAATATTGTTGAACAAGAAAAAACTAACTATAGTAATTTAAAAAATGATATCAAAAAAATATCATTAACAATTGAAAGTTTATAATGCGGAAGTTTAACAAGAAGAAATTACCCAGCAGACATACATCTTTAGGTGCAGATAGAGCTCCGCATAGGTCATTTTATTATGCAATGGGTGAAACTGAGAAAGATGTTTCAAAACCTTTTGTAGGCGTTGTATCAACATGGAATGAAGCTGCTCCGTGCAATATTGCTCTTATGAGACAAGCACAATCAGTTAAAAAAGGTGTTAGAGCTTTTGGCGGAACACCAAGAGAATTTTGTACAATTACGGTTACTGACGGTATTGCTATGGGTCATGAAGGAATGAAATCTTCATTAATCTCTAGAGAAGTAATAGCAGATTCAGCAGAACTTACTGTAAGAGGTCATTGTTATGATGCATTAGTGGGTATTGCAGGTTGTGATAAGTCTTTGCCAGGTTTAATGATGTCGATGGTTAGACTTAACGTGCCAAGTGTATTTATTTACGGTGGTTCAATACTACCAGGAAAATATAAAGGTAAAGATGTAACCGTAGTTGATGTTTTTGAAGCTGTTGGAAAACATTCATCAGGACAGATGACAGCCAAAGAATTAAGAAAATTAGAATTAGTTGCATGTCCTACTGCTGGAGCTTGCGGTGGTCAATTTACTGCAAATACGATGGCATGTGTATCTGAAGCAATCGGTTTAGCATTACCTTATTCAGCTGGAACTCCTGCTCCTTATGAGGAGAGAGATAAATACGCAAAAGATAGTGGTAAAATGGTAATGGAATTATTAGCAAAAAAAATTAAACCAAGAGATATTGTTACAAAAAAAGCATTAGAAAATGCTGCAACAATTGTTGCTGCAACTGGTGGTTCAACTAATGCGGCTTTACATTTACCTGCAATCGCTAATGAAGCAGGAATTAAATTTGACTTAATGGATGTTGCAAAAATATTTAAAAGAACTCCATATCTTGCAGATTTAAAACCAGGTGGAAAATATGTTGCAAAAGATATGTGGTTAGCAGGTGGTGTACCAATGTTATTAAAAACTTTATATGATGGTGGTTATATTCATGGTGACTGTATGACGGTTACAGGTAAAACAATGAAAGAAAATTTAAGAGGAATTAAGTTTAATCCAAAACAAAAAGTTTTAAGAGCTTATAATAGACCCTTGTCACCAGATGGAGGTGTGGTTGGATTAAAAGGTAATTTAGCTCCAGAAGGTGGAATTGTTAAAATTGCTGGACTTAAAAAATTACAGTTTACCGGAAGAGCAAGATGTTTTGATAATGAAGAAAGTGCTATGAAAGCAGTTCAAAGCAGGAAATATAAAGACGGCGATGTAATAATTATTAGATACGAAGGACCTGTTGGTGGACCAGGTATGAGAGAAATGCTTTCAACAACAGGTGCTATTTACGGTCAAGGTAAAGGAGAAAAGGTTGCTTTGATAACTGATGGAAGATTTTCAGGAGCAACTAGAGGATTTTGTGTAGGCCATGTTGGACCTGAGGCAGCATTAGGTGGACCTATCGCTTTATTACGTAATGGAGATATGATTGATATCGATGCCAAGAAGGGAACGATTAATGTTCGATTAACTAGGGCTCAATTAGCTTCAAGAAAAAGAAAATGGAAGGCTAGAAAATCTGATTTTGGATCAGGTACACTTTGGAAATACGCTCAAACAGTTGGACCTGCTTATTTAGGAGCACCAACGCATCCAGGTAAGAAAAAAGAAGTTAAGGATTACTCAAAAATTTAATGAAAATTCGCCCAGTCATTTTATGTGGTGGAGCAGGAACGAGACTTTGGCCAAATGCCAAAAAACATCAAGCTAAACAGTTTATAGATTTCGGTAATTGGACTTTATTAGGTAAAACACTAGAGAGAGTTAAAGCATCTATATTTGATGCACCAATTATAAGTACTAATACAAAATATCTAAAACAAGTTAAACAACACTTAAAGAAACACAAAATAAGAAAATTTAAGATAGTTTTAGAGCCAGCTAAAAGAAACACAGCACCAGCTATATTAAGTACGGCATTAATCAAAGATATACCCAACGAACAACCTCTAATGTTTTTGGCTGCTGATCATTTGATAGAGAAGGTTGGTTTATTCAATAAAGCCATCAAAAAAAATCAAAAAAAACTTACTCATAATAATATTTTTATATTTGGAATTAAACCCACAATGCCTTCTAGTGAATTTGGATATTTTTTAACAAAAAATAATAAAGTCTCTAGATTTGTAGAAAAACCTAAAGAGGCTAGAGCTAAACAAATAATTAGTAAAAAAGGTTATTGGAATTCTGGAATGTTTTATTTGAGAAAAGATTCAATAATTAATAATTTCAAGAAATACCAACCAAATATTTATCGAAACTGTAACAAAGCTGTAACAAAAGCAAAATATAAAAGTAATGTGTATTATTTAAACAAACGAGCATTTACCAAAGCAACAGCCAAGTCTTTTGACTATGCAATATTAGAAAAAACTAAAGATATTAATGCGATCAAATTGGATATTCCTTGGTCTGATTTAGGTTCTTGGAAAGAAATTTGCAAAATGTATGGAAGAAATAAGAGACATTATTTTAAAAAGAAGAATGTATTCCATAGACCTTGGGGCAGTTATGTAAATCTATTTAACGGTAAAGAATTCTTAATTAAAGAATTATATGTAAAACCCAAAGGTATATTAAGTCTTCAAAAACATCATCATAGAGCTGAGCACTGGGTAGTTACTCATGGAAAACCTAAAATTACTTTAAATAAAAAATATTTTACAATGAAACCTGATGAAACTATTTTTATTCCATTAGGCGCAATCCATAGAATAGAAAATCCCTATAAAAAACCAGTAAAAATTATTGAAGCTCAAGTAGGATCAATTCTAAAAGAAACAGATATTGTTCGATATCAGGATGTTTATGGCCGTGTTAAATAATTAACACGACCACAAAATATATTTAAAACCAATTATTTGGAATAATTATGTAGTGGATTGCTAAAACAATTCCAACTGAAACACTTAGTCCAAAGATCATTTTAAGAAAGTCTTTACCAATTAATGGGAAAACATACTTAAACTTATAATCTTTATTCATCGTTGAAATTGCAAGTTCTCTACCACATAGTAAACCAACAAATACCCATGTTGTTGACATTGGTAAATCGTTTAGTTCCTTAAAGTAGAATAAAACAGCAGCATAAATTACATTGATAATTGTAGCTGATCTTGCATATCTAGTTCCAGTTTTTTCCAAAACTACTGCTTGGATCCGTCCACCTTGAATGTAGAAGATGTAAAATAGCAAAATAGTGAAATATGCCATTACAATCAGCAGTATTGTAATATCAAGTTGTCTTGGAAGATATACTGCAATATTTGCTACATCGTGAGATAACCAAACCCACCATAACCAACCAGATGAAACCCAAACAGCATTTCTCCAAAATCCTATCCATTTGTCATCTACTTCATCAAATTTTTCATTAATGAATTTTGATACAGCTATCCAGGCTATGTAAGCAACCATTGCCGCTAAACCATAACCAACTACACTTTTCATTAACATTTTTTCAAGCACAACTGTCGAAGCAAAAGCTGAAAGAACTAAGAAAGTAGTAGATACTGGTATTCCAATTCTTGTTAATAATAAGAGTATTGCAGGCGCTACTGCATGATACCATTGAATTTCTTGATAAGGTATTCTAGTTAATCTTCCATACGAAATATCACCATCATACGCATACCATCCCCATGCTAAAGCTAAAATCATTACACTAGAAGCTGATCCTGCAAGTACGTACCATTTAAACCATTTCTTTTTTGAAGCTATAAATGTACCTAGTGTTTGAATTGAGTCGTTAGCGATTACGCTATAACCGGCGAGGGCGAACCCTATAACCGTGTAAATTAAAGTCATTTCCATTCTTTATCTCCTTTATATTATTGTTTTCGGTTCCTATTGATTCATGACTTAAGGAGTTTGTAATCTGAGACGGAAAATAATTCTAGATATAAATTTATTAATTTGAGAAACAGGAGGGTGATTCATCGTCTAATAAACTATTTAATATTGATGTCTATTTTTTAATATTTTTTATTTCGCAATAAAGTTGTATTTATTTAACCAATTTCTTAATTAAATATACAGCTATTAAAGCTCCCAAAAATTCAGCCAAAATATATGTAGGAGTATTTAAATAATTAATTCCTGTAAAAGAATCAGTAAAAGTTCTAGCTATAGCAACAGCTGGATTTGCAAAAGATGTTGATGATGTGAACCAATAACCAGCTGTAATATAAGTTGCAACACAAGCGGCAACTGTTGTTTTTCCATCTTTTAAAGTTGCAAAGATAATAAATATTAGACCAAAAGTGGCTACAATTTCTGCTAGAAATATATGAAAGCCATCTCTACTTTTTGTAGATAATTCAATCATACTATGTTCAAAGAATACATTAGCTAACATTACACCTAATAAACATCCCAATATTTGAGCTGGAATATATGTAATTAAAAGTTTTCCTTTAATTTTTTTAGTTAAATACATGGCTAAGCTTACAAAAGGATTAAAGTGAGCACCTGAAATGTCAGCAAATGCAGTTATTAAGGCAAATAATCCTGCTCCAGTTGCAAGTGTGTTAGCAGTGAGTCTTAAAGCATTATCATTTGTTAAATTTTCAGCCATTATTCCAGAGCCAACAATAATCATTACTAAAAAACAACTACCTATAAATTCACCAATGAAAATTTTATTTTTCATAATCTAAGAATAATTAAATTATAATCTTATAGATGCCAATTAAGAATAATGGTATTTGTAGTCCAAAATTAGTTAGTATCGCTTTATCTTTGCTAACAAAGCCAGCTATGGTCCATCCAACAACTCCTAATCCATGAAAATATATATTTAATGGATATATATTTAAATTAGTAAGGAGTATTCCCACTAAAACTAGAAACGTACTGATCCACTTTAGATATTTTTTTATGAACATAAAATTCCCTTTCCTGTTATTATTTCAATTATTTTAAGAATTTATTACAGTTTAAAAGAAAAATAATCTTATTTTTTGTCTTCCCAATCAAATCTTGGAAAAGAATCAAAAATTTTAAATATGCCATCCGACCATTGATCACAAACCTTAGAATATTCAGTATCAGTGATATTTAAGCATTTTTGTGAGGCAATTTTATATTCATCTTTTTTATAGACAGCAAAATCTATAGGAGGGCCAACTGTTAAGTCACTTTTTAAAGTTGAGTCCATTGAAATTAGGGCACAACGTGATGCATCACCAATAGATACGCTTGGTTTTATAACTCTATCTAAAATAGGTTTGCCGTATTTTACTTCACCAATAACTAGATAAGGTTTGCTATCGGCTGGCTTAATATAATTTCCTTGAGAGTACACTAGGTATAATTCTAATGGTTGACCTTTAATTTGACCACCAACTAAAAATGAGGAACCTAATAAAACTGTGTCTGTGTTTATTCCTTTTGGTGCTGAATGTTTAATGTTTAATGATCCAATATAGGATGCTATCTGATCGAAATCTTTGCAAGTATTTAAATTTGTTCCACTGTCACCTTTAAGTTCATTTTCAATAGATTTATATACTGCTTGAGATGTGCCTAAGTTTCCAGAAGTAACTATAATGACACTTCTATCACCAACATCATGAACAAACATTTTTGAATAAATGTTAACATTGTCTAATCCAGCATTTGTTCTAGAATCTGATGCAAATACAATTCCGTCTTGAGCTTTAATACCAACGCAATAAGTCATAATACTATTAATAATTATTAATTAATTAACATACAATTAAATTCAAGCATAGCTGATATAACTATATCGCAATTGATTGTTTACTCTAATTATTAAACAATCATTCTATGAGCGAGAAACTCTGGGATAATTACAATGCTACTAAAGCATATGATGGATATTTCACTAATGACAATAAACTTAGAAAACATGCTCAAATTATTTCTAGTATCTTAGAAAGGTATGGAAAAGATAAATTACAAGAAATTGAAAAAAATTGTCAAAGTACAATAAGTGCTAGGGGAATAAACTTTAGAGTATACGCAGCAAACAATAGAGCAGAAGAAAAAAAATGGCCACTAGATATTATTCCAAGAATAATTCCTAAAACACAATGGAACAAGGTAACTAAAGGTTTAAAGCAAAGGGTAAAAGCATTAAATTTATTTATTGATGACGTTTATAATCAAAAGAAAATTTTTAAGGATAATATTGTTCCAAAAGATATCATTTTTAATTCACCTTACTATGTGAAAGAATGTGAAGGTTTTTCACCTAAATATAAGTCCTGGGCAAATATTTCTGGTGTTGATTTAATTAGAAATAAAAAAGGTGAGTACTTGGTTCTTGAGGATAATTTAAGAGTTCCTTCTGGAGTTTCTTATATGCTTGAAAATAGAATGGTAATGAGAGATGTCTTTCCTGAACTTTTTACTAGATATAAGGTTTCATCAATTCATCAATATACTAACAAACTTTTTAATTGTATGAATGAATGTATTCCTAAAAAAAATGCTCATCCACACATGGTAGTATTGACGCCAGGTATTTATAATTCAGCGTATTTTGAACATTCTTTTTTAGCTGAACAAATGGGTATTGCACTTGTAGAAGGAAAAGATCTTTTTGTTGAAAATGATAATGTTTATATGAAAACTGTAAAAGGTCCTCTGAAAGTTGATTGCATATACAGAAGACTAGATGATAATTTCTTAGACCCAAAAGCCTTCAATAAAGACTCCGTTATTGGCGTTCCAGGATTATTTAAATGTTGGTTAAAAAAAAACGTGGGTATTATTAATGCAGTAGGTACAGGTGTAGCCGATGATAAGGTTGTTTATTCGTACGTAAATAAAATGATAGTTTATTATTTAGGAGAGCAACCTATTTTAAATCAAGTTGAGACTTATTTGTGTCATGATGAAATTCAAAAGAAATATGTATTAGATAACTTATCGAAATTAGTTGTTAAACCAGCTAATGCATCAGGTGGGTATGGAATAATGATAGGCCCAAAGGCTTCTTCAAAGGAGAGAGAAGAGGTGGCAGAGAAGATTAAAAAAAATCCAAGAGAATATATTGCACAACCTTTAGAAACACTATCAACAGCTCCAACAATTACTGAAAAAAATATAGAGCCTAGACACTTAGATTTAAGACCATTTGTTTTAAGTGGTAAAACTAACTATGTGACAACTGGTGGTCTGACTAGAGTTGCTCTTAGAAAAGGAAGTACAATTGTAAATAGTTCACAAGGTGGTGGATCGAAAGATACTTTAATAGTTGAATAACTTTTTATCTAGTATTACATTTTTTGCATAATCCAAAAAACTCAAGATTGTATTTACTATATTTCATACCATCTTTGTCTTTGAAATTAGCCAAGTATTTAGAAAGACCTGCACTACTTATTTCTGTTACCTTTTCACAAATCTCACATATTGAAAATGCAGTAGCTTTAGCTACCTGACAACTTGAATTATGACATGCAATAAAGGCATTTCGACTTTCAATTTTGTGAATTTTTCCTATTTCAACTAATTTATCTAATGCCCTGTAAACCTGTAATGGAGCTTTAATTCCTCTTTTTTGAACATTAAAAAGTATTGAATAAGCTTTTAAAGGCTCAGGAGATTTATCAATTAAATCAAAAATAATTTGCTGGTTTTTTGTAAGAATATGTTCTTTATGCATTCTACTCACTCTACTGATTCTCCATTAGTTTTTCAATTTAATCGTTTGTTTTATTTTAAACAATGAAATCACAAATAAAAATAATGCAGCAGCTATAATTGAAGGTCCAGAGGGAGTATTAAATTCTAATGAAGAAAATAATCCTATGATAACTGATAATAATCCTCCAATGATTGAATAAATTATCATTTTTTGTGGGCTGTCTGAAATATTTCGTGCCATTGCTGCAGGTATGATTAACATTCCAGTAATCAACAATAATCCAACCATTTTGATTGATATAGCAATTATGGCTGCCATTAATATTGTGAAAATAGCTTTTGCTCTATCTGGATTTAAACCCTCTGCTTCAGCTAATTCGTAATTAACTGTTGATGCAAATAATCCTTTCCATATTAATCTTAATATTAATAAAATTAATGCTCCACCAATCCATATAATATATAAATCATCTACTGTTACAGCCAGGATATCTCCAAATAACAATCCCATCACATCAAACCTAATAAATGTTAAAAAACCAATAACAACAAGTCCAACAGCTAGTGATGAGTGTGCTAAAAGACCAAGCAAAGCATCACCTGGTAGATTAGTTCGATTTTGGAGTTGAACTAAAATTAATGCTATTAAAGATGAAATTATAAATACAGATAAAGCAATATTAAATTCTAATGAATATGCAATAGTCACACCCAGTAAAGCTGAATGAGCTAGTGTATCGCCAAAATAAGATAATCTTCTCCAAACTACAAAACAACCAAGAGGTCCTGTAACAAAAGCTACTCCAAGTCCTGCAATAAGTGCTCTTATAAAAAAATCATCGAACATTTAATTTTTCTTTATTTCACCTTCGATAGTATGAACATGATCATGTTTATGTTCATATCTTGTAAGTATTTGAGAAGCTTGTTCACCAAATAACGCTTTATATTCAGTATTCTTTGCTACATCTATAGGTGTTCCAGAACAACATACATGCCCATTTAAACAAACAACATGATCAGTAGCGCTCATTACTGTATGTAGATCATGTGAGATTAACAAAATTCCACAATTCAATTCATCGGATATTTTCTTTATCAATTCATACAAAGCTATTTCTCCTGAAAAATCTACACCTTGAACTGGTTCATCTAGTACTAATAATTCTGGTTTTTTAGAAATAGCCCTTGCTAATAAAACCCTTTGAAACTCACCACCAGACAAGTTCCCTAAACTTTTATCTTTTAAATGTATAACGCCAGTTAAAGATAAAGCCTCATCGATAGTTTTTTCATCTAAATTTTCTGTTAATGTCATGAAATCGTAAACACGAAGTGGTAATGTCCAATCAACAGATATTTTTTGAGGTACATAACCAATTTTGTTTGTATATTTTTCTACATGACCATCAATTTTTTTCAAAATACCTAAAGCAATTTTGGCAGTTGTACTTTTACCAGATCCATTTGGCCCAATAAGAGTTACAATTTTTCCTCTTTCAACACTTAAAGATACACCTTGAACAAGCCATTTATCATTATGACGATATCCAGCATTATTCATTTTTACCAAAACGTTATTATTAGAACTCATTTTTTTACTTGACTTATATTAATGTTATATTATTACACAGTGTTATATTATAACAACTGCTAAATATTTAAATTATGAATAATCTAAAAAAAATACCTGTAATCCTATCAATCTTATCATTATTAACATCTTTTTCATCAGCTAATGCTGAAACAAAAGTTGTAGCATCGATTAAACCAATACACTCATTAGCAAGCTATCTAATGGATGGGGTTGGTAAACCAGATTTAATAGTTGATGGATATGCTTCACCACACGGATTTGCCTTAAAACCTTCACATGCAAAAATGTTACAAGAAGCTGATATTGTATTCTGGGTAGGGGAAGATTTAGAAAATTTCTTAGAAAAACCATTAGGTTCAATAGCTAAAAAGGCTGAGAAGATTGAGTTGTTAGAAATTAAAGGATTAACAAAATTAAAATTCAGAGAAAGAAATATATTTGAAGAACATGATGATCATGGACACGATGATCATGCTAAAAAGGAAGATGATCACGATCATGATAAAGAAGGTCACAAAGAGGATGACCATGATGATCATGGACATGACGATGAACATAAAGAGGATGGTCACGATGATCACGGACATGACGATGAGCATAAAGAAGATGATCATGATGAGCATGGTCATGAAGGGCACGCTCATGGTGAGTATGATCCACATATTTGGTTAGATCCAATGAATGCAAAAGTAATTTTAAGTGAAATGGCAGAACACTTGATAGAGAATGATCCAAAAAACGAGGCCAAATATAAAGCAAATTTAAAAAAGGCACATAAAGACTTAGATAAACTTACTAAGAAAGTTAAATCCGAATTAAACAAAGATTTTAAATCAATAGTTTTTCATGATGCGTATCAATACTTTGAAGAAAGATTTGGTATTAATATTTTAGGTGCATTTACAGTAAATACAGACGTAATGCCTGGTGCTGAGCAATTAGCTGAAATTAGAGAAGTAATTGAGCATGACAAAGTAAGTTGTATTTTCTCAGAGCCTCAATTTAATCCTGATATTATAAAAGCTGTAGCAAAAGATACTAATGTTGCAACAGGTGTCATAGATCCATTAGGAGCCACACTTGATCCAGGGAAAGATTTATATTTTGATTTAATCAGCAACATGTCAAAATCTTTCAAAGGCTGTTAATTAGAAATTGATCTTTAGGCATAAATAATATCTAATAAAGGGATGAGTACAGTTTCCCTTTCATTAGATGAAATTTTTGATTTAGCTAAAAAAACATTATTGGCTAATGGCTGTGATGATGAAACAGCATCTATTTTATCAGATTTAATTAGAAATGCTGAAAGAGATGGCTCATTATCTCATGGTTTATTTAGATTACCAGCTTATGTAAGTGGTTTAAAAAGTGGAAAAATTAATGGTAAAGGGAAACCAGAAGTAAAAAAGATTTCTTCATCAGTAATAAAAGCTCAAGGTAACAATTGTTTAGCACCCGTTGTTTTAAATAAAGGTTTACCTGAATTAGCTAAAGCAGCAAAAGAAAATGGTGTTGCAGTTTTAGCAATAAATAATTCTCATCACATGGCTGCAATGTGGCCTGAAACAGAAAAATTAGCAGAAGAGGGACTAGTTGCCTTTGCATGTACATCATACAAACCCGCAGTAGCACCTGCAGGAGCAATCAAACCGTTGTTTGGTACAAATCCAATTTCATTTGCTTGGCCTCGACCTGGAAAAACTCCTGTAGTTTATGATATGGCAACAGCTTCAATGGCAATGGGTGAAGTTCAAGTGGCTAAAAGAGAAGGGCACAAGGTACCTCTTGGAACAGGATTAACTAAAGAAGGTAAAGAAACTACTGACCCAGGCGCAATAGCTGATGGTGGTGTGTTATTACCTTTTGGTGGTTATAAAGGTTCAGCAATTGCTATGATGGTTGAATTAATGGCTGGTGCTTTAGTTGGTGATAATTTTAGTTTTGAAACAGCTGCTAAAGATAATAATGACGGCGGACCACCAAGTGGAGGAGAATTTATTCTTGCTATCTCTCCTGATAAAACTGCAGGAACAAATTGGCAAAAACATGCAGATGAATTCTTTGATAAGATGAAATCAATGGGTGAAGTAAGATTACCTGGGGAAAGACGACATAAAAACAGACTTGATAAAGGTCCTCGTAATATTAACGAGGAATTAGTTAATAAAATAAAATCTTTAAGCTAATTTAATTTCTATAGGTGTGTGATCTGAAGGTTTTTCTCTACCTCTAGGGTCTTTATTTATATTTATAGATTTTATTTGGTCGATTAAAGAGTTTGAAACTAAAAAATGATCTATTCTCATCCCATTATTCTTTTGCCATGCACCTCTCATATAATCCCAAAAAGTATAACCTTCTTTCGTCTCATTAAAATGTCTATAAACATCACTAAAACCTAAATTTAGCATCTCTCTAAATTTTTTCCTTATTTCCAATCTGTACAAAGCATCATCTTCAAAACTTTTTACATTATAGACATCTTCAGCAGCGGGGATCACATTAAAGTCACCTGCAAGAATAATATTCGAATTTTTTTTAGATAAAGACTTTAATTGTTTAATTAATTGATCCATCCAATTTTTTTTATAGTCATATTTTTCTGTATCAACTGGATTTCCATTAGGAGTATAGATATTAATTAATTGAACAATTTTTTTCTTATATTCAACCTCAGCAGAAATTATTCTAGATTGTTTTAATTTATCTTTAATTAGGTCTGTTCTAATATTTTTTAATTTGCCTTTTGAAATAATAGCCACACCATTATAGCTTTTTTGTCCAAATACATGACTTTCATAATCCATAGATGAAAAATCATCATAAGGAAAATTTACATCTTCAGTTTTGATCTCCTGCATCATCAAAATATCTGGCTTATACTTTAAAAGATAACTTTTGATATTTTCAATACGTGCCCGTACTGAATTAACATTCCACGATGAAATTAACATTAAAGAGAGAATGAAACTCCACAACCACAAGAAGACTTGGTTTGAGGATTTGTTATTTTAAATTGTTCACCTATCAATTCTGATACATAATCAATTTCAGAACCTTTTAAGAGATCTGCAGACGTTTTATCAATTATAATATTTTCAAAATTTAAATCATCCTCGTCTTTCGAATTGTCAAATGTAAATTCATATTGAAAGCCTGAACATCCGCCACCCTTAATAGCGATTCTAAAAAAAGACCCCTTATCTTTTTTAGACAACAAAGTATTGATCTGTTTTAGTGCTTTATCAGTAAATTTAATTTCTTTAATCATAATTGATCACTGGTATTACTAATATAATACTTAAATTTTAATTTAAAAGGATGAAAAATTACTCAAAGATAGGTGTATTTAAAAGTAAAGGAAGATTATTCAAAGAATCTTTATCAAAATATAGAACACCATTCCAAAGGGATAGAGATCGTATTATTCACAGCGCATCCTTTCGAAGACTTAAACATAAAACGCAAGTTTTTGTAAACACGGAGGGGGATCATTACCGAACGAGAATAACTCATTCCATGGAAGTTGCTCAAATAGCAAGATCCGTAGCACGTTATTTTAACTTAAATGAAGATTTAACAGAAACTTTAAGTCTTGCTCACGATTTAGGGCACACACCTTTTGGTCATGCTGGTGAGGATGCTTTAAATGAGTGTATGGAAGAATATGGTGGTTTTGATCATAATCTACAAACACTCAGAATAGTTATGTTTTTAGAAAATAAATATTTAAAGTTTAGTGGACTTAATCTTTCAATTGAAACACTTGAAGGCTTGTTGAAACATAATGGTCCGTTAGAGGAATTAGATTTAGTTGATAGTTTGATTGGAATTAAAAAACTAAAGAGCATGATTAATTTCAGAACATATCCGTCATTAGAGGCTCAAATTTCATCAATTTCCGATGACATAGCTTATAACAATCATGATATTCAAGATGGAATAAATGCTAATTTATTTAAGTTAGAAGAGTTAGTCGAAATTCATTTTTTTGCAAATATTTACAAAAAATATAGAAAAAAAATTAATAAAAAAAATTATAAAATCATAACTTATCAAATTGTTAGAGACTCAATTGATTTAATGATTAAGGATTTAATAAATAACACTAAAGAAAATATAAAAAAAAATAAAGTTAAAAATTTTAAAGATTTAAGTAAAACAAGTTTTCTAATGGTAGATTTTTCTGATAAAATTAAAAATTCTGAAAATGAAATAAAATATTTTTTAAGAACAAAAATGTATAATAATAAAGAAGTTTTAGCAAAAAATAACAAAGGCAAATCAATTGTGAGAAAATTATTTGATAAGATCAAGCAAAATCCTAAAAAATTTATTTCTAGAGAGCAATTCTTTGACAATAAGTACAGATCTATTTCAGATTTTATATCGGGAATGACTGATCGATATGCAGTAAACTTATATGAGAATCTTAAATGAATATTTTTGGTAAATACATAGAAAAAATTAATGAAACTTTGTCTGAGTTATCAAAAAAAGGAGATTTAGTTTTACCTGATAAACTTGATGGTATTACAGCTGAAATTCCTCCTACAAAATTTGATAGCGATATTTCTACGAATGTTGCCATGGTTCTTTCGAAGATAAATAAAAAAACCCCAATAGATCTTGCAAATAGTTTGTCAAAAATACTAAAAAAAAATGATGAACTTATTGAAGATATAGCAGTAGTCAAACCAGGATTTATCAACATTAAATTTAAACCAATTTTTTGGACAAATTTTGTTAAAGAAACAATTAAAAACTCTAAATCTTTTGGGATTAACATTTCAGAAAAGAAGAAAAGCTATTTAATTGAGTTTGTTTCTGCTAACCCAACAGGTCCTTTACATGTTGGTCATTGTAGAGGAGCAATTTTAGGTGATGTTATTGCTAATATCTTATTGTTTAATAAACATAAAGTTACAAAAGAGTATTATGTTAATGATTACGGTAATCAAATTATAAATTTTACAAAATCAGTTTATTTAAGAATAAGAGAAATCTCTTTTAATGAGCCATTTCCTAAAAATAATGAGGAATTATATCCTGGTGATTATTTAATAGATTTTGCTAAAAATATTTTAAACTCTAATAAGGACATTGATTTTAAAAACTTTGAAAACATATCAGAGATATTAACTGCACTATCTATTGAAGAGGCATTGAAACTTATTAAAAATAACCTTAATAGTCTTGGTATTAATCATGATAATTTCATTAGTGAGAAAAAATTAGTTAAAAATCAAGAAGTTGAAAAAGTAGTCGATTTACTTCAAAAAAATGACTTTGTATATAAGGGTAAAATAAAAGCACCTGCTGGAGAAGATAAAGATAAGTGGGTCGAACGAGAACAATTACTTTTTAGATCTACTAATTTTGGTGATGATAAAGATCGAGCCTTACAAAAATCTGATGGTGCATGGACTTACTTTGCCAGTGATGTTGCATACCATAAAAATAAATTAGATAGAAAATTTGATCATTTAATAAATATATTAGGTGCTGATCATGCTGGATATATAAAAAGAATTTCTTCTTCGGTAGATGCTTTGTCAAACTCAAAAGGTAAATTGATTTGTAAAGTAAGCCAACTAGTAAAACTTATCAAAGATAAAAAACCTTTTAAAATGTCAAAAAGAAAAGGAGATTACATAACAGTAGATGATTTAATTAAGGAAGTGGGCAAAGATGCGACTAGATTTATTATGTTAAATAGAAGTAGTGATGCTGAACTTGATTTTGATTTTGATAATGTCATTGAAAAATCCAAAGATAATCCCCTTTATTATGTTCAATATAGTTATGCTAGAATAGCTTCTGTTTTTAGACATTTGGACAAAAGTTTAGAAACTGAACTCAAAATAGATAAATATGATTTTAAGTATTCAAAAGATGAAATAAATATTTTAAAGAAAATTTCTGAATGGCCGAAATGTATCGATGCTGCTAGTAATAGACTTGAACCCCATAGAATACCAACTTATTTGTATGAACTTGCTTCCTTATTTCATTCATACTGGAATTTAGGTAAAGAAAATCCTACAAAAAGATTTATTAATGACCAGAAAAAAATTTCAGATGATAAATTGATTTTTTTAAAAGTAATTTCAAATGTAATCAAATCTGGCATGAATATTGTTGGTGTTTCAGTTCCTGAAAAAATGTAATGTTTAAAGAAATCAAATATTTAATATTCGTATTTATTATTGGTATATTTTTATTTATAACTGGAAAATATTATTTTTCAGATTCTAATAAAAAAAACTCGTATAGATCTATATCTTCAATAGATGAAAAATTAAATAATTATGCTGATAAATTACCTATTCTGGAAAATGATACAAAAAATATTATAGAATATGTTGAGAAATCAAAAGAAAAAAAGAAAAAGAAATTTAATTTCTGGAAATTATTAGATTCCAATGAATAAACGCAGATCATTTATTATTGGTATAAAATCATTTAGTCTTACCGTACAAGAAAAAGATTTTCTTAAAAAATATAAACCTTGGGGTGTTATTCTTTTTACGAGAAATATCAAAAATATTAAGCAAACTTTAAAACTTACCTCTTCTATAAGAAAAATTTTTAATGATAAAAAATATCCTATTTTAATCGATCAAGAGGGTGGCCGTGTTAATAGATTAAAAAATTTAATTTCTTTTGACAATTTAACTTCTGAGTTTTTTGGAAATAAATACATCAACAATTTTAAAGAATTTAAATTCTATTATAAATTATTTATTGATAAAACTTCCTATTTGTTAAGATCAATTGGAGCTAATATTAATACATCTCCAGTGTTAGATTTAAAAGTGAAAGGCGCCTCTAATATAATTGGAGATAGATCATTTTCTGCAGATCCAAAGATAGTATCAAAAATTGGTGATTATTGTATTCAATATTATCATGAAAATAGCATTGGAACAGTAATTAAACATATTCCTGGCCATGGTTTAGCTAAAGTTGATAGTCATAAATTTACACCAATAATTAGTAAAAAAAAAAATTATTTATTTAAAAAAGATTTTACTTCTTTTAAGAATAAAAAAGCTTTTTTTGCAATGACCGCACATATTATCTTCAATAAAATTGATAATAAGAATACAGTAACTCATTCTAAGATATTGATAAAACTAATTAGAAATAAAATTCGATTTAAAAATTTATTGATATCTGACGATTTATCTATGAAAAGCTTAAAAGGAACACTTAAAGATAATACAATCAAAACGTTTAATGCAGGTTGTAATTTAGCATTACATTGCAATGGTAATTTTAAAGAAATGTTAATAGTTGCTAAAAACTCTCCTTTAGTTGATAAATTTATTATAAAAAAAACATCACAATTTTATAAGATTTTGAGATAATATTTAATAATGAAAGAATATGATTCTGAATTATTTAAAGTAAATATTGATAATTATAATGGCCCATTAAATGTTTTATTAGATTTAGCTAAAGCACAGAAAGTTAATTTAGAAGATATATCGATAACAAAACTAGCAGATCAATTTCACGATTTTATTACAAAAAAAGAGAATTTGAATTTAGAAATTGCATCAGAGTACCTATTAATGGCTACTTGGTTGGCATATCTTAAATCTAAATTGTTGTTACCAGGAAGTCCTGAGGAAGAATTCAAAGTTCAGGAAGTTGCTGATCAGTTAAAACTTCAATTAAAAAAATTAGAATTAATACGTTTATTATCAGATCAAATGTTAAAAAGAAAAAGATTGGGCAGAGAAATAAGAACTAGAGGTATGAGATCTGGTTTAAGACCAATATATAACAGTGAGTATAAAATTAATCTTTTTGAATTAATTAAAACTTATTCATCAATAATAATGACTAAAGATTTTCAAAAAATCAATATCCCTAAGTTACCAGTTTTTACTGCTGAGGAAGGAATAAAAACAATCAAAACTTTTTTTGGTAAACTTGTAGAATGGAAAAAATTAGATGATTTAATTCCAAAAAATTTCAAAAGCAACTCCAAGTATAAAAGAACTGGTAAAGCAGGTATTTTTGCTGGGTCACTTGAATTGGTCAAAGAAGGAAATTTAAAAATTAAACAAGAATCTCTTTTTAAAGATATTTTTATTAGAGAAGAAAAATAATGAAAAAAAAATTAGATAAAAAAGATAATATTATTAAATTTCCTCCCAAATTATCTTTTCTAGAAAAAGAAATTGAAGCAATAATTTTTGCTGCTGCTGAACCTTTAGATATAGAGACCATTGAAGGAAAAATATCCAAAAAAACTGATGTCGAGAAAATATTACAAAAGTTACAATTAGAATATGCTCATCGAGGTATAAATTTAGTTTGCATATCAAAAAAATGGTCCTTTAGAACTTCACCAAATTTATCTAATTTGATGAAACAAGAGAAAACTGTAGAAAAAAAGTTATCAAGAGCAGCAATTGAAACACTAGCAATCATAGTTTATCACCAGCCTGTTACAAGAGCTGAAATAGAAGAAATCAGAGGTGTTGCATTTGGTACAAATACACTTGAAATATTAATGGAACTAGATTGGGTAAAACCTGGGGGAAGAAAAAACCTTCCTGGTAAACCTATTCAATATATAACAACAGATAATTTTTTAAGTCATTTTAATCTTCAGAAATTATCTGATCTACCTACTGTTGATGAACTAGGGGCTGCTGGTTTAATTGATAGTACAAACATAGATAACGCTATTTTTGGAACTGGAAAATTTTACAAGGAAAAACAAGAAGACAAAAAAGAGGACATTTACTCAAATATAGACGAAATGTTGAACAGCACTCTTGATTCAGATGAAAATAAATAGTTGCTAATTTTAATTAATTAAAAAAAAGGTACTTTTAAATTATTCGTAAAAAGGTTATAAGTTTTCTATGAGTATTGGAATTTGGCAAATAGCAATTGTTGTTATACTAGTTGTTTTACTTTTTGGTAGAGGTAAAATATCTAGCCTAATGGGTGATGTTGCAAAAGGAATTAAAAGTTTTAAAAAAGGTATGGCGTCGGATGCTACTGATGATAATGATCCTAAAAATATTTCCGACGAAAATCAAGATTCAAATAAAAAAGAATAAACCAAATGCCTACTATTGGTTGGTTTGAGATTTTAATTGTTGTTGCTATAGCGATTATTGTACTTGGTCCTAAAGATTTTCCGGTTATGTTAAAAAAAGTTGGCTCATGGATTGGTACTGCAAAAAAATATATCAATAATATACAAAATGAAGTTTCAAATATTGATATTGAAGATAATCAAGTAGAAAAAAAAGAAGATAAAAAAGATGAGTCTTGATGAAAAAGAGGGTGGCTTCATTAGCCATTTAACAGAGCTAAGAAAAAGATTAATCCATAGTTTTTTGTTTTTAATACTTTTTTTTATTGGGTGTTACTTTTTTGCAGAACATTTATATGGTTTCTTAGTTGAACCATTTGCAAAGGCTGTAAAAGATGACGGTTCAGAAAGAAGATTAATTTTTACTGCTCTTCAAGAAACATTTTTAACTTATTTAAAAGTATCTTTTTTCACTGCTTTTTTTGTAACATGTCCATTTATTTTGATGCAAATATGGAAGTTTATTGCACCAGGCCTTTATAAGCATGAAAAAAATGCAATTTTACCTTATCTAGTTTTAACACCAATTTTATTTTTTCTAGGTGGAATGCTAGTTTATTATTTAATAATGCCACTAGCGATAAAGTTTTTTTTATCATTTGAAAGTTCAGGTATATCAACAAATCTACCAATACAATTGGAAGCTAAAGTGAATGAGTATTTATCATTAGTTATGAAACTTATATTTGCATTTGGAATAAGTTTTCAATTACCGGTGGTTTTGAGCTTATTGGCAAGAGTAGGTTTAATTGATTCTGTATTTTTAAAAAAAAGAAGAAAATATGTAGTTGTGATTATTTTTGCAGCAGCTGCATTGTTGACCCCGCCAGACCCTATAACGCAAATCGGTTTAGCTATTCCTTTATTAATTTTATATGAATTATCAATATTTTCAGTAAAATTTATAGAAAAAAAAAATTTAAAAAATTCGGATGCATAATTTAAAAGAAATCAGAAAAGATTTTGAAGCTTTTAAAAAATCTCTAGAAAAAAGATCAATTGATGTAGATCTTAATAAACTAAAAAATTTAGATAAGGAAAATAGAGAGTTAATTCAAAAAAAGGAAAAATTAGAAAAAGAAAAAAAGGATATTTCAAAATCTAAAGACAAATCTTTATTTGCAAAATCAAAAGAAATCTCTTTATTTTTAGAAAAAATTACTGATGAACAAAAATCGACAAAAGATGATTTAGAAAAAATATTATCAAAAATACCAAACGTACCTCATAAAGATGTACCAATGGGTAAAGATGAGCATGACAATGTTGAAGTTAATAAGTCTGGTAAAATACCTAACTTTGATTTTATTCCCAAATCTCACTATGAATTAGGTGAAAATTTAGGAATGCTTGATTTTGATCTAGCGACTAAGACTACAGGTTCAAGATTTGTTTTTGTTAAAAATAAATTAGCTATGCTCGAAAGAGCTCTTTCAAATTTTATGCTAGATATTCATACATCTAAAAATGGATATGAAGAAATTTCACCACCTTTGTTAGCTTCTGAAAACACAATGTTTGGTACCGGTCAACTCCCAAAATTTGAAAATGATCAATTTGAAGTTAAACTTGAAGAAGGGACTGATAGAAAATTTTTGATACCCACAGCCGAAGTGATCTTGACTAATATTGTGAAAGACACAATTGTTGATATTAAATCATTACCTTTGAGATTTGTTGCTTCAACACCTTGTTTTAGAAAAGAAGCAGGAAGTTATGGAAAAGATACTAAGGGAATGATTAGACAGCATCAATTTTATAAAGTTGAATTAGTTAGCATAGTTGAACAAACCAAATGTTTAGAGGAACTTGAAAGAATGACTAATTGCGCAACAAATATTTTAGATCTTTTAGAATTACCTTATAGAAAAATGATCTTATGTACTGGTGATATGGGTTTTAGTGCTGAAAAGACTTACGATATCGAAGTTTGGCTCCCATCTGAAAATAAATATAGAGAAATATCATCTTGTTCATCATGCTCTACATTTCAAGCAATTAGGATGAAAACTAGATATAAAAGTCATGATAAGGAAACTGTGTATGCTGGGACTTTAAACGGAAGTGGATTAGCTGTTGGAAGAACTTTAATTGCAATATTAGAAAATTATCAACAAAAAGACGGTTCAGTAACTGTGCCAAAAATTTTAAGACCTTATATGAATAATTTAGAAAAAATTTCACTCAATTAAAGTTGTTTTAATCTCTTAGATAGTATAAATATTCATTTTTATTAAAGGAGTTTTATGGAAAGTTCAGGGATAGGTCAATTTATACCATTAATACTAATTTTTGTTATTTTTTATTTTTTCTTAATAAGACCTCAACAAAAAAAAGTTAAAGAACATAAGGCAATGGTAGAGGGTTTAAAAAAAGGTGATAGGATAGTAACATCTGGTGGTATCACTGGTACAATCTCAAGAGTTATAGATAATGATAAAATTGAAGTAGAAATTGCTGAGAATGTAACGGTCGAAGTTATAAGAGGCACAGGCGTTCAAAGCTTAATGAATTCTCAAGAAATAAAAAAATAATTTTTATCAAAATAAGGTGTTAAACTTTTCAAAATTAAGAATTTTTTTTGTTACACTTATTTCATTGTTATTTATATTAATTGCTTTATCAAATCTTTTCAAGTTTAGTAATGATTTATTAAATAAAAAAATAAATCTTGGATTAGACTTGCAAGGTGGATCATATCTTTTATTAGAAATTGATAATACACCTGTAATTGAGCAAAAACTCCAAAATTTGACAATTACTATCAGGAATTATTTTAAAGAAAAAAATATAAGAATAAATAATCTTAAACTCTCAAATCAAAAACTTTCATTTACTGTAGACAATGAATTTAAACAAGTAGTAATAGATGAGTTTAGTGATGAAGAAAGTGTTTTAAATCCATATTACCCAAGATTTAAATCTCATCAATTAGATGTTAACGAAGAAAACAATATCTTTAATATAAAATATTCAAAACAAGGATTAGTTGAACTTAAAACATCATCTCAAGATCAAGCTTTAGAAATTGTAAGAAGAAGAATCGATGAAATTGGAACTAATGAGCCTAATATTCTTAAAAGGGGTAATGATAGAATTTTAGTTGAACTCCCAGGATTAGACGATCCAATGAGGATTAAATCATTACTTGGAAAAACAGCTAATTTAACCTTTAGATTTGTAACCACAGATACAGAAGACTCTTTTGGATCTGAAAAGTTAGAATACGAAGATAGTAATGATGAGTCTATCGTGAGTAAAAGAATTATCTTAAGTGGAGATAATCTTTTAGATGCTCAGCCAAGAATGAATACCGAAACAAATGAAACTGTTGTCTCGTTTACTTTAGATCGAGTGGGAGCTAAAAGATTTGGTAAAGCTACATCAACAGGTATTGGAAAACAATTAGCGATAGTCCTTGATGGCAAAATTATAAGCGCACCAGTGATAAGAGATACAATTGCTAGTGGATCTGGTCAAATAAGTGGGGGTTTTACATTTCAATCTGCTACTGATCTTGCATTACTACTTAGATCAGGTGCTTTACCTGCTCCATTGAATATTATTGAGGAGAGAACTGTTGGTCCAGATCTTGGACAAGACTCTATAAATGCTGGAGTCGTTGCACTGGCAATCGGATTTTCTCTTGTTATTTTATTTATCTTTTTTAAATATAAAGTATTTGGACTTATTACTAATATAGCATTAATTATTAATCTATTTCTTTTAATTGGTATTTTAACAATATTTGAAGCTACTTTAACATTACCTGGAATTGCAGGGATAATTTTAACAGTTGGTATGGCTGTTGATGCTAATGTTTTGATATTTGAAAGGATTAAGGAAGAGCTGAAAGATGAAAAAAATAATCTAATTGCTTTTGATAGTGGCTATACTAAATCAAGAACTGCTATTCTTGATGCAAATATAACAACATTAATTGCTGCAATCATATTATTTTTTATGGGATCTGGTCCAATCAAAGGATTTTCTTTAACTTTAGGTGTTGGAATTTTCACCACACTATTTTCAGTTTATTTTATAGCTAGATTATTAACAGTTATATATGTAGCTAAAAACAAAGAAAAAGTTGGACTAATTTAAATGATAGCTTTTAATAAACATTATAATAAGTTTAAAATTCTCTCAATCTCGCTCGTTGTAATTTCACTTTTATTATTAATATTTAAAGGTTTGAATTTTGGAATAGATTTTAAAGGGGGTACTCTAATTGAATTAAGATCAACTGAGTCAAAGATCAATGTATCTTCATTAAGAGATAATCTTAGTCAAATGAATTTGGGAGATGTTTCAGTAAAAAATTTTGGAAATGAAACTGATTTTTTAATAAAGTTTGAAAATAATGAAAATAAAAACGTAATTGAGGAAATAAAATTAAACCTTGATAAATCTTTTGGAAATAATTTTAATTTTAGAAGAGTAGAAAATGTAGGGCCCAAAGTTAGTGCAGAACTGTTAAAATCCGGAATTATAGCTATATCGGTGGCCTTAATTTTAATGCTTATCTATATTTGGATTAGGTTTGAGTGGCAGTTTAGTCTTGGAGCTATATTGGCTTTATTTCATGATGTTATTGTAACATTAGGTTTATTCTCTCTTCTTGGTCTTGAAATTAATTTGTCAATTATTGCTGCTGTTTTAACCATTGTTGGTTATTCAATGAATGATACGGTAGTTATTTTTGATAGAGTTAGAGAAAATTTAAGAAAATATTCTGATATAAAAATTTTTGATTTAACAAATATTTCAATAAATGAAACTTTATCGAGAACTTTAATTACCTCGATAACAACTTTATTGGCTTTATTTTCTATATTTTTTTTTGGTGGTGAAATTTTAAGAGGCTTTTCTCTAGCCATGATATTTGGTGTAATTTTTGGAACTTACTCATCAATATATATTGCGAATACAGTTTTAGTTGGACTTAGGGTTTCACAAAAAACTGTTTTGAAAGAAGACGATAAAAATTAATATAAATTTTGAGCTGCTACCATTGTCAGTAACATAGGTAACGACAATAGTGTATTTGTTCTTGAAAATAGCATTGCAGTTCTTGCAGATTTTGTTTTTAGTTCAGGCTCACATTCAACAATTCCCAAAGCTCTCTTTTGATTAGGCCAAATAACAAACCAAACATTAAATGCCATAATTAAACCCAACCACATTCCTATTCCTATCGCAGTATGTTTTGGTACTCCGGAACCAATACTTAGTGTCATTGCATCGTGTAAATAACCATTTAGACCTGCAAGAATTAATCCAGATAAAACTGTAAATGCTGCTGCCCATCTAAAATAAAATAATGCTGCAGGAGCTATAACTTTACCTATTGCAGGCTTTTGTTCATCAGGTATTTTTGCCATGTTTGGAATTTGGACAAAATTAAAATACCATAGTAAACCAATCCACATTATACTAACAATGACGTGAACATATCTAGCGACCCAGCTCCAAAAAATTCTGTCAAAACTAAATCCATCATATTGATAAAATAAACCAAGAAATAAAATTACTCCAATTGCTAAAGAAGCATGTATTGTTTTTGAAAGTGATGAAAGTAAATTACCCATACAAAACTAATATACTAATTTCATACAAATATAACAATAATTATTATTTAGTTTAAAAGTGGTTTTAAAAATTTTCCCGTATAACTATTGCTAATGTTAACAATTTCCTCAGGTTTGCCCTCCGCGATAATTTTACCACCTTTAACACCGCCTTCAGGGCCCATATCCACTATATAATCCGCAGTTTTTATCACATCTAAATTATGCTCTATAACCACAACAGTATTTCCAAGTGAGACAAAAGTATGCAGAATTTCTAATAATTTTTTTATATCATGCTGGTGTAATCCAGTAGTAGGTTCATCTAAGATATACATAGTTCTACCAGTCGAGCGTTTAGATAATTCTTTTGCAAGTTTTATTCTCTGAGCCTCACCTCCAGATAAAGTGGTAGCTTGTTGTCCAATTTTTATGTATCCAAGACCAACTTTTTTTAATGTAAGTAGTTTGGTCTTTATATTAGATATATTTTCAAAATATTCACATCCTTCGTCTACAGTCATGTTCAATACATCAGCAATACTTTTATCTTTAAATTTTATCTCTAAGGTTTCTCTATTATATCTTGTTCCTTTACACTCATCACATTGTATATAAACATCAGGTAAAAAATGCATTTCATAAGTAATTACACCATCTCCCTCGCAAGCTTCACACCTTCCACCCTTGACATTAAAAGAAAATCGACCTGGCTTATAACCTCTGGTTTTAGACTCTGGTAAGCCTGTAAACCAATCTCTTATTGGACCAAATGCACCAGTATATGTTGCAGGATTAGACCTAGGTGTTCGACCGATAGGTGATTGATCGATATCAATTATTTTATCAACAAGTTCAGTTCCTTTAAACCCCTTAAAAGGTTTTGGAATTTTTCTAGACTTATTATTATTTAAAGTTAAATTTAACGCATTATATAAAGTCTGTAATACAAGTGTTGATTTACCACTCCCAGATACGCCTGTTACACAAGTTAAACTTCCAAGTGGTATCTTTAAATTTACATTGTTTAAATTATTACCAGTAGCTCCAGTAATTTCCAAAAATCTTCCGTTCTTTGCTAATCTTCTTTTTTGAGGAACATGAATTTTTAACTTATTTGAAAGATATTTCCCTGTAATACTATTTTTATTTTGACTTATTTCTTTAAAAGAACCCTGTGCAACTATCTGACCACCTTTATTACCAGCTTCTGGACCAAGATCAACTATATGATCAGCATTTTCCATTGTTTCGGTGTCATGCTCAACTACAATTACTGTGTTGCCTAAGTCTCTTAATCTTTTAAGTGCATTAATTAATTTAACATTATCTTTTTGATGAAGGCCAATAGATGGTTCATCAAGTACGTATAATACACCTGTCAGTCCAGATCCTATCTGTGAAGCTAAACGAATTCTTTGTGCTTCTCCACCTGATAATGTTCCAGACTCTCTTGACAAAGTTAAATAATCAAGACCAACATTTAACAAAAAATTTAATCTTTCATTTATTTCTTTTAAAATATGTTCAGCAATTTTTACTTGTCTTTTATCAAGTGTATTTTTTAGATTTTCAAACCATTTAGCAGCATCAGAAATTGATTTTTCAGTGACTTCACTTATATGTAAACCATCAATTTTAACACATAGAGCCTCATCTTTAAGTCTATGACCATTGCATCTTTCACATTTTGTATCAGATTGATATTGAGAGATTTCTTCTCTTTTCCAATCACTATCAGTTTCTAAATATCTTCTTTCCAGATTATTTATCACGCCTTCAAATGTTTTTTTATGAGAATATTTTTCATATCCATCATCATATGAGAATTTAATTTCTTCATCATCAGATCCATAAAGGATTATATCTTTTATCTTTTTAGATAGTTTTGACCACTTTTCCTCTAATGAGAATTCATAATGTTTCGCAAGGGATGAAAGAGTTTGTGCGTAATATAATGTTGTTGTTTTTGCCCAAGGTTCAATAGCACCATCTGCTATACTTTTTTTTTCATTTGGTATAACTAAATTTGGATCCACATTTAATTTAATACCTATTCCCTCACATTCTTCACAAGCGCCAAATGGACTGTTAAATGAAAAAAGTCTTGGTTCAATTTCTTCAATTGTAAAACCACTTTCTGGACAAGCAAATTTAGTTGAAAAAATTAATTTTTCTAATTTTCTATATTTTTTAGGTAAAGTTTCATCCTCATATTCAACAAAAACTAATCCATTAGCAAGGTTAATGGATGACTCAATACTCTCAGCCAGTCTATTGCCTAGAGATGAATTGAGAACTATTCTATCAACAAGAATATAAATATCGTGCTTTACTTTTTTATTTAATTCGGGAATTTTTTCAATATCATACAAAATGTTATCTATTTTGATCTTTCTAAATCCTCTTTTTTTATAATTTAAAATTTCTTTCTTATATTCACCTTTACGCCCTCTCACTACAGGAGCATAGATATATATTGTTGATTTTTTAGGTAGTGTTTTAATCTTATCTACAATTTGAGTAACTGTTTGTGAAGTAATTGGTTTACCTGTGAAGGGAGAGTAAGGTATTCCAGCTCTTGCATACAATACTCTCATATAATCATAAATTTCAGTTACAGTTGCTACTGTAGATCTTGGGTTTTTAGACGTATTTTTTTGTTCAATTGATATAGCAGGACTTAATCCCTCAATTAAATCCACGTTAGGTTTTTTCATTTTATCTAAGAACTGTCTCGCATATGCTGATAAACTTTCTACATATCTTCTTTGTCCTTCTGCATAGACTGTATCAAAAGCTAATGAAGATTTTCCTGAACCAGATAGACCAGTTATTACAATAAATTTATCTTTTGGTATTTCTAAAGAAATATTCTTCAAATTATGTTCTTTAGCTCCCTTAATAACTATCTTTTTGATCATATTTTTTCTTGCTTTGAACTAATAAAATTAATATTCAGAGTAAATTGTGGTATAAATCTATTTAATTAAATTAACAAATAATAAAATATTATGGCTGGAAGTTTAAATAAAGTACTTTTAATTGGTCGTTTGGGCGCAGATCCAGAAATTAAACAAATGGTAAATGGTAAAAGTGTTGCAAGATTAAGCTTAGCAACTAGTCAATCATGGAAAGATAAAAATAGCGGTGAAAAAAAAGAAAAGACTGAATGGCACCGTATAGTTGTATTTAATGAAGGTTTAGTTAATGTGGTTCAACAGTACCTTAAAAAAGGTGCTCAAATTTATGTTGAAGGTCAATTAACAACTCGTAAATGGAAAGATGAACAATCTGGTCAAGATAAATACTCAACTGAAATAGTTATTCAAGGATACAACTCATCACTTACAATGCTTGGAGGTGGAAGTTCTGGTGGTGGGATCGCAAATGATAATAGCCAATCTTCAAATAATAATGATGAAGCATCACAAATATCAAATGATATGGATGACGAAATTCCTTTTTAATATCTATGCAAAAAACTGAATTTCCTGAAGAAAAAAATATAAAATTAATTTCTATGCATGACGAGATGAGTTCGTCTTATCTTTCATATGCGATGAGTGTTATAGTGAGTAGGGCCTTACCAGATATCAGGGACGGTTTGAAGCCAGTACATAGAAGAATTTTATATGCGATGTATAAAGGTGGTTATGATTGGTCTAAACAATTTAGAAAATCAGCAAGAATTGTTGGAGATGTTATTGGTAAATATCATCCTCATGGAGACCAATCAGTTTATGATGCATTAGTTAGAATGGTTCAAGATTTTTCAATGAGCTTACCATTAGTAGATGGACAAGGTAATTTTGGATCTATAGATGGTGATCCGGCTGCAGCTATGAGATATACAGAGACAAGATTATCAAAGGTCTCACAATTTTTAATTGATGATATTGAAAAAGATACAATTATTTTTAAAAGTAATTATGACGAAACAGAAAAAGAACCAACGGTTTTACCAGCTCAATTTCCAAATCTTTTAGTTAATGGAGCGGGCGGAATTGCAGTTGGTATGGCAACAAGTATTCCACCACATAATTTAGGTGAAATTATTGATGGAACATTGGCACTTATTGACAATAAGGACATAAAAATTAAAGATTTAATGAAACATATTCCTGGACCTGACTTTCCAACTGGCGGAGTCATAATTGGTAAAGATATCATTAAACAAGGATACAATAAAGGAAGAGGCTCTTTTAAAATTAGAGGTGAAATTTCTATAGAAAACCTTAAAAATGGAAGAGAGCGACTTGTGATAACTTCAATACCTTATCAGGTTAATAAGTCTGTATTAAATGAAAGAATTGCTCAATTAGTAAGAGAAAAAAAAATTGAAGGTATAAAAGATATCCGTGACGAATCTAATAGAGAAGGTATAAGAGTTTCGATTGATCTAAGAAATGGTGTTGAACCGGAAACTGTTAAAAGGCAGCTTTATAAAAATACTCAAATTGAAAGTTCATTTGGTTTTAACACGTTAGCTATAGTTGATGGTAAACCAGAAACATGTAATTTAAAAGATTTCTTAACAAATTTTTTAACATTTAGAGAAGATGTTGTTATAAAAAAAACAAAATTTGATTTACAAAAAGCTGAAGAAAGAGCCCATATTTTAATTGGGTTGTCTGTATCAATTGAAAATTTAGATAAAATTATTAAGATTATTAGAGGATCTAAAACACCAGATGAAGCTAAAGAATTAATTCTAAAAACAAAGTGGAAAATAAATAAAACGCAAAAAGTTATTTCTTTAATTGAATCCAAAAAAACAAAAGGTATTTATTCAATTTCTCCTTTACAAGTTGATGCAATTTTAGAATTGAGATTACAAAAATTAACAGCTTTAGGGATTAATGAGATTGAAATAGAAATAAAAAAATTAGCTGAGTTAATTTCAAAATATAAAAAAATTATATCTTCAAAAAAAGAATTACAAAGAGTTATTAGTGATGAGCTTAAAAAAATAAAAGAAAAGTATTCAATTCCAAGAAGAACAAAAATTATAGATGCTGTATTAAATTATGATATTGAAGAAACAATTCAAAAACAATCAGTTTTGATCACTGTTACTTTACAAGGCTATATAAAAAGAGGATCTTTAAATAGTGTTAAAATACAAAAAAGAGGCGGTAAAGGAAAGACAGGTATAACAACTAGAAACGAGGACTCTGTTGTTCAAACTCTTTCAGTAAATACACACACATCTGTTTTATTTTTTTCAACTGAGGGGTTAGTTTATAGAATTAAAGCTTGGAAAATTCCAGAAGGATCTGCATCTTCCAAAGGTAAATCCTTATTTAATATTTTACCACTCAAAAACCATCAATCAATTAGCTCAATTATGCCTTTTCCAGACGATGAGACTGAAGTTAAAAGTTATCAAATTGTTTTTGCAACAGCTCAAGGTAAAATTAGAAAAAATAGCCTAGAAGATTTTTCATCAATTAATTCAGCAGGCAAGATAGCTATGAAACTTGACGCCAATGATAAAATAGTTGGTGTTAAGATTTGTAAAGATGATCAAGATATAATTTTAAGTACTAAATTTGGTAAATGTATAAGATTTGAGTCAAATAAATTAAGAGTTTTTAAAGGGAGATCATCCAAAGGAATAAAGGGAATAGTTTTAGCCCCTAATGATCAAATAGTATCTTTATCTATAATTAATAATGACAAAAACCTAAAAAGCACAAAAAAATCCAAAGATGAAAAATCTGAAATTAAGGCAAAAGAAAAATTTATTTTATCAATTACAGAAAATGGATATGGTAAAAAAACTCTTCATACTGATTATAGAGTTACAAATAGAGGAGGAAAAGGGATTATAGGAATAATTAATTCTCCAAGAAATGGAAATATCTCCTCATCATTTCCTGTTTTTGAAGGTGACGAAATTTTGATTTCAACAAATAAAGGAAGAGTTATTAGAGTTGCTGTGAAGGAAATTAGAACTGCAGGACGAAACACTCAAGGTGTTAGAATAATCAAATTATCTGGTGAAGAAAAAGTTGTTTCAGCTGATAAAATTGATGATAATTTAGTCTAATGAATAAAGTTGCTATATACCCAGGCACATTTGATCCAATAACTTTTGGTCATATTGATGTAATTAAAAAGGGGTTAAAATTATTTGACAAGATAGTTGTAGCAGTTTCTGACGTAGATAATAAAAATTATCTTTTTGACTCAGACGAAAGAATTGAAATCGTAAAAAAAGCCTTATTTTCTGATTTAAAGTTAAATAAAAAAAAAATTTCTATTATTTCTTTTACTTCATTAACTACTGATATATGTAAAAAGCATAAATCAAATATTATATTAAGAGGATTGAGAGCTGTTTCAGATTTTGAATATGAATTTCAATTAGCCGGAATGAATCGAAAACTTAATAATAATATTGAAACCATATTTCTAATGTCAGATGTTGAAAATCAAATTATATCTTCAAAATTTGTTAAAGAAATTGTAAAATTAAAAGGTGATATTAAGAAATTTACTACCAAAAGTACTATCAAATTATTAAAAAAAAAATATGAATAAAATATTAATTAGTTTATTTTTTTTCTTTTTAATATGCAATCAATCAATATCAGAGGAGAATATTATGATTTTAAAACTAAAAGATGGTGATGTTAAAATAGAATTGTTTGAAGATGTGGCACCTAATCATGTAAAAAGAATAAAAGAGTTAGCTAATTCAGGAAAATATGATGGAGTAGTCTTTCATAGAGTTATTGATGGTTTTATGGCTCAAACTGGCGATGTTAAATTTGGAAATTCTTCATCAGATGAATTCAATTTGAGTAGAGCAGGTATGGGCGGATCAGAATTACCAGATTTAAAGCAAGAGTTTAATAGTCTTCCTCACGATAGGGGAACATTATCGATGGCCAGATCATCAGATCCAAATAGTGCAAATAGCCAATTTTTTATATGTTTCAAACCAGCACCTTTTTTAGATAGACAGTATACTGTTTTTGGTAAAGTTCTTGAAGGTATGGAATTTGTAGATAAAATTAAAAGAGGAGATGAAAATAATAATGGCGCAGTTTCTGATCCTGATAAAATAATTAGTTTCAAATCCTTATAAATTTTAAATGGCATTAAAAAATTTTGCCTTTAAAGTTTTTACTACAGATAATTACGCTAGATGTGGTTTAATCGAGACCCACAGAGGTAATATCAATACACCTGCGTTTATGCCGGTTGGTACTCAAGCTACAGTAAAAGCTTGTACAATTGATGATATTAAAAAAACAGGTTCTGAGATAATTTTAGGAAACACTTATCATTTAATGATACGACCTGGTGTTGATAGAATTAAGAAAGCTGGTGGCTTACATAATTTTATGAATTGTGAATTACCTATTTTGACAGACTCTGGAGGATTTCAGGTAATGTCATTATCAAAATTGAATAAAATTGATCGTGAAAAAGGCGCTATATTTAATTCTCATATTGATGGAAAAAAATTTTATTTAAGTCCAGAAGAAAGTATAAGAATTCAATTAGGTTTAAATTCTGATATTGTGATGATAATGGATGAATGTCCAAAAAAATCTAATGATTACGATTTAATTGAAAAATCAATGAATTTGTCTTTACATTGGGCTAAGAGATCAAAAAAAGCTTTTGGAAAAAATCCTCATAAAGCAATTTTTGGTATCATTCAGGGTGGTCTCTTTAAAAATCTTAGAATAAAATCTTTAGAGGAATTATTGAAAATAGATTTTGACGGATATGCAATTGGTGGATTGGCTGTAGGAGAGTCTCAAAAAGAAATGTTCTCAGTTTTAGATGATATAAAAGACCAAATGCCACCAAAAAAACCACATTATTTAATGGGAGTTGGAACGCCCTCAGACATTTTAGGAGCTGTAAAAAGAGGGATTGATATGTTTGATTGTGTATTACCTACTAGGTCTGGCAGAACTGGATTAGCATTTACTTGGCAAGGAAGAATCAATATTAAGAATAATAAATACCAAAGAGATGACACTCCTCTTGATAAGAATTGTACTAATTTGAGTTTAAATAAGTATTCAAAAAACTACCTAAACCATCTTTTTAACACTAATGAAATTTTGGGATCTATGCTTTTAACTCTTCATAATATTAATTTTTATCAAGAATTTATGGCTGCTATTAGAAAGAATATTCTGAATGGCACTTTTAATAATTTTCATGATAAATACATAGATAAGTTGTAAATAAGAAACTATTTGTCTCAGAAATTCCTATTTGAATTATAAAAAAAAATCTATATATACATTTAAATTCATCTAATGAATGTGGGCCCTTAGCTCAGTTGGTAGAGCAATTCCCTTTTAAGGAATGGGTCGATGGTTCGAGTCCATCAGGGCTCACCATTATCATTTATGAAATGTTAATGGGAGGATAATCAAGTATTATCTCATTCGTCCATTCATTAATTTTTTTTATTCTATTATCTGCAGATGGATGAGTACTCATAAATTCAGGTGGTGATTTTCCTTTATTAAATTTTTTCATTCTCTCCCAAATTTTGACAGTTTCTCTAATGTCATATCCTGAAAGTGATGAAAATATCATTCCCAGATAATCAGCTTCGCTTTCTTGTTTACGATTGAATGGATTCATTAAACCTAGTTGAGATAGCATTCCTATAGTATTCATTCCAGTAGCTCTATTAACTTGTGAAAGTTTACCTCCAGTAAAAATATCAATTAATTGAGTACCAGTATTAACCAATGCACCTCTGCTCGCTCGCTCAACAGAATGTTTTGCAACAGCGTGTGCAATTTCGTGTCCCATTACTGCAGCTAATCCATTTGTATTTTTTGTAACATCAAGAATTCCTGTATAAACAGCAATTTTACCTCCGGGCATGCACCATGCATTTCTTACTTTTTTATTTTCAATTAATATATATTCCCAATCAAAATTGGAAGTTGGATCATCTATTTTTTCTTTATAGAAATATTCGCTAATAGAGGCTTCCATTCTTTTACCTATATCTTTAATATTATTTAAAGTTTTGGAATCTTTACTTAATTTTTCCTTTTTTTTAATCTTTTCATATATAGCTGCAGCCTGAGCATTTAGCTTTGCTTCTGGTATTATTTTAAGCTGTTTTCTATCAGTAATTGGTGCACTAGAGCATGAGTTAAGAATCATTCCACAGCAGCTACAGCCAACATAAGATAAAAATTTTCTTCTATTCATTTTACTATAACATTGATATTATATTTATTAATGAATCTAAATAATAAAATATTATTATTCCTTTTCATAGTGGCAATTTTTTTTGTAATCTACTCAAGTTTTAAGTAATTCAATGGCAAAAAGTAAAAAAAAAAAATCCCTAACACTTATATTGAGAAATTATTTTATTACAGGTGTGGTTGTTTTAATACCAATAGGTTTTACGTTATATTTGACTAAGTTTATAATAGGCATTTCATCTACGATTATACCTGAAAATATCAACCCTAATAGCTATTTACCTTACGCTATTCCTGGAATTGAAATTTTAATTTCTGTTTTATTTATTACCATTGTTGGAGGTTTATCTTTATCATTTTTAGGTAAACGAATTCTTAAACTTATAGATGATCTATTTAAAAGAATTCCAGTTTTAAGAACTATTTACTCCGCAATTGTTCAAATGACAGAAACATTTTCTAATAAGGAAGATGGTGATAAAAAAAGTGTCGTTTTAATTGAATATCCCAGAAAAGGTGTTTGGGCAGTCGGATTTGCAACAAAAGAAAATAAGGGGGAGATGGCTGAAAAAACTAATAAAAAATTAATTAACGTCTTTGTTCCAACAACTCCAAATCCTACAAGTGGTTTTTTATTAATGTTTCCGATAGATGAAGTTATATATCTGAATATGACATTTGAAGAAGCATCTAAATTTATTGTGTCTGCAGGAACATCCACTAGTAAAAATTAAGCGATATCGTTTATTATATCTGCTCGATCATATAATTTTAATAATGGTTTAAACTTAGTTATATTTTCTTTTTCATTTTCAATTCTTTTAATTTCTTTTTCAGCTAAAATAAAAAGATTATGATTATGAATTGGATCTGCTAATTTAAAGCTTTTTATTCCACTTTGTTTAAAACCCAAAATATCACCAAAACCTCTTAATTTCATATCTTCTTCAGATATTTTAAAGCCATCGTTTGAGTCTTTTAATACATTAATTCTTTTTTTAGCATTATCACTTAAATTTGACTTAAACATCAATATACACGATGACTCTTTATTGCCTCTACCAACTCTGCCTCTTAGCTGATGTAATTGAGATAATCCAAACTTATTTGCATTTTCAATAACAATTACATTTGCATTAGGAAAATCTATTCCTACTTCTATTATAGTAGTTGAGACTAAAATTTTAAAATCATTATTTAAAAATTTATTTAAGATAATTTCTTTTTCATCAACACTCGTTTTTCCATGAAGTAAAAAAACTTGCTTAGGAAATACTTTTTCTAAGTATTCAAATTTTTTAACAGCTGAAGTATGATCAATTTTTTTAGATTCTTCAATTAAAGGACATACCCAAAAAATTTGATTACCGAGCTTTATTTCTTTCTTTACAAATTTAATAACATCATCAACTTTATTTTCAAGTTTACTGTAGGTTTTGACGGGCTTTCGTGTATTGGGTTTTTCTCGAATTATTGAAAGATCCATATCACCATATATTGTCATTGTTAAAGTTCGTGGTATCGGCGTTGCAGTCATTAAAAGAACATCACAATTTTTTCCTGCTTTGTCAGACAATTTTTTTCTTTGACTCACACCAAATTTATGTTGTTCATCAATTATTATTAATCCAAGTTTTTTAAATTCAATTTTTTTTTGAAATAAAGCATGAGTTCCAAAAATTATATCGGTCTTCATATTTAATAATTTTTTTAAAATACTTTTTTTATCTTTATAAGTTGATTTACCAGAAAGTAATTCAATTTTTATATTTTTGGGAAATAATTTTTTTGCTAATAAAAAATGTTGTCTTGCTAATATCTCAGTAGGAGCCATCACAGCTACTTGAAAACCTGAATTAATGGTATTAAAAGCTGATAATAAAGATACTATTGTTTTTCCACTACCAACATCACCTTGAAGTAATCTAAACATTTTTTTCTCAGAACATAAATCTTTATTTATTTCATTAAGTGTTTTATTTTGATCATTTGTTAATGAAAAATCCAATTTAGAAATTATTTCTTTTTGCAGATGAGTATCAAATATTTTTTTTGTTTTTTTTACCCTTTTAATTTTTTTTCTAATTTCTGAATTAACTAAAAAAGTCGAGAAAATTTCATCATATGCGAGTCTTTGATAAAAGTTTTCTTTGTATTTACCAATATTTTCTGGTTCATGTAATTTTTTAATTGAGTCGTTCCAACTTATATTATCAAATTTTTCTAAAATATCTTTTGAATGCCATTCTTCAATTTTTGGTAAATTGTCAATTATTTGTAATATGATTTTATTATAAACTTTTTCACTAATACCTTCAGTTAATGAGTAGCTATTATGTTTTTGTTTTATTATTGAAGAATTTTCAGAAATATACTTGGGGTTTGTTAGTTGATATTTATTTCTAAAATATTTAATTTTACCACTAATAGTAACTTCTTTTCCAATTGGTAATATTTTTTTAATATATCCCTCATAACTATTAAAAAAAACACAATCGATCTCCCCAGTTTCATCTTTGCATAAAACTTTATTTGGTAAGTTTCTAACTCTTGGAAAGGAATATTTTTGTGGCACTATAGTTATAGTTTGTATTTCATCAATTTTTAAATCTTTAATTTTTGATGACAAACTTCGATCAGTAAAGGATTTAGGCAATTTCCATAATAAGTCAAAAATACTATTTACTTTTTTCTTTTTTAATAAATTTGTAGTTTTAATTCCTACACCTTTTAATGAGCTAAGATCAGACAATAAGTATTTATAATTACTTTTAATATCCATAAACTAATATTATATTCTTATTATGACCACTGATATAGAACAAATTAAAAAAAAGATTATTTATCGATCAAATTATCGCGGTACAAAAGAAATGGATAAACTTTTAGGAGCTTTTACAAATAAATATTTAGATAAATTAGATTACAAAGATTTAAATGAATTAATTAAATTTTTAGAAATTGACGATAATAATCTTTACAATTTTTATAATGGTTTAAATACAAATATAAAGTTCGAAGACAATAAAATAAATAATTTATTCAAAAATTTTAAATATTAAAAAAAATGGCGGAGAGACTGGGATTCGAACCCAGGAAAGAGTTGCCCCTTTGCCGGTTTTCAAGACCGGTGCTTTCAACCGCTCAGCCATCTCTCCGTGTAGATGCTTTTATAATTAAAAATATTTAATTCAACTATAAAATAGTCTAATTAATCTTGATATTTTGTTTTTTAAATAAGTATGAGAAATAATTTTAATAAAGGTATAATTTTAACTTCACTTGGATCATTTTGGTGGGGATTTATTGGAGTTATATATTTTGAGTCGGTATCTTTTATTGGTCATGCTGAATTAGTTGTCCATAGATGTTTATGGACAGCTGTTATGTTAATCATAACAACTACATTTTTGTCTAAATGGAAAATTTTTTATAAAGAAATTAAGGATAAAAAAAAATTAATAGCTTTATTTATATCTGGTTTTTTAATTTTTGTTAATTGGTCAATATGGATTTATGCTGTCGCTACGGAAAGAATTATTGATGCCAGTTTTGGATATTTTATAATGCCAATAATTAGCGTTTTATTAGGATATATTTTTTTTAATGAAAAACTTAATAGAAAAAGAACATTTTCAATTATTTTAGTTTTAATATCAATAATGATTTTAATTTTTTTTAATCTTAAATCATTACCATGGGTTGGTCTTATTGTGGCTTTTAGTTGGGCTTTTTATAACTTAGTAAGAAAAAAAATTAAGATTGATACAGATATAGGACTTTTGATTGAAAGTTTATATATATTTCCTTTTGCCTTTATTGCATTTTATATTATTGCAAATAACGGTTTAAATGATTTTAATTTGGATAATCCCGAATTAAGTCTTTATTTACTTTTGGCTGGACCTATGACTGTGATTCCTTTATTTCTTTATGTAAGAGGTGTTGAACTAATTGGTCTTGGACCTACAGGGATGATTTTTTATATAACACCTACATTACAGTTTATATTAGGTTATTTTTATTATAATGAAGATTTCTCACTCATAAAATTTGTAAGTTTTATTATCATTTGGATTGCTGTAATTATATATCTTAAAGATCTTTATGAAATTAATTAATTATTTTTTATTTATATTATTATTTTCTACATCTAATTTATTAGCTTTTGATCAGTCTGAATTTTTAAAGTGGAAAAAAAATTTAAAAATAATTGCAATTGAAAATGAAATATCTGAAATAACATTTGATAAAGTAATGCGTGATGTGAAGTTTTTACCTAAAGTTATAGAATATGATAGATATCAACCAGAATTTTATGAAGATACAAAAACATATATTTCAAAAAGAACATCAAAAAATAAGGTTAATAAAGGAATAAGTTTTTATAAAGAAAATAGTAACCTAATTAATAAAGTAGAAGATGAATATTCAATAGAAAAAGAGTTATTATTATCTTTAATGGGTATAGAAACAAACTACGGGACTTATGTAGGTAAAATGGATATATTATCTTCATTATCCACTTTAAGTTTTGACAAAAGAAGATCTCAATTTTTTACAAATGAACTATTAATTTTACTTAAATTAATTGATACAAATGTCATAAATTACAAAACATTATATGGTTCTTGGGCAGGTGCATTCGGTTTCTTTCAATTCATGCCATCGACAATTAAAAATTACGCTATAGATTTCAACAACGACGATTTCATTGATCTTAAAAATCCAAATGATGCTTATGCCTCAGCAAGTAATTACTTAAACAAGATGGGTTGGAAAAAAAATTCGCATTGCTTTTATCAAGTAAAATTAAACGATAAAATTAAAAAAAAGTACTTAAATGTTTCGGCTAAAAAAATAGTTAATAAGAAAAAATTAAAATATTTTAAAAAATATATTCTCAATAGTGAAAAACTTGATTTTATTGATGAAAATTTAAGAGTAGGTGTAATTACACCTGATAAAGATATCATACCTGATGCTGAAACACTCACACCTGCTTATATAGTTTTTGATAATTATGAAATAATTTTAAAGTGGAATCGATCATTGAGGTTTGCACTTGCTGTATGTACACTAAAAGATAAAATTAAAAATGAATTATAGATTTGTTATTGTTACTATTTTAAGCTTATTTTTATTAAGCTGTGAACAATCCTTAAATACTAAATCTAAAAAAATAGAAATTGATTTTGAAAACAAATATAAAAATTCAGGGTTTGCTTTAATTTACAATGATAATTTAAAGGGAATAAAAAAATTAGAGGATAGATCTCTTAATATTTATCATAAATCTTTAAAAAGAAAATCAACAGTAAAAATAACAAACCAAAAAAATGGTAAATATTTAATTGCTGTTGTTAAGTCAAATAAAATAAAATTTTCTAATTTTTACAACAGTATAATAAGCCTAAGAATTGCCGATGAATTAGAATTAGATTTAAATGAACCTTTAATTGAGATAACTTTAGTTTCTGAAAATTCTACATTTGTTGCTAAAAAGGCAAAGATGTTTGATGAGGAAAGAAGAGTTGCAGAAAAAGCCCCAGTTGATGGTATTCAAATTAATGATTTGAATGTTAAAAAGGAAAAAAAGAAATCTGACACAGTAAAACTATTTTCTTATTCAATTAAAGTGGCTGATTTTTATTATAATGATACAGCAAAATTAATGATTGATAGAATTAAAAATGAGGTTCAAATTAAAAATTTAACAATAAATAGATTATCTAAAACAAAATTTAGGGTATTAATAGGACCTTTTGATGATATAAAAAGTTTAAAAAACGCTTTTGAAAAAATGGATTATTTTAATTTTGAAAATTTAGAAATACTTAATAATGTTTAAAAAATTTATTTTCTTATTGTCGTTAAATTTCTTTTTTGGTCTTGCAGCTAATGCCAATATAGAAATAAATGCTAGAACCGCAATCTTACAAGATTTTTTATCAGGTGAGATTTTGTATGAAAAAGAACCTGACAGATCTATATATCCTGCTTCTATGACGAAAATTATGACAAGTATTATTGCTTTTGATTTGATTAAATCAGGGGATTTAAAACTTAATGAAAAATTTATTATATCAGAAAAAGCTTGGAGACTTTCTACATCAGGATACTCATCAATGTTTGTAATGGTTGGTGATGAAGTATCAGTAGAGAATTTACTCAAAGGCATAATTGTTGCTTCTGGTAATGATGCCTGTATTGCATTAGCAGAAGGTATAGCTGGTACTGAGGAAGAATTTGCAATAATGATGACATCAAAAGCAAAAGAGATTGGTATGCAAAATACAAATTTTGCTAATTCATCAGGAATTAATGATCCTGACAATTACTCAACAGTTAGAGACATAATGTTAATGTCTAACTATCTAATTAAATATCACCCTGAATATTATAAATGGTTTAGTGAATTGGAATTTACTTGGGATAGAACTGGGGGAGATCCAATTACACAAGGTAATAGAAATCCTCTTTTATACAAAAATATGGGAGCTGATGGAATTAAGACTGGTTATTTAGCTGTTGAAAGATATTCTTTAGCTTCTTCTATGGAAAGAAATGGTAGAAGATTGGTAGCTGTTGGAAGTGGTTTCGAGACAAAGAGCTCCAGGTCAAAACAAAGTTCAAAACTTTTGATTTATGGACTTACAAACTTTGATTTAGTACAAATCTCAAAAAAAGATGAACCATTTAATAGTGTAGATGTATGGTTAGGAAAGAATAATACTGTAAAGGTCTATACAAAAAAAGATATTTACAAAACAATTAAAAAAGGACAAAAAAAAAAGATAAAAGTTAAGATTATTTATGATGGTCCTATTGAGGCTCCAATTAAAAAAGATCAAACTTTAGCTACACTAAAAATTATTTATGACGATGAAGAAATTGGTGAATATGATTTACTTGCATTTAGTGAAGTCAAAAAAGTAAATATTTTTTCCAGATTAATGAAATCATTGAATTATCTTATCTGGGGTGATGTTTAAAAAACCGGTTATTGTTTTTGAGGGTGTAGAGGGTAGTGGGAAAAGTTATCATATTTTGAATGTTTCTAGATACTTAAAAAAAAGAAAAATTAAGTATATCAAGATAAGAGAGCCAGGTGGCTCTTTTAATGCAGAGAAAATTAGAAAATTAGTATTAAACAATAAATCAAATTTCAATCAAAATACAGATTTATTACTTTATCTAGCTGCCAGAAGTGAAAATATGGACTTATTAAAAAAAAACTTTAGAAAAAAAATAATCTTAATCGATCGATTCATTGACTCTACAGTTGCGTATCAACATTATGGATTAGGAGCAAATTTAAATTTAATAAATCTTATTAACAAATATCTTTTAAAGAATATAAAAATAGATTTTACTTTTTTGAATATTGTGAATAAAAAAAATATGTCTAAAAGACTAAAAGATAGAAAATCTCTAAATAGATATGATAAATTTGATTATAAGTTTTATCAAAAAGTACAAAAAGGTTTTTTAAAGATATCAAAAAAAAATAAAAAGAAATATCAAATTATTAATTCTAACTTAGATATAAATGAAAACAAATCTTTAATAATTAAACAAATCAATAAACTAATATGAACGAACTAAAACCTATAAATCAAACTAAACTATATGGTTTAAGTAGTTTTTTAGAAAAATTTATTGAATTATATAAAAATCAAAAATTTCCTAATAAAATATTATTATCTGGTCAAAAAGGAATAGGTAAATCTACTTTAGCATACCATTTTATCAATTATGTGCTATCTGATAAACAAGAATATAAATATGATTTAGAAAATTTAAAAATAAATTTTGAAAATCAGTCTTATAAAACTATTTTAAATGGATCTAACCCTAATTTTTATTTAATTGATGTCAGTCCAGAGAAGAAATTTATAGATATAAATCAAATAAGAGAGCTTATATCAAAGTTGAATAAATCTTCATTTAATAAATGTCCTAGATTTGTACTAATTGATAACATTGAATTCTTAAATAAGAATTCAATCAATGCATTGCTTAAGACACTTGAAGAACCTTCTATGGATATCTATTTTATACTTATTAATAATAACAAAAAGATCTTACCTACCTTATTATCTAGGTGTATTAATTATAAGATTTACTTAACACATGAAGAGAATCTTATTATTTCAGATAAATTATTGAATGGTAAACTAGACAAAATAATAAATAAGGATTTACTAAATTATTATTCTACTGCAGGCAATATCTATAATATTGCTAAATTTGCTAATGAAAATGATTATGATCTCTCAGATAAAAATTTAAAAGATTTATTGAAAATTATAATTAAAGAAAATTTTTATAAAAAAAATAATACTATTAAACATCTAATTTTTGATTTCATTGAACTATACTTAAGTAAAATTAATTATACCATAAATTCATCCATTGATGATAAATATGGTTATTTTTTAAAAAGAATATCTGATACTAAAATATTTAACCTAGACATTGATTCTTTGTTTATCGAATTTGAAGAAAAAATATTAAATGAATAAAAATTTCTATATAACAACCCCAATTTATTATCCATCCGCTAAACCTCATATGGGTCACGCATATTCAAGTATTATTGCTGATTTTTTTGCAAGATTTAAAAGAATTGATGGATTCAATGTAAACTTTTTAACTGGAACTGATGAACATGGCCTTAAGATACAAAGAGCAGCAGAAGATAAAAAAATAGAACCACTTAAATTTTGTGACGAAATAAGCCAGACATTTAGAGATTTATCAAAAACTTTAAATCTAACAAATACAGATTTTATTAGAACTACTGAGAAACGACATAAATTATCAGTCGAAGCGTTATGGAAGGAACTAAAAAAAAATGGTGAAATTTATCTTTCAAAATATTCTGGATGGTATTCAGTTTCTGATGAAGCTTTTTATTCTGATAATGAAATAGAGGATTTTGAGGGTAATAAACAAGCCATTACCTCCAAATCTAAGGTTGAATGGGTGGATGAAGAATCGTATTTTTTTAGATTATCGAAATGGGAAAAGCCATTACTTGATTACTATAACAATAATCCAGATTTCATATCACCATCATCAAGAAAGAATGAAGTTATTAGCTTTGTAAAAAGTGGTTTAAAAGATCTTTCTGTTAGTAGAAAAAGTTTTTCATGGGGTATAAAAGTTCCAGATGACAAAGATCATGTAATCTATGTATGGCTTGATGCTCTGACAAATTACTTAAGTGCAATAAATTATCCTAATACAGATGATTCATTATATCAAAAATTTTGGCCAGCTAATATTCATCTTATTGGCAAAGATATTTTAAGATTCCATGCAATATATTGGCCAGCTTTTTTATTAGCAGCAAAAATACCATTACCCAAAAAAGTTTATGGTCATGGATGGATACTTTCTGGAGAAGAAAAAATGTCAAAATCAAAAGGAAATATTCTAGATCCAATAGAGATAGTTAATCAATATGGTATTGATCCACTTAGATATTACCTTATTAAGGAGGTTTCTTTTGGAAATGATGGAAATATATCTCAAGAAAGATTAGAGGATTGTATTAATAGTGATTTAGCAAATAATTTTGGAAATCTATGTCAAAGAGTAACAGCTTTTACTATTAAAAACTGTGATAGTAAAATACCAAGTCAAGTTAGATTTGAAAATGAAGATTTAAAGATTTTAGATAATTTTAAATTAAATTTAGATTTAATAAGAAAAAAAATCGATAATCAGGATATAAATTTTTATATTGATTTTATTGTAAATTCTTTATTTGAGGCAAATAAATATTTTAATGATCAAGAACCATGGAATAAAAAAGAAGATTTATTAAGATTAAATACTATCATTTATACTACATTAGAAATTGTGAGAAAAATTAGTTTTATGCTTTATCCAATTATTCCAGAGTCTGCTTTAAAAGCATTAAAGATATTTCAAATAAATGAAAAACAAATTGAATTTGCTACTTTAGAAAATCACAACTATCTTAAAAAAAATAGCAATATAAAAAAAATTGAAATTCTTTTTAAGAAAATAGAAAAAAAAAATGATTGATTCCCATTGTCATTTAGATCACGAACCGCTCTTAAGTAACTTAGACTCTGTTATATCAAGATCGAAAGATGCAGGAATAATAAAAATTTTAACAATATGCACCACTTTAAGTAGTTTTGATAAAATAAAACAAATAATTAATAAAGATAAGATTATATTCGGAACATTTGGAATCCACCCTCATGAAGCTAAAAATGATAAGGTCACTGCAGATTACATCTTAACTCAAATAAATAATAATAGTAAAATCATTGGAATAGGGGAGACAGGTTTAGACTTTTACTATAATCATAGTGATAAAAATGCACAAATAAAGAGCTTTGAACAACACATTATTGCTGCAACTAAACTTAATATTCCTTTAATTATACACTCAAGAGATGCTGAAAATGAAACATATGAAATTTTGAATAGTTTTAAAGATTATAATCTTAAAATATTAATGCATTGCTTTACTGGATCAAAAGAATTTGCCAAAAAATTATTGAATTTAAATGCTTTTTTTTCCGCAAGTGGAATTATCACGTTTAAAAAATCATTAGAATTACAACAAACTTTTGGTTTTATTCCATCAGAAAAATTACTAATTGAGACAGATAGTCCTTTTTTAACACCAGAACCGAATAGAGGTAAAAAAAATGAACCTTCATTTCTCAAATACACAGCAGAAAAATTAGCAAATATAAAAAAGATCGATAAAGAAGAGTTAATCAGAATAACTTCATCTAATTTTAATAAATTATTCAATTAGAAAAAATGGAAATTTATGTAAAAATTTTTGAAGTAATTTTTCCAGTTTTTTTTGTTATAGGCGTTGGCTATTATTTAGGTAAAAAAAATCCAAAATTTGATACAAATTTCATTACCAATTTTGCTGGAAATATTGGTACACCAGCAATGATTTTCTATACGGTTACTACTACTGGAATAACTCTAAGTGTTTTTACTCATTATTTTATTTATGCATTAATCATGATAGGAGGTTTTGCGATAATTGGACTTATATTTCTTTATTTTCTTAATAAAGATCTTAGTATGGAACTTCCCCCATTAATTCTTCCTAATACTGGTAATATGGGTGTTCCAATATGTCTATTTGCTTATGGAACACAGGGTTTAGGAGTCGCTTCTGCGGTAGCTTCAGTTATTATCTTATTTCACTTTACTTTAGGTGTTTTTTTGGCAAAAAAAAGCTTCTCTTTTGATGTTGTAGTCAAAAGTCCTCCCGTATATGCAATTATTATATCTGTTTTTTTTTTATTTTATGAAATTGAAACTCCGTTATTTCTTGAAAACACAACTTTTTTATTAACTTATGCAACTATTTTTTTAGTTCTAATGTCTCTCGGTATTGCATTAACACGTTTTAAATTTTCATTAAAAGACTCAATTATTTTGTCTCTATGTAGAGTTATATTGGGTCCTTTAATTGCATTTATTATTATATACTATTTTGATCTATCTGGATTTGCTGCAGGTGTCCTTCTAATACAAAGTGCAATGCCAAGCGCAATATTAAATTATTTGGTTGGTAGTATGTATTCACCAAAAAAAGTAGTTGATAATATAGCAAGTACAATTGTTACATCAACTTTAATATCTTTTATAACAATTCCTGTTGTTGTATTCTTTGCTTTAAAGTATTTCAATTAACATATATCTTAGCCCAATGAAGGCTATTATTTATAACTTATTAGCATGGGTTATGCTTCCGATAATGGATGGATTTGCAAAATATTTAAGTGCCGATCTACCAGTCTTACAAATTACTTGGGCAAGATATTTTTTTACTGTTGCCTTTACTTTGCCAATCATGTTTTTATTTTTTAGACAAAATTTAGTTTGGTCTGATAAACCTAAGTTACAGTTTATTAGAGGTTTAATTTTACTATGTGCCAACATTTGTTTTTTTTATGCTATATCAGTCATATCTTTGGCTAAGGCATTAACTTTAGCATTTATTGCTCCATTAATTGTCACTGCTTTCTCACCAATATTTCTAAAAGAAAAAGTTGGTTTTAGAAGATGGGCGGCAGTTATCATTGGATTTGTTGGCTCTTTAGTAGTTATTAGACCAGGATTTGTAGAAATTAACTTAGCAAGTCTAGCTGCACTTGGAACAGGCGTCATGTATGGGTTTTATTTAATAATAACTCGTAAATTAAGCACCTCAGACAATCCATTATTAACTTTATTATTAACTGGCGTAGTAGGGGCCATAATTATCTCTATAGTAATGCCAATTGTTTGGATTAAACCAACATTAAGTCAGTGGTCAATGATGGCTGCTATAGGTATATTTGCCTGTATTGGCCATTTATTCCTAATATTGTCACTCAAATACGCTGATGCTTCTAAATTAGCTCCATTTAGCTACTTTGAGATCATTACAAACATCATTATAGGCTATTATTTCTTTAGTGATTTCCCTGATAATTGGACTTTCATAGGTTTATTTATTATTGTATTAAGTGGTATCTACATCTCAAGAAGAGAAAACTTAGTCAAAAAAGTTAAATAATAGGTATGATTTATTTACTAATGTCTTAAGTATTACATTAAGTATAAATGTTAAAGCGTTGTATTTATTATATTTTTTATTAATTATATAAATAACTTAATTTTAGAATATTTTCAATTATTTGATACTAAATTACCTTAATATGCTGTGAAAGTGTTTAGATTTTTGGCAAATTATAAAAAATATCAAATAATCTTATAAAATAGGGTCTTTTTTCCTATTGTGAATATTAAAATTCACTAAGATTAGGGCTGACTAAAAGCATTGATATAGTTGAATAGTAGAGCGATGCACTAATTGAATATACCATTTAAACGCCCATAGAGGGGTCTATTTTAGGTATGGGCTCATATATGGTACAACTGAAGGGTGAATTATGTTATTTAAGGAGAAATCAATTAAAAAGGTCAAAAAACGTTGTTTTTATTAGCTTTTTTAACTTAAAAAAGCCCAAAAATAAGGCTAAATCGCTACCTTTTCAGATCTAAGTAATTTGAGTTTTTGCTTAATTCCACCTTTACCAGAATAGCCTCCAAGAGCTCCATCAGATCTAATCACTCTATGGCAGGGTATTTTTGGTGCGTATGGGTTTTTAGCACAAGCATTAGCTACAGCGCGAGCCGATTTAGGGCTTTTTATGCCAATAGCTACCTGTTTATAGGTTTTTACCTTACCTTTTGGTATTTTTTTAAGGTACTTCCAGACTTTTAATTGAAATTTTGTTCCTTGCACTGATTTTTAGCGTGGAATTAGTAAAATTATGTAACTCACAAAGAATATAATACCCATTATAGAAAGAAATATCGTATTGAAGCTCTTTCCAGAGTTTCTGTATTGAATGAAAGTTAATATTACGAAACCAATCGAGCTAATTAAAAACCATACTGCAGGAATTTCTCCATTAATCGAACCCATATTTTTTTTAATTTAAACTATTGACATTAAAAAACATCTAATATATTACTAATGATAATTAATTGTTATCAATAGTAATTATATGAATGAACTGACAACAGACCTAAAATCGCTTCATGAGGCAACCCTTAATAACCTCAAAAGCTCTAAAGCAAATAACACTTTAAGAGCATATAAATCAGACTTTAAAGACTTTGGAGCTTTTTGTGCTAAGCATGGCTTAAATTCTTTACCATCTGAGCCTAAAATCGTTTCTTTATACCTCACACATCTTTCTAAAAATTCAAAAATCAGCACTTTGAGAAGAAGATTAGTTTCAATTAGCATGGTTCACAAACTAAAAGGGCATTATTTAGACACAAAACATCCAATCATTGTTGAAAATTTAATGGGAATAAGGAGAGTAAAAGGAAGTATTCAAAAAGGAAAAAAACCTATATTAATCAATCATTTAAAATCTATAATTAATGTAATAAATGAACAAAAAATTGAGGATATTAAGAAGTTTAGAGACAAATCAATAATATTAATTGGCTTTGGAGGTGGATTTAGACGAACTGAGTTAATTTCAATCGATCATGAAGATTTAGAATTTGTACCAGAGGGGCTCAAAATCACTATTAAAAGATCAAAAACTGATCAATTCGGTGAAGGGATGATTAAAGGTCTGCCCTACTTCACTAATGAAACTTATTGTCCAATTATCAATCTTAAAAAATGGCTAGAAATTTCTAAAATTAAATCTGGACCTATTTTTAGAAGATTTTCTAAAGGTTTATCTTTAACAGAGAAAAGATTAACCGACCAATCAGTAGTTTTATTAATGAAAGAATATTTAAATTTAGCAGGAATTGAGAATAAAAATTTTGCGGGTCATAGTTTAAGATCAGGTTTTGCAACTGTTGCAGCAGAGTCTGGTGCTGATGAACGTAGTATTATGGCAATGACTGGTCACAAAACAACGCAAATGGTCAGAAGATACATAAGAGAGGCAAATATTTTTAAAAATAATGCACTCAATAAGATAAAGATATGATTAATTTTTGTGTCTCATTAACTAGTTTACCATCAAGAATAGATAATATTTCAGAAACAATTCAATCAATTGAAAATCAAACATTAAAACCAAATAAAGTATTTTTAAACCTTCCATTAAATTTTAAAAGATTTCCTGAATATAACTTTACTACAAATCAAATTTCAAAATTATCAAAATATAATTTGGAAATATCAAGATGCGAAGATTACGGACCAGCAACTAAGTTAATGGGATCATTAAATAAAATAAATAAAGAGTATGATTGTGTTATTTTAATTGACGACGATCATATCTATCATGAAAGAGTCTTTGAAATATTTATAGACAATTTTAAAAAAGAAAAAGTAAATTACTCATATTATATGAATAAAATATTTAATATCAGAAATGGACAATGTTCTGATGGATTCTTAATAAATGTAAAGTTGTTAGACGAGATAGAAGATTTTTACGAAAAATATGTAAAAAAATCTAGAAATATGTTTTTAGATGATGATTTATGGTTAGCTATATATTTATACTGTGAAAAAAAATCTTTTACAAAAAATATAATTAACGATTTTAGAAATAAAACAGGAAAAAAACTTTCTTATACGCAAAGTATAAATAAAGATATTGATGCATTACATCAGAATGAGCATAAATCTCATAGATTCATTAATAGAAGAAAAATTCAAAAAATTGAGTTTATAAAATATAAATTTAAGAAATTTCTTAATTTATAGAGTTAATTATTTTTAACAAATCACTCGCCACATGTGAATAATTTCTAGAGTTTCTTAGTTGAAAAAGATTTTTTCTAAATTTTAGATAAAGTGCGTTATCATTAAGTAATCTGTTAGTATAATCAATAAATTCTTCAGCATTTTTTGCTATAAATCCTGTTTTATTGTGTTCTACTCTTTCATATAGAGAACCATATCCTAGCGTAACAATTGGAATACAAAGTTCTCTTGCCTCTTCAGCTGCAAGACAAAAAACCTCCCCTTTATGTCCAGGCACCAACATAATTTTGGAAGTTTTTAAATCTTTAATTAAATCTTTTTTGTTTCCCTTAATTCTATGACTGACATTTTTATCAGCTACATCTTCAGATATTTTATAAGGTGGATTTATAATTAAATGTGCATCATTATTTAACTTAAAAATCTTTTTCCAAGTATCAATTAATATGTTTAAATTTCGATCTGATTTTGTAGTAAAAATACACGTCTTATTAGGTATATGGTTTAAATCAATTTGTTCATTAATAAAGTCGTAGTCGGGTGCAACTTTTAATATTTTTTTTCCAAAAAAAGACGTTAAATACGATCGGTTTCTATAATGATAATCTCCCTCTAATATTAATGTGGGTTTATGTTTAATATAGGGTAAAAATTGTTTTTTTCTTATAAATTTTTCAAAATTTTGTACACTATGTGACCATAAAAATTTTTTACTAGCTTTAAAATTATTGAATAAAGAAATATCTGAAAAAGCAATTAATACATCAGGAATTATTTTATTATCATAATTGTTTATATTACACCATTCAACATTAACTATTTTCTTTTTTTCTATTGTTTCGTTAAATACTTTGATTTCAAAATTATCGTTTTTTGCTAATTCATTAGTTATATTTATTAAAATTTTTTCAGTGCCACCAATTCTACTATCATCTAAATTTTCACCATTAAATGGTATTGATTTCTGCAAAAAAAAAATTTTCATTTAAATCATCCCCTTTTTGATTTTACATATAAAAAGTTCTATAAAAAAAATAATTGTTTTTTTTGGATTAGTTAATGGTCCATCGTATTTAGAACCGGTTTTTAGAAAATGTTTAAAAAAAAATCTTGGAGTAATTCCCCATTTTTTTAAAAAGGTTTTAGTTCCATTATTCTTAATCAAATTTCTTTTTTTTCTCATAGATATAGAGCCAAAATGATAAACTTTGAATTCGTTTAGTCCTTTAAATATTCTTACTCCACTATTCCATAGTTTCATATTTAGATCAGAGTCTGAGCCATCACCCGGATTAAATTCTTCACTAAAACCTCCAATTTTATTCCAAATATCTCTATGAACCACATGTGGAGCCCAATGTGATCCCTGATGATCGTGTATATTAATATTTTTATAATTCTTTAAAAGATATGTTTCGTCAAAATTATTGAAATCTGTGCCAGCATCTAATATTAAATCTGCTCCTTTTTCTTGTATCATTGTTCCTGAAAAATAAAAAAATTTGTTATTAGTTTTTTTAATTTCGTTTTCTAAAACCTTATCCCAGTTGGGTAAAAAATACATATCGTCATGAGTATATAAAATATAATTTGTAGTTGCTAAATTAGCAGCTTGATTCACTGCACTACATAATCCAATATTCTTATGTGAATAAGTAAATTTTATTTTTTTCTCTTTAAGATACTCTAATGTATTGTCTAAATTTTCGTTTACATGAACAATAATCTCGTGATTATATATAGAATTTTTTTCAATACTTGAAATTAATATTTTTAAGTATTTTAAATTATTAAGTGAGGGTATTATTATTGATAAATTCATCAATATAATTCTACTGATTTCCCTAATGACTTATCGATAATGTATTTAGTAGTACGCAGTTCATTAAAAAGTTTAAAATATTTTTTCTTTCCTAAATATGCAATCTTTTTTCTTGATTTTGGATTATTTTTATAAAATTTTATTTTTTTTGATAAATCATTAATATTATCATAAAGAACAATTTCATTTTTATTAAAAAAATCATCTATTTGAGTTTTTTTATCGATAAATGTTAACAACCCATTTCCCATTAATGAAGCTATTCTGTTACTAGAGTAATACTTTGTAGGCAATCCCCTGCTAAGATTTAATCCCATTTTTGAATTTACTAATGACTGATAAAATTGATTTCCCCATATAGGTTCCTTGTTTTTAAATCCGTAGAAATCACAATTTATATTATCAAGCTTTTTTATTAATCGGTCTAAAAAGTTAATTCTTTCATCAGTTTTCCCTTCTTTTAAGATTGCTCTATTTACTCCATGGCTCATAGCATAGAATAAATCCATTTTAGGGTTTAATTTAAAAACATCATAACATTCTATGTTTTTATCGACTGGTACAAAGAAGAAATGGAGATTTTTAATCTTAATTTTTTGATTAGCGATTATACTTGGATGAGTTGTTATAAAATTATGATCTACGATATTACTATACAAAGATATATTTTGAATATTATTTTTGGAGTAATCTAAACTAGGCATTACTGGATCTTCATTCCATTGTGATATTACGATATTTCTATTTGATAATTTTATATTTTTTAAAGTATCTGTCGCTATATTTTTGGTATGCCCAAAAATAAATAAGTCAGGATTATAATTTTTTATGGTCTCAATTAAATACTCTTGGAATTTTGAATTAATATTTTGGAATGACAAACTTCTATTTTGTTTAATAAAATCTCGATCACTGATTTCTAAAACATCATGACCATTTCTAATAAAACCATTAGTAAATTTTTTACCGATAGAAATATTATAAAGCCTATGATTTAATTTTTGTCCAGCATTATAAATGTTAACAATTCTTAATTTATTTCTAATGAAATTTAAATTGAAATTATGAATTAATTTTTCTCTAATATCATCTATATATTTAGAGTTATTTTCTGTAATATGTTTTACATTATTGTAACCACCTATTTGAATCTTACGTCTTGTTTTACTATTTAATATTAAATTTTTTATTTCATTATATAACTCAAATGAAGAAAGTCTTTTTAATATTATACAGTGATCTGTTGTTTCCGGTAAGCCACCCTTATTTGATATAATGGTTGCGCATGCTCGTGATGATGACTCCAGTGCTGTTCTGCCAAAAGGTTCTTCCCATCTTGACGGGACTACAGCAATTTCAGATTTATTTAAAAAATTTAAAACGTTTTTATGTTTTAAAAAACCAACTTCTGTATGTCTAATATGATTAATATGTGGTCTTTTACGACTTTCATCACCAATGGAATAAGCTTTCCAATCCTTAAATTCATTTAAAATTTTAATTATAGCATCTCTGTAAATATCATACCCTTTTGACTCATTTAATTTACCAACAAAAATTATATTCTTATTTTTTTTAAGTAATTTACTTTCCTTATGGATACTTGGATAAACTACTTCTGTTTTATCAATAAGTTTTTTATCAATTCCATTAAAAAATCGATTTTGAACCCATTTACTAACAAAGATTATCTTATCAACATTATTAATTAATGAAATTCTTTCAGATAAAGATTTTGATCCTTTCATACTCATCGGATCATTATGAAAATAAAGTATAAACTTTTTATTAATCTTACTTTTTAAATAATTAAAAACAAGTGGTCTATTATGAATTTCAATTATATCAAAATTATATTCATTGCTTATTTTAATAAAGTTATCACAATATTCGTTTGTTGTGCTTGAAAATTTCGAGGTTTTTTTATTCAGTTCAACATTTATATAATTTTTTGTAAGATAATCTTTTGTATCTGTATTTCCAAATATAAAATTATTTTTTTTATACTTAGAGTATTTAAAAAAGTCATTTACCCAAATGGCAGCTGCTTGTGCTTTACTAACAGTATAGTTTTCTTTGTATGGTAATATGGTTGCAATTCTAGTTTCTTTTATCATTATGTTTTTTTAATATAGATGATCTTTTCTTTCTATCATTTTTAAGTTTATATTCATAAGACATTGCATCTTCTTTTTTTAAGAATCTTTTTTTATAAATAATTTCCCAAATATAACCTTTTGTAGATTTTGCTCCTTTATTAGTGTTATGTTTGTTTAATCTTACTTTGATATCTTTCGTGTAGCCTACATAAGTCTTATTTCTAAAATTATTTAATGTTTTGATCATGTAAACAAAATAAGGCATTCTTATGTAAGATGGCGGTCCCTAGGGGAATCGAACCCCTCTTTCGAGGATGAAAACCACGTGTCCTAACCGATAGACGAAGGGACCATTTTGAGGTCTTTTATTTGAAAAGTCTTTATTTATCAAGTCTATAATAAATCACAATATTAAATCTTTAATAACTAATTGGAGAGTTTTTTTATTATTCCAAAAATTCTCTTTAATATAACCTATAACATTAAAATAATTTTTATAATTGATTAAATATTTTCCGATCTGTGTATTTACAGAATCAAAGGAAATAGAATTGATAGAAATACCAATTTTAGATTTCAATATACATGAAATATGTTTGTTATCTAATATTTGATGTTTAATTACTTTGATCTTTTTAAAAAGGAATATTGGATGTGGATTTTCTACACCGAATGGTGATAATTTTTTAATATCATCGTAAAATTTTCTGTTCAAACTAAGTGACGAAAGTTCAGTTTCATAATTATTTATCAATCTTTTTTGAATTTTTTTTTTTATATAATCCTGGTTTATAAATTTTTTGAAATTGTTAAAATTTTCTTTTTTTAAAGAAAATCCAGCTGCCATATTATGTCCACCACCATTAATAATTATATTTTTGTCTAATAAATTTTTTATACCTTTACCAATGTTATAATCAAAAATAGATCTAGCAGAGCCTTTAAGTATATTTTTTGATTTAGTTATAACAATGGAAGGCATATCGAAATAATCTTTTAGTTTAGATGCTATAATTCCAATCAAGCCCTCATTTAATGTAGGATTAAAATAGATAATTATATTTTCATTTTCTTTTTTTAACTTATCAAAATCAATGTTTTTTAAAATTGTTGACTCTATTCGTTTTCTTTTTTCATTAAGTACAATTAGTTTAGATGTAATTTTGTTTATTGTAATTTTATTATCTGAGCATAGTAGCTCTGTCGCATAAGATGATTTACTAAGTCTTCCGCCTACATTTAATATAGGGCCAATAAGATATCCTAAGTCATTAATATCTAATTTATTTGTTTTATTACTTAGTTTATATATTTCATTGAAAATATAATTGTCTCTCAAATTAAATTCATTGAGGGCTGTTATTGATAATAATCTATTCAATTTTCTTAACGGCATAACATCACATACTGTTGCTAGTAAAACTAAGATTAGATATTTTCTGAAATTAATCTTACATTTTAATCTTTTAATTAATAAATCTATAAAAAAATATACAAGTGTCGATGCACATAAATAGTCATAATTTGAATATCCATTATATTTTTTTGGATTTATGATTATATTTGATTTAGGAAAAGGTTTATTAATTTCGTGATGATCAATAATTAAAGAATTAATCTTATTTTCATTAAGAAAGTCAACAGCATCAACGCTGGTAGAACCACAGTCTACCATAATAACTAGTTTAGGTTTTTTCAAAATTAATTTTTCAAAGAGTTTTTTACTAGCTCCATAACCATCTTTAATTCTATCAGGTATATAATAAAAATATGGATGTTTAATATTTTCAAAAAATCTAACTAGTAACGCTGTAGATACCGATCCGTCGACATCATAGTCTCCTATTACACATATTTTTTCTTTTTTGTTTATTGAATTTAATATTAATTCGACAGCATGTATAAAATCATTGTTATTTTGGAAAATATTTGAAAATTTTAAGTCATTTTCTATTAAATAAATTTCATTTTCATCAAAATTTCTTGAAATTATTAACCTTGATAAAATATTTGAAAATTTATTTTCTGTTTGTACTTTTTCTACTAATCTATTATTGATTTTTTTTTCTTCCCATTTCTTACCAGAAACTGAAATCATCATTTATTTTTAAAAATATTTTGATGTAATTTTCTTTTTTCAATATTTATATATTTTTTTTTTGAAGTTTTGTAAGTGACAAGTGTTTCTGTATTATAAAAAAATTCATCCTTTTTAATTATACCTTTCATTGACATCGTATCTGTAATAGCAGTGGCACTGAATATAGCATCCCCTTTTACTATTTCGCTTAAATTATATTTTTTTGTCAAATCTGAAATGCCCATTTTTTTTGCATCCTTGATGTCATTCTCATTTTCAAAGATAAATCTACCTTGGAAATTACAATTATAGGCATCCAATGCAACAGCTGCTAAAACTCCCTCTGGACCTCCGCCAATGCCTAAAAATATATCAACACCATATGAAGGATTTGTAACTAAAAGTGCACCAGCAACATCACCATCAGTAATTAATTTTATTTTCACTTTTAATTCTTTTAATTCATCAATAATTTTTTTATGTCTGGGGCGATCCAATATACAAGCGGTTAAATTTTCAGGATTTGTATTTTTGAAATCTGCTAAATTTTCTAAATTTTTTTTAATTGAATAATCAAGATCGATTAGACCTTTTTCAACAGCATTTGTCGCAATCTTGTTCATATATGTTTCGGGAGCTTTGAATAGATTATTTTTTTCTGCAATAGCGATAACAGAAAGTGCGCCAGGATGATTATTAGCTACAAAATTTGTCCCTTCTACAGGATCAACTGCTATATCAAAACTTGGTCCATCTTTATTCCCAAGAATTTCACCTGTATATAACATTGGTGCCTCATCTAAACTACCTTCTCCTATAACTATTTCACCAGTCATATCAATTTTATTTAATTCAGATCTCATATTATCCACTGCGGCCTTATCTGCTGCAATTTTATCTTTTTTTCCTAAAAAAAATGATGACGCTATTGCTGCTTTGGATGTTACATTTATAAATTGATCTATATATTTTTCGTCTATAGTCATTCAGCGCTTAATTCCATTTCAATATTTTTATTCAATTTCGCTTCAAATTCCCTTAATCTTTTCCATACAGAAATAAGTTCTACTATTGTAGACCAACTTTTTACTAAATATTGCAAAGACCCCTCCACTCTACCAAAGGCTCTTGTTATTTGTTGAACAAATCCAAGTGTTATGGCACCAGTCACTATTGTCGGAGCTAAAGCTAAATAAGGCACGATAACCATTCCTTGGAAATAACTCCATTTAACGGTATTAAAATATAAGTAATGAAAGTATGATTTATAATGTATCCCTCTTACCCTGTTATATAATTGACCAATTGTTGGAGGAGCAGCTCTTATAGGATCATCTTCGCCATGAACTAGTTCTTTTCTATAACCAGCTTCTTCTTTTTGAATATCATATTCAATGCCAGGAAGCTTAATCCCAACTGCTGCTAAAAGCAAAGTCCCTCCTAAGGCTGAAATGATAGCTACCCAAACTAATGCATGATCTACTTCTCCAATCCATGGTAGAACATCAATTTGTTTTGATAAGCCCCATAGAATAGGTGTAAATGCAATAAGAGTCATTATACTATCAAGTAATCCGGTACCCAATCCTTCCATTATTCTTGCAAATTTTAATGTATCTTCTTGAACTCTCTGCGACGCACCTTCTGTCAATCTGGCTTTTAACCATTGCTCATGATAATAATTTGCCATTGATGTACGCCATCTAAAGACCCAGTGACTAGTAAAAAACCCAGTGAAAACCGCAATTAAAATCCAAAGTGCTGCAATTTTAGCAAAAGTAAAAAGATAGCCTATAAACTCTTCCTCAGAAACCGAATTAGGTGTTGTTAAAGCTTTTTGTAGAGTATCATAGAAATCACCAAACCATTCATTGATTTTTACATCAAGCTGAACTTGATACCAAGTAGAAACAAGAATTAAAATTGATCCTAATATGCTCCATAAAAACCATTCTCTTTGAGTAAAAAATTTAAACATCTAATTATTTCAAAAAATTATCTGAGTAAGATTTTATAACAATCTTTCTTTTTTTGGGTTCAATAATTTCATAATTAATCTTTTTTTTCTTTGCATAATTAATTGCAAGCTCTTTTGATGAAAATTCTAATTTTAATTCTGAAAATGTGTCCGAAGAACTTTCCCATCCCATGAGAGGGTTTTTAGTGGGGTCTTTTGTTTCAAATTCTAATATCCATTTATCAGTTTTACCATATCCTGATTGCATTGGACTTTTGTTAGGTATGTATATTTTAGCTTTTCTCATAATAAGATGGTCGGAGTGGCAGGATTTGAACCTGCGACCCTCTGGTCCCAAACCAGATGCGCTACCAGGCTGCGCTACACTCCGAGTGAAGTACTAATACAGTACTTATATATTTTTTCAATGTATAATGATGCGTAAAACAAAGGATTTTTAACTAGAATCTGATATATAAACATTATGATAATTACTTGTCCATGGTGTGAAAAAAAATTTGAAATTGCGGATAATTTAATCCCAGACAAAGGCAGATTACTAAAATGTGGGTCATGTGACAAAACGTGGTTTTATAAGAAAGAAACTAATTTACATGACACTATTTCAACTGAAATAGCAGAACAAAAAACTCCAACAAAAGAAAAAAATTTAGATCTAGAAGATAAAAATATTAATCAGTTAAAACAAAATTTATCAAATAATAAAAAATCTCAATTAGTTAAATATAAGCCAAGTTCAAGTTTTACGATTGGAAAATTTTTAAATTACACAATTGTCTCATTAATAACCTTTGTGGCTATAATAATTATTTTAGACACGTTTAAAACTCCTTTGAGCTCAGTTTTTCCTAATTTAGAGTTAATATTATATAATTTATTTGAGACCTTGAGAGATTTAATTCTTTTTGTTAAAGATCTAAGTTAAAATGATTAATTATTTATCCAAACCCTTTATTTGGTTTTTTAAACTGGAAGCTGCAAGTGGATTGGTTCTTTTATTTGCTGCCATTGTTGCATTAATAATAAGTAATTCTGATTTATCTGAATTGTATTTTTCTACTTTAAATGAATATCTATTTATTGGGATAAATAATTTTGGTTTAAAACTTTCAGTTCTACATTGGATAAATGATGCTTTGATGGCTATATTCTTTTTTTTTGTTACTTTAGAAATTAAACGAGAATTTTTACAAGGTGAACTGTCAAATATCAAACAAGCCTTACTGCCAATAATAGCTGCTGTTGGGGGTATGCTGGTACCTGCTCTATTTTATGTTTTTATTAATTTAGGCGATAGTGAAACGATGAATGGATGGGCTATACCTTCAGCAACTGATATTGCTTTCTCGTTAGGTGTATTATCTTTGTTGGGTAAACGGGTGCCATTATCTTTAAAAGTATTTTTAACCGCGCTTGCAATAATTGATGATTTAGGAGCTATAGTGATTATTGCACTATTTTATTCCGGAGATTTAAGTATCAAATATTTAAGTCTAATGTTATTAGCATTTTTAATTTTATTAGTTATCAATAAATTTAATGTAAAGAAATTTTTACCTTATCTGGTAATTGGTATTTTCCTTTGGGATTTTACACATAATTCAGGTATACACGCAACAATTGCTGGTGTTCTTTTAGCGATGACTATACCTCATCGAAAAAAAGAAAAAGATTTTTCTCTTTTAATAAAAGTCGAACACGCAATAAGCCCATACGTTGCCTTTGGAATAATGCCATTGTTTGCTTTTGCAAATGCAGGTGTTTCTTTAGATGGTTTATCGTTTGGATCATTGCTTGATAAAGTGCCATTAGGAATTGTATTAGGATTATTTTTAGGAAAGCAATTAGGTGTATTTGTTTTTTCATATGTTTCAATAAAAACAAAAATTGCTCAAATGCCAAATAATTCAAATTGGTATAATTTTTATGGTGTCGGTGTATTAACTGGCATTGGTTTTACAATGAGCCTTTTTGTAGGAAACTTAGCCTTTGTCGACAGTATGCAATATATGGATGGTGTAAAAATAGGAGTATTAACCGGGTCATTATTATCCACTTTATTTGGTTACTTTTTGATATTACTAACTCCAAATAAATAATTTTTTACAAATGAAAAAATTAGTATTCATAGGATTATTAATAATTATGTTTTTTTTTAAAAATTCAGTATCTGCTAATTACGACAAAGTTTTTTATGACTTTAAGTTAAATAGCATTTCTGGAGAACTTATCGATTTAAAAGAATATAAAAATAAAGTTATTTTAGTTGTAAATACTGCTAGTTACTGTGGTTTTACAAAACAATATGATGGATTGCAAAAGTTATGGGAAAAGTATAAATCAAAAGGTCTAATTGTGCTTGGAACACCATCAGATTCGTTTAACCAAGAAAAAAAAACAAATAAAGATGTCAAAGAATTTTGTGAAGTTAATTTTAATATCAATTTTCCACTTACTGAAATTATCGAAGTAAAGGGTGAAAAAGCTCATCCTATTTATAAATGGGCAAAAAAAAATTATGGTAATTCAGCTATCCCAAAATGGAACTTTCATAAAATTTTAATTAATAAAGAGGGTAAAGTTCAAAATACCTATTCCTCCCTAACAAAACCAATGTCAAATAAAATAATTTCAGAAATTGATAATATTTTATAAATTTACACTTAATCCATCAAAAGCAGGAACCACATTTTTTGGTAATTTTCTTTTAAGTTTTTGATAATCCAAATCTGAATGTAAATTAGTTAAAATAGACTTTTTTGGTTTAAATTTTTTAATTAATTTAAGACTATTTTCTAAATTTAGATGAGATGGATGGTACCTATGCCATAAGCAATCAATTATTAAATAATTAAGTTTTTTGAAATATTTATAATCTTTTTTATCAATTTTACTTACATCACTTATATAAGCTAATTTTTTATCAATAATATAACAAATACTATTTACTCTACCATGTTGAACTTTTATAGGAATTATCTTTCTTTTTTTTTTGCCCTCTTTAATAAATAACTTTTGATTTATAGGCCATAATTTCAGTATAGCGGGATATTCATTGCTATTATTACGAAAACAATATCCAAAAGTATTGATTAAGTATTTTTTGGTAGCATTGTCAGCATAAACATCAATTGGTTTTCTTTTTTTAATATAGAAAACTCTTAGATCATTTATTCCATGTGTTTGATCGGCGTGCATATGTGAATAAAAAACTTTATCAATGTGTTTAATTTTATTATTGATAAGTTGTTGTCTTAAATCTGGTGAAGTATCAATAAGTGCAGTTTCATCTTTAGTTTTAATTAAAGCACAACATCTAGTCCTATAATTTTTTTTATCATGCGGATTGCACTTACCAAAATCTCCATCTGGCCTAGGTACACCCATAGAACTACCACAACCTAGAATAGTGAATTTCATTAATTATAAAGCCTAATTAAAATTGGAAATTTCAAAATATTCTTATTCTTTCTAAAAATGTTTAAACTTTTTTTTGCATTAATTTCTGTCGTTTTATGTGTAATAATAACAATAGTTGCCTTATTATTTTTCTTGTCTGGTGTTTGTATAATTCTCTTTATTGAAATTTTAAATTTAGCTAAACGATTTGTGATTAATGAGAGAACACCAGGTTTATCTTTAACTTCAAATCTTAAGTATAGTGAGTTTGAATAATTTTTAATATCAAAAGCTTTAATTGCTTTTCTCTTATGTGAGGATAAACCAAATGGTTTATTTATATTACCTTTCATAATAGTTAATAAATCTGATAATAATGATGAGGATGTTGGGCCTGGCCCAGCCCCCTCTCCTTGCAATATACTTTCACCCACTGGTTTCCCCTGCATAATTATTGCATTCATTACTCCATTTACATTACCTATATATGACTTTTTACTTACAAGGCATGGGTGGACAGTTTCAAATAACTGATTATTTATTATTTCAGATATACCTAAAAGTTTTATTCTTAAGTTAAGTTGGCTTGCTATTTTTATATCTTTTAAATCAATATTCTGAATGCCTTCCATTAAACATTTGTGTTTAGAAATTCTATTATTAAAAGCTAAAGCTGATAAAATTCTAACTTTTGCAAAAGCATCAAATCCATTTAAATCTAGTTTTGGATTGCCAGGTTCTGCATACCCTAATTTTTGTGCTTTTTGTAAAACTTTATCAAAAGTTTCATTTGTATTTTCCATTTCAGTTAAAATATAATTTGTAGTTCCATTAAGAATACCATAGATTTTTTTGAAACGATTAGTAGCCAAACCTTCCTTAATTGTTTTCAAAATTGGTATACCTCCTGCAACTGAGGCTTCAAATTCTAAACACACATTTTTTTTTTCAGCTATTTGAGATAAATAATCTCCATGTTTAGCAATCAAGGCTTTATTAGGTGTAATTACATTAATCTTTTTTTTTAAAGCTGTTTCAACTATTTTTTTTGAAATACCATCAGATAAACCTATTGACTCAATTAATATATCAATTTTTTTATCTTTAAAAATATTTAATGGATTTTGATAAAAAATTTTTTTATTTATCTTAAATCTTCTTTTTTTATTTCTATTTTTAGCTGAAATAGCAACTATACGAATATGTTTACCAGTTTTAATCTCGATTTCTTTTTTTTTTATATTTAGTTCGTTATAAAGGTAATTACCTATCTGACCCAATCCAACTAATGCAATATTAACAAATTTATTCATATTAATCTTCTAAATTAGGATATTCTGATTCTTTAGTATATTTATTTATTTTTGATAAAAAATCCTCAATTGTAGGACTCTTAAAATAAAATAAATTATCTTTACCCTCTGTAAAAGATGTATTTTTTTTAATTTTTGTATCAAAACTACAAGAGATATTTAAAAAAATTAAAACAATCAAAACAATTTTCATCTTAAACCTTCTGCTTCATTAAAATCAAATTTTAAGTTCATATTTTGAACTGCTTGACCCGCACCACCTTTGATCAAATTATCAATCGCCGATAAGATCACTATTTTATTTTTATACCTGGTTTCACATACAGATATAATGCAATTATTCGTATTAATAACATCATTTGTACTTATCATAGAGTTATTTTTCAAAATTTTAACAAACCTATTCTTTTGATGAAATTTTTTTAAAGATCTTTGAATGTTCTTTAAAGAACTTCCTGAATTTAAATCTATATATATAGTGCTTAAAATTCCTTTGAACATTGGTGACAAATGAGGTGTAAAAATAAATCTTATTTTTTTCTTTGTGGTAACTGAAAATTCTTGCTCAATTTCTGAATTGTGTCTATGAAAGCCCACACCATATGCTTTTAAAGACTCATATAGATTTTTATTTTTATATTTTTTATGTACGCTTTTACCAGCACCAGAATATCCAGATTTTGAGTCTATAATAATGCTGTTAGTATTAATTTTATTCATTTTAATTAAAGGGATAAGTGGCAAAAGTATAGATGTTGGGTAACAACCAGGACATCCAATAATATTAAAGTTTTTGATCTTTTTTCCAATCATTTCTGGTAATGAATAAGTGCTTTTTTTTATATTTTGAATTGCATTATGTTTTTGTTTGTACCATTTAAAATAATGGTAACTTTTTTTAAGTCTAAAATCTGCTGCTAAATCAATTAGGGTATTATTTTTTAATAATAATTTTGAAATATTTTGAGCCTCACCATTTGGTAAAGCTGTGAAGATAACATCAACATCTTTTAAAAATTTTTTGTTAAATCTAATAATTTTAGGGAGATTTTTAGCCTTTACACTTTTATCAAATGAAGAAATTTTTTTACCAACGGAAGAGTTTCCACATAAATATTTTATTTTTATATATCTATGATTTAATAACAATTTTATTAATTGAATACCTATGTATCCAGTTGATCCAGCAATTAAAACGTTTAGCTTACGCATTCTATATTATAGCAAGTTATAGTTAAAAAAAAATTATCTTTTAGAGAATTGGAAGCTTCTTCTAGCTTTTTTTCTTCCAGGTTTTTTTCTTTCAACTGACCTAGAATCTCTAGTTGTTAATTTTTCTGTTTTTAGGGTTGATTTAAAATTATTATCAAACATCACAAGCGCTTTTGATATACCATGTACCATCGCACCGGCTTGACCAGTAGGTCCTCCACCTTTTACACTACATCTTACATCATATTCTGTAGGTTGATTTATTATTTCAAATGGTCTTGTAATTTGCATTTTGTGGTTATCATTTGAAAAATATTCACTAAATAACTTTCCGTTAACATAAATTTTACCTGAACCTTTTTTTACCCATACTTTTGCTATAGAAGTTTTTCTTCTACCAGTAGCATATTTACTATCTTTAAAATCTAATTTTAATTTTTGTTTTTTAATATTTTGCTGCGTAATTTCCATTTAATTTCTAACAATGTTCTTATTATTGAGTTTTTCTAATTCAATAATTTTACAATTTTGAGCAGTATGAGGATGATTTCCCCCTGTATAAATCTTCAATTTAGTTAACTGTTTTCTTCCAAGTACTCCACCAGGTAACATTCTTTTTACAGCTAATTTTAATACTTCTTCAGGTTTCTTTTCATACATTTTTTCTGGTGTAGTTTCTTTAATACCACCAGGATATCCTGTGTGTCTAAAATATTTTTTGTTTTGAAATTTTTTTCCAGTAAACCTAATTTTATCAATATTTTTAACAACTACAAAGTCGCCATCATCCATGTGTGGTGAATAAGTCGTTTTATTTTTTCCTCGAATTATTTTAGAAATAATTGTTGCAAGTCTTCCAACAACAGCATTATCAGCATCTATTTCATACCACGATGATGATAATTGGTCTTTTTTCACAAATTTAGTCATGATTGGCGGGATTAATACTGATAAATGCCTTATTGTCAATTTATATATAAATTGATAGTTAATTAATAACATTTAAAAATAAGGGAAATTTATGACAGATAAAAAAAATAAAAGTACTGATCCTAAAACATACAAATTTGATACACTAAGCCTTCATGCTGGCTATCAACCTCACAAGAATGCAGGTTCAAGACAAGTACCAATTTATCAAACTACTTCATATTTATTTGATGATGTAGATCATGCAGCAGCACTTTTTAATTTAGAAAGAGGTGGTCATATTTACAGTAGAATTTCAAATCCTACTGTGGCTGTATTGGAAGAGAGAGTCGCTTCATTAGAAGGCGGCACAGCAGCACTTGCTACATCTTCTGGAATGAGTGCTATTTTTCTAACTGTTATGACATTGTGTGAAGCTGGAGACCATCTGGTAGTTTCATCACAGTTATATGGTGGAACCGTTAATTTATTTAGACTTACATTGCCTAAATTTGGCATAAAATGTACCTTCGTAAAACCAAGGGATACTGAGGGTTTTAAAAAAGCAATTCAAAAAAATACTAAAGGTATTTTTGGTGAACTAGTCGGTAATCCAGGAAATGAAATAATGAATATGCCAGAGATTTCAAAAATTGCACACGATGCTGGTATACCATTGATTGTTGATGCTACTTATCAAACTCCATATCTTTGCAAACCATTTGAACATGGCGCAGATATTGTTATTCATTCATTAACCAAATGGATGGCTGGTCATGGTTCTTCAATGGCTGGCATATTGGTAGAAGGTGGAAATTTTGATTGGATGCAAAATGATAAATTTCCGACTATGACAAAACCTTATGAAGGATATCATGGATTATCTTTTGCTGAAGAATTTGGACCTACAGCTTTTACAATGAAAGCGAGAGCTGAAGGTATGAGGGATTTTGGTCCTTGTCTAAGCCCACAGAATGCTTGGAATGTTTTACAAGGTATCGAAACTTTATCTGTAAGAATGAAAAAGCACTGTTCTAATGCAGAGGAAATGGTTAAATATTTACTTGGTCATGAAAGTGTCGCTTGGGTCTCTCATCCTAGTGTGCCTGATCATCCTGATCATGAGCTTGCAAAAAAACTTTTACCAAACGGTCGTGGATCCATGATAGCATTTGGAATTAAAGGGGGGAAAGATGCCGGTGTAGCATTTATTAATAATGTAAAACTTGCATCACACCTGGCAAATGTTGGTGATACAAGGACACTTGTTATACACCCTGCGTCAGGCACTCATTCACAAATGGATGAAGCTACATTAAAGTTTGCGGGTCTATCACATGATATGATTAGACTATCAGTCGGTATAGAAGATATAGATGACATAAAAAACGACTTTGAAGTTGGTTTTAGAGCAGCTAGGAAACCAAGGCTTGTCTCAAATCAATGAAGTTCAAAGTAAATGGTGATGAAGTTTTTGCTTCCACGGGCGGACGTCCCTTCGATAAGAAAAAACCATTAATTATTTTTGTTCATGGTAGTGGTCTTACTCATATGACATGGGTGCTCCAAACAAGATATTTTGCTTTCCATGGTTATAGTGTACTAGCATTAGATATGCCCGGACATGGTTTATCAAGTGGCGAAAGCTTAAAATCAATTGAAGAGATGGCAGATTGGGTTAGCGATGTAATTGACTCAGTTGGTTATAAAGAAGCTTCTTTAGTTGGTCACTCTCAGGGATGCCTTGTTACAATTGAATGTACAGCAAAAAATCCTGATAAAATTAAGACACTTAGTTTAATGGGTGGTGCTGGAGCAATACCTATGAATCCTGAATTATTATCTTTAGCTGAAGATAACAATCCTAAAGCAGTTGATCTAATGATGGATTGGGCTCATGGTCCTGCGGGACACTTTGGCGGTCACCCAGTGCCAGGATTATATCACATTAATACTGGTGGAATGTTAGCAAAATCAAGAACTATAAAAAATACACTTGGGGTAGATTTTAGAGCGTGTGATAATTACAAGAATGGTTTTGAAGCAGCTAAAAAAATAAAGATTCCCACACTATCAATACTAGCAACAGGAGATAAAATGTGTCCTATAAATGAAGGGAAAAAATTAGCTGCTCTTATTGACGGTAGTAGGGTTGAAATAATTGATAATTGCGGACATATGATGCTTTTAGAAGAAGCTGATAGGGTTCTTAAAGTTTTAAAAAGTTTTGTATTAGAAAATTTTCCACCAAAAAAATCATAAAATGAAAAAAAATTTCAGATTTTTTGATAATAGACAAAAATATCTTCTTTTCGTTACAACCACAAATGAAAAAAATAAAATTGCAGATGCCTTAAAACCTATCGTTCATAAATTAAAACCTAACTACCCTTCACTTAAGATATTTGATGCTGGTATGGGGGATGGTTCGTTGCTAATGAACGTCATGAGACAGTGCCATCAAAAAATGCCAAATATTCCTCTATTAGTTAGTACAAAGGAAATTAGCATGGAGGATGTCAGACTGGGTTTAGAAAAATTACCAGATAGATTTGTAGAACATAAAAATACAGTTTTTGTAATTTCTAACTTAAATTATGTTGAGTCAACATCATTAAAATCGAATAATATTAAAAAACAAAAAAAAATGAATTGGAAAGTTGTAAAACTAAAAGGCAACTCCTCATTAGATTTTAGTGTTCAATTAAGAAAACTTAATCAAGAATTTTTAGCAAAAAAGTGGCAAGTTGAGACAAATCCCAAAACAGGCACATCAACTTACAAAGAGCCATCAGTGATTGTGATTTATAGAAAAGACCAAGAATTTGTTCTGCAGGATGTAATACCAAAAAAAAACAATGGAAAAACTGATTATGATTTGATTATTGCATCTCAGCCTTATAGATCAAGAGTGACTGCAGAAAAAAAAGTAAAATATGTAATTGAACCTATGATTAAATCTTTAGCAAAAAAAGGAAAGCTAGTTGTTGTGCATGCTTGTGGTGGAGATCCGGCAAATAAAATTGTAAAAAAAGTTTGGCCAAAAGAAAATCCATTTCCATATTTGTATTCATCTATTGAGAAATATATTAGATTAAATACAGATAAATCTTTATTAAATACTCTAAGATTTCATAAAATAAAAAAAATTAGTTATGTCTTGAGAGCATTACCTAATGAAATAAGCGGTGGAATAGCCACTTCATTGATATTTTCAGCATGGAATGCAGCAGTTTATGTAAATCAAATATCTGATGAACAAATTATGAAGGCTGAAAGTCAAAAAAAATATCAAAAAATTGTTCAAAGTATAATCAATAAAAATAAAGGGCTTCATTTTAATAATGAGCTATTCATTATAGAGAAAAAATAAGTCAATTTTATTTCTACTATAAATTGTATTAAGTTAATATTCTTAATAACTTAGACATTTAATAAAGCTTGATTGTAAATTACTGTTATCGTTAAATAGCTAAAAATAGGAGAAAATATATGAGTAAATCAAAAAATCCAGAAACAATTGCATTGCATGGTGGTGATTACAGAAGTGATCCAGCAACAACTGCAGTAGCTGTACCAGTATATAGAACAACATCTTATCAATTTAATGATACAGATCATGCTGCAAATTTATTTGCACTAAAAGAATTTGGAAACATATACACAAGAATTATGAATCCAACAAATGATGTTTTAGAAAAAAGAGTTGCAGCTCTTGAGGGCGGACTTGCTGCTGTTACCGTTGGTTCAGGGCAAGCAGCATCAACTTTTGCTATAATGAATGTATGTCAGTCAGGGGATAATTTTATCAGTTCCACAGATTTATATGGTGGTACAGTTAATTTGTTCACACATACTTTAAAAAAATTAGGTATTGAATGTAGATATGCCGATCCATCAGATCCAAATAATTTTGAAAAATTGATTGATGATAAAACTAGATGTTTTTATGCTGAAACTTTGCCTAATCCATATTTAAGAGTATTTCCAATTAAAGAAGTATCTGACATCGGTAGAAAGCACAACATCCCATTAATTATGGATAATACTGCGGCACCAGTTATTTGTAAGCCTTTAGAACATGGGGCTGCTGTAGTAGTTCATTCACTTACTAAATTTATTGGTGGTCATGGTACGGTTATAGGGGGATGTCTTGTTGATGGAGGTAATTTTGACTGGACAAAAGATCCTAAAAGACAACCATTATTCAATGAGCCTGATGCAAGTTATGGTGGTGCACAATGGGGCGTTGTAGTTCCACAGTTGACAGGAGCTAATGTCTCATACGCAGTAAGAGCACGTGTTGTTCTATTAAGGGATCTAGGAGCACCATTAGCACCTGATAATGCTTGGGGAATAATTCAAGGATTAGAAACTGTTCCACTAAGAATGAAACAACATTGTTCTAATGCCGAAAAAGCTGTCGCATTTTTACAAAAACATAAAAATGTAGATAGAGTTATCTACCCTACTCTGCACAAAGGAAAAATTGGTGAAAGATCCAAAAAATATATGAAGGGAGGAAATGGAGCGCTTATAGGTATTGAAGTTAAAGGTGGTGTTGAAGCAGGTAAAAAATTTATTGAGTCATTAAAAATGTTTTATCATGTTGCAAATATTGGTGATGCTAGAAGTTTAGCTATACATCCAGCTACCACCACACATAGCCAATTAACAGAGGAAGAATTGTTAGCTGCAGGTGTAACGCCTGGTTATGTTAGACTTTCTATAGGGATAGAGCACCCAGACGATATTATAGCTGATCTAGATCAAGCTTTAGGGGCCTCTGGAAAACCTAATTTAAAAGCTGTTAGTTAGATCTTGTATTTATATAGTAAAAATAAATACATGTACTTACTAGAAAAATAGAACTAATTTGGTGCACAGATGCTATATATATTTGTGCACCATATATAACAGTTAAAATTCCTAAAAAAATTTGTGAAATTAGTATAATTCCTAAATTATTAATTGTTTTGTATAAATTAGACATATTTTTTTTATAAATAATTATGAACATTGATAAATAAAATATACTTATCACATAAGCTAAATTTCTATGGATAAATTGCACTAATGAAGGGTCACTAAATGCAGACAATTTAAATAGATCTTTAAAATTGTTATCATCTGGAAAATATGAATTTCCCATTAAAGGCCATGAATTATAGATTTTTCCTGCATCCATGCCTGATACAAAAGCACCAATTATAATTTGAAAAAAAATTATAATCAAAAAGGATAATGGCAAAAGTGGATTTAATTTAATCGAAATATTTTTCTCAACTCTAACATTAAGATAGTTCCAAAGTAATAAAGATAAAATCAAAAATGCAAACAATAGATGTATTGATAATCTAAAATGACTTACATCTACTCTATTTTCTAATCCGCTAGATACCATAAACCAACCTATAAATCCCTGAAAACATATTAGAAAGAATATTAAATATAGATATTTAACTTTTTTGAATCCTAAAATGTATGTAAAATAAATTAATGGTATTAGATATAAAATTCCAATTATCCTAGCAATAAATCTATGGGACCACTCCCACCAAAAAATCACTTTAAATTCACTTAAACTCATCGAAAAATTTTGCAACTTAAACTCAGGAATTTGCTTATATAATTCAAAATACAATTCCATTTGCTTGTGATTTAATGGTGGTATAAAACCTTTAAAAAGCTCCCACTCAGTAATAGAAAGTCCAGAGTCCGTTAATCTTGTTAAACCTCCAATTATGATAATCATAGATACTAAAAAAAACATAAAAAGTATCCATATACTCAATTGTTTTTTGATAAGTTTGTTTTCTATATACATATTTGAATAAATATATTATTTTAATATTTATCCAATTGAATAAATGTCGCCAAAAAATAGAAAAAAACTTTACTTATTAAGAAACAAGTTAGACAGACTTGATGACGGGCTTATCAAAATCATTAAAAAAAGAACTGATATTATAAAGAATGTTTTGAAATTAAAAACAAGTAAGAAAGATATAATAGATAAAAAAAGAATCTCTATAATTCTTAAATCAATAAAGAAAAAATCTATTAAACATAATATAGATATTAAGCTAACACGAGAGATTTGGACGAAAATGATTTTTGCTTATATAAATTATGAAAAAAGAAATTTTAAAAAAAAATAAACTATTTACTATGAGGTGGAAGTTTTTTCTCTATAAACACCTCGTGTTTTCTTGTTGATGGATTGTATTTTTTTGCTTTAAGTTTAATTTTAGCTTTCTCACCACCGGCAGGTTTTTTTACATAATAAAAAAATGGACTATCAGGTTTAGACTCTGGAACTAAACGAACTTTTATATGTGTTTTTTTTGCCATTTTATTTTAGTTTTTTTAAGCTTTTCAAAATATTAGAAATATTAGTTATTCTATTTTTAATAATATTGGCATTTATAGAATTATTTAAAGTTTCGTCAAGTTTTAATGGTTCGTTTTTACTTAATATTTTTTTAACTCCATTCATTGTCATTCCTTGTTCTTTTAAAAGAAATTGAATTTTTTTTAATAATTCAATATTTTTTTTGTCATAATATCTTCTATTTCCATTTAAAATTTTAGGTTTAATTTGTTTGAATTCTTTTTCCCAATATCGAATGGTATGAGTGGGTGATGATTGATTATTTCTAGATTTTAAATTTAATATCTTAACAACTTCACCAATTGTTTTATATGCATTTGATGATTTAGTCATTATTTTTTGAATTAATAAAAATTTTAAAATCTTTTGATGGCTTAAATAAAACCACATTTCTATCTGATATGATTTTTTTTTCCTTTGTTTTTGGATTTCTACCAATACGTGACCTCTTTTTTCTTATTGAAAATGTTCCAAAATTCGAAATTTTTAACTTTTTTTCTTGAATTAAATTCGTAATTATTAGTGAAAAAAATTCGTTAATCAAATTTTCTGATATGCTCTTTGAAAAACCAATCTGCATATAAACAATATTAACTAAGTCTTTTTTAGTTAAGTTTATTCTCATTTATAAGATATTATCTTTTATTTTATCTATCAAATTGCCTTTGATAATTCTATTACAAACACCTAGTGAATTTGAAAAACCTACAAGATCTGTCCCACCATGACTTTTAACTACCGGTGAGTCTAGCCCTATAAATATAGCTCCATTGTAAAGTCTTGGGTCTAATCTTTTCTTAAATTTATTTAAATTTGATATATTCAATAAAGATGAAATTTTTCCTAGCATATTGTTACTTAGTGCTTTTTTAAGTTCATCTGTAATAAAATTAGCTGTTCCTTCAGCTGTTTTTAACGCCACATTTCCTGTGAAACCATCCGACACGATTACATTAACTTCACCATTCATAAGTTCATTTCCCTCTATATATCCTGAAAAATTAAAATTATCATTTTTCTTTTGATTTAATAGCTGAAATGTTTCCTTTATTATTTCATTTCCCTTTAATTCCTCTGAGCCAATATTTAATAAAGCAACATTGGGAATTTCTTGTGGATATAGTGATTTATAAAGTGAAGCTCCCATTGTTGAAAAATCAACTAAATTTTTTGAACTACATTCAATATTTGCTCCAAGATCTAAGACAACACTCATTCCTTTTTTATTCGGCCAGAGCGCTGATAAAGCTGGCTTGTCTATATTTTCTATCATTTTAAGATTAAGCTTCGCTACTACAAGCAATGCTCCTGTATTTCCAGCAGAAATTACTATATCGCAATTTTTATTTTTAACACTTTCAATAGCTAGCCACATACTTGTATTTTTACCTCTTTTAGCTGCCTCTAAAGGACTATCAGTACTCCTTACAACATTATCAGTATGTACAATCTCATAAAATTTATTATCTATTTTGTTTTTAATATATTTATTTATTAGTTCCTTATTACCAAAAATTTTATAAAAACTACTTTTATCTAAATTATGATTATGAATAATACCATCAATGACTTTCTTTGGAGAACCATCACCTCCCATTGCATCAACTGCAATTCTGATAAAATCTGACATTTTTTGAATAATCTTTTATTTATTCTTTTGGATCTAAAACTTGTCTTCCCTTATACATACCAGTTTTCATATCCAAATGGTGTGAGAGCCTATATTCACCAGATTTTTTATCCTCAATAATATTTTTACTTGAGAATTTCATATTTTGAGCTCTTCTCATGCCAGTTCTTGACGGGGTTTGTTTACGTTTAGGTACAGCCATAATTAAAAGTTACTTACACTTTTTAGATAAGAATTCAAAGTTTTTTTTGATAGATTTTCCTGATATTTATCAAAATAATCAATCAAATAATCAGTTTTTTCGAAATTTTCTAAAAAAATTGAAAACTTTTTTTCCTTTTCGTTATTATTTAAATTATCCCAAAAATGCACTTCGGAAACTAAAGAATGAAAAAGATTAATGTAATCTTTCATTTTCTTATTAATAGATTGATCACCGTATCCGATTTCACGAATACTCAATTCTAATTGTCTAAAATTAAAATCATATATCTTTTGTAAAGCTTCTGTATTATTTTTATTTTTGAAGACTTTTAAGAAAAAAGCAAAATGCATTAAAAATAAAAGCAGCCTATCTGAAAATGTGTCTTGTTTATTAAGACCTTTATATAACAATTTATTTGTAGTTAATTTGATTAAATTATTATAAAGATTTATATATAATTCATTCATGAATAAAATTTTAATATTAACTATATTTTTTTTAATTTTAAACTGTTCTTTTAATAAAGTTATACAAAATCATGGTGTACATAATCTAGAAAAAAAACAAGCAAAGTTGAAGCTTAATAAAACAAATAAAAATGACATTTTTGATATTATTGGCCCTCCTTCAACAAAAAGTACATTTGATAATGATATTTATATATATATTGAAAAAAAAACAAGTAGCTCTAAATTAACTAAATTAGGTAAAAAAAAACTTTTAAGAAACAATGTTTTAGTTCTTGAAGTAGATACTAAAGGTATTTTGATAAGTAAGAAGTTCTATAATATTGAAGATATGAAAAAAATGAAATTTGATGAGACGGTTACAGAAGTAAATCAAACACGAAAATCATTTATTTATAATTTTCTTTATTCTGTAAGGCAAAAAATTGATGATCCGTTAGGAAAAAAACGGATCAAAAATTAACCAGCAATCACAGCTAGTAACAATAAAGCAACAATATTAGTAATTTTGATCATTGGATTTACTGCGGGACCAGCGGTATCTTTATAAGGATCACCAACTGTATCTCCTGTCACAGCTGCTTTATGAGCTTCTGAACCTTTTCCACCATGATTACCATCCTCAATATATTTTTTAGCGTTATCCCAAGCGCCACCACCAGCTGTCATTGAAACAGCGACGAATAATCCTGTAATAATTACACCTAGTAACATTGCTCCAACAGATGCTAAAGCTGCAACCTGTCCACCTATAGCAAGTATTATGAAATATAAAACAATTGGTGATAGAACTGGTAATAGTGAAGGAATTATCATTTCTTTAATTGCTGCTACAGTCAGTAAATCTACAAGCTTAGCATAATCAGGTTTTTGTTTTCTTTTCATAATACCTGGAAATTTTTTAAATTGTCTTCTTACTTCGACAACAACGGCTCCACCTGCTCTACCAACAGCTTGCATACCCATTGATCCAAACAAATAAGGGAGCATTCCTCCAATTAGAAGACCAACAACAACATAGGGATTGGATAAATCAAATGTTACTACAATTCCTTCTAACTTTGATCCTGCTTCTTTAGAAAAATGTTTAATATCTTCTGTATACGCAGCAAAAAGAACTAGTGCCCCTAATCCTGCAGAACCAATTGCATAACCTTTTGTTACTGCCTTCGTGGTATTTCCAACCGCATCTAATGCATCAGTAGTTTTTCTAACATTATTTGGTAATTTAGACATTTCAGCAATACCACCAGCATTATCTGTAACAGGTCCATAAGCATCTAAGGCAACGACCATACCAGCAAGAGCTAACATAGTAGTTACCGCTATTGCTATACCATATAGTCCCGCTATATGATTAGTTAGCAAAATTCCAGCAACAATTATTAATGCTGGCACAGCAGTAGCCTCTAATGAGATGGCCAAACCTTGTATTACATTAGTTCCATGACCAGTAGTTGAAGAACTAGCTACACTTCTGACTGGTCTATAGTTAGTACCAGTATAATATTCTGTTACCCATATTAATAAACCAGTAATAACTAAACCTATGATCCCACAATAGTAAAGACTAATACCTGAGAATGTCATATTATTTAATTTATAAGTATTTTCTAATCCCAACACATAATCAGTTACTGGATAAAGTATTGCTAATGAAGAAACAGCAGAAACAACAAAACCTTTATATAACGCATTCATTACGTTTTTACTTTTACCAAGTTTAACAAAGAAAGTTCCCAAAATTGATGTCAAAATGCAAGCTCCACCAATGGTCAATGGATAAATCATCATTGATAAATCACCTGGAAAAAAGATTGAGGATAAAACCATTGTAGCAACGATAGTAACAGCATAAGTTTCAAATAAATCCGCTGCCATGCCAGCACAATCTCCAACATTATCACCAACATTATCAGCGATTACAGCGGGATTTCTTGGATCATCTTCAGGTATTCCAGCTTCAACTTTACCCACTAAATCAGCTCCTACATCGGCTCCTTTAGTAAATATACCTCCACCTAATCTTGCAAAAATTGAAATTAATGAAGCACCAAAACCTAAGGCAACTAATGCGTTAACAATTTCTCTTTCATCGACATCAAATTTTAATAATAAGTAATAATAAACAGCTATAGCTAATAATGCTAAACCAGCAACTAACATACCAGTAACTGCGCCTGATTTAAAAGCTACTGAAAGTCCACTAGATAAACCTTTCCTAGAAGCTTCAGCTGTTCTAACGTTTGCTTCAACAGAAACTAACATTCCAACATATCCAGCTATTCCAGATAATGTTGCACCAATAAGATATCCTAAACCAACTAATGGACTAAAAGCTATACTTACAATTACTAAAACAACTACACCAACAATTGCTATTGTTTTATATTGTCTATTTAAATAAGCTTTAGCACCAATTTGAATTGCAGATGCAATTTCTTGCATTTTAGAATTACCAGGACTTGAATTTAAAATATTCTTTCCAGTAAAATATCCATAAACAATTGATAAAAATCCAGCAGCTATAGTGTATAATAGTATTGTTTCGACAGTTGAGTTCATATTAACCTTAATTACTTTGTTGGTTGATAGTTATTAAAATGCGGACAATACAAAAAAAGGTATAAAAGGCAATAATTAACTTCTAAAATCTGTGAAAATATCCTTTTGTTTTAATAGCAATTTTATTCCCTTTTTGATCAATAATCTGAGATTTTTGCATGTTGGAACAAATTTTTCCTATTTTAGAAATTTTTATACCTAGAGATTTAGAAATTTTATTAATGATTCTAGACTTAGAAGAATTAGCAGTAAATAAAATCTGATAATCATCACCTTGAGAAATGAAAGATATCTTATTTAATTTTTTTTTAATAAGGAGTTTTTTAAGATTTGTAGAAATTGGAACATTATCTAAGTATATCTTATAAGAAAATTTTTGTTTATTTATTAATTTTTCTAAGTCAGAAAATAGACCATCAGAAATATCTATAGATGAATGAGCAAAAGTTAATAATTTATTGCTCAAATTTAAATGTAAATTTGGTAGGTAATATTTATTTATAAAATATTTTTTTAAATAGCTAGAAGTAGAAATTTTTTTTTTTAAAATATTTAAACCAGTAAAACTATCACCTAAATTACCAGTCACATAAATATCATCATTTATTTTTGCATTATTTCTTAATATTATTTTTTGTGAAAAACCAATTGAAGTCACAGTAAAACTTAATTTATTAGAATAAACAGTATCTCCACCACATAAAAAAATGTTATATTTATTTTGTTCTTGTTTTAAAGATTTTGAAATTTTTTTTAAATTAAAAGAAGAAAATGATCTTTTATCACCTGATCCTGATATAAAATAATACTTTGGTTTAACACCTTTGCAAATAATATCTGATATTGAAGATCTAATAATTTTTTTAATTACAAGATCTGGTTTTTTAAAATTAATAAAGTGTATACCTTCAATATAAGTATCTACTGAAACAACTAGTTTTTTAGATTTATCAAAAAAAACATCATCATTTAGATTTAGTGAACTTTTATTTTTTTTGGACAATTGTAAAAAAAATTTATTTATAATTTGAAATTCATGCATTTGAAGATCTTAATTTTTTTCCAATATTATCCAACAATGCATTTAAATATTTAGTTTGCCCGTCTTCTAAAAAAAAATTTGATGCATTTAAATATTCTTTTATTATTATCCTTATTGATAAGTTGGGTTTATATAAAAATTCGTATGTAGCAGATTTTAAAATAACTTGAAATAATTTATCTAAATTGTTTACAGAAAACTCTTTTCCTAAATTTTTATTTAGTTCTTCTAATATAACATCATTACGTTCAATAGTTCCTGAGACGATATCTTTAATAAATTTTTTGAATCTATGTTTAGGAAAGGTAAGTTGTTCATCATTATTAAAAAACTTTCCATATAATTTTTGAATAATTATTACTCTTGGGTTATTTTTGGGACTAAAACTAGTTTTCATTTTTGTGATAAAACTGACAAAATAGCGTTAGCAGCTTCTGCACCTTTTTTTTTTCTAGCTATTGCTTGTTTCATATTTAAACAAGTTATAATTCCATTACCTATGGGTTTTTTAGACTCAATAGATAATTTCATGATCGCATCAGTAGATGCTTTAGATATAAAATCAAAATGAGGGGTTTGACCTTTTATTACACAAGCTAGAGCAATAAATGCATCATATTTTTTTAAATTTTTCGAAATCGTTACTGGTATTTCAAATACACCAGGAACATTTGTAATTTTAATTCTAAATTTATTAGATATTTTATTCAATGCGCTTTTAAGTAAACCAGATGAAACATTCTTGTAATAATTTGCATTTATTATTAAAATTTTTTTATTCATTAAATCAATTCTTGTTTTGTTATCTTTATATCATAACCTTCTAAACCAATAACCTTTTTTGGAGATTTGGTGATTAATATCATTTTTTTGATCTTCAAATCCTTAATTATCTGAGCTCCAATACCGTAATTTTTTATTAATTTGTCATTTCCTTTTTTGTAAAAATTTTTATCTTTATAATCTTTTAACGTCTGAGTGACTGATTTAAGATTTGTATCTTTAATAAAAATCAATACACAATTATTAAATTTTTTAAAATAATTTAAAGTTTTGTTGAACGAATTTGGTAAATTTTGAGTTATTAAATAATTTTGTACAACATTAGATGAAATTACTCTTACTCTTGGAATAAGTCCTTTTTTAAAAGAACCTTTTATTAATGCAAAATGTTCTGATCCATCTAATAAATTTTCATATATCTTAATTTTATATTTTTGTTTTTTGACTTTTATATCTGAAGATTTTTTTAATTTAATTAATTTTTCTCTTTTTAATCTATATGAAATTAAATCTTCTATCTTTCCAATCTTCAATTTATGTTTTTTAGCAAAATTAAAAAGATCCTGTCCTTTTGCCATCGAACCATCTTCGTTCATAATTTCACATATTACAGCTGAATTATTTTTTTTTGCCATTTTTGAAATATCAACTGAAGCTTCTGTATGACCAGCTCTAACAAGTACTCCCCCATCCTTAGCTATAATTGGAAAAATATGTCCTGGTGAAACTATATCCTTTTTTGTTACATTTTTTTTTGAGGCAATCTTTATTGTTTTGCATCTGTCTTTAGCAGAAATACCTGTTGTTATTCCCTTTTTTGCTTCTATCGATACTGTAAAAGCAGTTTTATTTCTTGATTGATTTATAGGTGACATCAGTGACAAATTTAATTTTTTTGCTTGATGACTGTCTAAAGCTAAACAAATTAGCCCCCTTCCATATTTAGCCATGAAGTTTATTTTTTTTGGATTAGTGTCTGATGTTGAAATTACTAAATCACCCTCATTTTCTCTTTTTTCGTCATCTACAAGAATAAACATACCACCTTTTTTAGCTATTTTAATAATTGTTTCTATTGATGAATAATTACTTTTTTTCATAAAAAAAATTTTTTACATATTTAGAAAGAATATCAATTTCAATATTGACAAAATTACCTCTTTTTAACTTTGATAAATTTGTTTCTTTAAAGGTGTGAGGTATTATCCAAATTTGGAAGCCTTTTTTTGTAACTTTTGATATTGTTAATGAAATCCCATTTATACATATTGAAGCTTTCTCAATTAAATTTTTTTTTTCTTTTTTATTTATTTCAAAATCAAAAAGAAATGATTTATCAATCTTTTTAATGCTTAATATTTTTCCAACTGTGTCTACATGTCCTTGACAAATATGACCGGATATTTCTTGACCATATTTGAGTGGCAATTCAAGATTTATTAATTCTCCTTTCTTTATATGTCTAAACTTTGATCTTAGTATAGTTTCATTTGATAGATAAAATTCCATTATTTTTTTTTTAATGGTTATAAGTGTTAGACAAACTCCATCACATGCAACAGAAATGCCGATATCTTTCTTTCTCAATTTAATGGTTGATCTAACAAAAATATTTATACCTTTGGGCCTTTTAGATATTTTTGTAATTAAACCCTTATTAAAAATTATTCCATTAAACATTTTATCTTTTATAAATAATTATTTTATCATTTGCTACTTTAGAGATAATTTTGGTTTTTTTACTGTATTTCTTATCCAAAATATTTAAGGATGTAAAGTTAACATGTTCATTATATTTAGATAATTTTTTTGGACTTTTGAATAAATAAAATTTATCAAATAATCTATTAAATAGAAAAGCTTTAGTTAATTTGTCACCACCTTCCACTAATAAATTCCTTATACCATTTTTAAATACTATTTTTAAAATCTTATTTAAATTAAATAAATTATCTTGGTTTGTTTTTAATTTTATTAATCTAATACCTCTTTTTTTTAGAATTCGAATTTTATCAAAATTTAATGAATTGTGAAAAATAAATGTATTTTCTTTTTTTGAACTTTTGAAAATATAACTACTTTGTTTAATTTCTAAATTTTTATCTAAAATTATTCTTTTTGGAGAAAATTTTTCATAACCTTTTAATCTACAATTAAGTTTTGGATTGTCTTTTAATAAAGTTTGATGTGAAATTAATATCGCATCATTCTTATATCTTAAAAAATGCGTTAACTTATCAGAAAAAGTGTCTGTTATTCTTTTATTTCCATAACTATAAATAAGTTTGTTTTTAGTAATTGCAATTTTACCAGTTACATATGGCAATTTGTATAATCTGTTACATATATATGACTCGTAAAGATCCTTTGCTTTCTCTTTTAAAAGACCTTTTTGAACTTTTATTTTCTTCTTTTCTAAAATATTAAAACTTTTTCCTTTTACTTTTTTGTCAATATCGTCAATAGAATAATAAACTTCTTTAATTCCATTTTTAATAATGTTGTTTGTGCATGGCGGTGTTTGCCCGTAATGGTTACATGGTTCAAGAGTTATATACATCTTAGATCCATTAACTTTTTCAATACTATTTTTTATAGCATTATATTCTGCATGGGGTCTTCCATTATAGCCTGTTTGTCCAATTGAAATAATATTGTTATTTTTAACAATTACACAACCTACCGATGGATTGTTACCTGTTAATCCATTTCTAGATCTTGCGAGATTAATTGCAAGATTCATGAATTGTTTATCTTGTGAGGAAAATTTACCTTTTTTTGAAGACATCTATTTTGTCCACAAATTGTACAAAATCTTTTTCTTCTCTAAAATTTCTGTAGACTGACGCAAACCTTACATAAGCAACTGGATCAAGTTCTTTTAAACCTTCCATTACCATTGTTCCAATTGTATTACTTGAAATTTCACTTTGTCCAAGCTCTTCTAAAGATCTAGATATACGGCTGATAAATTTCTCAACAGTCTCAGTATCTAAAGGTCTTTTTTTTAAGGCAATGTAAATAGATTTAGAGAGTTTATCTCTATCAAATGAGGATTTTCTTCCATTTTTTTTGACTACCATTAATTCTCTGTATTGAATTCTCTCAAAAGTAGTAAATCTTTCACCACATGAGCAAAGTCTTCTTCTTCGTATAGCTGTACCATCTTCAGTTGGCCGAGAGTCTACAACAGAAGTTTCGCCTTTTTTTTCACAAGGACAGATCATCTATTTAAATTTTTATAAATAGGAAATTTAGAACATAAATTTACAACTTCATTACGAACTTCTTCTTCAACCTTGCTGTTGTCCTCAGGATTTTCAGATAATCCTTTTATAACTTTTGTAATTAAATTTCCAACTTCTTCAAATTCTTTTAAACCAAAACCTCTTGTAGTCGCTGCTTGAGAGCCTAATCTAATTCCAGAAGTTATCATAGGTTTTTCAGTATCGAATGGTATTCCATTTTTATTACATGTAATGTTGGCTCTACTTAAGCTTTCGGACGCTAGATTACCTTTTACATTGAACGGTCTAAGGTCAACAAGCATTAAATGTGTATCTGTTCCTCCTGAATAAATTTTGAAACCATTGTTCTTTAAAGTTTCAGATAATATTTTTGCATTAGCTAAAACATTCTTTATATAAGTTTGAAACTCAGGCTTTAAAGCTTCAAAAAAACCAGCTGCTTTTGCAGCAATAATATGCATCAAAGGTCCTCCTTGATATCCAGGAAAAACAGCTGTATTAAATTTTTTTCCAAGATCTTCATCATTTGAAAGGATAATGCCTCCTCTTGCACTTCTAAAAACTTTGTGTGTTGTTGATGTAACTACATGTGCATAGTCACACGGATTTGGGTAACCTTTACCAGCAACCAATCCTGAGAAATGAGCCATATCAACCATTAAATAAGCTCCAACTTTATCTGCAATTTCTCTAAATTTTTTAAAATCAATCACTCTAGAATAAGCACTTCCACCGGCAATTATTAATTTAGGCTTATGTTCTAAAGCGAGTTTTTCAACATTATCATAATCTATTAATTCAGACTTCTTATCAACGTCATAACTTATTGCGTTAAACCATTTACCAGACATTGAAATTTTTAACCCATGCGTAATATGACCACCAGAATTTAAGCTCATCCCCAAGAAAGTATCATTAGGTTTTAATAAGGCTAAAAAAACCGCTCCATTGGCTTGTGCACCTGAGTGTGGTTGAACATTCGCATATTTACAATTAAAGAGTTTTTTTATTCTATCAATTGCTAATTGTTCAGCAACATCAACATGTTCACATCCATTATAATATCTTTTGCCGGGATATCCTTCTGCATACTTATTAGTTAAAACTGATCCTTGAGCTTCTAGGACAGCTTGTGAGACGATGTTTTCTGATGCAATAAGTTCTATATGATTTTGTTGTCTAACTAACTCATCATTTATAGCTTCAAAAAGTTCTGGATCTGATTTCGATAAACTCTTTTCAAAAAAGTCTTCATAATTTGAATTTATATATTTTGTTTCACTAGACATATTATTTTCTATATTTTTTTTACTCTTTTATTGTGTCTTCCACCTTCAAATTTTGTGTTAATAAAAGTCTCAACACATTTAAATGCAATATTTTTTTTTGTCAATCTAGATCCTAGTGTAATAATATTTGCATTGTTATGCAATCTAGATAATTTGGTGTTTTTGACCGAATAACACACTGCTGCTCTTATTTTTTTATGACGATTTGCTGCCATTGACATGCCCATACCTGAACCACATACTAATATGCCCATATATTTGCTATTAGTTCTTACTTTCTTACAAAGCTTATGAGCAAAGTCAGGATAATTTACAGAAATATTAGAGCTATTTGTTCCTAAATCTAAAAACATATATTTTTTGGAAAATTTTTTTTTAATTTTCTCCTTTAAATTAAAACCTGCATGATCAGATGATATAAATATTTTTTTCAAATTAATTAAATTTATAGTCTAAAACACAAGCTACTAAATGAATTCTATTTTCTTCTCCACCATTGAAAGCATTGTGATATTTTGTATTATTAGTTATCCAGACAGAACCATCTGCTGGCATATGTTTGGCAATATTATCAATTACCATAATTGAACCCGGGTTTGTAATTATTGGGATGTGTAATCTAGGTTCTGGATCTCTATGCCAGCTGAGAGTAGATCTTGGCTCTTTAAGCAATACTCTTACTCTCCCTAGTTTATATTTAGAAGATAAGACATCGAACACTTCTTTGAAATAAGTATCTTTGTAATCATCAATAAATTCTGAATACGCTTCTTCATTTATTTTTTCGTCTCTCATAGCTTCTTTTCCTGATGAGTCAGGTTTGGTCCAAAAAACACCTCTAGCTTTATGACCCTTAATTGAATCTGGATCTCCTGGGATTTGAGTTAAAGAGATAGCTCCAAAATTTGATATACCTTTAACTCCAGTAAATTTCTTAATAGCCAATATTTCTTTGTAAGCTTTCTGTAATTTATTAATATCAAATTTAAGATCTTGTTTTTGAAAATCGTTAAAATTTAAATTCATTTGCAGTATATTGTCTCCTTTTAAAATTATTTAATATCCTTTTTAAGATATATTTGTATATTACATTTGTCGCATTATTTATATAGATTTAGACATGATTACTGGAAAATACCCTAGTTTAAGACTTAGACGTAGTAGAAAAAATGATTGGTCTAGAAGACTAATAGAAGAAAATAATCTTACCTCTAACGATTTTATATTACCAATCTTTCTCATGGATGGAAAAAATAAAAGACAATCAATAGAATCAATGCCTGATGTTTATCGTTATACACTAGATAAATTGAGTTTTGTTATAGATAAAGCTATTAAAAATAATTTACCTATGGTTGCATTGTTCCCATATACTCAAAATAATAAAAAGAATTCACTTGGAACTGAAGCTTTAAATGAAGATAATTTAGTTTGTAAGGCTATCCATTTAATCAAAAAAAAGTATAAAAACGAAATTGGCATTATGTGTGATGTTGCATTGGATCCATACACCTCACATGGTCACGATGGATTATTAAAATCTGGATATATTTTGAATGATGAAACTATAGAAATTTTAATAAACCAATCATTACTACAGGCACAAATTGGTTGTGATGTGCTGGCGCCATCTGACATGATGGATGGAAGGATTGGAAAAATTAGAAGAGCATTAGATAAAAATGGATATAAAATGACACAAATTTTATCTTATGCTGTTAAATATGCTTCAAGTTTTTATGGACCATTTCGAGATGCTGTTGGATCAAAAGGCTTACTAAAAGGAAATAAAAAAAATTATCAAATGGATTTTAAAAACAGTAATGAAGCATTGAGGGAAGTTGCTTTAGATATTAAAGAAGGGGCTGATATGGTTATGGTAAAACCCGGTTTACCTTATTTAGATATAATCAGCTCTATTAAGCAAAATTTTAAAATACCTGTAATGGCCTATCAGGTATCTGGTGAATACAGTCTTTTAGCTAATGGAATAAAAAAAGGTTTAGTCAGCAAAGAAATTATAATTGAGAGTTTAATTGCTTTTAAAAGAGCAGGTGCAAATGCAATTGTAAGTTATTATTCAGATAGAATAAATGATATCCTGAAATAATTATCTTAAGCTATTAATGAAATGCTGTCTGCTTAAAGGTTGATTAAGATTATTAGGTTTTAATATTGTTTTATCTAAATAATCACCCACAAGTTTCAAACCATCTAATAAGTTTTCAAGGTTTTCTTTATTATTATTTTTATCAATTAGAAAATTTGGGATAACTTTTTTATCGATATTTGATTTTGAAATGTATTGTAATTTGTTCCCAATTAATTTCTTATCAACTAAATTCTTAATTTCTAAATCATAACCTAAAATCTTGAGCAGATTTAATTCCCAATAAACATAATTTTTGATCCAATTATCTGATTTTAAAAATTTAAAAAAATCTTCAATTAAAAAAAAAACATCTTTATTTTCTTGAAAATCAGCTGTTAACAATTTTATTAAATGCATTGCTGATGTAATACATGACAACTTTTGATTATTATCAAAATAAAATGGAGATAAAGCTTTTTGGATTTCAACTTTAAAATACCCAAGTTTATTATCTGATTTTGATGCATAATTAATATAAATTTGATTACCAATTTGAAGATAATTTTTTATTTTTTTTGAGGTTCCGCCGAAAATAATACCAGAAACTTTTCCATGATTTTTAGTATAAACTTCAGAAATTATAGAATTTTCACTATATCTATTTTTTGTAAGCAGAAAACCTAAATCATCCCAATTCATTTTAACGAATATTCTTTAAGCATAAAATGGCTGCATTTTGTTCCGCATCTTTTTTTGATTTACCTTTTGAAACGTAAAATTTAGTATCAGATAATTTTACACCAACCTTAAAAATAGGTTTATGTTTTGGTCCTGTATTAGAAATCAATTTATAAATAGGTAATTTTTTAAATCTTTTTAACGAAAGTTCCTGTAATGTTGTTTTAGCATCAACTTTGGTAACAACACTATCTTTGATGTGTTTAGACCATTGATTCAAAATAAATTTTTCAACAATTGAAAACCCTTTTTCAAGATATATAGAACCAATTAAAGCCTCACAACTATCTGCTAAAACTTTATCTTCAATCATATTATTTTTTTTTTTAACATTAAAAGTCAGGATAAATTTTTCTAATTCTAATTTTTTGGCTATTTCTAAACAAGTTTTTTTATTCACCAGTGATGCGAATTTTTTATCTAAGACTCCTTCTTTTTCTTTTGGATAAATTTCTAAAAGTTTTTTTGCCATAACTAAACCTAGAACTCTATCACCTAAGAATTCCATTTTTTCATTATTTTTTTTTTTATCAAAACTTTTGTGTGTGAGAGATCTAATTAATAAATCTTTATTTTTAAATGAAATCTCAATTTTTTTTTCTAAATTAAAATAATCTATTTTCATTATTTAATCTTTTTAAAGAATCTGTCTAATCTTATAGATTTGTTCCATTTCCAAAAATATAAAATACTTCCGAACGATTTATCTGATGAAAAAAAAATAAATTGAGCTTTCCCTACTAGATTATCTTCATGAACATATCCAACACTTGTTAAAAATCTACTGTCTTTAGAACAATCTCTATTATCACCTAAAAAAAAATAATGTTTATCGGGAACTATGAATGGGTCTGAATTTTGGTAACTATTTTTTTTAGAGTATACAGTCAAATGCTTTTTTTTTTTTGATATAGACTCTTCAAAAAGAAAGGTATCAAATTCACTTTCACCACAAAAAATTTTTTTTTTATTTTTTAATTTAGATTTTAATATTTCACTGTTGTTCACATATAAATTTGAGTCAATAAATTGAATTTGATCACCTGGAAGACCAATTAATCTTTTGATATAATCAGTCCTATTATCAGCGGGGGTTTTAAAAACAACAACATCACCTCTCTTTGGTTTATTTTGCAAAATTCTACCCTGAAAAAAAGGTGGGCTGAACGGAAATGAGTGCTTACTATAACCATAAGAATATTTTGTAACAAAGAGTCTATCACCAACGAGTAAATTGGGCTCCATAGATGAGGATGGAATGTAGAATGGCTGTATAAAGATTGATCTAATAATAATTGCTATTATTAGTGCATAAAATAATGTTTTAGCATTTTCTATAAAAAATTTTTTAGTAAACATTATTGAACCTTTAAAATTGTAAATGATACTGAATAATCTTTCTCGTCTGATATTGATAGAAATAAATCATATTTTTTAATTTTAAATTTTTTAAAAATTACATCATCAATTTTTTTTGTTTTTAAAAAATATGGTTTTCCTAATTTATTATTTAAAATTTGAACATCTTTAAAATTGAGATTATATCTAAAACCAGTACCTAGTGCCTTAACTAGAGCCTCTTTTGCTGAAAATCTTTTAGCAAAATAATTTGTTTTATCAAAAAATTTTTTTGAGATTTCAATTTCTTTTTTTCCAAATGTTCTAATTAAAAAATTATTATTTTTTATTAAATTTTTGATTCTCTTATTATGTACAATATCTACGCCTATACCTAAAATTTTCATCTTAAACTTTTATAATTTTATTAAAATTATTTATAATCTTATTCAAACCGTAAAAAACAGATTCACCTATTAAAAAATGTCCTATATTAAATTCTTGGATTTCATTAATTTTGGTTAATAATTTTGTAGTTTTGTAATCTAACCCATGGCCAGCATGAACTTCTATACCTAGATTGTTTGCTAATTTTGAGCTTTTTTTAACTCTTACTAATTCTTTTGAAAAGTTTTTTCCAGATTTAACTAAGTTTGCTAAATGGCCGGTGTGAATCTCAATGCAGTCTGTTTTTATTTCATTAGCTATTCTGATGTCATTTAAAGATGGATTAATAAATAAGCTCGTTCTAATTCTTTTTTTGGCGAATTTAGATATTATCTTTTTAATTTTATCTTTATTTTTTTTTAAATCCAAACCACCTTCAGTTGTAATTTCTTTTCTGTTTTCTGGAACTATACATATAAAATCTGGTTTTAGTTTAAGAGCTATCTCAACAATTTTTGAATTTGTGGATATTTCTAAATTAACTAGAAGATTTTTTATTGAACAAATTTTTTTAGCGTCTAAATCATTAATATGCCTTCTGTCTTCTCTTAAGTGAATTGTTATTGAATCTGCTCCAGCTTTTTTAACAAATTTAGCTGCATAAAGAGGATTTGGATGTAATTCACCCCGCGCATTTCTTAATGTGGCAACATGATCTATATTAACACCTAAACGTTTCACTTAATAAATCTACTTCCAGGAATGGTTATTGGTAATAATTTAAGATTTTTTGGCAAATTTGTCTTCTTATAACTAGGAACATCTATCTTTATCTGAGAAATAATCTTATTTTTTATTTTAAGATTTTTTTTGTTCGATCTATCGATAATTGATGCAAAACCCAATAATTTAGCTTTACTTTTTTTTATCAATTTAACACATTCCATACTTGATTTTCCTGTAGTGATAACATCTTCAATAACTAAAACTCTAGAACCCTTTTTAATTTTAAAACCTCTCCTTAAGGCAAACTTACCTAAAACTCTCTCACAAAAAATTGTTTCTTTTCTCAAAATTTTTCCAATTTCATAACCTATGATGATTCCACCCATAGCTGGAGCTAAAATTAGATCAATTTTATTAAAGTTTTTTTTAATTTTGCTAGCTAATGATTTGCAAATCTTTTCCGCTAAGTGGGGAAAACTCAATAATTTAGCACATTGAATATATTTAGATGAATGTAATCCAGATGACAAAATGAAATGACCTTCTAATAATGCGTTAGTTTTTTTTAAAATATCTAAGGATTTTTTGTGTGAAAGCATTTCGTTTATCTTCGTGTCTTATTATCTTAAATTTTATACCTTTTTGTTTCAGCTCTGCAATAAAATTAGTAAAATTTTTAAGATCCCTTATTATTAATTGAAATTTAAAATTGATATAATTAGGGTTTTTTCCTGCCATCACAAGATTTGAAATGTTTAGTTTATGTTCACCTATCAACGAACTTACATTGCCTAATTGACCAGGTCTATCTGGCAAAGAAATCCATAATGTAGTGTTATATTTCTTAATTTTACTCTCTTTTTTTTCACCTCTATCATGCCAATATCTTCTTATAGCAGCTCTTGCTTTTCCAGTTTTAGTAATAGGTATCCAATGCAAAGATGGTGATTGATTTTTTGAAGTAATGATATTAACGCTATCACCATTTCTTAAAATAGTTTGAAGTTCACTTTTATTTCCATTTATTTCACATCCAATGGCATTATCACCAATTTTAGTATGAACAGCATAAGCAAAATCTATTGGCGTTGCATCTTTAGGTAATTTTATAACTGATCCCTTTGGTGTAAAACAAAAAACATTTTCCTGAAACATTTGTAGTTTCGTATATTCATAAGAATGCTCAGGATTCTCATTTTTTTCTATGATTTCAACTAAATCTTTTAACCAATCATACTCTTTCCATGTCAATGATTTAAATTTTTCGGAAGATTTGTATTGCCAATGAGATGCAATTCCTCTCTCAGCAAATTCATGCATATCTTTTGTTCTTATCTGAATCTCAATTGGTTTTTTATTAGACCCAATAACAGATGTATGGATAGACTTATAACCATTTATTTTGGCTGATGATATATAGTCTTTAAACTTTCCAGGGATACAATTATATTCTTTATGAATTATGCCTAGTGTTTTGTAACAATCGTCAATACTTTCTAAAGTTATTCTAAAACCAATAATGTCAGTTATTTGTTCAAGTGAAACTCTTTTCTTTTGAACTTTTCTCCAAATTGAAAACGGTGTTTTTTCTCTCCCATAAATTTCTGATTTAATATTATTTTTACTTAGTAAAAGCTTAAATTCATTAGATAATATTTTAAAAATATCTTTTTTGTCGAGTTTAATTTCCTCGAGTCTTTTTTGAATTAATTTTCTCGCTTCATTATTAAGAATATCAAATGATAAATCCTCAAGCTCATCTCTAATTCTGTGCATCCCCATCCTATCAGCTAATGGAGCGTAAATTTCCATTGTTTCTTGAGCAATTCTTTTTCTTTTGTCCTCATTATCAATAGCTTTAATTGTTCGCATATTGTGTAATCGATCAGCAATTTTAACCAATAAAACTCTTATATCTTTTGATGTAGCTAAAATTAATTTTCTAAAATTTTCAGCTTTTGAATTAATGGTGGCTGTATTTTCTAAAACAGAAATTTTAGTAACACCATCAACCAAATCTGCTACCTCATCTCCAAATTCTCCTCTTATTGTCTCGTAGGTAGCATAAGTATCTTCTATTGTATCGTGCAACAATCCAGTTGTTATAGTTGCACTATCCAATTTTAAGTCTGTAAGAATATTTGCAACTTCAATTGGATGAACCGAATAAGGGTCTCCTGAAGCTCTTTTTTGATTGCCATGGGCTTTAACAGCAAAATCATAAGCTTTATTTAATTTTTCTGGATTTAAAAACTTATTATAAGTTTTTACCTTATTTATTAAATCTTCAGAATTAAGCATACTCCACTATACCATTAAATTAAATTTGTTTAATAGATCTAATGTCTCTATTTGGTAATGAAAAAATAAGATATCTTATATGCTGTTTAGATATTGGATGCATCCAATTCTTATTTATCTCAAATAAAGGCAAAAGTACAAAATTTCTCAAATGCATTCTAGGATGTGGTAAAATGATTTTTCCAGAGATTTCTTTACTTAAATAATCAATTATATCAATATCACATTCTCGAGGAGAGTTTTTTTTCATTTTTTTCCTTCCAAGATCAATTTCAATTTCTTTACATCTGCTTAATAGTTTTAACGGCTTTAAATCAGTTTTCACATTTAAAACTACATTCAAAAATTTAGGACTTTTGGGATTTGGCCAAGATAAACTCTCATAATAGCTTGATGATCTTAAAATTCTTATATTATTTTGAGATAATTTAAACTTAGCTTTTTCAATATTTTCAAACCTATTTCCTAAATTTGATCCAATTGCTAAATAAATAGATTTAGCTTGATTTTCTAATATATCTTGACCTGTCACGTTCCCAGTCCCTTCTTTTCTTTACAGCTCTTTTATCATATTGTTTTTTTCCTTTAGCAATAGCTATTTCAATTTTAGCCTTTCCATTTTTAAAGTACATTTTTGTAGGAACTATTGTAAAGCCGTCTCTTTGCATTTTTCCAATTAGTTTGTTTATTTCTCTTTTGTTGAGAAGAAGTTTTCTTTCATCTAATGGTTTGTGATTTGAATAACTAGCTTGCTTATATGAAGATATGTGTGAATTTATCAAAATAATTTCCCCTTTTTTTTCTATAGCATAAGAATCTGCTATATTGACTTTACCGTTCCTTATAGATTTGATTTCCGAACCTTTTAAAACAATACCAGCTTCTAAGGTATCTTCAAAAAAGTAATTAAAACTTGCTTTTCTATTTAGGCAAATAATTTTAAAACCAGCATTGGTTTTTCTATTCATTAAATCAATTTTGCAGATTGCAAAGCTCTTTTAACTACTTCTTTATTAGTTTCAGATATACGAACCATTGGAAGTCTTACATCATCTTCACATAGATTTAGTAATTTTGCTGCATATTTAACTGGACTTGGATTACTCTCAACAAACATTGCATCATGCAAGGGTAATAAAATCATATTTAATTTTTCAGCTTCCGACTGAGATTTGTCATCTTTCATTAAAGAAAATTTCTGAAATTCAGCACAAAGTTTTGGTGCTATATTTGCTGTAACACTTATTGTACCCACCCCACCTCTTCTGTTGAAATCTAAAGCATTTTCATCATTGCCAGTTAATTGGATAAATTCTTTTCCTAATTTTTCTAATGTAAGATTTACTCTATCTAGATCTCCCGTTGCATCCTTAACACCGACAATATTATTTAATTCATAAAGTCTCGCCATTGTATCAACACTCATATCAATTACAGATCTACTCGGAATGTTATATATAATTATAGGTATTCCACATTTATCATTAATTGACTTATAGTGCTGGTAAAGACCTTCTTGAGTAGGCTTATTATAATATGGTGTAACTACTAAAGCTGCATCTGCGCCTATCTTTTCCGCATGTGATGTTAGAGAAATAGCTTCCTCAGTAGAATTTGATCCTGTACCAGCTATAACGGGCGCATTTCCTTTACTTTCTTTAACACATAAGTCTATCACTCGTTGATGTTCGTCATGGCTTAAAGTTGGCGACTCACCTGTAGTACCTGCCGGGACAAGGCCTTTAGTTCCATTTTCAATATGAAAATGAATTAACTTAATGTAAGACTCTTCATCAAGTTTATTATTTTTAAATGGGGTGACTAAAGCAACATTTGAACCTTTAAACATAAATACTTATAACATAGATTGTTGATTCATATAATAAAGATTATGCATAAAAAATTCTTATTTTTTATAGTTTTGTCCTTATTGTCAATTTTGACATTGAATTCATCATTTGCTGAAATTTTACCTTTAAAAAAACCAACACTATCAAAAGAAGAAACTACAAAAAAATTACTCGTAGATATTTTAAAACCACTTCCAAAACCATTAAAAAAAATTGAAATTAAGCCAAAAGATGAGGTTATTGTAAAAAAAGATGAAGAATTAAACGCTCTTCTTTTACCAAAGAAAAAACCTATAATTGCAGGATCAACAAAAGAGAAGGATATAAAAAAATCAAAGTATTTTAACAAGAAAGATTTTAAATTAGCTAAAAAAGCAATTTCTGAAATAAAACGGGCAAAATGGCCTGAGGCTCTTCAAACTGCGAAAAAAGCTAAAGACAAATCAATTTATAACTTTATTGAATGGAGACATTTATTAACTAAAGGAAATAGAGCAACTTATTACGATTACAAAAATTTTATTGATAGAAACGAAAATTATCCAAGAATTGGTAGAATTAAATATTTATCAGAACATAAATTATCAACAGATACAGTATCGCCAAAAAAAATAGTACAATGGTATGGCGAAACAGAACCTTTGAGTGGATTTGGAAAAATGGTTCTTGGTGAAAGTTATATTCTATCTGGAAATCAAGAAAGAGGAATTAAGTTAATTAAAAACGGATGGGTAAATGCAGAATTAACAAAATCTGAATTAAAATTTTTTAGAAAAAAATATAAAAAATATTTGAATGCGGAAGATTATATTAATCGCGCTGATTATCTTGCTTGGAATAATAAATATTGGGATTTAAAAAGGATGTTAAGATATTTACCAAAAGACTATGAGCTTTTGTATAACGCCAGACAATTATTAATGAGTAAATCATATGGTGTTGACAATGCTATTTCAAAAGTTCCAGATAAATTTAAGAATGATGCTGGTCTTAATTATGACAGATTAAAATGGAGAAGAAAAAGAGGAAGAGTTGATAGTTCTGTTGAAATTTTATTAAAAATTAAAAATACAAAAGATTATCTTGTAAAACCTGAAAAATGGTGGATTGAGAGAGAAATTATTTCTAGATCTTTAATTTATAAAAAAAAATATGAATTAGCTTACAAAATTTCAAGTAATCACGGAATGACAGATGGTCCTGATTTCGCTGCAGCAGAGTGGATGAGTGGTTGGATTGCTTTAAGTTTCTTAAATGATCCATTGTTAGCAAAAGAGCACTTTGAAAAATTTTATAATAATGTTGGATACCCTATAAGTATAGCTCGGGGAGCATATTGGCTTGGAAGAACTTATAAAAAACTAGATAATAATGAATTTGCAAAAAAATGGTTTGAAGAGGCATCAAATTATTTAACCACCTACTACGGACAATTAGCTTATATGGAGATAAATCCAAACAAAAATTTTGAACTTATAAAAGATATGGATGTGAATAAAGAATATCGAGATTATTTTCAAAAAAAGGAATTAGTTAAAATGATTTACTTATTAGATGAGTTAGATGAAGATAAATATGCTAAATATATGTTAAGACATCTAGCTAATGATAATGTTGAAAGTGGAAGTGAAATTCTTGCTGCTGAACTTGCTACAAATATTGAGAGATTTGATTTTGCCATACAAATTTCAAAAATTGCATCCTATGAAAAAAGATTTCATAATAAATTCAACTATCCAATTATAAGTACTCCTAATTATATTAATGGTAGAAAAATTCCTGAGACTGCATTTATATTATCGATAATTAGACAAGAAAGTGAATTTGATTTAAGTGCAAATAGTCATGCTGGTGCTAAAGGTTTAATGCAATTAATGCCATACACAGCTAAACTAGTTGCTAAACAAGCAAATCTTCCCTATACCAAATCAAGATTAACAACTGATCCAGAATATAATATCAATTTAGGTTCACATTATATTGCTGGATTGATATTAGAATATGATGGAGCATACCCTTTCGCTATTGCCGCTTATAACGCTGGACCAAAAAGAGTAAGATATTGGAAAAAATTAAATAAAGATCCACAACAAAAACAAATAAATTATGTTGATTGGATAGAATTAATTAAATTTAGAGAAACTAGAAATTATGTTCAAAGAGTTTTAGAAAATTACAATGTTTACAGATATATTTTGGAACAAAAACCAATACCTTTAAAGGATTTCTTTAAAGATAATCCTTTATTTTAAATATGGCGGAAGAGGAGGGATTCGAACCCTCGGTACAAGTTTCCTCGCACGGTCATTTAGCAAACGACTGGTTTAAGCCTCTCACCCACTCTTCCAGGAAATTTGTCACTTTTGATTGTATTGAATAATCAATATTTATAAAGTAATTATTCATAAATTATGAAAAATAAGTATTCTTTTTTTACACTATTAAAAAATGCTTTTTCTTACCATGAAAATTGGGAGAAAGCATGGAAAGATCCAGAGCCAAAAAAAGAGTATGAAGTTGTAATTATAGGTGGCGGTGGTCATGGTCTAGCTACGGCCTACTATTTAGCTAAAAAACATAATTTGAAAAATATTGCTGTTGTTGAAAAAGGATGGATTGGTGGTGGAAACACAGGAAGAAATACCACAATAATTAGATCTAATTATTTATGGGACGCAAGTGCAGGACTTTACGATCATGCTTTAAAGATCTGGGAAAACTTATCTCAAGAACTTAATTATAATGTTATGTTCAGTCAGAGAGGAGTAATGAATCTAGCACATAATTTACAAGACGTTAGAGATTTAAAAAGAAGAACTCATGCAAATAGACTTAATGGTATAGATGCTGTATATCTTAATACTGAAGAAGTTAAAAAATTTTGTCCTATTATTAATACTTCTCCAGATATTCGTTATCCAGTTTTAGGTGGAACTTTACAGAGAAGAGCTGGTACAGCTCGGCATGATGCTGTTGCATGGGGATATGCAAGAGGAGCTGACCAAATGGGAGTTGATATAATTCAAAATTGTGAAGTTAAAGGTATTAAAAGAAATGGTAATGATGTTGAGGGTATTGAAACGACAAAAGGTTTTATTAAAACCAAAAAAATTGGAGTAGTTGCAGCTGGACATTCTAGTGTAATTGCAAATATGGCTGGACTTAGATTGCCTTTAGAAAGTAAACCACTTCAAGCTCTAGTCTCAGAACCGGTAAAACCTATTATTGATACAGTAGTTATGTCAAATGCAGTTCATGCTTATGTTAGTCAATCGGATAAAGGTGAATTGGTTATTGGAGCAGGCACTGATGACTATATTTCTTATTCGCAAAAAGGAAGTCATGAAATTGTTGAAGGAACATTAAGTGCAATATTAGAATTATATCCAATATTTAGTAGAATGAGAATGTTAAGACAATGGGGAGGTATTGTTGATATTTGTCCAGATGCAAGTCCAATAATTAGTAAAACAACAATTAAAGGTTTGTATTTTAATTGTGGTTGGGGAACTGGTGGATTTAAAGCAACTCCTGGATCAGGTGATTTATTTGCTCATACAATTGCGAATGATGAACCACATAAATTAAATGCTGCTTTTAATATAAATAGATTTGTTAGTGGTGATCTTGTAGATGAGCACGGTGCAGCGGCTGTAGCACATTAATGTTTGTAATAAATTGTCCATACTGTGGTGTTAGAGAACAAAGTGAATTCAAAGCTGGTGGCGAAGCACATATTGTTAGACCTAAACAACCAACTGAATTAAGTGATGACCAATGGGCTGAATACTTATTTATGAGAAAAAATATAAAGGGTGTCCAATTTGAAAGATGGATTCATACACATGGATGTAGAAAATGGTTTAATATGGTTAGAGATACATCAAACGATGAAATAAAAGCTGTTTATAAAATGGGTGAAAAACCACCAATTGAATAATTGATGATAAAAAATTTAAGAGTCAAAACTAGTAAATTTATTGATGAAACATATAAAATTTCATTTAAATTTAATGGAAAAACTTATTACGGTTTTAAAGGAGATACACTAGCATCAGCCCTTTTAGTAAATGATATTCATTTAGTGGGAAGAAGTTTTAAATATCATAGACCACGTGGAATAATGACTGCTGGTTCTGAAGAGCCTAATGCAATTGTTCAATTACACAATAATTCATCAAGAACAGAACCAAATGTAAGAGCAACTGAAATAGAAATCTATGAAGGATTAGAGGCTACAAGTCAAAATTGTTGGCCTAGTGTAAATTTCGATATTGGCGGTATTAATAATTTTTTGAGTCCAATTTTACCTGCAGGTTTTTATTATAAAACTTTTATGTGGCCGGCAAGTTTTTGGGAAAAATACGAATACTTTATCAGAAAATCTGCAGGATTAGGAAAATCACCTACTGAAGCTGACCCTGATATATACGAACATAAATACATTCATTGCGATGTTTTAATCATAGGGGCTGGAATTTCTGGAATAATGGCTGCAAAAACTTCTGCAAAAAATGGTTTTAAAACATTACTAGTTGATGAAAAACATTATCTAGGTGGTTCAACGATTTATCAAAATTCAGAACATTTCAAAATTAATAATCAAGTTTCAAATTCTTGGTTGGAAAAAGAAATTAATGAAATCAAAAAAATCGAAAACTTAGAAATTAAAACTAGAACCAGTATAGCTGCATTTCATGGATATAATTTTCTGTTAGCTCGAGAAAATTTAACAGATCATTTACCTTTAGATCAAAGAAATAATAAAACTCGTCACAAGTTGCTAAAAATTAGGGCAAAAAAAGTCATAACAGCTACTGGATCTTTGGAAAGACCATTAATTTTTGACAATAATGATCGCCCAGGCATTTTACTTTGCTCAGCGATAAATAAATATGCAAATCTATTTGGTGTAGCATGTGGAGAAAAAAATATTCTCTTTACAAATAATGACACGGCTTACGAAACAGCGATAAATTTATTTCAAAAAGGAATTAGAGTTGAAGCAATAATTGATAATAGAGAAGAAATTGATTCAAATTTAATTAGAAATACTGAAAAACATAATATTAAAATTTATAAAGGATTTACTGTAGTTAACACCTCTGGGTACAAAAGAATTAATAAAGTTTCAATAATGCAACTTTCAAAAGATGGTCAAAAAGTTGTAGGTCCAAAAATATCAATTCCATGTGATTGTCTTGGAATCTCGGGTGGTTGGACACCAGCAGTACATCTTTTTACACAATCAGGTGGAAAATTAAAATTTAGAGATGAAGATCAAGTTTTTATTCCCGATACATATTCATCTGACCAAATCAGCATAGGTTCATGTAATGGTGATTTTACTTTAGACGAAATATTAATAGATTTACCTAAAACTCTTAAAAAATTTCTAAATCTTAAAAAAACAGACTATGAAAATCTTGAAATTAAATCTTCATTTAATAAATCAAAAAGGAATATATGGTTACTTCCTTCTGATAAGCCAATTGGAAAAACAAAACCTTTTGTTGATTTTCAAAATGATGCTACTGCAAAAGATATTAAATTAGCATTGAGAGAAGGTTTTAGATCAATTGAACATGTTAAAAGATACACCACTACAGGAATGGGAACAGACCAAGGTAAATTAGGTAATATGCATGCATTAGGTATTATTTCTGAAACATCAAATTCTAAAATGGGAGAGCTCGGCACAACAACATTTAGACCACCATATACACCACTAACTTTTGGCACAATTGTGGGAAGAAATGTTGGTGAATATTTCGATGTATTTAGAAAAACCCCAATTCATGAATGGCATGTTCAAAATAAAGCTAAGTTTGAAAATGTAGGTCAATGGAAAAGAGCTTGGTATTATCCAAAAGATAATGAAACTATGTATGATGCTGTTCAAAGAGAGAGTAAAGCTGCTAGAGATAGTGCTGGTATTTTAGATGCATCTACTTTAGGTAAAATTGACATTCAAGGGACTGATGCTTCTGAATTTTTAAACAGAGTTTATACAAATGCTTGGTCAAAACTAGCTATCGGAAAATGTCGATATGGATTAATGCTTAACGATGATGGTATGGTTTATGATGATGGTGTTACTACAAGATTAGATGAAAATCATTATATAATGACCACCACTACTGGTGGAGCTGCAACTGTTCTTGGTAAATTAGAAGATTATTTACAAACTGAATGGCCTGAATTAGATGTTTATTTAACATCTGTAACTGACCACTATGCGACTGTAAGTGTTTGTGGCCCAAATAGTAAAAAAATTGTTTCAAAAGTTATTCCTAGTCTCGATTTGTCAGACGAGAATTTTCCTCATATGTCTTTTAAAAATACTAAAATTGATAAAATTAAGTGTAGAGTAATGAGAATAAGTTTTACAGGTGAACATAGCTACGAGATAAATATTCAAGCTAATTATGGAGAGTCTATATGGAAAAAATGTATGGAAGCAGGAAAAGAATTTAATATTACACCATATGGAACAGAAACTATGCATTTATTAAGAGCTGAAAAAGGATTTATAATAGTTGGTCAAGATACTGATGCAACAGTTACACCTATTGATTTACAAATGGATTGGATTGTAAGTAAAAAGAAATATGATTTTATCGGAAAAAGATCTTTATATAGATCTGATACAATAAGAGAAGATAGAAAACAATTAGTTGGTCTACTTACAGATAACCCAGATGAAGTTCTTGAAGAAGGTGCACAAATAGTTGCTGATGTTAATAAATCACCTATTGAAATGTTGGGCCATGTTACTTCAAGTTACTTCAGTCCAAACTTAAAAAAATCTATAGCTCTTGGTGTTGTTAAAGGTGGAAAGAAAATGATGGGTCAAAGATTAATTATTCCAATGGAAAACAAGAAGATTAATGTAACAGTTGCAGATCCAGTTTTTCTTGATAAAGAAAATAAAAGATTAAATGCTTAATTATAAAAATGTAATAACTGAAGAAAAATCTTACACTGGTTTACAAATGAAAGAAATTAGACCTGTTATGAAATTAATTATAAGAGGAAAAAAAAGAGAATTTTTATCTGCAATTGGTAAATCATTAAATTTATTGTTACCTACTAAACCTAATACATCATCAAAAAGTGAAAAATTAACAGCTCTTTGGCTCAGTCCTGACGAATGGATGATTCACTCAAATGAGACTTCTAACTATAATAATAATGATTACGAGACAGAAAATTTACTTAATAAAAATATTTATAAAACTAATCTTGGAGCTGTGACAGATGTTACCGATCAATTTGTTTTAATAAATATTAAGGGTGATAAAATTTTTAATATATTTGAGACTGGATCTCCATTTAATTTTAACGATTTTAAAGGCAAAAAAGGCTCTATTATTCAAACAATTCTCGCAAAAATTGATGTAATTATTCATAACCAAAATCAAAATGAGGTAAATCTTTTTGTAAGACGTTCTTTTTCTCAACATTTATTCTCATGGATGAATGATAGTGCGTCAAGATTATAGTCTCATTTAGAATTTAAATAAGTTATTAAAGATTATGAAAAAAATATTATTAATAGCATTATTTGCTTTTTTACCCCTTTCTTTAAATGCAGACTCAAATTTGGATAAAATTCTATCCTTAGGAGTTCTAAAAGTTGGTACTACTGGTGATTGGGATCCTATGACAATGAAAGATCCAGCCACTAATAAATATAAGGGATTTGATATTGATGTAATGAATGAATTAGCTAAGGATATGGGTGTAAAAATTGAATTTGTGCCTGCTGAGTGGAAAACAATTGTTTCTGGAATCACATCTGAAAGGTATGATATTTCAACAAGTGTAACAAAAACTCCAAAAAGAGCTGAAGTAGCAGGATTTACTGACACATATTATAAATATGGAACAGTTCCGCTAGTTCTTAAAAAAAATTTAAAAAAATTTCCAACTTGGGACTCACTTAATGACTCGAATGTAACAATCGCTACAACTCTTGGTACATCTCAAGAGGAAAAGGCAAAAGAATTTTTTCCAAAGTCAAAATTAAATTCAGTAGAAGCTCCTGCCAGAGATTTTCAGGAAGTTTTAGCTGGAAGAGCTGATGGAAATATAACTAGTTCTACAGAAGCAAATAAACTAGTAATAAAATATCCTCAATTAGCAATAGTACCCGATGGGGAAAAAAATCCAGCCTTCTTAGCAATGATGGTTCCAAAGGGTGATGATAAATGGAACAGTTATGTTAATGATTGGATAAAAAACAAAAAATCGTCAGGCTTCTTTACTACGTTATTAGCAAAATATAATCTAAAAAGCTTATAATCAATTAGTAATTAATTTTTAATTCTTTATAAATCAGGGAGTGAGAAATTTATTTTTTTTACTCCTGATCCTACCTTTAACCTCATGTGGTAAAAGTGAACTCAGTTGGTTAATTTTATCACCAAATAATGTTGAGGGACTAACTAATCTCAAATTTTTAATAAGTGGATTAACAACAACAATTTATATTTCGGTTGTTTCAATAATTATTTCAATGATTATTGGTTTTATAGTAGCTATTCCCTCCTTAGCAAAAAGTAGATTTTTAACTTATATAAATATTGGATATGTTGAAATAGTTAGGGCAATCCCACTTTTAGTTTTAATTTTATGGATTTATTATGGCTTACCTATAATGACAGGAATAAGCTTTAGCCCATTTATATCTGGTATTATCGCTTTATCAATTAGTGAAAGTGCCTTTCAAGCTGAAATTTTTAGAGCGGGTATAAATTCAATTAAAAAATCTCAATGGGAAGCTGGAAGTTCATTGGGGCTAAGTTTTTTTAGAAAATTACGTTTAGTAATTCTTCCTCAAGCAATTAAGAATATTTTACCTGCTATTGGAAATCAATTTGTTTATGTTTTAAAAATGTCTTCATTGGTATCTATAATTGGTATAGGGGACTTAACTAGAAAAGCAAATGAGCTAGTCGTTACAACCTATAGACCACTAGAAATTTATACGTTTTTGATTCTTGAATACTTAGTTTTAATATTAATTGTCTCGTTTCTAGTAAGAAAATTAGAGAAAAAATTGAATAAGGATTAATTCTTTTTTCTATAATCCCAAGGAAACTCAAAATTCATAGACCACATGCCAAGGTTATTGTCCCTTGCATAATCTTCATCTTTAACAAACTTTTTTGAATATTTTCTATAGGCAAACGCATAACCATTTTTTACTAAATAACTAGATAGACTTAGATCATTCACAAAACATTCTGCTAAAGTTCTTTTGTATTGATCTTTGCCTTCATTAATACAATCTATTTTATTATTACCAATTATATTAATTAATAATTTTTTTGCCTCGATACCACAATAAACAATTTTATCATCTTTCTTACATGTTTGTTTTAATTCTGGTGTATCTATTCCAGAAAATCTTATTTTTTTACCATTTAAATTAATAGTGTCGCCATCAATTATTTTAATTTCGTAAGGTTTAATATTTTTATATGTAAAGAAAAAGAATATTAGGCAGATGCTAATAACTAAAAAGAGTTTTATTTTGTTTAAAAACATTATTTAAAAAATAGCCAATAAATATTAAAAGTGCAATTCCCATTACCCAATTTGTTGCCATGATTGTATAGAAGATATCTGCATAGTTACCTCCTTTAATATTTATTATGTACCATAAACTTAAAAAAGGAAACGCTGTCAGTCTTAATATACTTAAATAAAGACTATAAAGAGGTTTTTTTACAGCTTGAAATACAGCTGTTGTAATAAAGAATACTGGATAAATTGGGCCAATCAAAGCTGCAACTTTTAAATAAATAGTACCATGCTTTATTGCTTCTTGATTATCAGTAAACAAAGAAACAAAAAACTCAGCTCCAAAAAATAATATTATACCTGCAACAGCCATAAAAGAGCATCCAAAAAATAAAGCTTTTTTGTATAATTCTCTAATCCTATTAAAAGCTTTCGCACCAAAATTTTGACCTCCAATGGAAAGTACCGCTGTATTTAATCCAATAACTGGAAGTAAAAAAACTTGCTCTACTCTTAAAGCTGCTCCATATCCTGCAGTAGCTAAATCACCGAACTGACCAATGAAATATAGAATATTAAAGATTCCAACACCAATGAATAACATACTAAACATGACTGGCACGGATTGTCTTGTTAAAGGATTTAAATATTTAAATTTAGGAATAAAACACACTAATTTTAAGTACTCTCTAATTTTACAATTATTTACTTTGTATGCTAAATAGATTGTTCCAATTAATTGAGAGATCACTGTTGCTATAGCAAGTCCAGCAATTCCAAAAGCAGGTACAATTCCATACCCCCAGATAAAAAGAGGGTTTAAAAAAATATTTAAGAAAAAACTAAATATTAATACATTTCTATAACTTTTTGTGTCACCTTGCGCATTTAATGTTCCATTTAAAGAAATTTGTATCAATACAATAAAAGTTCCATAAAAAATAATATCTAAATATTCTCGTGTAAGTGCTATACCGACACTATCAGAACCCATAACCTCAAGAAGAAAATTAGAAGCATTTAAACCAAAAATTGTTACTAGTAATGAAACTACTAAAGCAAAAATTAAAGACTGAGCTATATACATAGATGCCACCCTTTCTTTTTTTTCACCAATAGAGTTACCAATCATTGCATTGGTAGCAGCACCAATACCAACTCCAACAGCAATTATGGTAAAGTAAATTGGAAATGATTTAGCTATTGCACCTATCGCTTCTGCCGAAATTCTTCCTGCAAACCAAGTATCAACAAGATTATAAAATGTTTGAAAAAGAGATCCAACGCTTGCTGGTATTGTGACTTTACGTAGTAAAAACCATATGGGGTCTTTAGTAAGCTTGTATGAAATTGACAAAAATATCCTTATTTAAATTCTTTTTGAAAAATATATTTTTTTCCAGATTGTTTTGCTTTGTATATCTGACTTTGTCTCATTCTAAAACGTGATTTTTGAGTTTCTGTTAATTTATCATAGCAATTTGAACAAGAAACTCCCTCCTCATACTTATTTGATCTTTTATCTTTTGAAGATATGGGTTTTCTACATCCACTACATATTGAGTAAGAACCTAACTTTAAACCATGTTTGAGACTGATTCTGTTATCGAAGACAAAACATTCTCCTTTCCATAGACTGTCTTTTTTCTTAATCTTCTGTAGATAGTTTAAAATACCTCCATTTAATTGATAAATATTCTTGAATCCTTTCTTCTTCAAATAAACAGAAGTTTTTTCACAACGTATTCCACCTGTACAAAACATCGCTACTGGATTGTTTTTTTTTAGTTTATTTAGATATTTAGGAAAATCTCTAAAATTTGTTACATTTGGATTTACTGATTTTTTAAATGTTCCAACTTTATATTCAAAAGGTTTTCTTGTATCAATTATATGTGTATCTTTATTTTTAATTAGCTTGTTCCATTCTTTTGGCTCTAAATGAGTTTCCATGTTTCTTTCATTAGAATTGATTATTAGATTCATTGGAACAATTTCTTTTTTAATCTTAACTTTAGGTTTATGAAACGGTTTAAATTTTGATTTAGACTCATTACTGTTATCAAATTGTTTAAATAAAAATAAAGATTTCAACTTTTTAATAGTTTTATCAATATCTTTGATACTGCCAGAAATAGTGCCATTTAATCCTTCTTTAGCAATGACTAAGGTTCCTCTAATATGATTTGAGATAAATAATTTCTGTAAAAAAAATTTTTTTTTTTTTAAAGATTTAATCTTTACAAATTTATAAAAGCCAAAAACTTTAAACATTATAAAACCCTACAAACAGTCATTCCATCACCTAATGGTATAATGATTTGCTCTACTCTTTTATCTTCAGATACAAATTTATTAAATTCTCTAATATTTAAAGTAAATTTATCATTATTTTTTTCATCGGCTACTTCTCCGTGCCACAAAACATTGTCAATGATAATTAAACCATTTTTATCTAAAAGATTTAAAGATTTTTCATAATATTCCTTATAATTCATTTTATCGGCATCAATAAAAATCATATCAAATTTATTATTTTTTAATTCTTTTAAGCTTTCAAGAGCAGATTTAATTATTGTTTGAATTTTATGATTTTGATTTGCTTTTTTAAAAAAATCTAATGCAATTTTGTTCGTCTCTTCATTTTTATCAAGAGTAATTAGTTTTCCATCTTCAGGTAAAGCGAGCGATATCGAAAGTGCACTAAGTCCTGTGAAAGTTCCAATTTCAAGAACATTTTTTATGTTTGATATTTTTATGATTAAGTGCAAAAAATAACATTGAGTAGGATCAATCTGCATTCTTTTGATATTGCCTAACTTTTTATTGTAATCAATTATCTCTTTTTGAACTGGATGCAGGCTTAATCCAAAATCATTTATATAATTTTGTAACTTTTCATTAATTTCAAGGTTTACACCCATTCTACTAAAGTTTTTTCTTTAAAATCTCGTTTATAAGTTGAGGATTGGCTTTGCCACCAGAAGCTTTCATAGCTTGACCAACAAAGAAACCAAATAATTTTTCCTTACCTGACTTGTACTCAATTGCTTTTTCTCTATTATCATTAATTATTTTATCAATTAAAGCCTCTATAGCTTTAGGATCTCTTTGTTGTTTTAATCCTTTTTCCTCAACAATTTTTTGGGGATCTTTATCTCCATCTAACATCAATTCAAATACGGTCTTGGCTATTTTTCCTGAAATTGTTCCATTCTTTATTAAATTAACTAATATGGCTAAATTCTTTGCACTTACTGGACTTTGAGAAATCTCAAGGTTTTTATTATTTAAAACAGCAAATAATTCACCTGTAATCCAGTTGACTGCTAATTTCATATCTCTGTTCTTACCCATCTTGGCCACAACTTCCTCAAAATACTTTGCTGTATCAATATCTGAAACTAAAATTGTTGCTTCGTATGGCGACAGCTTAAATTCATCAATAAACCTTTTCTTTTTATCATCGGGTAATTCTGGAATATTATTTTTAAGATCATTAATAAATTTATCAGAAATTTCTAAGGGTAATAAATCAGGATCAGGAAAATACCTATAATCATGTGCATCCTCTTTTGATCTCATTGATCTTGTTTCGTTTTTTTTTGTATCAAATAATCTTGTCTCTTGATCAATTGATTTACCTTCTTCAATTAAATCAACCTGTCGATTTGCTTCATATTCGATAGCCATTTGCATAAATTTGATAGAATTTACATTTTTAATCTCACATCTTGTTCCAAATTCTTTTGAACCTTTTATTCTTACAGAAACGTTGACATCTGCTCTAAGTGATCCCTCTTGCATATTTCCATCACAAGTACCTAGATATCGCATAATTGATCTTAATTTCTTAATGTATGAACTAACCTCATCTGGAGATCTAAGATCTGGCTTACTTACAATTTCCATTAAAGCAACTCCTGATCTATTTAGATCAACAAATGTATTTTGAGGATCTAAATCATGAATGCTTTTACCTGCATCCTGTTCTAGATGTAATCTTTCAATACCTACCTCTTTTTGTCCATCAGGCATATCTAAAATAACTTTACCCTCACCTACTATTGGGTCTTTAAATTGAGAAATTTGGTATCCTTGAGGTAAATCTGCATAAAAATAATTTTTTCTATCAAATACTGATCGTTTATTAATTTTTGCATTAAGGCCAATACCAGTTTTGATTGCTTGTTTAATGCAAAATTCATTTATTACAGGTAGCATTCCTGGAAAAGCAGCATCCACTAAACTTACCTGTGTATTTGGTTCAGCTCCAAATTTAGTAGCTGAAGTAGAAAATAATTTAGACTCAGACAATACTTGTGCATGAACTTCTAAACCTATTACAACTTCATATTGATTGTCTTTACGATTGATCAAGTATTCTGCACTATTTTTGCTCATTCAATCCACCAATCTGTAATTTTATTTTTAAAATTAATCTTTTCTTCCATTGCAAAAGCAATATTCAATATATTTTGTTCATCAAAAGCCTTGCCAATTATTTGTAAGCCTAATGGGTACCCCTTTGAATCATGCCCTGCGGGTATCGAAATTCCTGGTAAACCTGCAAGATTAACTGGCACTGTAAATATATCATTAAGATACATCGAAACTGGATCATCTGTTTTTTCACCTATTTTAAATGCTGAACTTGGTGTTGAAGGAGTTAAAATTGCATCGACTTTTTTGTATGCCTCATCGAAATCATTCTTAATTAACTTTCTTACTTTTTGAGCTTTTAGATAGTAAGCATCATAATAACCAGAAGATAAAACATAAGTTCCAATCATAATTCTTCTTTGCACTTCAGCACCAAAACCTTCGGATCTGGTTTTTTCGTACATATCAATTAGATTTTCACCTTTAGCTCTAAATCCATACTTAACACCATCATATCTTGCAAGGTTAGATGATGCTTCTGCAGGTGCTACAATATAATAAGTTGGTAATGCATAACTTGTGTGAGGGAGAGATATATCAATTGTTTTTGCACCGCATTCTTTGACATATTGAATTCCTTTTTGCCATAGATCTTCAATTTCTTTAGGCATTCCATCAACTCTATATTCTTTGGGTATTCCGATTTTTTTTCCTTTTATATTATTGTTAAGTTTTTTACTATATTGATTTCTTTTAAAATCTATTGAAGTAGAGTCTTTTGGATCGTAAGTACTAATTATCTCCTGTAGCAAAGCGCAATCTTTAACATTTTGAGCCATAGGTCCTGCTTGATCTAATGATGATGCAAAAGCAACAATTCCATAACGTGAGCAGCTTCCATATGTAGGTTTTAAACCAACAGTTCCTGTAAATGAGGCTGGTTGTCTAATCGATCCACCTGTATCAGTACCAATTGTAATTGGTGTTAATTGTCCAGCTAATGCTGAAGCAGAGCCACCAGATGATCCTCCTGGTACTAAATTTTTGTCAATTGGATTTTGTACATTTCCAAAAAAACTAGTTTCGTTTGATGAGCCCATTGCAAATTCATCACAATTTAATTTACCTAAAAGTATTGCTCCTTCATTCCAAATATTTTCTGTTACTGTAGACTCATATGTAGGCACAAAATTGTTTAAAATTTTACTACCAGCAGTTGTTTTAACATCTTTTGTACAAAATAAATCTTTCACCGCCATCGGTATGCCAGGTAATTTTAAATCTAAATTCGGTTTTTGATCAAATTTTTTTGCTTTGTCTAAAGCTGATGTAAAATCATCTGTAATATAAACATTTAGTTCTTTAGATTTTTCAGATCTTTCAATAAATGCTTTAGTTATATCTGTTGAAGATAGATTTTTATTTTTAATATTTTCAACTAATTCTGTTAAAGACTGTTTCGTTATATCTGACACTATTCAATTACCTTTGGTACTACAAAATAATCCTCATTATCTTGAGGAGAATTTTTAACTATTTGTTCTCTAATATTTTTACTCTTAACCTCATCGGATCTTAATTTTAATGTTGTTTCAGCTATAGAAGTTAATGGTTCAATATTATTTGTTTTTAATTCATTAAGTTTTTCAATAAAGTCAAAGATTGAATTTAGGTCACCAGCTAATTTTTCACCTCTTTTTTCATCAACTGAAATCCTTGATAATTTAGAAATATGTTTTATTGTTTTAAGATCTATACTCATATGCTATTTAAATATGACGCAAACTATCACTTAAGTTTAAAATATACAATATGGTCACTTTAGAAGAATTTAAAAAAAAACACTCAGATAAGTGTAGATTAATAGGTTTGGACCTTGGTTCTAAAAGAATCGGTATATCTATTTGTGATGAAAAACAATTAATCGCCACACCATTAAAAACAATTAATAGAAACTCCTTAGAAGAATTAATTGATGAACTAAAGATTATTATAAGCGAAAACGATATTAAGGGGATCATTATTGGAAATCCTTTAAATATGGACGGTTCATCTGGTAGATCAGCTCAATCTGTTAAAGATACGTCTGAAAATATCCAAAAAAATATCAATATACCAATTTGCTTGTGGGATGAAAGATTATCAACAGTTGGTGCTTTTAATCTTTCTAGTCAATTAGATGTAAATATAAGTAAAAGAGAAAAAAAAATTGATGAAAATGCCGCTGCATTTATATTGCAAGGAGCAATAGATTTTTTAAACAATTAATACTTGCTATTATAGTACTTTATAGTTATAGAGTTGGTTTTAATGGCAATTAAAACAAATAAAGCTATTAAAATTTCCCAAAAACATTTGCTAGGTATTCAAGAATTATCAATAAATGATGTTAATTTAATACTTGATGAAGCACATAAATTTATAAAAGTTAATCAGAGTAAAAATAAGAAAATTGATGCTTTAAGAGGTAAAACTCAAATCAATTTATTTTTTGAGCCATCTACAAGGACACAGAGTTCATTTGAACTAGCTGGTAAAAGACTAGGCGCAGATGTTATGTCCATGAACATTAGTAATTCAGCAATTAAAAAAGGTGAAACATTAATTGATACAGCAATGACTTTAAATGCAATGCATCCAGACATTATTGTAATAAGACACCAAGACTCTGGTGCATGTAATTTATTATCTCAAAAAGTTAATTGTGCAGTGCTGAATGCTGGTGATGGTAGAAGAGAACATCCAACACAAGCTTTATTAGATGCATTAACAATTATAAATCGTAAAAAAAAAATTGAAGGTTTAAAAATTGCAATATGTGGTGATATACTTCATTCCAGAGTAGCTAGATCAAATATTTATTTACTTAATATGCTGGGTGCTGAAGTAAATATAATCGCTCCAACAAATTTAATGCCACGAGAAATTGGAAAATTCGGTGTTAATACTTTTACTGATATGAAAAAAGGTTTGAAAGATTGTGATATCGTTATGATGTTAAGATTACAAAATGAAAGAATGACAAGTTCATATCTTTCATCAAATAGAGAATATTATGAGTACTATGGATTAACTCCAGACAAATTGGAACATGCAAAATCTGATGCATTAATTATGCATCCTGGTCCAATGAATAGAGGTATAGAAATTGATACAATGTTAGCAGATGACATAAATAAAAGTGTAATTAAAGAACAAGTTGAACTTGGGGTTGCTGTGAGAATGGCTTGTTTAAAAATATTTTGTACATAGATGAAAAAACAATATTTTATAAATGCAAACATAATAGATCCTCATAACTCAATTAATGAAATTGGAGGTTTAATTATAAGCGAAGATGGTAAAATCGAAGCCATAGGTAAAAAAGTAAATACCAACAATCTTCCAAGTAGAGAAAAGCCTATTGATCTAAAAGGAAAATATATTTTTCCAGGATTGGTGGATATGCGAGTTTTTGTTGGTGAGCCTGGATATGAATATAAAGAGAATTTTAGAACTTTAAGCAATGCGGCATTATCAGGTGGGGTTACCTCAGTAGTTACAATGCCTAATACAGATCCAATAATTGACAATGTATCCATAGTTGATTTTTTAAAAAGAAGAGGAAGAGATAAATCAAAAATAAATATTTTCCCATGTGCTTCTCTAACGAAAAACATTGAAGGAACAAACATGACAGAATTTGGTCTTTTGCAAAGTAAAGGGATAATTGCTTTCACAGATGGAATAAAAACAATTCAAAATCCCAGATTAATGTCAAGAATAATGAATTCAGCTAAAGATTTAGGTTGTTTAGTTATGCAGCACGCAGAAGATTATGAACTTGCAAAAAATGGTATGATAAATTCTGGTATTATCGCATCTAAATTAGGATTATCAGGTATACCTGAGATCGCTGAGAGAATATTAATAGAAAGAGATTTAACATTACTTGAAAAAGCTAAATGTAGATATCACATATCTCAGTTATCATCGCAAAAATCAATTGAAGTGATTAAATATAAAAAAGAGGTTGTAAAATTCACATCAGGAGTTTCTATTAACAACCTTTCTTTGAATGAAAATGATATTGGAGATTTTAGAACTTTTTTGAAATTATCCCCGCCATTAAGAAGAGAAGAAGATAGATTGGCTTTAGTTCAGGGATTAAAAGATAATCTAATTGATGTTATTGTTTCAGATCATAAACCAGAAGATGAGGAGTCAAAAAGGTTAACTTTTGCACAAGCAGCAACAGGCGCATCTGGTATCGAAACTCTCTTAGCTCTAAGTTTAGAATTATATCACAATGAGTCTCTTAAACTTGAAACTATTATTAGAGCTCTAACATCAAATCCAGCTAAGATATTAAAAATAAACAAAGGTAATTTATCAGTCGGTAATGATGCTGACTTATGTATTGTCGATATAAATAAACCCTGGATTGTAAAAAAAGATAATTTAATTTCAAAATCAAAAAATACTTCAATCGAAGATAAAAAACTTCAAGGAAAAGTTACAAATACATTTGTAAAAGGCAAAGAATTATTTAAGCTATAATATGGATATTTTTTTGATAGGTATGATGTGTTACCTAATGGGCTCAATTCCATTTGGTTTTATACTTACAAAAATATTTTTAAAAAAAGATATCAGAGAGATTGGTTCTGGAAATATAGGTGCAACTAATACTCTAAGAACTGGAAATAAAACTATTGGTTATTCAACATTAACCTTAGATATTTTAAAAGCTATAATACCAGTTATCTATGTTAAAATTTTTTATCAAGACTTTTTATATATAGCTTCTTTATGTGCATTCTTAGGTCATTTATTTCCAATATGGCTTAAGTTTAAAGGAGGCAAAGGTGTTGCAACTTATGTTGGAATTTTATTTGCTATAAATATTTATTTTGGAATTATCTTTACTATTTCTTGGTTTGTAACTTTTTTTATTTCTAGATATTCATCACTTTCATCGTTAATAGGTGCAGCTTCTATACCAATCTATTTGTTAATTTTAACAGATTTTGATCAAGTGATTTTTTTTGCTATAATGTTTGTCTTAATATTTTTTACCCATAGAGAAAATATCAAAAGATTGAAAAATAAAGAAGAAACTAAGACAAAAATTTATTAATTTGACTATCTAGGTCTTTTGGGTAGTTTGTAGACTATGAATTTGGTCATTGTTGAAAGTCCTGCAAAAGCGAAAACTATCAATAAATATTTAGGTGATAATTACAGAGTTTTAGCTAGTTACGGCCATATTAGGGATTTACCTTCTAAGAATGGATCTGTTGACCCTGAACAAGATTTTAAAATGCAGTGGGAGGTTGATAGTTTTTCAAAAAAATATCTTAAAGAAATAACCGATGCAGCAAAAGATTCATCTAAGATTATATTAGCTACCGACCCTGATCGTGAAGGTGAAGCTATTGCTTGGCATGTAAAAGAATATTTAAATGAAAAAAAACTTTTAAAAGATAAAGAAATCGAAAGAGTCGTATTTAATGAAATAACCAAAAAAGCTGTCATAAAGGGAATCGAAAACCCAAGGCAAATTGAACCTCATCTAGTTGATGCTTATATGGCCAGAAGAGCTTTAGATTACTTAGTGGGTTTTAATATTTCACCAATACTTTGGACAAAGCTCCCGGGTTCAAAATCTGCAGGAAGAGTTCAATCTGTTGCTTTAAAATTAATTACTGAGAGAGAACATCAAATTGAATCATTTAAACCAGAGGAGTTTTGGACTTTAAGTATAAACTTTACTGATCAAAATAATCAAAATATTACTGCAAGTATCAGTCAATTAGATAATAATAAAATTGAAAAATTTTCATTCAGAAACAAAGATGAAATAAATAAAGCTATAGCAAATATAAATAAAAAAAAATTTAGTATAACAGATATTTCAAGTAAAGTAGTTAATAGAAATCCATCTGGTCCATTCACTACATCTACTCTTCAGCAAACTGCATCGAGTAGATTGGGTTTTGGTGCATCTAGAACAATGCAAATTGCACAAAAACTTTATCAAGGTATAGAGATAGAAGGTGAAACGATTGGTTTGATCACTTATATGAGGACTGATGGAACTAATTTATCTAAAGATGCGGTTTCAGCTTTCAGAGATTATATTCAAAAAGAAATTGGTAGTGAATATTTACCTAAGGATGCTTTAAATTACTCTGGTAAAAAAGCCAAAAATGCCCAAGAAGCTCACGAAGCAATTAGACCTACAGATATTGTCAGAACACCCCAAAGTGTTAAAAAATATTTAAGTACAGATCAAAATAAACTATATGACCTTATTTGGAGTAGAGCGTTATCTTCTCAAATGGAATCAGCTAAGTTTGATAGAAATACTATTACAATAACTTCAGAAAATAATGATACTATTTGCAAAGCTAGCGGGTCTGTGCTCAAATTTGATGGATTTTTAAAAATTTATAATAATCAAAGTAAGGATGATGATGAAAATATTTTACCAGCTGTGTCTAAAGGTCTTGTTAATATCGAGGCATTAGTGGACGAACAACATTATACACAACCCCCACCAAGGTACTCAGAGGCAAGTTTAGTAAAAAAACTAGAGGAGCTAGGTATTGGAAGACCATCTACTTATGCAAGTATTATTTCAACTATTGCTAATAGAGGATATGCAGAAATAATAAATAAAAGATTTTTTCCTACTGACAGAGGCAAATTAATCTCTGCCTTTTTAGAAAAATTGTTTTCAAAATATGTAGATTATAATTTTACTGCAGGATTAGAAGATCAACTTGACGAGATTACCTCAGGTAAAGAAAGCTGGATAAAAGTTTTAGAGCTTTTTTGGAAAGATTTCAACAATAACGTTTCTGAGGTAAAAGAGAAAAGAACAAGAGAAGTTCTTGATCTTCTTAATGAAAGTTTAGGCGAACTTGTATTTGACAAAGATCATGATGGAAAGATTATTAGACAATGCCAATTATGCAGCACCGGAACCTTAAGTCTTAAGAATAGTTTTAGAGGGGGTGCTTTCATTGGATGTTCAAATTATCCAGATTGTAAATTTACTAGACCGTTATCTAAATCAAAAGCTGCTGCTCAAGCTCAGTTAGCAGAACCAATATTGCTTGGTCAAAATGAAGATGGTAAAGATATCTTTTTAAAAAACGGTAGATTTGGTCCCTATCTCCAGTATGAAATTATTAAAGATAAAGAAAATATTGAAATTAAAAAAAAGAAAAAAAAGAAAACAAAAAATAAGATTAATGATAATGTTAAAAACATATCTATTCCAAAGGGTATTGATCTCAAAACCGTTGATTTAGACAAGGCTAAATTCTTATGTTCTTTACCAAAAAGTCTCGGAATTAATCCTGAGAATGAAAAAGAAATTATTTTAAATACAGGTAGATTTGGTCCTTATTTAAAATGTGAAAATAAATCTGCAAGAATTGAAAATGTAGACGAAATATTTTCAATCGGTCTGAATAGAGCTATCACGCTAATTGCTGAGGCCAAACCAGGAAGAATGTCTTCATCTATCATTAAAGATTTAGGTGAACATCCAGAAGATAAGAAACCTGTTAGAGTCATGAAAGGTCAGTATGGTCCTTATATTAAATACAAGTCCTTAAATGCGACAATACCAGAGGAAAAAGATCCTGCTGAACTCACTATGGAAGAAGCACTAATATTAATTGAGAAAAGAAAAGAATACGATAAAAATAAAAAAAAGAAAAAAAAATGAAAAAAGTATTTATATATACGATAATATTATTTTTTACTTTTACATTGAAAGTTTTATCAGATGATAAACAATGTAATGATTTCAAGAAATATTCAGTAGATTATATGAAATGTAAAACAAACCAATTAAAGATTAAAACACTTGAAACTGGAAAAAAAATAAAGGATAAAACAGTAAGTACTAGTAAAAATATAATAAAAGATACTAAAGAATATCAAAGTAAAGAGTGGTCTGAAGAGAAAGAAAAAATTAATAAGATAAAAGAGAAAGTCTTTGATTAATGTCCTTTAAAGAGAATCTAGAAAAAAATAATATTATTTTACCAAAAGCTGCTGATCCTGTTGGTTCTTATGTAGCATCAAAAATTTCAGGTAAACTCATATTTATATCAGGACAAATTTCAATTGATGAAAATGGTGTTTTGATAAAAGGAAAACTTGGGAATGAATTAGACGTAGAGGCTGGTTATAATGCTGCAAAAAGATGTGCTTTAAGTATAGTTGCTCAAGTAAAAAAAATATGTAACGATGATTTGGAAAAAGTTAAATCTTGCATAAAATTAACTGGATATGTTAATTCAACAAATGATTTTACTGATCAGCCAAAAGTTATAAATGGTGCTTCTGATTTAATTGCATCTGTTTTTGGTGATGCAGGAATGCATACAAGAGCAGCTGTAAGTGTTAATAGTCTTCCATTAGGTGTTGCTGTAGAAGTTGATGCTATATTTGAGCTAAATTAAAATTTATTTTCCAATACAGTAGTATTTAAAACCTTGATTTATAATTTTCGATGGTGAGTATATATTTCTCATATCATATATAATAAATTTTTTACCTTTTACTAAATTTCTAAAATTAATTGACTTAAAATCATTCCATTCTGTATGAATTATTACAAGATCTGAGCCTTTTACAGAATCTTTGATATTATCAATATAAGAAACATTTTTAGTTTTTGAAAATTCTTTTTTAAATCCAGTCGGGTCATAATATTTTATTTTTGCGCCTTTTTTTACTAAAGCTGGTATCATTGATAAGCTTGATGAGTCTCTCATATCATCGGTGTTAGCTTTAAATGTAACACCCAAAAAAGTTATTCTCTTGTTTCTAATCTTGTTTTTCAAAATTTTGAAAACTCTACCTAATAAAAGATTAGATCGATTTTTGTTAGATTTTATTACTGACTTTATTACTGATAAATCAGTTTTGAATTTATCAGCAGTTGAAGTTATAGCTTTGGTATCTTTTGGAAAACAAGATCCACCATATGCTGGACCAGCTCTTAAAAAACGACCACCTATTCTTTTATCTAAACCCATTCCAATTGAAATATCTTCTACATCTATCCCAGTTTTTTCACACAAATTCGCTATTTCATTAATAAATGTAATTTTTGTAGCCAAAAATGCATTTGAGGCATATTTAATCAACTCTGCAGCTTTTCGCGATGTATTAATGTACTGAGCTCCTTTAGAAATTAGAGGTGTGTACAAAGTATTCATAATACGATTAGACTTTTTATCATTAGCACCTACAACTATTCTATCAGGATACGTAAAATCTCTTATAGCCTCACCTTCTCTAAGAAATTCAGGATTAGATATTACCGCAAATTTATTCTTATTATTTCTTTTTAATAAAATTTTTTCAATTTCATCACCTGTTGTTACAGGCACTGTGGACTTAGTGACTATTATCTTAAACTTATTAATAGATAAGCTGATCTCTTTTGCTACTTGATAAATTTGACTTAAATCTGCACTACTACCACCTTTTTTAGTAGGCGTTCCAACACAAACAAAAATAATATCTGAATCTTTAATAGATTTTTTTAAGTTATTTGAAAATTTTAATCTTTTGTTTTTAAAATTTTTTATTACTAGTTCAGTTAGACCGGGTTCATAGATAGGAATATTGCCTTTTTTTAGCGAATCAATTTTCTTTAAATCTTTATCAACACAAATTACATCATTACCCAAGTCTGCGAAACATACTCCACTAACTAAACCAACATAGCCAGTTCCTATCATACAAAGCTTCATGATTTTGCTATTTCTAATGTTGATTTAATATAACCACTCATACTTCCACAATCCAAATATTTTCCAGTGAAATTATGAGCAACAAATTTTTCATTATTTTGTATCAATGATTGTATTGCATCAGTAATATGAATTTCACCACCTTTACCTGGTTTTTGATTTAACAATTTAGAAAATATCTTTTTTGGAAGAATATATCTTCCTATTACAGCTTTATTTGATGGTGCTTTAGTGATTGAGGGTTTTTCAATTACATCTTTTATAACGTAATTATTTTTATTTAATTTTTTTCCTAATTTATAAATTCCCCATCTTGAAACCGATTTTTTTGGGACGTTTATACTTGCCATTACAGATGATTTATAAAGATTATGTATATTAATCATCGACATTGAACAATTTTTCTTAATTATTAAATCATCAGGTAATAACATAAGAAAAAAATTATCAGTGATAAATTTTTTTGTTTTTAATACAGCATCACCTGTTCCCAAAGGTTTATTTTGGTAAACAAATTTAATCATCCTTTTATATTTTAAAATTTTTTTATATTCTTTAACAATTCTAGGATCTTTTTTTTTCTTAATAATCTTCTTAAAAAATTTATCATTGTAAAAATAATTTTTGATCATTTGTTTTTTTTTTGAAATAATGAAAACTACTTCTTTGATGCCAGCCTCAATACACTCATCTAGAATGTATTCAATTCCAGGTTTGCCATTAATAGGCAAAAGTTCTTTAGCAAAAACACTGGTCAAAGGTAATAAACGTGTGCCTAATCCGGCGAGTGGAATAATTGCTTGTTTAATCATTTAAATGTTTTACTTATTAAAATATTTAATACAAATGAAAATTTTATTAACAAATAATGATTTAAATGAGGCATTATTAGGTAACTCAAATATAGGTTTTATACCTACAATGGGAAGTCTTCACAAAGGTCATATCTCATTAATTAGAAAATCATTAATTCAATGCAATAAAACTATTGTAAGTATATTTGTTAATCCTACTCAATTTAACAATAAAAATGATTACATAAAATACCCTCGAAATATAAAAAGTGATTTAAAAATTTTAAAAAAATTAAATGTAAATTTCATTTTCATACCAATAAAAAATCAAATTTATAACTCAAAAAATCCAATTAAAATTCAACTCTTAAAAAAAGATAAAATCCTATGCGCAAAATATAGAAAAGGCCATTTTGAAGGGGTTATTGATGTGATGACTCGCTTAACAAAAATTGTAAAACCATCAAAAATATACATGGGGGAAAAAGATTTTCAGCAATTAATCTTAGTAAAGAGATTTATTGAAAAAAATTTTAAATCAAAAATTGTATCTTGCAAAACTATAAGAGATAAAAATAAACTAGCTCTATCCTCAAGAAATTTACTTTTAAAGAAAAATAATCTAATTAAAGCTGGAAAAATTGCTCAAAACTTAATTTCTTTTAAAAAACGATTTTTAAAAAAAATAATTTCAAAAAAAGTGATTTTAACAAAAAAGAAAGAATTAAAAAAGAAATTCAATCTAAATATTGAATATCTAGAAATTAGAAATAAAAAAAATTTACAACCTTCTTACAAGATAAAAAATTCTAAAATATTCATTGCATATTACTTAAATAAAATAAGGCTAATTGATAATTTTTAATATTTATAGAAAATATGCACCAACACCTAAAAAAGAAACAAAACCAATCACATCTGTAATTGTAGTTACAAAAACACCAGATGCTATTGCAGGATCAATATTCATTTTCTTTAATGTAACTGGCACTACTATTCCAAATAACCCTGCTACAACCATCGTCAATACCATTGAAATAGAAATTATTAGTGAAAGTTGGTAATCCTGAAACCAAATTTGAACTATGAATGAACTGATAATAGCAAAAATAATTCCATTTAAGATGCCTATGTTAAATTCTTTAAATATATTTTGATTAAAATTATTTTTCGTTAAGTCGTTTGTAGCAAGAGTTCTGATTGTTACAGCCAAAGTTTGCATTCCAGCATTCCCTCCCATTGATGCAACAATTGGCATTAAAAAGGCTAAAACTACCATTTGTTCAATAGTTGCACCAAATAAACTTATACAATAAGTAGCTAGAAAAGCTGTAAATAAATTCAATAACAACCAGTTAAACCTTCTTTTTGTTTTTGTAATCACACCATCTGTAATTTCTTCGTCTCCTACCCCTGCTAATCTTAAAGCATCTTCTTCAGCCTCTTCTTTTAAAACTGTAAGGACATCATCAGATGTAATCATACCAACTAATTTGTTATTTTTATCAACAACACATGCTGAATTTAAATTATAATTTTCAAATGAATGCCCTACTTCTTCTCTATCCATATCTACCGGAATTAAAAAAATTGAGTCATCCATTATTGAAGACATTTTGGTTTCTCTGGATGTTCTTAAAACTTTTGATGAAGGAACAGCTCCAATAGGTTTGAAATTTTCATCAACAATGTAAATTTCTAAAAATTGTTCAGGTAGATCCTCATTTTCTCTTAAGTAATCAATTGTTTGTCCCACAGACCAATTGCTAGGAATAGCTGTAAACTCCCTCTGCATAATTCTTGCAGCACTTTCTTCTGGATAACTTAGACCTTCTAAAAGAGCAAAACGATCTTTTGGAGGCAATAAGCTTAAAATAGAATTCTTATCTTTCTCATCAACATTTTCTAAAATTGCTATTGCATCATCAGATTCGAGATTCTTTAATATTCTTACAATAGCTTCTGATGATAAATATTTAATAATTTCAGTCTGAACTGATTCATTAAGCTCAATAAATACTTCTGGATCTATCTTGAAATTATTAAGTTTAATTAAATTTTCTCTATCATTTTCACTTAAATGCTCAATTATATCAGCAGCATCTGCTGGGTGCATTGCTTTAAAAGAATTTGTAATAAACTGAGCATCATTATTAGAGATTTTATCAGTTACAACTTTTATATATTCTTTATTAAATTCAAAATTGACTTTTTTATCTTTGATTTTTTTTATTAAAGCCATAAATTTACCTATTATTCTGACGCAACTTTTAATACATAATAAAAAGAATACAATTTATAAATGAATATAGAAATTAAAAAGTCACAAAAACCAGTAAAATACGAAGATGCTTTATCACTTATGGAGAGACGTCTCCTTGAAATAGATCAAAATAAATCTAGTGATTTAATTTGGATTTTAGAACACGATGAAATCTACACCGCAGGAAAAGCATATAATGAGGATGAAATTATTGATAAATCTATAACAATTTTTAAAACAAATAGAGGTGGAAAAATAACTTATCATGGACCAGGACAATTGATCTGTTATTTTGTTGTAGATTTAAAAAAAAGAAAAAAGGATATAAGAAAATTTATATCTATTATTGAACAAACGATTATTGAAACCCTTAAATATTATCAAATAAATTCTTTTCCAGATAAAGATAATATTGGAGTCTGGTATGATGACGATACAAAAATTAAAAAAATTGCTGCAATAGGAGTTAGAGTAAGTAAATGGATTGCTTATCATGGTTTCTCAATAAACATAAATAATGATTTAGAAAAATATAGAGCAATAATACCATGTGGAATTTCAGATAAAGGAATTACAAATTTAAAAAATATAAAAGATCAAAATTATGATGGTATAGAAAATATATTGATTAAAAATTTTATTTCAAACCTTAAAAATTTAAACGTTTAGCTTTTAATAATTTTCTGAAATAATCTGGTAGTAAGGCTGTATAGGTGTGCTTGATATTGTTAATCATAAATCTAATCTGATATGAGTGTAACATTAAATTCTTATTAATACCTTTATTTGAGTTTGATAATTTATATTTAATATCTCCAAAGATTGGTTGTCCTAACGCATATAATTGTTTTCTAAGTTGATGTTTACGTCCTGTGATAGGTTTAAGCTCCACCAAACTAGCTTCTGAATTCTTATCAATTACTTTGAATATTGTTTTTGCATTTTCAATAATCTTTTTATCTCCATCATATCTAATTAAGCGGTCATTCCATTCTCCAGAATTTTTTTGTAATTCTCCGTGGCAAATAGCTAAATAAGTCTTATGCACTTTTCTTAATCTAAATAGTGAAGTTAATAATTGTGCACTTTCTCGATTTTTTGCAATTATAAATACTCCTGAAGTATCTTTATCAAGTCTATGAACAGAATAAGGTTTGCTATCTTTAAAAATTTCGCTTTTAGCAAAAATATCTACTAAGTTTTTTTTAGATTTTGTACCACCCTGAACAGAAATTCCAGAACTTTTATTCAAAACTATAAAATTTTCATTATTTTCAATTATCAAATTTTCATTGGATTTAATTATTTCTTTTGTAGGATTAAATCTTATTTTATTTTTTAATATTTTTTCATCAAAATTAAAGTTAAATAACTCAATTTTGTCATTAGTTTTTATCTTATATGAACTTTTAATCTTTTTTTTATTTAATTTTATCTTTCCAGATCTTAAACTTTTTTCTATTAATCCCTGAGGAATTTTACCCAATGAATGTCTTAACCATCGGTCAATACGCATATCGTTATACGTTGAGTCAACGATAAACGACTTTTTCATGATTTAAAATTTAAGCTGTAGCCTGTTTTTTTTCTTCAGCCTTAGGTGTTTCTTTATTATTATCTTTTTTCTTTTTATCGACTCTTTTTGCTTCTAAATCTCTATCTACAAATTCAATTATAGCCATTGGTGCATTATCTCCATATCTAAATCCTGCTTTAATAATTCTTGTATAACCACCGCTTCTTTTTTCATATCGTTTTGATAAAGTTTTTTTTACTTTATTTGCACATTTGATATCTTGTAATTTAGAAACTAATTGTTTTGTAGTTTGTAAATTATCTTTTTTTCCTAGTGTTATAATTTTATCTGCTTGTGGTTTTAAAAATTTAGCTTTTGGTAAAGTAGTCTTGATTTGCTCATATTTTATAAGCGTGTTAAGCATATTTTTCAAAAGAGCTTTTCTATGCTCAGAAGTTCTATTTAGTTTTTTATTTGCCATTCCATGTCTCATTAAATGGCCTCCTCTAATTTCTTAGACATTTCAGCAATATTATCTGGTGGCCAATTAGGTACTTCCATACCTAAGTATAAAGACATCCCAGTTAACACTTCTTTTATTTCATTTAGAGATTTTCTTCCAAAGTTAGGAGTTCTTAACATTTCACCTTCTGATTTTTGTACTAAGTCTCCTATGTAAATAATATTATCATTTTTTAAACAATTCATTGATCTTACTGAAAGTTCAAGTTCATCAACTTTTCTTAATAAATTTTTATTAAATTCAGGTTCTGTAGAAACTTCTTTTATTGGTGCTTCAACAGGCTCATCAAAATTTATAAACATCTTAAGTTGATCTTGAAAAATTCGTGCTGAGTAAGCAACTGCATCTTCAGCAGATATAGAACCATTTGTTTCCACAACCATAGTTAGTTTATCATAATCTAAAGCTTTTCCCTCTCTAGCAGTACTAACTGAATATGAAACTTTTTTTACTGGACTATATAAAGAATCTATAGCAATTAATCCAAGGGGTGGTTCTTCAGGTTTGTTTAAGTCTGCTGGAACATACCCTTTGCCTGTGTTAACATTCATTTCCATATGAAAGTTAGTATTTTCATCTAAATTACAAATTACCATATCAGGGTTCAAAATTTCAACATCAGTAACTGGTGTAATATCAGAAGCTTTAATTTCTCCAGGTCCTTTAGCATCTAAAACTAATTTTTTTGTTCCATCTGACATACACTTTAATGCAAGTGATTTTATATTTAAAACTATGTCAGTCACGTCTTCTCGCACTCCTTTTATTGATGTAAATTCATGTAAAACACCATCGATTTGTATAGATGTTACTGCAGCTCCTCTTATTGAAGATAACAAAATTCTTCTTAAAGAATTTCCGAGAGTTAGTCCATATCCCTTTTCAAGTGGTTCAGCTACAATCGTAGCTTGGGTTAGGTCATCGCTTATTTTTACATCTAACTTGGATGGTTTTATTAATGACTTCCAATTTTTTATATTTACATTTTCTGTTTCCATTAAACTCTCCTCTTTTTTGGTGGTCTAGTTCCATTATGTGGCATTGGTGTAGTATCTTTTATTGATAAAATTTTAAATCCTCTTGCCTGTAATGCTCTTAGGGCAGTCTCACGACCCGAGCCAGGTCCCTTTACCTCTACAGATAAAGTTTTCATTCCATACTCTAATGCTTTCGATGCAGCAGCGTCGGCAGCAATTTGAGCTGCATAAGGAGTTGATTTTCTCGAACCCTTAAAACCCTTTTGACCAGCTGAAGCCCATGAAACAATATTTCCATTTGTATCTGCTATTGAAATTATTGTATTATTAAAAGTAGATTGCACGTAAGCTATTCCATTTAAAATATTTTTTTTTATTTTCTTCTTTTTTGAATATGTACTTTTATTAATTTTTTTTGGAGATTTTTCAATTTTTTGGTCTTTATTTTCAACCTTATCAATTTTAGCCATAACTATTTTTTAAGTGGTGTTAATTTCTTACCTGCAATTGCGATTGCTTTACCTTTTCTTGTTCTTGCATTACATCTTGTTCTTTGACCTCTGACTGGGAGTTTTTTTCTATGTCTTGAGCCTCTGTAACAAGCTAAGTCAATCAATCTTTTTATGCTTAAAGAATAATCTCTTCTTAAATCACCCTCAACTTTAAAATTTTGATCTATATATTCTCTTATCTTTAAAATTTCATCATCTGTTAGTTCATTAACTCTTTTTTTACTTGGTATTTCTAATGATGAACAAATTTGTTTAGAAAATTTATCACCTATTCCATATATGTATGTGAGACCTATTTGGACTAACTTATTTTGGGGAATATTAATACCTGCTATACGAGCCATAAATTTTGAGATAATTTTTAGCCTTTTATATAAGAAGATCTTTTAAAGTCAACGCCTTAAACCTTAATAAAACTATCTATTTTTGCTGTTATTTCCTCAATTTCCAGTGATCCATCAATTTCATAAAAATTTGGATTTTTTGAATAGAATTCTAAAACGGGTTTAGTCGTTTCCATATAAGTATCGTATCTTTTAATAATAGTATCTGAATCATCATCAGCCCTATTCTCAATAATTTTTCTTTTCTCAATTCTTTTAACAATTGTATCTTTATTTACATTTAAGAAAAAAATAAAATCTACTTTTTGGTTTGAGTCATTTAATAATAAATCTAAATTTTTAGCCTGATTTAATGATCTGGGATATCCATCAAAAATTAATTTCTCTTTTTTTTGAGGATCTGAAATAATATTTTTAATTAGTTCATTAACTATTTCATCACTAACAAATTTTCCATCATTCATATCATTAATTATTTTTTTTCCAATATCCGAGTCTTTTTTGATTTCATCTCTTAACATATCACCAGTTGATATTTGGAAACCGTTAATTTTTTCTTGAATATATTTAGCCTGTGTTCCTTTACCTGCGCCTGGGGGACCAAACAAAATAATATTCACTTAATTATTTTCCAAATTTAGTTTTTTTAATTAATTGCTCATATTGTGAGCTCATTAACCTTGTTTGAATTTGTGTAACTGTATCTATTGCAACAACCACAACAATTAAAATAGATGTTCCTCCTAAGTAAAAAGGTATTGGATAATTTGCGATGAGAAACTCTGGCATTAAACAGACTAATGTAAGGTACAAGGCGCCAATAGTTGTTAGTTTTGTTAAAATATTTTCAATATATATCGCAGTACTTTCACCAGGTCTAATTCCTGGAATAAAACCACCATACTTTCTTAAATTATCTGCTGTTTCAGTTGGATTAAAAGTTATTGAAGTATAGAAAAATGTAAAAAAAATTATCCCTGATGCATATAATAACATATACAAAGGTTGGCCTTGAGTAAAATAAGAGCTAATATTCAAAAAAGTTTCACTTTCAGACAAATTAAAATTTGAAAATGTAACAGGTAATAATAATAAAGCAGAAGCAAATATAGCTGGTATAACACCTGCTTGGTTTATCTTTAAAGGTAAATGTGATGACTCGCCGCCATACATTTTATTTCCCATTTGTCTTTTAGGGTAATTAATTAAAATCTTTCTTAAAGCACGCTCCATAAAAACAATAAAAAGAATTGTTAATATTAAAAGAACAAAAATTGCTATGATCATAATAGTTGAAACTGCTCCAGTTCTTCCAAGTTCGAAAGTTGTAACTAGAGCTCTTGGAATTTCTGCAACTATACCCGCAAAAATAATTAGCGATATACCATTGCCAATTCCTCTTTGTGTAATTTGCTCACCCAACCACATTAAAAAAATAGTTCCAGCAACTATAGTAGTTACTGTTGATATCTTAAAAAATAAACCGGGATTAATTACTAAATTTGCAGATGACTCCAGACCTACAGCTAAACCATATCCTTGAACGGTTGCAAGCAATACAGTTCCGTATCTTGTTATTTGAGTTATTTTTGCTCTTCCATTTTCTCCTTGTGCTTTTAAGTTTTTAAAATAATCTGAAACACCAGTAAGAAGTTGAATAATAATTGATGATGAAATATAGGGCATTATTCCTAATGCAAATATTGCCATTCTGCTTACAGCACCTCCTGCAAAAACATTAAACATACCTAATAGACCTTTTTGGTTACCTTCCATTAAAATTTTCAACTGATCAGGATCAATTCCTGGTAATGGTACGAAGGTTCCAAATCTATAAACTGCTAATATTGCAATAGAAAAAATTATTCTATTTCTTAGGTCATTTGAAGGTGTGCTGGCGCTCATTTAATTGTTATTATTTTTTCAATTGGATAGATCCACCTATTTTTTCAAGTTTAGCTATAGCAGATTTTGATGCTAAATCTGCCTCTATGTCTATTTTATCTTTAATCTCACCAGTTCCTAAAATTTTCAATTTATTTGAATTTTTATTTATTAATTTTAATTTTTTAAGAAGATCAGAGTTTAATATTTCTGTTGTCTTAATACTTTTTTTATTTATATAAAATTGTATCTTTTCTAAATTTAATATCGCAATATTTTGTTTAATAAATGAGTTGAAACCTCTTTTAGGTAATCTTCTATACAAAGGCATTTGACCACCCTCAAAACTTTTAATTGCAACACCGGATCTTGATTTTTGCCCTTTTACACCTCTACCAGAAGTTTTACCTTTGCCTGAGCCAATCCCTCTACCTACTCTTATTTTTTTCTTATTAATTTTTTCTCTGTTATTTAAAGTTATCATTATCCTCTTTTTTCAATTATTTCAGAAATTTTTTTATTTCTGATTGATGATATTTGTTTAGGTGAATTCTGTTTAAGTAATGCCTTCATTGTTGCTCTAATAACATTATGTGCATTTGAAGTACCCATTGATTTAGCAACAATATCTTTTACTCCTAAAACTTCACATACAGCTCTAACAGGTCCACCTGCGATTATACCTGTCCCTTTAGAAGCTGCTCTTAATACAATTCTACCAGATCCATCTTTAGCTTTTACATCGTGATGTATTGTCCTTCCCTCTCTAAGAGGAATATGTATTAATTTTCTTCTAGCCATTTCGTTTGCTTTTTTTATAGCATCCGGAACTTGTTTTGCTTTTGCATGGGCAATACCAATTCTACCAGCTTGATTTCCAACTACAACTAAAGCTGAAAAGCCGAATCTTCTTCCACCTTTTACAACTTTTGTAATTCGATTTATATGAACTAATTTTTCTAGAATATCGTCAGTTTTATTATCTTTGCCTATATTCATGTTTAAAATTCCATTCCATTTTTACGAAGTGTTTCTGCAAAAATTTTTACTCTACCATGATATTTATATACTCCTCTATCAAAGTAAATTTTAGTTATTTTTTTTTGTAAAGCCTTCTTAGCTAATTTTTCAGCAACAATTTTTGAAAGTTCAGTTTTATTAACTTTGGATCCTGATTTTACATCTTTTTCTACAGATGAAGCTGATATGAGTGTAATACTTTTAGTATCATCAATTATTTGAGCCGATATATTTTTTGATGATCTAGAAATACTTAGTCTAAACCGATCATTAGAAGAAACTTTCTTTACTTTATTACTAACCCTAAATCTTTTTCTTATAGTTGTATTTAATTTCATTATTTCTTTTTTCCCTCTTTTTTTAGAATATATTGACCTTTTTCTCTGATCCCTTTTCCTTTATATGGTTCAATTTTTCTTAATGTTTTAAGTTTTGAGACTATTGCTCCTACCTCTTGTTTGTCAGCTCCAGAAATTTTTAATGTTGTTTGTTTTTCTACTAATATTTTAATTCCCTCAGGTATATCAAAGTTAATGTCATGACTGTAACCTAATTGAAGATTTAATTGATTTCCTTTAAGTGCTGCCCTATATCCTACACCAACTAACTCAAGAATTTTTTCATATCCTTTACTAGATCCAATAACGGCATTATTAATTAAGCTTCTATTCATACCCCACAATCTTTTTGTTTCTTGATCAATCTTTATTGGCTTAATTGATATTTCTTTACCTTCTTTGATATCAAGTTTAAAAATATCCAAATCTATATTTAATGATTTTTTTCCTTGAGGCCCCTCTATATTTAAAATATTTCCAGCTAGAGCCACCTTAACTTTTTCTGGAATTGATATATTAATTTTACCTATCTTAGACATTAGAACACCTTACAAATTATTTCTCCACCGATGCGTTTTTTTCTAGCATCAATATCAGTCATTACACCTTGTGGAGTTGAAACTATTGCTATTCCTAAACCGTTATTAATTTTTGGTAATCCATCGGCACTTGAGAAAATTCTTCGACCTGGCTTAGATACTCGCTCAAAAGTACTTATAACTGGGTTACCAGAATAATATTTCAATTCTAAAGAAAGTAGAGATTTGTTGTTTTCTGAAGTTACTTTAAAGTCTTTTATAAAACCTTCATTTTTAAGGATATCAGCAATCTTTGCTTTAAAATTTGAAGATGGAAGTTCAACTTTTTTATGATTTCTATCTTGAGCATTTTTAACTCTAGCAATCATATCTCCTATTGGGTCACTTAAACTCATAAATTCCTTTCTACCAACTAGATTTAACTAATCCGGGTATCTTTCCTTGTAAACCAAGTTGTCTTAATGCAATCCTTGATATCTTTAATTTTCTATATACACCATGCGGTCTTCCTGTTATCTGACATCTGTTCATAACTCTAATCTTAGCTGAATTACGAGGTAATTTAGATAATTTTTGTTGAGCCTTAAATCTCTCTTCTAATGAAATTTTTTTATTCATAATAATTTTTTTTAGTTTTTCTCTTTTCTTATAAAACTTATTTGAGAGTTTAATTCTTCTATTATTTTTATTTATAGAACTTAACTTAGCCATTATTAATTATCTCCTTTTTTTATAAATGGAAAATTTAATTTCTCTAGTAAAGCAAAACTATGTTCTTTACTTTTTGATGATATAACAATTATAATATCTAATCCTCTTACTTTATCAGCTCTATCAAAACTTACCTCGGGAAAAATAATATGTTCTTTTACGCCAAATGTATAGTTACCAAACTTATCAAAACCATTAGATGAAAGTCCTCTAAAGTCTTTTATTCTTGGTAGAGCTATATTTACTAATCTATCTAAAAATTCATACATTTTATCTTTTCTTAATGTGACTTTCAAACCAGCATTTGATCCTTTACGAGTTTTAAAATTAGCAACTGATTTTTTAAATTTTGTCACCACAGGTTTTTGTCCAGAAATTTTTGCCAAATCTTCTTCACATGATTTGAGAATTTTTGATTCATTTCCATCTAATCCAAGTCCCATATTTAAAATTATTTTTTCAATTTTAGGTCCCATATATAAATTTTTAAAACCAAATTGAGATTTTAATGAAGGTTGTATTTCCTTATAATAAAGCTCTTTAAGTCTAGGTACCATTATTTCTTCACCTCTATTTTTTTACTTTTAGTTTTAGCATCAATGACTTTTAGGTTTGATAAATGAATAAAACTCTCTTTAGATACAATTCCGCCTTTTTTTTCTTTTGTTGTTTTAATATGTTTTTTTACCATATTTATCTCTTTTACTTTTGCCCTATTATTTGATCTATCAATCTCAATAACTTCACCCTCCTTTTTTTTATCTTTACCTGATAAAACTTGAACCTTTAACCCTTTTTTAATCATTATAAAACCTCTGGTGCCAATGAAATAATTTTCATCTGTCCTCTATTTCTTAATTCTCTTGTTACTGGTCCAAAAATTCTTGTACCAACTGGTTCACCTTTATCGTCAACTAGTACGGCTGCATTATTATCAAATCTTACCTTAGAACCGTCATCTCTGTGGATCCCTTTTTTGACTCTAACAACTACAGCTTTATGAACTGAGCCCTTCTTTACTTTTCCTTTAGGAATAGCTTCTTTCACAGCAATTACAATTGTATCGCCAATGCTAGCATATCTTCTTTTAGATCCACCTAAAACTTTAATACATTCAATTTTTTTTGCTCCGGTGTTATCTGCAACAAGTAATTCTGTTTGAACTTGGATCATTATTTTATATTCTCCATAACTTGAAATCTTTTATTTTTTGAAAATGGTTTACTTTCAACTATCGATACTTTGTCTCCATTTTTAAATTTATTATTTTCGTCATGTGCATTATATTTCTTTCTTACTTTAACTACTTTTTTAAGCAATGGATGTGAATATTTCCTTTCAACCATTACAGTAATTGTTTTATTGGGTTTATCGCTAACAACCACACCTGTTAGAATTTTTTTAGGCATTAATTTTTCCTTTTAATAATGTTTTTAATCTGGCTATTGTTTTTTTGGTCTCTCCAATTTTAGCTGGATTTATAACTTGCGAGTTCACCTTTTGAAATCTAAAATTAAATAAATCTTTTTTTAATTTATTGATGTTTTTAATTGCTTCATCTTTTGACATTTTTTTGATTTCTTGTTTTTTCATTTATGCGAATCTCTTAATAGTTTTTGTTTTAATTGGTAATTTTGCTGATGCTTTATATAAAGCCTCTTTGGCTATTTCTTCAGTAACACCATCTACTTCAAATAAGATTCTTCCTGGTTTTACTCTACACGCGTAAAATTCTGGAGACCCCTTACCTTTACCCATTCTTACTTCAATAGGTTTTTTTGAAACTGGGATGTTTGGAAAAATTCTTGTCCATACCCTTCCTTGTCTTTTCATGTGTCTTGTTAATGCTACTCGGGCAGCTTCTATTTGTTTACCTGTAACTCTGTCAGGAGATAATGCTTTTAAAGCGTACGCGCCATAATTTATAAAATTTGCTCTTGAAGCTGTTCCGTGAATTCTTCCTTTATGAGCTTTACGCCATTTCGTTCTAACAGGTTGTAACATTTTACTCCTTACCTTCTTTCAAAGAAATTTTATTTGTTTCTTGACTAAATTCTTTTGCAAAAACTTCACCTTTATATATCCAAACTTTAATACCAATTATACCATAAGTAGTTAATGCTTCGGCTTCTGCGTAATCTATGTCTGCTCTTAAAGTATGTGAAGGTATGCTGCCTTCTCTCAACCATTCTGTTCTTGCTATTTCATTTCCACCTAGTCTACCACTTATTGAGACTTTTATACCTTTTGCTCCTAGTCTTAAACATGATTGCATTGCTCTTTTCATCGCTCTTCTGTAAGAAATTCTTTTTACTAATTGTTGAGCAATATTTTCAGCAACTAAATAGGCATTTGTCTCAGGTTTTTTAACCTCTTTAATGTTAAGAGTTACCTCGTTTGTTGTGAAACTTGATAAATTATTTTTAATCTTATCGATATCACTTCCTTTTTTACCAATTACAAACCCAGGTCTTGATGTATAAATAGTAACAAAACATTTATTAGCAGTTCTTTCTATCATAACTTTTGATACACCCGAGTTTATTACATTTTTTTTTATATATTCCCTAATTTTAAAATCTTCTATTAGATAGTTTCCAAAATCTTTTTTCTTTGCATACCAAACAGAGTCCCAGCCTCTATTAACACCTAATCTAAAACCTACAGGATTAACTTTTTGACCCATGACTCTCCATTTTTTTTAGTTCAGATAAAATTATAGTAACACTTGAATAAGGCTTTAAAATTGGTGCTGCTCTTCCTTTTGCTCTTGGTCTAAATCTTTTCATTACAATTTTTTTTCCACAATATGCCTCTTTCACGATTAATTTATCAATATCATATTGGAAATTGTTTTCAGCATTAGCAACAGCTGAGCTTATAGTCTTTTTGATATCCCTACTTATTCTTTTTTCAGAAAACTCCAAGTTTCTCATTGCTAAATCAACTTTTTTACCTACTATTGTTTTTAAAATTGGATTTAATTTTCTTACACTAGATCTTATGTTGTTATTAATTGATCTAACTGTCTTATCTTTACTATTTTTTATTTTCTTTTTTTTACTCATAATTATTTTTTACCCTCGGCTTCTGCTGGTTTTGCTTTTTTATCAGCAGGTGTATGTCCAAAAAAAGTTCGTGTAGGTGCAAATTCACCTAATTTGTGACCTACCATGTCCTCTGAAATAGTAATCGGTATAAATTTTTTTCCATTATAAATTAAAAAACTTACTCCTACGAAATCTGGAATAATTGTCGATTTTCTAGACCATGTTTTAATAGGTATTTTTTTTGTATCTATTTTATACTTATCAACTTTTTTCATTAAACTTTCCTCCACAAAAGGGCCTTTCCAAACTGCTCTAGCCATTATTTAGTATCCTTTCTTTTGTTTCGTCTTCTCACTATAAATTTATCTGTTCTTTTATTGTCCCTAGTTTTTAAGCCTTTTGCTGATTGTCCTGTAGGCGACACTGGATGTCGTCCTCCCGCCGTTTTACCTTCACCACCACCATGTGGGTGGTCTACTGGATTTTTCACAACACCTCTCGTATGTGGTCTTCTTCCTAACCATCTAGACCTACCAGCTTTACCAATTTTTATATTTTTTTGATCTGGGTTACTCAATACCCCAATTGTAGCTCGAGCTCTTGAGTCAATTTTACGTACTTCACCTGAGGCCAATTTAATTAAGCTATAGTTACCATCTAATCCACTAATTGTTACCGAAGTACCAGCTGACCTTGCTAATTTACCACCAGCACCAGGTTGAATTTCAACATTATGAATATCAATACCAACTGGAATATCTTGTAATGGCATACAGTTACCAACTTTAATTTCTTTTTTGGAACCGTTTTCTATTTTATCACCAACTTTTATTTTTTGTGGAGCCAAATAGTACGCATGTGTATTATCTTCAAATTTAACTAACATTATATAACAGGATCTATTTGGATCATATTCAATCCTTTCAACTAATGCGATCATATCATTTTTCTTACGATAAAAATCAACATGTCTGTACATTTTTTTATGACCACCAGCTCTGTTTATTGATGTTATGTGACCATTATTATTTCTACCTTTCATTGAATTTTTCGGTGAAACTAAAGATTTAAAAGGTTTGCCTCTCCAAAGTCCACTTCTATCAACAAGAATTGTGCCCCTTGTAGATTTTGTATATGGTTTAAAGGTTTTTAATGTCATAAATTAAACGCCAGTCGTTAAGTCAATACTTTGACCTTTTTTTAAAGTTATAATTGCTTTTTTGAATCCAGGAATCTTAACTTTTTTTCCTCTTGTTAGTTTAGTTCTTCTTTGTTTGTTAATAATATTTATCTTAGTTACGTTTACTTTAAAAATTTTTTCAATATTTTTTTTTAGATTTTTTTTATTTGCCTTAGAAGGAACTTTGAATATTATCTTGTTGTACTCGGATTGGTTAGTTGATTTCTCAGTAACTAAAGGAAATAAAATTTTATCGTATAAATTTATTTTGTCCATCTTATATATACCTTTTTTCTAATTCCTTAATAGAATTTTCTGTGAAAACAATTTTTTTAAATTTAACAATATCGAAAGCACTAAAATGATTTACATCGGTAACTTTAATATGAGGAATATTTCTTATTGATTTTTCAATATTTTCTTTAGAAGATTTATCTAATATTATTAATGAATTCAATATCTCAAATTTTTTTAATAAAATATTCATTTCTTTTGTTTTTTTAATCTTTGAGTCAAAATTACTAAAAACTAATAAATTATTGTTTTTATTTTTTTCACTTATTAGTGAAGCAATACTTTGTTTTTTTTCTGTTTTGTTTAGTTTTCTTTTTTTGTATGCTAATTCACCTTTTGGACCATGTGCAACACCACCTCCTACAAATATCGGAGCTTTCTTACTTGCATGTCTTGCATTACCAGTTCCTTTTTGAGCATAAATTTTCGATGTAGGACCTGATACCTCATTTTGTTGCTTAGTTTTTGCATGTCTTTTTTTATAATTAGCATTTGTCTTATATAAAACATTATTCACAAGCCTTTTATTTACTTTGGCTGAAAAAATTCTATCTAGAACTTCGATTGAGTCCTTTTTGCCATCAATACTAATTTTTTCTATTTTCATTATTTCTTTTTCTTTTCAGGGGTTTTTTTTGCTTCTTCGGTAGCCTTGATTTTTTCTATTATTGTCATCTTTTTTATATTTTTAACTGAACCTTTGACAAAAATTTCTGAATTTTTTGACCCAGGTATTGACCCTTTTAAATAAAGCAGTTCATTTTCAATATCTGTTCTAATTATCTCTATATTCTGCATAGTTCTTAATTTGTTACCCATGTGACCAGCCATTTTTTTTCCTTTAAAAACTTTTCCTGGATCCTGTCTTTGTCCAGTAGAGCCGTGAGATCTATGAGATACAGAAACTCCATGAGTTGCTCTTAAACCTCCAAAATTATGTCTTTTCATAGCGCCGGCGAAGCCTTTTCCAATTGTCTTTGACTTCGTATCTACAAATTTAATATCTTTGAAAATCTCAAGGCCGAATTCATTACCTTCTTTGTAGTTATCAATATTTAAGACTCTGTATTCTTTTAATTTTCGCTTAGCTTCAGTATTTTTTTTTGTAAAATAACCTTTCATTGATTTAGTTAACTTTGAGCTTTTAATTTTTCCATAACCAAGTTGCACCGCTTTATAACCTCTCTTTTCCTGATCAATTACGTTGATAACTCTCGCTTTTTCCATTTTTAAAACCGTTACTGGAACAAGTTGACCTGTTTTATAAAATTCTCGGGTCATACCTATTTTTTTTCCAATTAAAGCTATTTCACTCATAATTAAATCTTAATCTCCACATCAACACCTGAGGCTAAATCTAGTTTCATTAAGGCTTCAACTGTTTGTGGTGTTGGTTCAATAATATCTATTAATCTTTTATGTGTTCTAGACTCAAACTGCTCACGACTTTTTTTATCTATATGTGGTGATCTTAAAACTGTATATCTTTCAATTCTTGTAGGTAAAGGAATTGGGCCTTTTATGGTAGCTCCAGTTCTCTTAACAGTATTTACAATTTCCTCTGTTGATGCATCTAAAATTTTATTATCGTATGCACGTAGTTTTATTCTTATATTCTGTTTTTCCATATTAGCCTGCAATTTTTTTAGTTACTTCGTCTTGAACATTTTGTGGAACTTTTGAATAATGATCAAAAAACATTGAATATTGTGCTCTACCCTGAGACATTGATCTTAGATTATTTATATAGCCAAACATATTTGCTAATGGAACCATTGCTGTGATAACAGTAGCGTTACCTCTTTGTTCCTGAGTACTTATTTGACCTCTTCTACTATTTAAATCTCCAATAACATCTCCCATATAATCTTCTGGGGTTACAACCTCAACTCTCATCACTGGTTCTAATAATTTTAAAGTACCTTTTGTGCAAGCCTCTTTAAAACATGCCCTACTAGCTAATTCAAAAGCAAGTACACTAGAGTCTACATCGTGATGAAGTCCATCTAAAATCGTGACTTTATAATCAATCATTGGGAATCCTGCTAAAATTCCCCCATCTGAAACTGTCTCAATACCTTTTTCAACACCAGGAATAAATTCTTTTGGTATTGCACCTCCTTTAATCTTGCTCTCAACTGATCTACCAGCACCAGGCTCTTGAGGTTCAACAAGAAGTTTTACTTTAGCAAATTGTCCGGCTCCTCCACTCTGTTTTTTGTGTGTGTATTCAACTTCTGAAGCATTTTCTAATGTTTCTCTATAAGCAACTTGAGGGGCTCCAACATTCGCTTCAACTTTAAATTCTCTTTTCATTCTATCAACAATAATATCCAAATGGAGTTCTCCCATTCCTTTAATAATTGTTTGTCCTGACTCTTCATCTGAAGTTACCCTAAATGAAGGATCTTCTTTTGCTAATCTTCCTAATGCTTCACCCATTTTTTCCTGGTCAGCTTTAGTTTTTGGTTCTACGGCAATTTCTATTACTGGGTCTGGAAATTCCATTGGTTCTAGTAAAACGGGTTTCTCTTCGTCACATAATGTATGACCAGTTATAGTATATTTTAATCCTGCTAATGCTACTATGTCACCTGCGTTAGCTTCTTTTATATCTTCCCTTGAATTTGCATGCATCAGGAGCATACGACCGACTCTCTCTTCTTTCTCTTTAGAGGAATTGTAGATTCCAGTACCTGTTTTAATTGTTCCAGAGTAAACTCTTATGAATGTAAGTGAACCTACAAAAGGATCGTTAGCAACTTTAAAAGCTAAAGCTGAAAAACCAGCGCCGTCATCAAATTTCATTTCAATTTCTTCTTCAGAACCAGGTTTAGTTCCTTTGATTGAGCCAATATCTATTGGGCTAGGTAAGTAATTAATAACAGCATCAAGTAATGGCTGAACGCCTTTATTTTTAAAAGCTGAACCAGTTAAAATAGGGACAAAACTAAAATTCAATGTGCCTTTTCTTATGCATTTAATTAAATCCTCTTCTTTAATCTCGTCTCCATTTAAGTATGCTTCCATTAATTTTTCATCTTGCTCAACAGCCGTTTCAACTAATTCTGTTCTATATTTTTGAGATATTTCCTTTAAATCATCTGGAATTTCTTTATATTCCCATTCTGCACCTAGTGCTTCGTTTTTCCAGACTTGAGCTTTCATTTTAACTAGATCTACAACACCAGTTAACGATGCTTCAGCGCCAATAGGAACTTGAATGACCAAAGGTTTGGCACCCAATCTATCTCTAATCATATCTACACATCTAAAAAAATCAGCTCCTGTTCTATCTAATTTATTAACAAAACAAATTCTTGGAACTTTATATTTGTCCGCTTGTCTCCAAACCGTTTCTGATTGAGGTTCAACACCTGCAACACCATCAAATACAGCTACAGCTCCATCTAAAACTTTTAAAGATCTTTCAACCTCAATTGTGAAATCTACGTGACCTGGTGTATCAATAATATTAATCCTATGATCTTGCCAAAAACAAGTAGTAGCTGCTGAAGTAATTGTAATTCCTCGTTCTTGTTCTTGCTCCATCCAATCCATTGTTGCAGCACCATCATGAACCTCACCAATCTTATGACTCTTACCAGTATAATATAATACTCTTTCAGTTGTTGTGGTTTTACCAGCATCTATGTGAGCCATTATTCCAATATTTCTATATTTATCTAATGTATGAGTTCTAGCCATAATTTTTACCACCTAAAATGTGCAAATGCTTTATTAGACTCTGCCATTTTATGTACATCCTCTCTTTTTTTGACTGCTGCTCCTTTTTTTTCATAAGCATCAAAGAGTTCATTAAAAATTTTATCTGACATATGTTTATCTTTTCTCTTCCTAGCTGAGTCAACTAACCACCTAATAGCAAGTGCTTGTGCTCTTTTACTTTTTACTTCGACTGGAACTTGATAAGTTGCTCCACCAACTCTTCGAGATCTCACTTCTACTGTGGGTTTTATATTATTGATTGCTTCATTAAAAATATTGATTGGTTCATCTTTTGATTTTGTCTTAATTTTATCTATAGCATCGTAAACTATTTTAGCAGCAACCCCTCTTTTGCCATCATACATTATATTATTTATAAGTTTTGGAATTATAGTTGAATTAAATTTTGGATCTGGAACAATATTTTTTTTAGGTTGAGTTTTTTTTCTAGACATTTTTATTTACCTTTTTTTGTTCCATAAAGGGATCTTCTTTTTTTTCTGTTAGCAACTCCTTGAGTATCTAGATTGCCTCTTAAGATGTGATATCTTACTCCCGGTAAGTCTTTCACTCTTCCGCCTCTAATTAAAACAACTGAGTGTTCTTGTAAATTATGACCTTCACCAGGGATATAAGCAGTTACTTCGAAGCCATTTGACAACCTAACCCTGGCAACTTTTCTTAATGCTGAATTTGGTTTCTTTGGAGTGGTTGTATAAACTTTAACGCACACACCTCTTTTTAAAGGTTGCTTTTCCAAAGCTGGAACTTTGTTCCTTGTAACTTGTTTAATTCTCTTTTTTTTCAACAACTGATTTATAGTTGGCATAAATTTTTCTAATTAATTAATAAATATTTTTGAATGAAATAACTGACAGGTTATTTGTGGCAGCGTTTAGTACTTAACTATGTACTACGTTCCAACCAAAAATATCGCCAAATTACTTAATAATTTGACTTTGTCAAACTAAAACTAAGATAAAGGTGTGTTTTTTCTATTGATTTACTTGAGTTTCTGATGGTTCAATTTGTTCCTGATCAGATAAGAATTTATTGTCATCATCAAGAGCTTTTTTGTTCCATTTATTTTTAATATTACCGGTTCCAGCGGGAACTAATCTTCCAACAATAACATTTTCTTTTAATCCATTTAAAGGATCAACCTTACCTTTTATTGCTGCATCTGTTAAAACTCTTGTAGTTTCTTGGAAGGAAGCTGCAGAAATAAAAGACTCTGTCTGGAGTGATGCCTTAGTTATCCCCATTAAAACTCTTTCACCAGTTGCTAAAGTTTTGCCCTCAGATTTAAGTTTTTCATTAACATTTTCAAATTTAATTCTATCTATTACTTCACCTGGTAAATAAGTTGAGTCTCCAGTGGTTTTAACTTCAACTTTTTTAAGCATTTGTCTTAAAATTGTTTCAATATGCTTATCATTAATAATTACACCTTGAAGTCTATAAACTTCTTGTACTTGATTAACAAAATATTCTGTAAGATCTTTAATCCCCATAATTCTTAAAATATCATGAGGCAATGGTTGACCATCTAAAAGATATTCACCTTTTTTGATTCTTTCACCTTGATTAAAGTTAATATGTTTACCTTTTGGAATTAAATAATTCGATGGTTCAGATCCATCCTCTGGAACTATAGAAACTCTTTGTTTCCCCCTTACTTCTTTGCCAAAAACTACTTGTCCATCATTTTCAGCAATGATTGCACTATCCTTAGCTTTTCTTGCTTCAAATAGCTCAGCAACTCTTGGTAATCCTCCAGTAATATCTTTTGTTTTAGTTGTTTCCTTAGGTAATCTTGCAATTACATCTCCAGCATAAACTTTTTGGCCGTCTTTAATTGATAAAATTGAATCTGGAACTAAATAGTATCTAGCTTCGTTATCATCAGCTTTTTTTATTACATTTCCCTTTTCATCTCTTAAAGTAATTCTAGGTTTTAAGTCTGAACTTTTTGATTGTGCTCTCCAATCAACAACTGATTTAGATGAAATACCTGTAGCATCATCAGTGGTTTCCTGAATAGAAACACCATCAATTAAATCAACAAAACTTGCTGTGCCACTTTTTTCTGCAATTACTGGAGTTGTATAAGGGTCCCACTCACAAATTTTAGTATTTGCTTTAATTTTATCACCATTATTAAAAAATAATTTAGATCCATAAGCAACTTTATAAACTGCTATTTGAACTCCATTGTCATCTTCAATAGAAAGTTGAGTATTTCTTCCCATAACAATTAAATTTTTCTTTGAGTCTTCTAAAATATTTGAATTTAGTATCTTCAGAACTCCCTCACTTTTACTTATTATTTGAGAGTCTTGTTTTACTGAAGCTGTACCGCCAACGTGGAATGTTCTCATAGTTAATTGAGTTCCCGGTTCTCCAATTGATTGAGCTGAAATCATACCAATTGCTTCTCCAACATGAACCATTTTTCCTCTAGATAAATCTCTTCCATAACAAGTAGCACACACACCTTCTTTTGAACTACATGTCATTACTGAATAAACTTTAATTGATTTTACTCCTGCAGCATCAATTAAATCACATCCCGCTTCATCTATCATAGTAGATTTTTTAATAACTATTTCACCAGTTATAGGATTTTTTACCTCTGCTGCAGTAACTCTACCTAATGATCTTTCAGATAAGCTTACAACAACGTTACCACCTTCTAGTATTTCAGATAATTCAATAAAACCAGGATTGTCACAATTTTTTTTTGTAATTGTTAAATCTTGGGCAACATCACAAAGTCTTCTTGTTAAATATCCAGAACTTGCAGTTTTAAGGGCTGTATCAGCTAATCCTTTTCTAGCACCGTGTGTAGAATTAAAATATTCGAGAGCAGTCAATCCTTCTTTAAAATTCGATGTAATTGGACTTTCAATAATTTCTCCAGATGGTTTAGCTATTAAACCCCTCATTCCAGCTAATTGTTTCATCTGTGCCGCAGAACCTCTTGCTCCACTGTCTGCCATCATGAAAACTGAATTAATTTTTAATCCTTCAGAAGTTTTCTCAGTAGCTGAAATACCCTTCATCATCTCACCAGCTACTTTATCTGTACACTTAGACCAAGCATCGACTACTTTGTTGTATTTTTCACCTCTAGTAATTAATCCTTCTGCATATTGTGTTTCATAATCTGCAATTAATTTTTTTGTGTCATCAATTAATTGTGTTTTACTCTCTGGTATTACTAAATCATCTTTACCAAATGAAATACCAGCCTTAAATGCATGTTTAAAACCTAAATCTTTTAACTTATCACAGAAAATAACTGTAGTTTTTTGACCACAAAATCTAAATACAATATCAATTACTTCTGAAACAACCTTTTTAGGTAACAATCTATCGACTAATGAAAATTTTATATCTTTATTTTTTGGTAAAAGATTTGCTAATAAAAATCTTCCAGCTGTCGATGTATATTTTTCATATTTTTTATTACCTTTTTCATCAATAGTTTCAAACCTTGAAATTATTGTACTATGAACTTTAATTTGACCTGATGATAATGCAAATTCTATTTGATCTGCATCAACAAAATATCCAGCTGACTTATCTGTTAATGGTTCTTGAGATAAATAATAAATACCTAAAATCATATCCTGACTTGGAACAATAATTGGTTTACCGTTTGAAGGTGATAAAATATTATTTGTTGAAAGCATCAAGATTCTTGCTTCTAGTTGTGCCTCTAAACTTAATGGAACGTGAACTGCCATTTGGTCGCCATCAAAATCAGCATTAAAGGCTGCACAAGTTAAAGGGTGCAATTCAATAGCATCTCCTTCAATTAATTTTGGTTCAAAAGCTTGTACACCAAGTCTATGAAGTGTAGGAGCTCTGTTTAGTAATACAGGGTGTTCTCTAACAATTAGTTCAAGCGCATCCCAAACTGCATTAGTTTCTTTTTCCACAATCTTTTTTGCTTGTTTAATTGTAGATGCTAAACCTAATTTATTTAGTCGAGCATATAAAAATGGTTTAAATAATTCTAAAGCCATTTTTTTTGGCAATCCACATTCATGTAGCTTTAGATCTGGACCAACCACTATCACTGACCTTCCTGAATAGTCAACACGTTTACCAAGTAAATTTTGTCTGAATCTTCCTTGTTTTCCCTTTAACATTTCAGCTAAAGATTTTAATGGTCTTTTACCAGTCCCGGTAATTACTCTACCTCGTCTTCCATTATCAAATAATGCATCAACTGACTCTTGGAGCATTCTTTTTTCGTTTCTAACAATAATGTCTGGTGCTTTTAGATCCATCAATCTCTTTAAACGATTATTTCTGTTGATTACTCTTCTATAAAGATCATTCAAATCAGATGTAGCAAATCTGCCACCATCTAATGGCACTAATGGTCTCAACTCTGGTGGTATGACTGGTACAACTGTCATAATCATCCATTCTGGTTTTTGACCAGTTTCGATAAAGGACTCTATTAATTTTAATCTTTTAATGGCTCTTTCTTCATTAACTTTTGATTTTGTTTCTTTGATATAATTTACTAAATTTTTTCTTTCTAAATCGAGATCCAAATTTTTTAACATTTCAAGAACTGCTTCGGCGCCAATACCTGAGGTAAAAGCTTCATCACCAAATTCTTCTTGGTATTTTGCCAATTCTTCTTCATTTAAAAGTTGATTTTTTTGTAGACCAGTTAAACCTGGCTCTATAACTATAAAATTTTCAAAATAAAGAACCCGTTCTATATCCTTTAATTTCATATCAACTGTTAAAGCTATTCTACTTGGTAAAGATTTTAAAAACCATATATGGGCAACAGGAGTTGCTAAATTAATATGGCCCATTCTTTCTCTTCTTACGTTGGACTTTGTAACCTCTACCCCACACTTTTCACATATGATACCTCTAAATTTCATTCGTTTATATTTTCCACATAAGCACTCATAATCCTTAATTGGTCCAAAAATTCTTGCACAAAATAAACCATCTTTTTCAGGTCTAAACGTTCTATAATTTATAGTCTCTGGTTTTTTGATTTCACCGTATGTCCAGGACTTAATTTTTTCTGGGCTCGCTAATGAAATTTTAATACTATTAAAATTTTGTGCCTCTGAAATTTCAGAATTTTTAAATAGATCTGTTATATCTTTTTTCATAATTAATTAAGCTCAACGTTTAATGCCAGAGATTTAATTTCTTTTACTAAGACATTAAATGACTCTGGAATTCCTGATTCAAAATTTTCTTCTCCTTTTACTATTGTTTCATAAACTTTTACTCTTCCAGCAACATCGTCTGATTTAACAGTTAAAATTTCTTGTAATGTATATGAGGCTCCATAAGCTTCTAAAGCCCAAACTTCCATTTCACCAAATCTTTGTCCTCCCAATTGAGCTTTTCCACCTAAAGGTTGTTGAGTAACTAAACTGTATGGTCCAGTCGATCTAGCATGTATTTTGTCCTCAACTAAGTGATGAAGTTTTAGCATGTATATTATTCCTACAGTTACTGGTCTATCAAATTTTTCACCAGTTCTGCCATCCCAAAGATAAGTTTGACCAGATCCTGGTAATTTTGCCAATTCTAACATCTCCGTAACATTTTGTTCCTTCGCTCCATCAAATACTGGTGTAGATATAGCTATACCGTTCTGCAAATTCTCACATAAATCCTTAAATTCATTTTTACTGAGTTTATCAACTTTATCCTGGAATATTTCTTCTCCATAAACTGATTTTAAAAAATTTGAAATCTGTTGAGTCTTTTCAATTTTTTTGTTGTTTTCGTTTACTAATCTTTTTACCTCTTCACCAAATTCTTTACATGCCCAACCTAAATGTGTTTCTAAAATTTGTCCTACATTCATTCTACTTGGAACTCCTAATGGGTTCAAAACTATATCCACAGGTCTTCCGTCTTCCCTATAAGGCATATCTTCAACTGGCACTATTTTACTAACAACACCTTTATTACCATGTCTCCCTGACATCTTATCACCTGGTCTTAGTCTTCTTTTAATTGCTACAAAAACTTTAACCATTTTCATAACACTTGGTAATAAATCATCACCACTTCTGATTTTTAAAACTTTATCTTCAAACCTTTCAATTATATCTTGTTTCGCTTTATTATATTGATCTTTAAGCTGTTCTAATGCAGTTTCATTTTTTGAGTTATCAACCGATATTTTAAATACTTCATTTATTGTAAGTTTGTCTATGACCTCAAAGTCTAGTTTTGTTCCAGCTTCGATTTCTTTAATTTTTTTTGACAATGATGAATTTGATAATATTTGAGCAGCTCTTTGTTTGATGCTTCTCTCTAAGATTTCTTCTTCTACAATCTTATCTTGTTGAACTTGTTCAATTTCTGCTCTCTCTATAGTAATAGACCTCTCATCTTTTTCTATACCATGTCTATTAAAAACCCTTACATCAACTACCGTTCCGCTACTTCCTCTTGACATTCTTAAAGAGGTATCTGTAACATCTATTGCTTTTTCACCAAATATTGATCTTAATAATTTTTCTTCTGGTCCTGAAGCTGAGTCTCCTTTAGGTGTTACTTTACCAACCAAAATATCACCTGCATTAACTTCAGCACCAATATAAACTATCCCAGACTCATCTAAGTTTTTTAGAGCCTCTTCATTTACATTTGGTATATCTCGAGTGATTTCTTCTTCTCCTAATTTGGTATCTCTTGCCATTATTTCATACTCAACTATGTGAACTGATGTAAAAACATCATCTGTTACACATCTTTCTGAAATTAATATAGAGTCTTCAAAATTATAACCTTGCCATGGCATGAATGCTACAGTTACATTTTTACCTAAAGCTAATTCTCCAAGTTTTGTTGATGGTCCATCTGCAATAATATCTCCTGTTTTAACCTTATCTCCAACTCTAACTAAAGGTCTTTGATTAATACAAGTATTTTGATTTGATCTTTTAAATTTCTGCAAATTGTATATATCGACTCCTGATTTAGTAAAATCTGTTTCTTCAGTAACTTTAATAACTATTCTCTTTCCATCAATCTTATCTACAACTCCATCTCTTCTAGCTACAATCGTTACACCTGAATCTAAAGCAACATCACTTTCAATGCCAGTTCCAACTAAAGGAGCTTCAGGTTTCAACAATGGAACTGCTTGTCTCATCATATTTGAACCCATAAGAGCCCTGTTCGCATCATCATTTTCTAAAAAAGGAATTAAAGAGGCCGCAACCGACACTAACTGTTTAGGTGATACATCGATATAATCAATTGTTTCAGGTTTAGCTAATAAAAAGTTTAAATTTTGTCTGCATGAAACTAGTTCCTCAGTAATTTTTCCATTCTTATCAATTTTTGTATTTGCTTGAGCTATTGTGAATTTAGTCTCTTCCATAGCTGATAAATATTCAACATTATCTTGAACCACACTATTTTTTACCCTCTTATAAGGACTTTCAATAAATCCGTATTTATTTATTTTTGCATATGTAGACAAACTATTAATTAATCCTATGTTTGGGCCCTCTGGAGTTTCTATTGGACAAATTCTTCCATAATGAGTTGGGTGAACATCTCTAACTTCAAAACCTGCTCTTTCTCTAGTTAACCCGCCTGGTCCTAAAGCTGATACTCTTCTTTTATGAGTAATTTCAGAAAGTGGATTTGTTTGGTCCATGAATTGAGATAGTTGCGAACTAGCAAAAAAATCTTTTAAAGACACAGTTAATGGTTTGGCATTAATCAAATCTTGAGGCATTGCTGATTCTACATCTAGAGTTGTCATCTTTTCTTTTATTGCTCTCTCCATTCTATAAACCCCGATTCTTGCTTGATTTTCAACAAGCTCGCCTACTGATCTCACTCGTCTATTTCCAAGATGATCGATATCGTCAACCTCATCTTTACCATCTCTTAGATCAAGCATTTTATGGATAATTGCAATTATATCATCATTTCTTAAAATCGTTACTTTATCTGAGCATTCTAAGTTCAATCTAGAATTCATTTTAACTCTTCCTACGTCTGATAAATCATATCTATCTGAGCTAAAGAAAAGGTTATTAAAAATTTGAGTTGCTATTTCTATTGTAGGAGGCTCTCCAGGTCTTAACATTTTATAGATTTCAGTTATAGCTTCATCTTTATTATTATTTTTATCATTAAGTAAAGTTGACAATAAATATGGACCTTTATTAATTGAATTTGTTACTGATATTTCTATTGAACTTATATTTGCATCTAAAATTTGTTTTATAATTGTCTCATTTAATTCAGTTCCAATTTTGAAAGTTCCACCTTCTTCATCACTAATCTTTATCTCCTTATGCAAGAATTTACTAAACAATGATTCATTTGAAATAAGTATGTCTTTTAAACCATTGTCCGCTAATTTTTTTGCATTAAGATAATTTACTTTATCTCCAATACTTATTACAACTTTTCCTGTTTTAGCATCGATTACTTCCTCTGAAAAATTTTTAGCTTTATAATTTTCAGGATTAAATTTTGTTCTCCATTTTTGAGTTTTTGTATCAAAATCATATTTTTCACTATCATAGAATTCATCAGCAATTTCAGATTTTGTAAAACCTAACGCTAATAATAATGAAGATGCAAAAATTTTTTTCTTTCTGTCAATCTTGAAATACAAGAAATCTTTAACGTCATACTCAAAGTCTAACCACGAACCTCTATTAGGTATCACTCTACAATTGAAAAGAAGTTTTCCACTAGCATGAGTTTTACCTTTATCATGATCAAAGAAAACACCTGGACTTCTGTGCATTTGATTTACGACAACTCTTTGAACACCATTAGTTATAAAAGTTCCACTATTTGTCATCATTGGAACTTCTCCCATGTATACCTCTTGCTCTTTTGCAGATAAAATATCTTTAGAGTTATTTTCTTGATCTATTTCATAAACTACCAATCTCAAAGTGCACTTTAAAGCAGAGGAATAAGTTAAACCTCTTGCTATACACTCTTCAACATCAAATTTTGGTTTTTCTAATCTATAGGAAACATACTCTAAAGTTGCCTTGTCATTCAAATCCTCTATTGGAAAAATACTCTTAAAAACTCTGTCAAAGCCTTTAGTAATACTTTCAGCATCTTTGTTAAAATCTGTTAACTCTTTATAAGAATTTTTTTGAACTTCTATAAGATTTGGAATTGATAAACTTTCTTTTAGTTTACCAAAATTTCTTCTGATATTTTTCTTTTCCGTAAAAGATATTTGCATCTATGTTAAATACTGATTAAATATATTAATCAGTATTAAAAAAATCCTTATTAATTTATTTAAGTTCTACTTTAGCGCCTGCAGCTTCTAATTTAGCTTTAATCTCTTCTGCTTCTTTTTTAGGAACACCAGTTTTTACTTCTTTTGGTGCACCTTCAACTAAATCTTTAGCCTCTTTTAATCCAAGTGAAGTTGCTGCTCTTACTTCTTTTATGACGTTAATTTTTTTGTCACCAGCTGATACAAGCATGATTGTAAAGTCATCTTTTTCCTCAGCTGCTGCTGCTCCTCCTGCTGCTGCAGGTGCTGCTGCTGCCATGGGTGTGACACCCCATTTTTCCTCTAATTGTTTTGAAAGATCTGCTGCTTCAGCAACAGTCAATTTTGATAAATCGTCGATAATTTTATTTAGGTCAGACATATATACTACTCTTTAGGTTGGGTTTCAGAATTTTCTGGTGGTAAATTACTCATTTTTTCCGATCGTGCAAGTAAAATACTAACCAATTTTGAAGCAGAAGCATTCAAAATACCCACGATATTGGCTCTTGCTTCATCTAAAGTAGGTAAATTTGCTACATTCATTACTCCGGCTTGATCTAAAACTTCGTTATCCATTATTCCACCAATTAATTTTAGATTCTCATTATCTTTTGCAAATTTTGACAAGATTCGGGCTGACATTATTGCATCTTCTCCAAAAGCGACTGCTGTTGGTCCTGTAAATAGGTTTGATAAATCTTTACATTTAGTTTTTTCTAAAGCTAATTTTGTAATTCTATTTTTTGTAATCTTAAAAATAATTCCATGTTCTCTCATTTTTAATCTTAATTCATCTAATTGAGGCATTGTTAGGCCCTGATAATGAGTTACCATTACTGCCTTACTTTTTTCAAATTGCGCGGACATTTCAGTTATATAATTTTTTTTCTGCTCTTTGTTCATCATAGTGATTAAATATTTTTACCAAGTTTAAGTTTATAAGAGACACCCATAGTTGATGTTACGAAGGCAGATTTTATTAAATCACCTTTTAAAGTATTATTAGATTTTTCTTTTTCTAATGACTCTAATATTGCATTATAATTTTTAATTAATTGATCATCTTTAAATGATTTTTTTCCAATACTTACTCCAATATTTCCATCCTTATCATTCCTAATTTCTACTTGACCTGATTTGGCGTCTGAAACAGCCGTTTTAAGATTTTCTGTTACAGATCCTAATTTCGGATTTGGCATTAATCCTTTCGGCCCCAGAATTTTTCCAAGTTTAGATAACTTTATCATCATCGATGGTGTACAAATTAATTTTTCAAAATTCATTTCTCCATTTTTAATCTTTTCTATAAACTCATCTCCACCAACTATATCCGCTCCAGCATCTTTAGCGTCTGAAGCTTTTGTATCTTCACAAACAACAGCAACTTTTACTTTTTTTCCAGTCCCACCAGGTAAATTTACAACTGTTCTAATATTAATTTCATTTTTTTTTTGTTTATTATTTATTTGAAAACTCAAATCAACAGACTCATCAAATTTTGTTGTACAATTTTTTTTTATCTCTGTGAGTAATTTTTCTATTACTTCAGCGGGTATTTCAGAAGTTTTTTCAGGTAATTTTTTATATCTTTTCGATGTCATTATTCTTTTACCTCTATACCCATAGATCTTGCAGAGCCTGCAATAATTTTCACAGCCTGTTCTAAATCTATTGCATTTAAATCATTCATTTTTTGTTTTGCTATCTCCTCAGCTTGTTTCTTTGTTATCGATGCCACTATATTTCTACCAGGTTCCTTGGAACCACTTTTTAATTTTGCTGCTTCACGAATAAAAAATGAAGCTGGTGGAGATTTAATTTTAAAGTCGAACTTTTTATCTTTATAAACAGTAATTTCTACTGGAACAGGTTTGCCTGCTAATGATTTTGTTTTATCATTAAAAGCTTTACAAAATTCCATTATATTAACACCTCTTTGTCCCAAAGCAGGTCCAACAGGTGGTGCTGGATTAGCTTGACCACCTTTTATCTGTAATTTTATAAATCCACTTATTTCTTTTTTTGCTGCCATATATTAACTTGCTTTCTCAACTTGATTATATTCCAAATCTACAGGTGTTGGTCGCCCAAAAATGGACACCGAAACTTTTAGTCTTGATTTCTCTTCATCAACATCTTCTACCATTCCACTAAAAGATGCAAAAGGTCCATCAACAACCTGAACTTTTTCTCCAACGCTGTACTCTATACCAGATTTTGGCTGGGCTACACCATCTTTTATTTGGCCTAAAATTTTCTCAATTTCTTTATCTGAGACTGGTACAGGTATGCCTTTTGAGCCTAAAAATCCACTTACTCGTTTTATATTTTTAATCATATGATAGATACTGTTGTCCATCTCACTTTTAATTAATACGTATCCTGGAAAATATTTCTTTTTTCTTTGAACCCTTTTTCCTCTTTTGACCTCTGTTACATCATGTGTAGGCACAATTATCTCTTCAAATTTTTCAGATATTTTTGCTTTATCAGCCTCTTCTTTGATTAAAGCTGCTACTTTATTCTCAAAACTAGAATGAGATTGAACAATATACCAGTTTTTCATTAGATACTTACCTTTAACAATAACTCTAAAAAAAATTTTAAAACCTGATCCAATAAAAGAAAAAATAATGACATAACTAGTGCCATTAAAAAGACCATTAAAGCGCCCTGTAAAGTTTCTTTGCCTGTCGGCCATGTAACTTTAAATGCTTCTTGTTTGACCTCTTGAATAAATTTAATCGGGTTTTTCATAAATAATATATCCAATTTTTAATTGGCAGGAGCGGAGGGACTCGAACCCTCAGCCTCCGGTTTTGGAGACCGGCGCTCTACCAATTGAGCTACACTCCTATATAGAGCTTACTCTATAATTTTAGTTACTACTCCTGCTCCAACAGTTCTACCACCCTCACGAATTGCAAAATTTAATTTTTCTGACATCGCAATTGGTGTAATTAATTTAACTGTAAACTTAGCATCATCACCTGGCATAACCATTTCAGTTCCAGATGGCAATTCTACTTCTCCAGTTACGTCTGTTGTTCTAAAATAAAACTGAGGTCTATACTTAGTAAAGAAAGGGGTATGTCTACCACCTTCTTCTTTTTTAAGTACATAAGCTTGAGCTTCAAATTTAGTATGTGGTGTTACTGATCCTGGTTTACAAAGAACTTGACCTCTTTCGATATCAGTTCTCTCAACTCCTCTTAAAAGTACACCAACATTATCTCCTGCCTCACCTGAGTCTAAAAGTTTTCTAAACATTTCAACTCCAGTACAAACAGATTTTTTTGTATCTCTAATACCAACGATTTCAATTTCATCACCAGTTTTAAGAACTCCAGACTCTACTCTTCCCGTTGCAACTGTACCTCTTCCTGAAATTGAAAAAACATCCTCAACAGGCATCAAGAAATCTTTATCTTTAGGTCTGTCAGGTTGAGGAATAAAAGAATCTACATTTTTCATTAATTCTAAAATTGAATTTTTTCCAATTTCATCATCTCTTCCTTCTACTGCCGCAAGTGCTGAACCTTTAGCAATTGGAGTTTTGTCTCCTGGAAATTTATAAGATGTTAATAATTCTTTTATTTCTTCCTCTACAAGATCAATCATTTCTTTATCGTCTACTTGGTCTACTTTATTTAAATAAACGCAAATAGCAGGAACACCAACTTGTCTTGCCAAAAGAATATGCTCTCTTGTTTGAGGCATTGGACCATCAGCAGCATTAACTACTAAGATTGCTCCATCCATTTGGGCAGCACCTGTGATCATATTTTTTACATAATCAGCATGACCCGGACAATCTACGTGTGCATAGTGTCTTTTTTCTGTTTCATATTCTACGTGTGCAGTCGAAATTGTAATTCCTCTTTCTTTTTCCTCTGGAGCTTTATCAATTTGATCATACGCTACTGCCTTAGCCCCACCAGTTTCTGATAAAACTTTTGTGATAGCAGCAGTTAAAGTTGTTTTACCATGGTCTACGTGACCTATTGTACCAATATTACAATGCGGTTTATTTCTTACAAATTTTTCTTTTGACATTACTTATATTCCTCACATTTCTTTTTTTTTTTTATAATTTCATATTCTTGGAGCGGGTAAAGGGAATCGAACCCTTACATCCAGCTTGGAAGGCTAGCGTTCTACCATTGAACTACACCCGCACAACCCCAAGAGTAACACTCCAGTATCATTTAAAATTTTATTGAATGGTGGAGGGGGAAAGATTCGAACTTTCGAAGACCGAAGTCAACGGGTTTACAGCCCGCCCCATTTGACCGCTCTGGAACCCCTCCTTTGGGGAAGCGTCCCCTTGTTCAATAAAGCTTCAAACAACAAGCGTTTTATATATTTTATTTATGCAAATGCAACACGTGATTTAGTAAGAAAATATTCAAAAAAACGTGTAAAACTTACTAAATTTTATGAATAAATCGTCTTTTTTTATTATTGGTCAACATGCTGTAATTGAGGCACTAAAGAACCCTAAAAGAAAGGTTCTTAGAGTTTTTTTAACTGAAGAAAGTAAAAAAAATATTCATCGAAAAAGTCCTAATAAAAATCTTTTTAATGACGTGAAGGTTTATTTTAAAACAAAAAAAGAATTAGACAAATATAGTACTAAAGAGAATTTATTACACCAGGGTTATGTTGCTGAGGTTGAGCACCTTGAAAAATTAGTTCTCAAGGATTTTGTAAAAGAAAGAAGTGATATAACACTAGCTTGTTTAGATGGTGTTACAGATCCAAGAAATATTGGTTCTTTAATTAGAAGTGCATCCGCTTTTGGAATTGATGGAATCATTATAAAAGAGAGAAATTTTCCTAGAGATAGTAAACTAATGTATAAAGCAGCAAGTGGGGCACTCGAATATATTAATATTTTTGAAGTATCAAATATCAATTCAACTCTAAAAAATTTAAAAGATAAAAATTTTTGGGTTTACGGTTTTGATGGAAATGGTGAAAAAAATTTTACTGAAATTGAATGGAAAGGAAATAACGTTCTATTATTTGGATCGGAGGGATCTGGTATGCACCAACACACATCAAAATATGCAGACTTTTTAGTAAAAATAGATATTGATAAAAAAACAGAAAGCTTAAATATATCAAATAGCGCTGCTATTGTGTTTCACCATTTAAATTATAAAAAAAACAGTTGATTAATAAACGAATAATTAATAATTATTACTTATGCCCTTGTAGCTCAGCTGGTAGAGCAATTGATTTGTAATCAATAGGTCCGCGGTTCGAGTCCGTGCGGGGGCACCATAAATTTTAAATCATATATCTAGTGTCAATTACTTGTTTTTTAGGAATTTTTTTTATGAAGTTGACATATTTTTTATAAGGTGTGCTGAGAATATAAAACGCATTTTTTTCATAATTAGGTATTTTCTTAATTATAATTTTTTTTAATTTGTAATAATTAATTAAATTATTATAGGATAAAGGATCACAAAGTATTAAATTTTTATATTTATTTTTTAACAACCTATCTACTAGATCAATTGATTTAGAAAATCTTATATCATCAGTGCCCTCTTTAAAGCTCAAACCAAGTATATAAATTTTATCTTTTGTTTTTGTCATTTTAAGTATTTTTTTTAAATGCATGTTGAAAATTTGATCATTTGTTTTGACTATTTTTTCAAAAAAAGAATTCTGGTTATATTTTTTAGAAAATTTAGATAAAGCTTTAATATCTTTTGGTAAACAATATCCACCGAAACCTAATCCGGGATGTATATAGGATGAAATTAAAGCTGGGTAACCGAAAAATCTTTTATCCAATCTCAATGAATTAAAAGCCGTTTTTATATCAACATATTTTAATTTTTCTCCTAAGATTGCAAAATTATTTGAAAAACTTATTAGATTAGATAAAAAAGCATTAGACAATTGTTTTGAAAATTCGGCAGTTATAGAATTAACAAAAGTAACTTTTGTGTTAAACTTTTTATAAATTTGTTTACTAATTTTCTTAAAAATTTCATCCTCATAACCTACTACAATTTTATCAGCAAAATTGAAGTCTTCCCAAGCTTTTCCCTCTCTTAAAAATTCAGGGTTACTGCATATTTTTAAATTATTATTTTTAATTTTTGAATTAATTATTGATTTAGTGGTACCTGGAATAACAGTTGACTTGATAAAAATGTATCCTTTTTTATAAATTTTCTTTTGTATTAAATCTATGGTTTGGTGGAGATTTTTTAAACTATATTCTGATTTTGCGTTAACAGGTGTACCAACACAAATAAAGAAAATATAATTCTTATTTTCTAGAAAATCTAAATTTTTTTCAAATCTAATTTTTTTATTTTTAATTGCTTTAATTAATTTAGATCTTAAAAATGGTTCGTTGAATAAAATTTTTCTTTTTTTTAATGAATTAATAACATCTTCATTATCATCGATTCCTATAACTTTGAAATTTTTGTTTGTAAAAGAAAGAGCTGTTGTGAGCCCAACAAAGCCTAAACCAATAACACAAATTTCATCAAATAAATTATTCATTAATTTTTTTTTCAGTTTGTAAAAATAGAATATATTTTTTAATTCCATTAATTAAATTTATTTTTGGCCTATATTTTAATAATTTTTTTGTCTTAGTTAAGTCTGGACATCTTCTTTGTGGGTTATCAATTAAATAATTTTTATCTTTATTTTTTTTAAAAAGAATTTTTGTGTCATAACCAAGTAAAGATTTACCAATTTTTTTATACAATAATGAAATTTGTTTTACCGAAACTTCCTCTTTATCATTTCCAATATTAAAAACTGAATACTTGGGATACGATAAAGCATTCAGAAATCCTGATATGGCATCTGCGATATAACAAAAAGATCTTGTTGGAGATCCATTAGAAAATATTTGAATATTTTTTTTATTAATAACTGATTTAGCTAAGTCAGCAGGTAATCTTTTATCTGAAACTTTTAAACCTGGTCCATAATTATTAAAAGGTCTTACAACAATTACAGGGATTTTATAATAATTTGCGAAAATATAACAAAGTGTTTCAGCATACCTTTTAGATTCATCGTAACAAGCTCGTGGACCTACGCATGTTACATTTCCTCTATAATCTTCAGATGTAGGAATATTTTTTTTATCGGGGTCTCCATATATTTCGCTTGTTGAAAAATATAAAATCTTCACTTTAGATTTTTTTGATTTTGAATATTCTAAAACTTTTCTTATTCCAACAACATTTGAATCGGCGGTAAGTAATGGTTTTTTCCGATAATAATATGGTGAAGCTATAGTGGCTGCATGAATTATTATATCAAAATTGGAGGCGATATTTTCAATCTTGTCTTTAGTAATATCAAATTTAATATCAAAAATATTCTTAGAAATTTTTTTTTTTTTATTATACTTTAAGTCAGCAAAATATATATTTCTTAGCTTTAGATTATTAAAAAATTTTATGAAATATTTCTTTAAATAAAATCCAATGAACCCTTCAGCACCTATAATGAGTATTTTTTTTTTATAAAAAAATTTTTTTTTAAAATTGTTGTTGTGGATAAATTTTAAATCCTCACTAATAATTTTTTCTCTATTTGTCATATTTGTAAAATCTTTTTTCATAATATTTATTTATTAGAAAATTGTTTCGAATTATCAAATTGTTCGATTTTTTCCCAAAATTCAACAAATTTTTTATACCTATTCAAATTCATATAAGCTGATGATAAATTTTTCTTAATATATTTTTTAATTAAAAAACATCTAGGATCAAGCTTATTATAAATAATTTTTTTTAAGAATGGATTATTTGAATGAAATATCTTTTTGCTATTATGTTTTATCAAAAATTTATTCTTATGATTAAGATTTAATCTAAGATTAATTTTATTATTATCATTTCTACTTACTTCTATATTCCATGAATATTTATTAATTATATTCTTCTTAATATTTATAAAATCTAAATCTGAAAATATCTTAATAAAATGTATGCCATAAAATCTCAAAATACCACCACCTTGAAAATTATTATTTTTCCATGATTTTTTAAAATTAGTATTTCTTTTTATAGACCAAAATATATTGAAATCATTGTTGTTTTTTTTTATTTTCTTTTTTAAAAAATTATACCATCTTGTAAACTCGAAAATAAAACCAAGACTATATTTAATTTTTTTTTTATTTAGATTAATAATTATTTTTTTGGAAATGTGAGGATTCTTACCTATAGGTTTTTCTAAAAAAAGATGTTTAATTTTATTTTTATTTTTTAAGAAAAAATTTAAATTTTTATTTTGATCAATAGGTCTCTGGGCAATTACAACATAATCAATTTTTTTAATAATTTCTTTCAAATTAGAATACCAACATATTTTTTTTGAAAATTTAACTAATTCTTTTCTTGAATTATAAAATTTTTTATATTTTTCTTTTAGATAGATTTTTTTCGAAAAACTATATATCGGAGGAATATATCCGTATAAACCAAATCCAGATCCTAAAATAAGTGTATTCATTTAAAATCACCAGAAGAAATTATGTTTAAAATTTTTCCCTTGTATTTAAGTTTATTTCTCACATAATTATTTATCTCTTTTGGGATATGCCAAGCGAAATTTATTAGAATTGGTTTTTTTCTTTCGATTTTAGAAAAATCACTGTCTTTTAAAATTTTGATATCGGTTCCAGGGACATATTTGTTAACTTTTAAAGATTTATCTTTCTCAAAAATAGATGAAATAATTTTTGTATTTAATTTTAATAAATTAATTATTATTGATGCTCTAGCAGGAAAACCTTTCCCCGATAGTGGTCCGTATATATTAGATAATTTTTCCAATTGTATTTTCTTTTTTATTTTCCATTTATCAATTTTATTTTGAAAAGATTTTATCTTAATTAATATTTTTTTTTCATTTTTTAAATTTATCATTAGTTTTTTTTGAATTTTAGTGTTTTCTTCAGAAGATAAGAATATTCTAATATTACCATTATATCTTTTTACAAAATCAAAATTAAATATATTTAATGAAAGTAACTTAGATATTTTATAAAAAGAATTTAAACTGTAGGTTCTTGGATGTTCATGATAGAATGTATCAAATTGGTTTTTTTTTAATACTTCGCCAAGATAATGGTTTTCAATAACAATTAAGGTTTCTTTATTAAGTAAAATTTTAAGTGAGTCTATCAAATCCTTAAAATTTTCTATATGTGCAAAAACATTTGTAAAAGTAATAACATCGATTTTCTTTAATCTTTTTTTTATCTTTTTTGCTGTTTTTTTATTTAGATAATTATTAAAAATTGTATGACCTTTTTTTTTGGCTTCAAAAGCAGCATTTGTCGGCTCAATTCCAAAAGTTTTACAGCCTCTTTTCTTAAAAATACTTAATAAACTTCCATCATTACAACCAATGTCCAAAATTGTTTTATCGTCTAATTTTTTTTTAATGTTTTTGATCTTATTTACGAAGTTATCCATACCCATCAATACATCTTTTGTATTTGCTGCTCTGTAATGATAATTTTTTGGAAATAATTTTTTATTGTCTATATTATATTTTTGATAGGCTGTTAAACAATTTTTACAAAAGTTAATTTCAAGTTTATAAAATTCATTTTTATTTGGTTTTTTTTTTAGATCATCACAAAGAGGTTGATGATCTAAATTTAAAAATTTTGATAATTTTTTTTTACTACATATTTGGCAATTTTTTATGATTTTATAGTTCATTAAAGTTTTCTTCTAATAAAATAAAAGGCCAGGTTTTAATTTTAGTATATTTTTCAAAATAAAATGAAAAATATCTTTCTGCTAAAAAATCGTAAAGTCTTTCTTTTCCATATCCCTCTAAATTCAAATGAGAAAACTCTTTTTCACATTTAAAAATCCATTTAAACGTTTTTTCATATAATTTATTTATTATTTTTTTTTTTGATATGAATATTTCAAGTGGGTAGAATGAATTGTTTTTTTTTATATAATTAATAAAATTTTCTCTATCCTCTTCATCTAAAAAATTTGATGACTCCTCTAGTATTCCATGGATGTGAAATAAGTCAAAATGAAGATTAATACTATAAAAGTATTGACCAAAAAGCATTTTAGGATTTTTAATATAATTTCTAAAACCCTTTTTAATTAATTTTGAATACTTAAGTTTCTTTGGAAAAAAAAATTTTTTAGGTAATAAAACATCAAATTGCTCATCTTGTGTTATTTTTCTTAAAATATTCTCTGATAAATTATGCAAATTAATTTCATTTTGGTTATTTTTTTTAATCCAGAATCTTCTATAATGATTTATTCCAATCCAATCATCTTCTGAATGTTTATTAAGTTGATTTTTCCACAACCAATAATGGCTTGTTAATGTTCCAAAATTTTTATTTTTATCTGAAATATTTATACCTTCATTATCTTTTATCCATTTTTCTGGGTATAATTTTAAATTTTTTAAAGAAGCTCCGTGTAAAATAATTTTCAAATCAAGATCATTTAAAAAATTGTATTTTTTTCCTGTAATACAGTAATGATGTATATTTGACATAAAATTTATAAATATTTTGATTTTAAGTTAATGTCTATAGTTTATTATAGTTTATATGAAGTTAGTAATTTTAGCAGGTGGATATGGTACAAGAATTTCTGAGGAGACGAAATTAAAACCAAAACCATCAATTAAAGTTGGAAAAAAACCAATTATATGGCACATCATGAAAATATATTCTTTTTTTGGAATAAACGATTTTATAATTTGCTTAGGATATAAAGGTTATATTTTAAAAAGAGAACTTGCCAAATATAAAAAAAAAGAAAATTGGAATATAGAGTTTGTAAACACCGGTTTAAATACAATGACTGGTGGAAGGGTAAGAAGAATAAAAAAATTTATCAAAAATGATAAGAATTTTTGCCTTACATATGGTGATGGATTATGTAACGTGGATATAAAAAAATTAATCAACTTCCATATTAAAAAAAACAAAATTGCCACTGTAACAGCTGTACAGCAAAAAAATCGATATGGAGTTTTATTTATTGATAAATCTTCTAAAATAAGATTGATAAAAGAAAAGCCCAATGAATATATTAATGGAGGTTTTTTTGTTTTGTCTAACAAAATTTTTAAATACTTAAAAAATGATGGAACTATTTTTGAAAAAGATTGTTTACCAATTTTAAGTAAAAATAAACAACTTTTAGCATTCAAGCACAAAGGATTTTGGGCATGTATGGATACAATTAGAGATAAAAAAGAGTTAAATAAAATTTGGAAAAGTAAAATTAAAGCCTGGCAAGTATGGATCAATTAATAATGATCTAACTTAAACTCCATAAATTATATCTGAAATAGTCAATAAATAGTAAATTACAAAATACAGTAACAAACACAAAACTGCACTAAACCTATTAAGAAAAATATTTATCAGATTTGTTTTTATCATTGTAAATAAAATAATAAAAAACATTGGTTCATAGTATCTTTGATAAACTTGCATTGAAAAAAACATAAAAGTAAGAATAAGTAATATTAAAATATTTTCTTTGTTTTCTAATGATATATAAATAAAAGTTGTTAACGTAAAAAAAGACGATAAATAAAAAAAGAAATTATTATCTAATAATTTATTTGAAATAAGGTAATTAACACCTCCACCCTTCCAACCTATTGGATCAAAATTAATAGACAAAATGAAAATAGTGATAATTGATATTAATGAAGAAAAATATAGTCTTTTTAATTCAATTTTTTTATAAAAAAAATTTAATATAAAAACTGGGAATATCGTAATTGACATAATAGACAAATTTCCTAATAAAAAATAATTAATTGCTTTGTAAGAAATATGTTGTCCGGTTAAAAGTTCTGGAAATAAATACGTATAATACAGTACTGGTAATGAGCTCAGCACACATAACAAAAAAATTTTTATAAATTCTTTCAAATTAAAGATCAAAAAATACCTAAATAAAAAATAGAAAAAAAATACAGCAAAATATTGCCTTGTATAAGTTGCCAATACTAAAAAAATTATTTGTAAAAGAGAATTTTTATCGATAAAATTTTTTTTATTTTCTTCCCATTTTTTAAAGAAATAAATTGATAATATAAAAAAAAATAATGATGTGATTAAATCATTGGCCCATATTGATGTATATCTAAAGGAAGGGATAAATAAAATAGTTGTTGATAGTATCAAAACATTTGACCTCAAAACATTTTCTACTTTTGAAACTAATAATGAAGAAAAGAAAATAAGAGGTAAGGATAATGAAAATATACAGAAAAGTAATCTTAACAAATCTGTATCAGAAATTATTCTTGTGACAAATGATAAAATAATAAAATGTAATGGTGTGTGAACTAAGGTCCAATCCTTAGGGTCAGATAATAAATTTTCCTGAAGAGCCAAAATGAATCCAAATGTAACCTCAAAATCTCCTTTAGCGCCACCTCCAGTACCATCTTCATTATAATAAAAAGATAAAAATAATAAAAAAACTGAAAATATAAAAATTAACTTATCTTTATTATTTGAAATAAAATTAATCATTTCACTTTAATTTTAAGAAGTTTCCCTTTTTAATTGTTCCAACTTAATCTTTTTTTGAAGACTTTTATTTTGATCATATAAAAGATTAAATTTTATTTTTTTATTTGTTTTCACGGTTATATTTTTTGCATTTCTAACTTCAATATTATCGGCAACAGCACTAATAGGTCTTTTTAAAGGATTCAAATTTTTTATGTTAATTTTACTTTTATCACTTATTATTTTTCCTTTCCATCTACGTGGTCTAAATGGACTTATCGGTGATATAGATAATTGTTTAGAATTTAAACTCAAAATTGGTCCATGAACAGAGAGATTATAAGCAGTACTCCCAGCAGGAGTTGAAACAAGAACTCCATCAGAAACAAGTTTTTTAATTATTTTTTTTGAACCACTAGAAATAGATAGAGATGCTGCTTGCCTACTTTGTCTTAAAATAGAAACCTCATTAATTGCTAAATATTTTTTAATTTGTTTATTCTTATTTTTAACAGACATTTCTAATGGAGAAATTGAAACCATTTTGGCTTTATTTAAATTTTTTATAAAGTTTTTTAATGAAAATTTATTCATCAAAAAACCGTAATTTCCAGAATTGATGCCATAGAAAATTCTATTTGATTTTCTATTTTTTTTTAATGTCTGAAGCATAAAGCCATCGCCTCCAATTACTACAGTTATATTTGATTTTATAATATGGTTTTTTTTTAATAATCTTAATAACCGTAACTTAATATTTAATGATTTTTTATTTAAGTCAGAAATAATTTGTACTTTTTTCATATGTGGTGCCCTCGGCCAGACTCGAACTGGCACTCCGCAAGCGGCAAGGATTTTAAGTCCTTTGTGTCTACCAATTTCACCACGAGGGCATTAATGAATTTCATGAGTATTTATGCTAATATTTATAATTGAACAAGATGAATAAGTAAATTTTTTTTATTTTATCTCTCTATGTGCTGGTCTTGTGCTGGTTGTCCCATAATCTATAGGATAATATTTCAACAAACCCAGAACCACGATCCCTAAAAGTTTTTTCATTTATTTTGCTCCAGCTCTGCATTTTTGAAATTCTCTATAAAGATCAGGATGAGTAAAATTACCTTTCTTTTTTCTACAAAAAACATCGTAAGGATCCCATGAATCTTTTGCTGTGGGTGTAACAAAAACACTCTTAGCTAAATCAGGGCATCCTTCAATATCATGTCTATAATAAGTATCATTTTTACTATCGATTGATGATTTGACGATATTTACTGCAAGAACATCAGAACCTTTTACGTGTTTACCTTTATAAGTTCTTTTTCCACACGCATAAGCAGCGCCCTGTGCGTGAAACAATTCATGTAGAATAACTAAATCCCTACTTTGTTGTGAGTAAGTTTTAACTGCAGGTGTATAGATTACCATATAGGGTACACCACCTTCACCACCGTCGCTATTTCCATGTTTGGTTTTAAAACCTGTAAATGTTGCATAAACTTTTTTAGGATTATCAAAACCTTTTTCTCTGAGATAGCGATAAATTAAGCCATTCGGGTAATCAGGTACATCTAATTGTTTTTTTGAAACATTCATTCTCACAAAGGTTACATCCAGTTTTCCTTCTTTAGTCATATCTAATTTAAACTGCTGCCCTATGCCATTTGATTTTTTATTTCTTGCAGACATTTTTAAAAATTTACGATTTACACTATTTACCCTTTTTTCAATCCAGCCACTAATATCTAATTCTGTATCTTCACCGTCAAATGATAATAAATAGATAAAATGAATTTGATGATCGTCATTTACATCAGGCTGGTCTTCAAAAAATCTTCCTGGTCTTTTATCTAATTGTGCTTGCTTTTCTTCTAACGCTTTTGCTTCTGCTATTTTAGTTTTTGCAATGATTGATGCTTTATCCTTGTCGTATTTCCAAACAATTTCATCATTAACTGCATACAGATAACAGTCTTTATCTGGTGTATATTTCTTAGAATTTTTCATGCATTGTTTGTATGTTTTCTTATGAAGTTTTTCTAAATTCTTACCTTTATTGGCTGCAAAGGAATATTTGCCATAATCACAACTAGCATAGAGAACGCCAGTTTGATTTTTTTTTATTAATTCTTTTAAATGTTTTTTTATAAGTTTTTTGTGTTGATATTTAAGCGCTTCACACCCTGCAATAGACGTAAATCCAGGCTCATTAACACCTGCATAAGCCTTAACACTGAACAACAAACCCAGAACTATGATCCCTAAAAGTTTTTTCATCTTATAAGTTTTACCAAGTATAATAATTTTATCTATCTGTATGTGTGCTGGTCTTGTGCTGGTTTACACAAATTAATTAACCCTTATTTTCTAATCTTAATTGAAAGATAAATTAAAGTTATGTGATTTTATAGGAGGTTTTAAACTACGTTAGACTACCACGGACTGACTCATTTGTGAATCCCTCGGCTTTTAAGTCCTTTGTGTCTACCAATTTCACCACGAGGGCATTAATGAATTTCATGAGTATTTATGCTAATATTTATAATTGAACAAGACTAATAAGTAAATTTTTAATCTTAATCTTAATCTTTATCTTTATTTTGAACCATGCCTTTTAATGCGCCCAGATACCAAATTAATGAAGTGATTGAAAATATCAATAAACCATGAGTAGATCTAATTGTGTCAAATGTATGCAAACCCATTTCTTGGGTTATTTGAGTTAAAGTTGAAAAAATTAAAATCAAACATGATATAATCATAACAAGTTTCATTATTTCCCCCCTATTGTTTTATTGATTTTTAAATTAATTAACTATCACTATCATCATCACTATCATCTGTACCGTCAGCATCAGTATCATCATCAGCAGTAACTGTTGTTGTGGTTGTCGAAGTCACACCATCTGTATTTGTTGTAGCCGTCGCATCTGTATCACCAACAGTTATGGTTGTTTTATTAGCCTGTATGGTTGCTAAAGAAATTACTGTATCTAAAGTTTTATTGAAAAGATCCGTAGCTTCTTTTTTACTTAAATTATAATTTACTGCAAATTCACAAGTTCTAAAAAATAATTCTCTAGACATTAAAACAGTTGGAGTTCTTCCTACCATTTCTGACTCGCTACTTCCCATTGTTGCTTCTTCAGAACCAATGGCAAGGCCCAGACCTTCCTCTGTAGTCGCAGAAAAAGTTGCATCTGGTTGTGGCATTGTACAGGTGTGAATGGCTGTTCCATTTTTATCAGTCATCCTAATAAAACTTTGACCTGCGGTTTGTTGAACAAACGTTTGGTCTTTTATTAAATGCCCTGTTGGCTTTGGCCTTTCCAATGTTGTACAATTGGTTAGTAAAGTGAATACAAATAAAGATATTAAAATGCTAAATATTTTTTTGTTGTTCATTATCTTCCCTAACCAGCTATTTCAAGTCTTCTGTATGTTTGAATTTAAGTCCATCTTCGTTAAATTAAAAATTAATTCCAACCCGCTAATTTAAAACCTTCTCGGTGATTAAATTTAATTGGTCCTTCTGAAAAACTGAACGTACCTACCATATGAAGTTGACCTTTTTTAAGATCTTGTGATGTAATTTTTAATCTAAATAACAAATCAGCTGAAAATCCTGGTGTAATATAATCTTCTATATCTCCTATAGTATCACTTTCAGAACAACCAAAATATTCAGGACGGCTAGATGTGAATTCTCTTGTGATTAAATTTAAACCTACATCATAATTTCCAACAGCACTTAAGTGAATGTCACATTCATATTGAATATAAAAAAGTTTCTTTTTTTTATCTTTAAAAGAAAGTTTTATACTTGCAGCTCCATCCATTGTCTTAGTGCTAACATTAGCTTTTCCCTCAGCTTTTATGTAATATTCACTATTGTTAGGAAATTTAATTGAAAAACTATCTGCATACGCAGTTGATATAAAAGAACTTAAAATTAGTGTGAATAAAAATGTTTTTAAATATTTCATTGACCCCTCTTAGATTAAATTTAATAAAAAAATAATAAAGCATTTTAAGACCCTTGTGTCTACCAATTTTACTAGGACACTTAAAATTTAGTTGGTTTCCAATCTTTTGGAGCTATTTCAAGATCACTAAACTCAAAAGCAGGAGCTACTGTACATCCAATAAGGCAATATAAACCTGTAGGTTTCATAGAAAACCAAGTGTTTTTTTCTATATTAAATATGAAATTATTTTTGGAACCAATTTCGTTTGTTTTAAATTCATTACCATCTTTTGATGTAAATATTTTTAATGGACTTCCAGAATAGAAATGTAAAGTTTCGTTTTTAGTTATTCTGTGCCAATGAGATCTTTGATGTTCCTCTAATAAAAAATAAATATGAGTTATATCTTTATTCTTAAATACTTCTACATAATATCCACCCTCGGGATGTGGCGCCATTTTGTGATGTTCAATTAAGGTTTTGATAATACTCATTTTTCTTAAATTAAATAATTTAAATTTTTGTAATTTTAATAATTTATTTTATAAAATTAAAAAATAAAACACAAAATCAAAATTTATATATCTTTTTAAGTATTCTTTTTTTTTTCTTGTCTTTCTCTCTAGCGAAGACATCGAACAGCATGATCTTTAAAATATCTTTGTAATGTTGGTAGTTTTTTTGATTCCCAAAAGAGGCAAATTCAAAATTTGACATTAAAATTTCAGATTCTTCATTAAAAGATGATATGTTTAAATAAGTAATTCCTTTAGAAATCTTACTTTTTAATATTATGAAATTTATATCTTTTTCTTTAATTGGCCATATTTTATCTGGGAGATTTTGGCTTAATTTTTTTGCTATTCCAATGTTATCTTCAAATACTATTTGGGAATCACTTTCTATTTGATCCTCTAATTTCAAATTTTTTTGTATAACTTCTAAATAAAATTTCGGCTTATTAATTATAAGGTTATTAATAATTCTAAGATTACCAAATAAAAAAGACTTTATATCAACATTTATTGATATACTTTTTGTTTCAAAAATTAAATCGTAATAAAATGGATTAGTATTTTTAATTTTGAGATTTTTAATAGTAATTATATTTGGATAGGTAATTTGAAAATCTTCAAACAATATATCTTTTTCAACCCATTTCGAGAATTTATTTTTAAAATAAAATTCAATTATTTTTTGATTAAACAAAACAATCAAAATAATTATAAATGTAAAGAAAAATATTGTTAATTTTTTTTTCATTATTTAGAATAATCAAAAATTTTTACTTAAAGAAATTGATTTATACTTTCGTTAATCTAATTTTGTAAATAAATACATCTTTATTCTATAAAATGTATCTTGATATCTTTATTTCTTTTTGAATTAGGAAAGTCTAAATTTTTAATAGGATATTCTTTATTATTTTTTAAAATATAGGTATGCAAGCTTACTCTCGAAAAAGTTAGCTCAATTGCTTCAGGAAACTGATTTGTTGGATTAACTGAATAGTTGTTAATATGAATATGTGCTAATTTAAGGTCAGAGTTTAATTTATCAATAAAAGTATAAATTTTTTCAAAATTTTTACTCACACCATGAAATTCAATAACAATACCTTGAATTTTATCTTTATGTGATATGATATCATCAATAATTTCATACTCATAATTTTCAATATCTATTTTTAAAAATATTTTCGCATTAGATTCTGTATAGTTATTAATTATGCTATTAAGACAAATTGACCCTTCCTTTTTACCGATTTTTTTTAAAAAAAATTGGTTATTCTTATTGAATTTAAAAAATAATAAAAAATCTATAAATTGAAACATTTTATAAATTTTTCTAGGTTTAAATATTTTTAGTTGTAAAAATTTAATTAAATCTTTTTTAAATTTAGATCTCCAAAAATTTTTGTTTAATGAATAATCAAAAGCAAGAATCTTAGCTCTTGAATTTTTTGCAAAATCTTTTTCAAAATCCCAATTATCACTAATCCCCATTGAAATTAATAAGTTTGACGAACTAACAGTTTCTTTAGGAACAACATATCCACCATCATCAATTGAACCTAGTCTAAATAGTTCAGAATTATCAATAAAAATTGGTTTTAATTTTTGTGTAAATTCAACCATATGAAATAATATACTATCCTTGTAAGGCTTTTATAAGATACTTTTTTTCAAGATTACAATCTTTATATCCACGTTTAATAACATTTAAGTATCTTTCAGTTGGAAATTTAAAAGTTGTTTTCTTTACCATTGTATATGTCATAACTTTTTTTCCATAATAATAAAAAAAATATTTCTTATATAAATTAGGAAAATCTTCATAAACATCTAATTTTTTTTCATCACTTTTTGATATTTCAAATAGTCCTCCAGGGACAATGAAATTTTTTTTTGGCTCTATGTCAGCCGCTCGATATTTACTCCTAAAAGTTAATCTAAAATTTTTAAGATTAATCTTCTTAAGAAAAATACTATCTTTACATCTTTTTTTCATTTGAAAATGATGAAGATTACTGCCGTAAGCAAAATAAAGCATTTATCGATCTACAATTTCAATATTTTTTTCTTTTACAAATTTTAAAACTTGAGAAATGCAATTGTCAATTTTAGATTGATTTTCTGATCGCAAAACTATTGAAACACCTAATTTACCTGCATGAAAAAAAGGGTAGCTTCCTATCTCTACGTCACTATTTTGATCTTGAACTTTTGTTAATGAATTAGCAATTTCACTTTCGACTGTTTTTAAACTTATAGTATGACTTAAAACTGGCTCACCACCTACTATCTTATTTTTTAAACTTCCTAACATCGATTTTAGAATTGAAGGAACCCCCGGAAGACAGAAAACATTTTCAACACTAAAACCTGGAGCTCCACTGGTTGGATTTAAAATAAGTTCTGCATTCTCTGGCATCTTTACCATTTTTTGTCTGCCTTCATTAAATTCACCTGGTTTATAATATGCCTCTAAAATTTTAAACGCCTCTTTATGTATTTCATATTTTAAACCGAAAGCTTTTGAAACTGACTGTGCAGTAATATCATCATGGGTCGGGCCTATACCACCAGTTGTAAACACGTAATTATTTTCTTTTCTTAAGACATTCAATGTGTCAACTATAATTTTTTCTATATCAGGGATAACTCTTACTTCACTTACTATAACTCCAATTGAATTAAGCCATGTTGCTAGAGTGCTTGTATTGGTATCTTGAGTTCTCCCAGAAAGAATTTCATTTCCAACAATTAATATAGCAGCATTTACTTTTGTGTTTTTTGTCATTTTATATGTATAATTTGAAAATGGAATTTACCAAGTCTTTAATTAAAGGCAAATTAATCAAAAGATATAAACGTTTTTTTGTTGATGTACAGTTAGATAAAGAGATTATAACTGCGCATTGTCCTAATACTGGCTCTATGAAAGGTCTTCTAGATGAAGGTAACGAAGTTTATTTACTTAAAAATAATGATCCTAAAAGAAAACTTAAATATGGTTTGGAAATAATTAAAGCTCAAAATAACTTGGTTGGAGTAAATACCCATATGGCAAATAAAATTGTAAACCACGGATTATCCAATAATTTAATAAAAGAATTAAAAAATATCGACTTGATTAAATCAGAAGTTTTTTTCAATAAAGAAACTAGATTTGATTTTTTAATTGAAAAAAATAGACAAAAAAGCTTCATCGAAGTCAAAAATGTCACCCTTTCTAGAGAAAAAAAAACTGCTGAATTTCCTGATGCAATAACGTCAAGAGGTTCAAAACACCTGGTTACCCTTATTGATGCCATAAAGAAAGGTTATAAAACATACTTAATATTTTTAGTTCAGATTCAAAATATGGAATATTTTAAAATAGCTAAAGATATTGATAATGAATATTATAAGAATTATTTAATAGCAAAAAAAGCAGGTGTTAACTTTTTAGCTTATAGATGTAAAATAAGCTCTAAAAAAATTTTAATAGAAAAAAAAATTAAAATAATTAATGAATAATTATTTAGAAAAATTCGAAAAAATGAGAATAGCAGGAAAACTAGCTGCTCAAACTTTAGACATGCTTACTGAAAATATTAAAGAGGGTATATCTACTGCTTATATTGACAAACTTGGTTACGAATTTATACGTGACAATGGAGGTTACTCTGCCCCACTATACTACAGAGGCTTTAATAAATCTTTATGCACTTCTCTTAATCATGTTGTTTGTCATGGTATACCTTCCGAAGATAGAATTTTGGAAGAGGGTGATGCAGTAAATGTTGATGTTACTGCAATTATAAATGAACATTACGGTGATACAAGTAGAATGTTTTGTATTGGAGATACATCAGTAAAATTAAATAATCTAATTGACACTACCTATAATTCAATGATGAAGGCGATTGAAATCTTAAAACCTGGAATTAAACTTGGAAATATCGGTTTTGAAATCCAGTCTTACGTTGAAGAAAAGGGGTTTTCAGTAGTTAGAGATTTTTGTGGACATGGTATCGGTAATACATTCCATGAGCCACCAAATGTTCTTCACTATGGAAGTAGAAATACTGGAATTGAAATAAAACCCGGTATGACATTTACAATTGAACCTATGATTAACGCTGGAAAATTTAGTACAAAAGTGCTTAATGATGGATGGACTGCAGTTACTAAAGATAAATCTTTGTCTGCACAATTTGAACATACTGTAGGAATTACAGAAAATGGTTATGAAATCTTTACAGAATCTGTTAAAGGTTATTCAAAGCCTCCATATTTATAATTAATGATAAAAAGATATTCTCGAAAAGAACTTACTGATATTTGGTCAGAAGAAAATAAATACAAAATTTGGCTAGATGTTGAAATTGCTGCCGCACAAGCTATGGAAAAACTTGGTCAAATTCCAAATGGAGTTTCATCAATTGTTAGAAAAAAAGCTAGAATAAATGTAAAAAGGATCCATCAAATTGAAGGACAAGTAAAACACGATGTTATTGCCTTTTTGACTTCAGTCACAGAAAAGGCTGGGATTAAAGCTAGATACTTACACCAAGGAATGACCTCTTCGGATGTATTAGACACAAGTTTTAACATTCAGTTAGTTCAATCTGGAAAAATTATTTTAAAAGATTTAGATCAAATTTTAAAAGTAATCAAAAAACAAGCAAGAAAATATAAATTTACCCCTTGTATGGGCAGAAGTCATGGTATTCATGCTGAACCAATAACTTTTGGTTTAAAGTTGGCTTCTTTCTATGAAGAATTTAAAAGAAATAAAAAAAGATTAAGAGATGCGATTGATGAAGTGTCTACTTGTGCAATTTCTGGAGCAGTTGGAACTTTTGCAAATATTAATCCAAATGTTGAAAAACATGTTGCAAAAAAACTTGGTTTAAGAGTAGAGCCTATATCGACACAAGTTATTCCTAGAGACCGCCATGCTTTTTATTTTTCAGTTTTGGGAATTATTGCAGGTTCAATCGAACGTGTTGCAATTGAAATAAGACATTTACAAAGAACAGAAGTTTATGAATTACAAGAATACTTTTCCAAAAACCAAAAAGGATCTTCTGCTATGCCTCATAAAAAAAATCCTATCTTGAGTGAAAATTTGTCTGGGCTAGCAAGAATGGTTAGAAGCGCTGTGATCCCTGCCCTAGAAAATATAGCTCTATGGCATGAGAGAGATATTTCCCATTCCAGTGTTGAAAGAAATATTGGACCAGATGCAAATATCACAACAGATTTTGCGTTGGTAAGATTAACAAATATTTTAGATAATATGATTGTTTACCCCAAGAAGATGTTAGAAAATTTAAACATAACAAAAGGATTAATCTTTTCTCAAGAATTAATGCTTGAACTCACAAAAACTGGATTAAGTAGAGAAAAATCTTACAAAATGGTTCAAAGTTACGCAAAAAAATGTTTTGCTGAAAACTTGGATTTGTTTAATGTTATTCAGTCTGACAAATATATAATGAGTAAGATTTCACCACAAAAATTAAAGTCTATTTTTAGTTATTCTAAGCATTTAAAGAATGTAAATTTTATATTTAGAAGAGTATTTAAATAATGAAAAAAGGTAAAAAACTTTACGAAGGAAAAGCTAAAATTATCTATGCTACACAGGATAAAGATTTAGTTATTCAATATTTTAAAGATGATGCAACAGCATTTAATAATCAAAAGAAAACTACCATTGAAGGAAAAGGTGTTTTAAACAACCGTATTTCAGAACATATTCTATCAAACCTATCTCAAATAGGAATTAAAAATCATTTAGTTAAAAGATTAAATATGAGAGAACAGATAATTAAATTAGTAGAAATTATCCCAATTGAATTTATTGTTAGAAATGTTGCTACTGGATCTCTAACAAAAAGACTTGGTATTGAAGATGGAACTGTTCTTAAAGAACCTTTAATTGAGTACTGTTTTAAAGATGACAAACTTGGTGATCCATTAGTAGCTGAAGAGCATATTTATGTGTTTGAATGGGCAAATAAAAAGGAAATAGAAAAAATTAAAAAAATGATTTTAAGAATTAACGATTTTATGATCGGTATGTTCAGAGGAATTGGTATAAAGCTAATTGATTTTAAATTAGAATTTGGAAGATTAAAGACTAATGGAAAAAATGAAATTATTCTTGCTGACGAAATAAGTCCAGATACTTGTAGATTATGGGACTCTTTAACTGAAAAAAAGCTTGATAAGGATAGATTTAGAAAAGATCTTGGAGATTTAATTCCAGCTTATACAGAGGTTGCTAGAAGATTAGGAATTCTTCACGAACAATCAAATGTGTCTGTGGTCAATGTAACAAAATTATCATCAGTAAAAAAAAAAACTAAATGAAGGTTTCTGCTGTAATTACACTTAAGAAAGATGTTTTAGACCCACAAGGTAAAGTCATTCATCAAACATTAGATGGGATGGGATTTAAAGATATTAATGAAGTTAGACAAGGAAAATATTTTGAAATTGACGTTAAAGAAAACGATCCCTCTAAAGCTAAAAAAATAGTTGAGGAAATGTGTAATAAACTCTTGGCTAATCTTGTAATTGAAAATTATAAAATTATTGAGACACAATAATAAATGAAATCATCCGTAATAACCTTTCCTGGTTCAAATTGTGATAGAGATATGGATGTAGCACTTAATAAATTTGGATTTAAAAATAAAATGGTTTGGCACAATGACAGTGAATTACCAAAAAGTGATTTAGTCGTATTACCTGGAGGTTTTTCTTATGGTGATTATTTAAGATGTGGAAGCATGGCTTCAAAATCTAAGATAATGAAATCTGTTATAAGTTTTGCAAAATCTGGGGGTATGGTGATGGGAATCTGCAATGGCTTTCAAATATTAGTGGAAACAGGATTGGTACCAGGCGTACTTTTAAGAAATAAATATTTAGAGTTTATTTGTAAAAATGTTTTTGTAAAAATTGAAGACAAAAATAATTCATATTTCAAAAATCTAGAAAAAAATATTTTCAAATTTCACATAGCTCACAATGAAGGAAATTATTTTTGTACTAAAGATCAACTTAAGGAAATTGAAGATAATGACCAAATTGCAATTTATTATTGTAATAAAGATGGTCAAACTGAAGAACAATTTAACCCTAATGGATCGATAAGAAATATTGCAGGAATATTGAATAAAGAAAAAAATGTTTTAGGAATGATGCCTCATCCAGAAAGAATGATTGATTTAAGTTTGTCAGGTGATGATGGAGCTTTATTTTTTAAAAACTTAATTAATAATATAAAATAATGTTAGTAAATGAAAAGATAGCTATTGAGCATGGTCTCAAAAAAGATGAATATAAAAAAATTTGTGATTTATTAAAAAGAACTCCTAATATTACAGAGCTGGGAATATTTTCTGCAATGTGGAATGAGCATTGCTCTTACAAGTCCTCAAGGCTTCACCTAAAAAAATTACCTACTAAAGGAAAAAAGGTTATACAAGGACCTGGTGAAAATGCTGGCGTAATTGATATAGAAGATGGTGATGCGATAGTATTTAAAATTGAAAGTCACAATCACCCATCTTTTATTGAACCTTACCAAGGGGCCGCTACTGGTGTAGGTGGCATTATGAGAGATGTTTTTACAATGGGTGCAAGACCTATTGCTAATTTAAATTCAATCCATTTTGGATCACCACAGCATAAAAAAACAAAAAATCTTTTAAGAGGTGTTGTTCATGGAATTGGTGGTTACGGTAATTGTATGGGCGTACCTACAATCGCAGGACAAACTTCTTTTGATAGTTCTTACAATGGTAATATTTTGGTCAATGCTATGACATTAGGTTTGGTAAAGAAAAATAAGATTTTTTATTCTAAAGCAGCAGGATTGAATAAACCTGTGATCTATGTTGGATCTAAAACAGGAAGAGACGGTATTCATGGAGCTAGTATGGCATCTGCTAGTTTTGATGACAAAATAGAGGAAAAAAAACCTACTGTTCAAGTTGGTGACCCCTTTACAGAAAAACTGCTTCTAGAAGCTTGTTTAGAGTTAATGGCAGGAGACTCTATTATTGCCATACAAGATATGGGAGCGGCTGGTCTTACTTCATCTAGTATTGAAATGGCCTCAAAAGGTAATTTGGGGATTGAAATTAATTTAAACAAAGTGCCCTGCAGAGAAACACGAATGACTCCTTATGAAATTATGCTTTCTGAAAGTCAAGAAAGAATGTTGATTATTTTAGAAAATGGCAAAGAAACAATAGCAAAAAAAATATTTGATAAATGGAATTTAGATTTTGCAATTATAGGCAAAACAACTAATTCAAAAAATATAGAATTATTTTTTGATGATGAAAAGGTAGCAAATATTCCTGTAAATACTTTGGTTGAAAACTCACCGATGTATGATCGAAAATGGAAGAAAGCAAAAATTCCAAAAAAAAATAAAATTAAAAATGAAATTTTCAATAATTTAAAAATTAAAGATGTGTTAAAGAAAATTTTATCAAATCCTAATATATGTAGTAAAGAATGGATTTGGCAACAATATGATCATACGGTAATGGGTGATACAATTCAGAAACCAGGTGGAGACTCGGGTGTTGTTAGAGTTCATGGGACTGAAAAAGCTGTTGCTGCATCAGTTGACTCTTCTGCTGTATATTGTTGGGCACATCCTTTAACAGGTGGCAAGCAAGTTGTTGCTGAAAGTTGGAGAAACTTAATTTCTGTCGGTGCAACTCCAATTGCCATAACAAATTGTTTAAATTTTGGAAGTCCAGAAAATGAAGAAAATATGGGTGAATTTGTTGAATGTGTTGAAGGAATAGGAGAAGCGAGTAAATATTTAAATTACCCTGTGGTTTCTGGAAATGTATCTTTTTATAATCAAACAAAAGATGTCGGCATCAAGCCAACACCATCGATTGGTGGTATTGGTTTAATTAAGAATTATAAAAATGTAATTTCGATGGGCTTTAAAGAAATTGATAATTCTGTTTTAATAATAGGTAAAACTGAGGGTCATATTGACCAAAGTATTTTTGCAAGAACAATTTTAGATGAAAAAAATGGTCCTCCACCTGAGGTTAATCTTTTTAACGAAAAAAATAATGGTGAGTCTTTACTTAATTTAATTGATAAAGGTTATATTAAAAGCGCACATGACATATCTTTGGGAGGTATTCTTACGGCCTTAAGTAAAATGTGTATTAAAGGTAATAAAGGTATAAAATTAAAAAGATCAAAAAATTTGATTAATGAAATCGAGTTTTTATTTGCTGAGGATCAAGGTCGTTATATTATAGAAATAGATCCTAAGGATTTTAAAGAAGTAACTAAAATTTTAAATAAAAACTCAGTACATCATGAAGAAATAGGGGTAATTATTGAGAAAGATATGATTATTAATAAAAAGACAAAAGTTACAATTGACGAATTAAAATCATATAATACTAATTGGTTAAAAAATTATATGAGCTCATAATGGCAATGGATTTAAAAGAAATTAAAAAATACATTAAAGAAGCTATGCCTGATGCATCTATAGAGATTCAAGATTTAGCTGGAGATGGCAATCATTATTCAGCAATAGTTACATCATCACAATTTAGTGGTAAAAGTAAAATAGAACAGCATAAAATGGTTTATAATTCATTAAAAGGTAAAATGGGAAATGAATTACACGCTTTAGCAATTAAAACAAAGGAACAATAATGGACGATCAAATAAAAACTTTAATTCAAAATCATATTGATAATAATGAGGTATGCCTGTTTATGAAAGGAACACCAGATCAACCTCAATGTGGATTTTCAATGACAGTATCGAACATGCTTAAAATTTTAGAAGTTAATTTTAAAGGTATAAATGTTTTAGAAGATCAATCTCTAAGGGATGGGATTAAAACTTTTAGTGACTGGCCTACAATACCTCAACTATATATAAAAAAAGAATTTATTGGTGGTTGTGATATTGTTAAAGAAATGTACGAAAACGGTGAGTTAAAAACTGTGCTTGATAAAAAGGGAGTAAATTACAAAAAAAATTAATTTCTCTTTATTTTGGAGATCCCCTTTTCAAGAATAGTTTTCAGGTTCTTTTCGATTTTATTTTTAGGTATCCTTTTTTTTATTAACTCAAATAAACTAGTCGTTTTATAATTTTTTATAATTGGATTTTTAACTAGATTTAAACCCACACCTACAATTAAAAACTTATGGTCAGATTTTTTTACCGTTTCTTGCAAAATTCCACAAATCTTTTTTCTCTCTATTAGTAAGTCATTAGGTTTTTTATAAAAAATATTTTTTTTATAGTATGTTTCAATTAAACCTTTAATTAATAAACAATTAAGTCTTGTAAGTTTACTTAATGAAAAATTAATTTTCTCCAAGTTATAAAAAAAACTTATAAATAAATTTCCTTTTAACGAAATCCATTTTTTTCCATACTGCCCTCTACCTCTGGTTTGCATATCGGAGATAACCATGCCATTTTGATAATTAGTATTTTTGATAATTCTTATTGCTGTAGAGTTCGTACTTATTACTTTCTTAAACCTAAATACTTTTAGTCTCATCAAATTAAATTAATCTTAGAAATCAATTCAATTAATTCGCTTGGAAAAATAAAGTAGATAGCAATTAAGAATGTTGAGAAACAGAGTGAAAATTTTAACCATAAACTATGATCGGTATCATATTTTTCTTTTTCTTTATCAAAATAAATAATCTTTATAATTCTTAGATAGTAAAAGGCAGCTACCACAGTAGAGAGCAAACCTACTATAGCTAAAAAATACATTGATTGCTCTAAAACTGATTTAAATATATAAAATTTAGCAAAAAATCCTGCTAATGGTGGTATCCCAGCTAATGAAAACAAAATAACTAATAAAGATAATGATAAAAGAGGATGATTTTTTGATAATCCAGATAAATCATCGATATCTTCATAATATTCTTTATTTCTTTTTAGCATCAGTAAACAAGAAAAAAAACCAAGATTCATTACAATGTAAATGGTTATATATATAATAGAACTTTGTATTCCATCATTTGATCCTGTTGCTACACCTGCGAGAGCATAACCAACATGTCCGATAGAACTATAAGCTATCAGTCTTTTGAGATTGGTTTGACCAATAGCTGCAATAGCACCAAAAAGCATTGAGGCAATTGATAAAAAAATTATTATCATTTGCCATTGATCAATCAAATTTAAAAAAGGAACGTATAAAAATCTTATAAAGACAGTTAATGCAGCTATTTTTGGAACTATAGCAAAAAAAAGAGTAACAGTGGTTGGCGATCCCTCGTACACATCTGGAGCCCACATATGAAACGGTACTGCTGAAATTTTAAAGGCCAATCCAACTAAAATAAATACTATACCAAACGTTAACGCATATTCATTAGCGCCTAACTGATATGAAATTATTTCAAAATTTGTTGAACCTGTGAAACCGTAAATAAGAGAACATCCATACAATAATAATCCTGAAGATAGTGCGCTCAACACAAAATATTTTAGCCCAGCTTCTGATGATTTAAGTTGATCTCTATTAAATGTTGCTAAAACATATAAAGCTAAGGATTGAAGTTCTAAGCCCACATAGAATACAATCAGATCATTAGAGCTAATCATTATCATCATACCTAAAACTGAACTTAAAATTAAAATTGGGTATTCGATCTTAAAAATTTTAAATGTTTTTAAGTAACTTGATGAAATAATTAAAACTAAAAAAGCGGCCAATAAAGTAATAATCTTCATAAATGAAGATAAATAGTCAATTATTATACTGTTATTAAATAATAGATTTTTCTCAATTCCTAAAGTTTCATTAAATGTAATAACAGCGGTAATAATTAAGACTATTATTGTAATATTAAAAACCAATTTTGAACTATTATTTTTGAACACTCCCAGTATAAGCAAAAACATAATTGATAAAGAAAGAAATATTTCTGGAAAAACTAATTCTAAGTTAAACATAATTATTTATATAATAAATTTAAGTTATACATTTCAATTAAGTCACTAATTGATACCTCTATAGTATTAATTAATGGCTCAGGATAAAAACCAAAAAATAAAATTGGTACAGCTAGTGAAGATAATATGAATATTTCTGACTTATTAAGATCTATAAGCTCTTTTAAGTCTGAATTAACTAATTTACCAAAAACGACTCTTTTATACATCCAAAGTATATATGCAGCACCTAATATTACTCCTATACTAGCTATAACTGCTACTAAGAAATTATCTTTAAACACTCCCATCAAAATCAGAAACTCACCAACAAAACCGCTTGTACCTGGTAAGCCTAACGAAGCTAAAACAAATACCATTAATAAAACTGAATATTTAGGAACAATAGTTACAATTCCTCCATATGTGGTAATAAGTCTAGAATGCATTCTGTCATATAAAACTCCTACACTTAGAAAAAGAGCGGCCGATACGAGACCGTGACTTATCATTTGTATTATACTTCCTTCGATACCTTGTTGTTGAATAGTAAAAACACCTAAAGTTACAAAACCCATATGTGCAACAGAAGAGTAAGCAATTAATTTTTTCATATCCTCCTGCATTAAAGCTATTAGAGAAGTAAAAATTATAGCAATAACGCTTAAAGTGTAGATTAATGGTGTAAAAGACTCAGAGGCAATAGGAAAAAGTCCTAAAGAAAATCTAATGAATCCGTAACCAGCCATTTTAAGTAAAATTGCTGCTAATAAAACAGATCCTGCTGTAGGAGCTTCAACATGAGCATCTGGCAACCATGTATGTACTGGCCACATAGGTGTTTTTACTGCAAACGAGCTAAAAAAAGCTAGCCACAAAAGATTTTGATACTTTTTATCAATTCCAATTTCATAAAGTTGAGTTACATCTGTTGTTCCACTAATCCAATAAATGGAAATAATTGCAACTAACATTAAAACGGAACCTAAAAGAGTATAAAGAAAAAATTTAAATGCTGAATAAACCCTTCTAGAACCACCCCAAATTCCTATAATCAGAAACATTGGAATTAAACCAGCTTCAAAAAATAAATAAAAAACAACAAGATCTAAGGAACAAAAAACACCAATCATAAAAGACTCCATTATCAGAACAGCAATTAAAAATTCACTTAGTCTTTTTTTAATCGAACTATTCACTGAAATAATACACAGAGGAGTTATGAATGTGGTTAGAATAATAAATAATATTGATATACCATCTACACCTACTTTGTAATTAATAAGCCCTTTAATCCATGTTCTATTTTCAACAAATTGAAATTCTGAAGTAGATGAATCAAATAATATCCATAAATACACTGATAAAAAAAAATTTACTAATGAAGTAAATAAAGCAACATACTTAATTGTAATATTTTCTTCTTTTTTACTTCTGGTAAAGAGTAAAAAAAAAGCTCCTATTGTTGGGAGTAATATCAAAGATGAAAGTATTGGGAAATTCATTATTTAACTATTAAAAATGTTAATAAAGCAGAAAATCCTATCAACATTACAAACGCATATTGATATATAAATCCACTTTGAAATTTATTTGCTTTTAAAGAACATTTTTTAATAAATGAAGCAATACCATCAGGGCCAAAACCATCGATTATCTTTACATCAAAAAATTTCCATAAAAATAAACCTAGTCTTTTCGATGGGTTAATAAATATTTTTTCATAGAGTTCATCAAAATACCATTTGTTAAGTAAAAATTCATATAATGGTTTATTAACTTCTACAATTTTTTTAGGTAAATCTTTATTCTTAACAAATAAGTAATATGCAACCGGTATTGACAATAAAACTAAAGCTGGAGTTAAGACTAAAAACCAAAATGGGGGATGTTCTGTGCTTAGTGGCTCAAGAAAAAATATAGAGTCTTGCCAAAAATTATTTTCAACACTATGACCGATAAATAAATCTTTAAAAATATATCCTGCAAATATTGCACCTATAGACAATAAAACTAGTGGTATTAACATAACCATAGGAGACTCGTGAGTTTCCTCAATTTTTATATCTTTATTGTTATATCCACCATGAAAAGTTTTAAAAATTAATCTCCATGAATAAACTGAGGTCAAAAAAGCTGTAAAAATTCCAATTCCTGCAGCGTATAATCCTGTTACGTTGCCTCTTAAATACGCAAATTCAATAATTGCATCCTTTGAATAAAATCCAGATAAAAAAGGGAAACCTGTTAAAGCGAGAGTCCCTATTATCATCAAAGTATAAGTGTAGGGAAGCTTTTTCCATACTCCACCCATATTATTTATATTTTGTTCATCTTTAAAAGCATGGATAACTGAACCAGAACCCAAAAATAATAAAGCTTTAAAAAATGCGTGAGTAAACAGATGAAACATAGCTACATTATAAGCACCAACACCAGCTGCAAAAAACATATAGCCTAATTGACTACAAGTAGAATATGCAATTATTTTTTTTATATCTGTTTGAACAAGCGCAATCGTAGCAGCAAAGAACGCAGTGCTCATACCTACAATAGTTATAATATTTAAAGCTAATTCTGAATACTCGAAGATTGGAGAACATCTAACAACTAAAAAAACACCTGCAGTAACCATGGTTGCAGCGTGAATAAGTGCAGATACAGGAGTTGGTCCTTCCATTGCATCAGGTAACCATGTATGAAGAAAAATTTGGGCTGATTTTCCCATTGCTCCAACGAACAATAGTATACAAATTAGATCTATTGCATTTATATCAATACCTATAAACATCAAATTTTTATCTTTAATATTTGGAATTTGTTCAAAAACTTCAGAATAATTTACAGTACCAAATAAATAAAAAATTAAAAAAATTCCTAATGCAAATCCAAAATCTCCCACTCTATTTACTATAAAAGCTTTAATTGCCGCAGCATTTGCAGTTTCTTTTTTAAACCAAAAACCAATTAAAAAATATGAGCATAGTCCAACCCCTTCCCATCCAAAAAACAATTGAATAAAATTATCTGCTGTTACCAACATTAACATTGCAAAAGTAAATAGAGATAAATATGCCATAAACCTTGGTTTGTGTGGGTCATGAGACATATATCCAATCGAATAAATATGAACTAAAGATGATACAGATGTTACAACTACTAACATTACAGCGGATAAAGGATCAATTTTCATTGACCAATTTACATCTAGTGAACCAGAGCTAATCCACTTGGCTATAACTATATTGTCTTGATATTGATTGAATATTACATCATATAAAACTAAGCAGGATAGAATTGCTGAAATTGTTACCAAAAAACTTGTAACAATTTCTGAATTTCTATCTCCAATAAATTTTCCAAATCCTCCAGATATAATTGCTGCTAATAGGGGTAATGCTATAATTGAAATTTCCATATTAGCCTTTTAATTTATCAATTTCCTCGACTCGAATAGTTCCGGAATTTCGATAATAAACAACAATAATTGCTAAGCCTATAGCGGCTTCAGCAGCGGCAACAGTTAATATAAACAAAGTGAAAACTTGTCCTGATAAATCATTTAAATAAATTGAGAAAGAAACTAAATTTATATTCACTGCTAACAAAATAAGCTCTATACTCATTAGAATTACAATAATATTTTTTCTATTTAAAAAAATTCCAACTATACCGATAGTAAAAATTACTGCCCCTAAAGTTAAATAATGTCCTAAGCCAATTTCAGTCATCTATTTTAACTCCTTTATTACTAGGTACCTCTATAACTTCTACCCCCTCTGATCTTTCTCTTGATATTTGCTTAATGTAACTTTGTTTTTTAACACCTTCTCTTTGTCTAAAAGTGAGGACTATTGCACCTATCATTGCAATTAACAAAATCATTCCACTTATTTGAAAAATATGTATGTAGTCTGTATATAAAACTTGTCCTAAGGAATGAGTGTTACTAATTTCACTTGAAATGGTTGAATTATTTGAAATAAATATATCAGGCTTATACTTCCATCCGCCTATAACAATAATCAGTTCAAAAAATATTAAAGTGCTAATGATCAATCCTATTGGTATATGTCCCGAACTTACTTCAGACAGTAGCCATTGGTTTGTTTGTTGGGCTACATTTAACATCATAACAACGAATAAAAATAAAACTGCAACTGCTCCAACATAAACAATTAACATAATCATACCTAAAAACTCTGCTCCAACCATGATAAAAAGACATGATATACTTATAAAGTCTAAGATTAAAAAGAAAACAGAATGAACTGTATTTTTAGAAACAGTTACCATTATTGCAGAGACAATAGCTATTAAAGAGAACACATAAAAAAATATTGCGTGAGCTATCATTAATTATCTATAAGGATTATCTGATTTTATATTTGCTGCTAAAATATTTTCCCATCTATCTCCATTATCAAGAAGTTTCTCTTTAGTATAATAGAGTTCTTCTCTTGTTTCTGTTGAAAATTCAAAATTTGGACCTTGAACTATTGCATCAACTGGACATGATTCTTCACAAAGACCACAATAAATGCATTTCATCATATCGATATCATAGCGAGTAGTCTTTCTGCTCCCATCCTCTCTTTCTGACGATTCTATAGTTATTGCTTGAGCAGGACATACTGCTTCGCATAATTTGCATGCAATACATCTTTCTTCACCACTCGGATATCTTCTTAAAGCATGCTCACCTCTAAATCTCGGGCTTATCTTTCCTTTTTCGAAAGGATAATTAATAGTCTTTTTTGATCTAAACAATTCTTTGATGGCCATTAAAAGACCACCAATAAAATCTGTCATAAATATTGTTTTAAAAAATCTGGTTATTTTCATTTATACAGTTGGTAAAAGGTTGAAATAAAAAAGATAACTAGCAGTTAATACTACGTAAATTAGCGATATTGGTAAAAATATTTTCCATCCTAATCTCATCAGTTGATCATATCTATATCTAGGAACCACCGCTTTAACTAGGGCAAAAAGAATAAATAATAACAAAATCTTAAAAATTAACCAAATTGCTCCTGGTATTAAATTAAAAGGATATAAATCTATTGGAGATAACCATCCACCTAAAAACAAAATTGAACCTAAAGCACACATTAATAAAATATTTGCATACTCACCTAACCAAAACATTGCATACATCATTCCAGAATATTCAGTTTGATATCCAGCAACTAACTCAGCTTCAGCTTCTGGTAAGTCAAAAGGAGGTCTATTTGTTTCTGCTAAAGAGGAAATAAAAAAAATAACAAACATAGGAAAAAGAGGAATCACAAACCATATTTCTTGTTGAGCAACAACTATGTCACTTAAGTTTAAAGAACCAACGCAAAGTAAAACATTTATAATTATTATCCCTATTGAAACTTCATACGAAACCATTTGAGCGGCTGATCTAATAGCACCTAAGAAAGGGTATTTAGAATTAGATGCCCATCCACCCATTATTATTCCATAAACACCCAAAGATGAAACAGCAAAGATATATAGAATCCCCACATTGATATTTGCCAAAACTTGATTTTCTCCAAATGGAATAACAGCCCAGGCTATTAAAGCTAATGTCATTGTAACAATCGGAGCAAGAATAAAAATTACTTTATTTGAACTGGCTGGAATTATTATTTCTTTAAAAATATATTTTAAAGCATCTGCAAGTGATTGTAATAAACCAAAAGGACCAACTACATTAGGACCTTGTCTTTTTTGCACAAATGCCCATACTCTTCTATCTAACCAAACAATCATTGCTACTGAAACCAAAACAGGAACTAATAAAAATAAAATTTTATAAACTTCTTGGAAAATAATATTAACATACTCCATAAATTATCCTTCAGTTCCTGTTCGTTTAATTTCTAATTTAGCATTATTGCAATCTAGCATTGTTTTAGAGGCTCGAGCAATCACATTTGAAAAATAATAATCTTTAAAAATTATTTTTAAATCTTCATTTTCAAAATTATTACTATCACTAATTTCATTTGAATTAGAACTTTGTTTTTCTTTTTTTAGATTTAAATAATTAAACATGCTGCTTTCAAGTTCTTCCTTATCATTAAAAAGCTTTCTATTATTCATAATTTCAGCTAATTCATTTATTATCTGCCAATCTTCCTTGGCTTCACCTGGAGGATACGAAGCTTTATAAGCTTTTTGAATTTTTCCCTCTAAATTTGTATAATGACCTGATTGTTCCGTATATGCTGATCCTGGAAGGATAACATCAGCAATTTCAGCACCTTTATCACCATGACTTCCTACATAAATTATAAATTCATTTTTTTTAACAAAATTTAAATTATCCTGTCCTAATAGAAAGATAATTTCAAATTTATTTTCATTCAAATCTTTTAATAATTGATTAGTCTCATCAATGATATCTAAATCAAAACTACCAACTCTTGATGCATCTGCTGATAAAATATTTACAGGATTCCATTCGTTACTAAATTTATTATTCTTAGATAAAAAGTTCTTAAATGGATGAAACAAATTTTTTGCTGATTTAGAATTGAAAAAAGATTCACCAAAAATTATCATTGGTTTTTTGGAATTCAAAATATCTTTTGATATTTCATTTTTATTTTCAATAATGTCCTTTATTGTTTGAGTTTTGCCATCAAGAGCTTTATATGGGTAGGTTAAATCTCCAATATCGTTTAGTGAAATAATTTTGATATCATTTTTTAAATAAGCTTTTCTAATTCTAGCATTAAGCATAGTTGCTTCAAATCTTGGGTTTGTTCCTATTAAAAAGATGTAATCAGCTTCTTCTATTCCATTTATTGTTGAATTAAATAGATAATTTTCTCTATTAGACACATCTATAAAATTTTGGGTGTCTCTAGACTCATAATTTTTTACATCTACTGTTCTTTCAAAAAACTCTTTGAAAATAAAACTTGTCTCCATATTAGTAAGATCACCAACGAAGCCACAAATTTTATTTTTATTGGTATTTTTTATTTTTGATTGAATTATATTATAGACCTCATTCCAAGATGCTTTTTCAAATTTCTTATTATACTTAATATAAGGTGTATCAAGTCTTTGATTAAGTAATCCATCACATGCATATCTTGTTTTGTCAGATATCCATTCTTCATTAATATCTTCATTTATAATTGGTAAAACTCTTTTTACCTCCCAATCATAAGTATCAACTCTAATATTCGAACCCACCGCATCCATTACATCAATGGTTTCTGTTTTTTTTAGCTCCCATGGTCTTGCTTCAAAAACATAAGGTTTTGAGGTTAACGCACCAACAGGACAAAGATCGATGACATTTCCTGATAATTCTGATTTTACAGACTGTTCAAGGTAAGTGGTTATTTGCATATCTTCACCTCTACCAATAGCTCCTAACTCTGGAACACCTGCAACTTCAGTTGCAAATCTAACACACCTAGTGCAGTGAATACATCTTGTCATTTGAGTTTTAATAAGTGGGCCCATATTTTTATCAGGAACAGCTCTTTTATTTTCTTTAAATCTAGATTTATCTATCCCATAGAACATTGATTGATCTTGAAGATCACATTCTCCACCCTGGTCACAAACAGGACAATCTAAGGGATGGTTCGCTAATAAAAACTCCATAACTCCTTTTCTGGATTTTTCAATTTTTGGAGTATTTGTTTTGATATTCATTCCATCTGCTGCTGGCATTGCACATGATGCAATAGGTTTAGGAGATTTTTCTAATTCAACTAGACACATTCTACAATTACCAGCTATGGATAACTTTTCGTGATAACAAAATCTTGGAATTTCAAAGCCTGCTTTTTCACAAGCCTGAAGGACTGTTAGTCCTTCTTCTACTTCAATATCAATATCATTTACTTTTAATTTAAGCATTTTTATCCAACAAATGTTGATCAACTAGGTAAGGAATATTTTTACTCTCTTTCACAATAGGATCAAATTTATTTCTTTTTTTAATTTCATCTTTAAAATGTCTTAATAAACCTTGAACTGGCCAAGAGGACCCCTCACCAAAAGCGCAAATAGTATGACCTTCTATCTGCTTTGTTACATCCTCTAACATCTCTACTTCATCTTTTGATGCTTCTCCTTTTGCCATTCTTTCAAGCATTCTCCACATCCAACCAGATCCTTCTCTACAAGGTGTACATTGTCCACAACTCTCATGTTTATAAAATCTCGCAATTCTAGCCATACATTTAATTATGTCTTGGTCCTTGTTAATTACAACTATTCCAGCTGTTCCTAATCCACTTTTTTCAGCCATTAAAGAATCAAAATCCATTGTTAATGTTTCGCATTTTTCTTTCGGAATTAATGGCATTGATGAACCACCTGGAATAACAGCTTGCAGATTTTCCCAACCTCCAATTACTCCACCAGCATGAACTTCGATTAATTCTTTTAAAGGTATGTTCATTTCTTCTTCCACATTACACGGGTTATTCACATTGCCAGATATACAAAAAATTTTAGTACCAGTATTTTTTTCTCTACCTAAAGAGGCAAACCATTTTCCACCTCTTCTAAGAATAGTCGGAACAACAGCTAATGTTTCAACGTTATTGATTATAGTCGGACATCCATATAGTCCTATTAAAGCGGGAAAAGGTGGTTTTAATCTTGGTTGACCTTTTTTTCCTTCTATACTTTCAAGTAAAGCTGTCTCTTCACCGCAAATATATGCTCCAGCACCATAATGAATATAAATATCTAAATCCCAACCAGTTCCCGCTGCATTTTTACCAATTAATTTTTTCTCATATGCTTCATCAATCGCAGCTTGAAGTTTTTGTCCGTCTAAAAAATATTCTCCTCTTATATAAATATAACAAACATGAGCTTGAACAGCGTAAGAGGCAATTAAACATCCCTCAATTAATTTATGAGGTTCAAATCTTAATATATCTCTATCTTTACAAGTTCCTGGCTCAGACTCATCTGCATTAACAACTAAATAATGAGGTCTTGAAACAACTTCTTTTGGCGCGAAAGACCATTTTAATCCAGTTGGAAAACCAGCACCTCCTCTTCCTCTTAGTTGAGAGTCTTTGATTTCGTTAATTATCCAATCTCTACCTTTATTTGTTAATTCATTTGTATTTACCCAATCTCCTCTTTTCTGAGATGAAACAATGTCAGATCCCAAATCGTTATATAAATTTTGAAATATTCTGTCTTGGTCTTTAAGCATTTTTTATATCCATAAGTGTTTTTCTATTATTTTCAGGCGCATTATTTACTCTTCCTCTATAAGAACCTGGTTTAGGAGTTTCACCTTTTAGGATCTTATCCAAAATTTTTAAAGTTTTTTCCTTATCAAGATCTTCATAATAATCATCATTAATTTGCATCATAGGGGCATTAACACAAGCACCTAAACATTCAACTTCCATCCACGAGCAGTTTTTATTATTTAACAACTCTGATTCATTTTCTGAAATTTTTTCTTTACATGCTTCAACCAATTTATAAGCCCCTCTTATCATGCATGGTGTCGTGGTACAAACTTGAACAAAATATTTTCCTACTGGTGATAAATTATACATAGAATAAAAAGTAGCTACTTCATAAACTTGGATGTAAGGCATGTCTAAAAATTTTGCTATATATTTCATAGCTGCTAAAGGTATCCAATTATTGTTTTGTTTTTGTGCAATATAAAGTAATGCCATAACTGCACTTTGTTGTTTGCCTTTAGGATATTTCGAAATAATAACTTTAGCAGCTTCTAATGAAGAGGAATTAAATTCAAAATTTTCTGGCTGTTCTTTTGCAGGTCTTCTTAAGCTCATCTATCTACCTCACCAAAAACAATATCTAAAGATCCTAAGACTGCAGGTACATCAGCTAACATGTGACCCTTAATTAGGTAGTCCATTGATTGCAGATGTGAAAAACCAGGAGCTCTAATTTTACATTTATAGGGTTTGCTTGAGCCATCTGAAATTAGATATACTCCAAATTCACCTTTAGGAGCTTCAACTGCTGTATAAATTTCATCTTTTGGGACACGGTAGCCTTCGGTAAATAATTTAAAGTGATGAATTAATGCTTCCATTGATTGTTTAATTTCTTTTTTAGGTGGTGGAGATATTTTTCCATCAAAAGTTTTTATTGGACCTTTTTCCATCTTTGCTAAACATTGTTTAATAATTGAAACACTTTCTTTCATTTCTTCAATTCTACATAAATAACGGTCATAACAATCACCGTTTTTTCCAACTGGAATTTTGAATTCTAATTGTTCATAACAATCATATGGTTGTGATTTTCTAAGATCCCAAGGAACACCCGAACCTCTGATCATTACACCACTAAAAGAATAATCCAGGGCGTCTTCTTTAGTTACTATTCCAATATCTACATTTCTTTGTTTAAATATTCTATTATCTGTAAGTAAGTTTTCTAGATCGTTAATTATTTTTGGAAAGGTTTCACAAAAATTTCCAATATCATTCTCTAAACCAGCTGGAAGATCTTGGTGAACACCTCCTGCTCTAAAATAATTTGCATGTAATCTTGAGCCTGAAGCTCTTTCATAAAAAGTCATTAAAGTTTCTCTTTCTTCAAATCCCCATAAAGATGGTGTTAATGCACCAACATCTAAAGCTTGTGTTGTTACATTTAAAATATGGCTTAAAATTCTTCCTATTTCACAAAACATAACTCTTATTAATTGGGCTCTAATTGGAACATCAATATTGAGTATTTTTTCAATTGCTAATGCAAAAGCATGTTCTTGATTCATTGGTGCTACATAATCAAGACGATCAAAATATGGAACTGCTTGCATGTAAGTTTTATTTTCAATTAATTTTTCTGTTCCTCTGTGTAATAAACCAATATGTGGGTCAGCTTTTTCGACTACTTCACCATCTAGTTCTAAAATTAGTCTTAGCACCCCATGAGCTGCAGGATGCTGAGGGCCGAAGTTTAAATTTAAATTTTTAATTTTTTTTGTCATTTGTTTCAGTTTGTTCTTTTATATATTTTGTTCCCTCCCATGGACTTTCATAGTCAAAGTTTCTATAATTTTGCTCTAACTTTACAGGCTCATTAATTACCTTTTTTTGCTCTTCGCTATATCTAACTTCAGAGTGACCAGTTAATGGAAAATCTTTCCTCAATGGGTGTCCCTCAAAACCATAATCCGTAAGGATTCTTCTTAAATCAGGATGATCTTTAAAATTTACGCCATACATGTCAAACACTTCTCTTTCCATCCAGTTTGCAGCTGGAAAGATTGAAGTTAGGGATGATATTAATTCATTTTCGTTAATGAAATATGTTAATATCAGTCTTTGATTAAATTCATGGCTTAAAAAAAGATATACAACCTTAAATCTTTGTGATTGTTCAGGATAATCAACTACAGTGATATCAATAAGCTGTCTAAACTTTGTATCTTTATTTGTTTTGATAAATAAAGTTACATCAATTAAATCTTCCTTATCAATTTCAATATAAATTTGATTATGTTTAATTTCAGTTTTTTTTATCTTAGTAGTTAATTCTGAATTAATTTTTTTTTCTAAATCTTCTAGTTTCGTCATTTTATCTGTTTAAAGAACCTTTGTTTCTAATTTTTTTTTGTAACTGCATTATTCCATATAATAGTGACTCTGCAGAAGGAGGGCATCCTGGAACATAAACATCTACAGGAACTATTCGATCACATCCCCTAACTACTGAATAAGAATAATGATAATAACCACCACCATTAGCACAGCTTCCCATCGATATTACGTATCTTGGTTCTGGCATCTGATCATAAACTTTTCTAAGAGCTGGAGCCATTTTATTTGTTAATGTACCAGCTACTATCATAACATCTGACTGTCTTGGTGATCCCCTTGGTGCAGCACCAAATCTTTCAAGATCGTATCTTGGCATTGCAGTCTGCATCATTTCAACAGCACAACAAGCAAGTCCAAAAGTCATCCAATGAAGTGAACCTGATCTTGACCAATTAATTAAATTATCTAATGAAGTTGTAATAAAACCATTCTTACTGAAATCTTCAGCTAGTTGTTTAAACTCTTCTGGAACTTGATCTATTTTATTATTCATTTAATCTATTTACTCCCAATCTAAAGCACCCTTTTTCCATTCATAAATAAAACCAACTGTTAATATAAATAAGAAAATCATCATAGATACAAAACCTAGTATACCTATATTTCCCAATGAGATAGCCCATGGGAATAGAAATGCTATTTCAAGATCAAAAATAATAAACAGAATTGCTACCAAGTAAAATCTCACATCGAATTCCATTCTAGAGTCTTGAAAAGGTTCAAATCCACACTCATAAGCAGATAATTTTTCTGGATCTGGATTCTTTGGAGATAATATAAAATTGAGTAATATGAATGCACAGCTTAAGCCTAATGCAATTATTAGGAATAAAATTATTGATAAATAATCTTTTAAAAAATCCTCAAGCATAATGTTAATAATATTAATCTTTAAATAAGAAAATTTTGAAAAGATTCATACTATAATTGTTTTTATATCAAATTAAAGTTTTAATATCTTTGTTAAGTTGGTGGTTTATATAGATATTTTTAAGCTTATTTACAGTGCAAATTGGTCACGTTTTTAATGGCTTATTACTTAACTGATTTTTAAAATTGAGAATCATTATCATTAAGTGGCGGGAGTGAAGGGACTCGAACCCTCGACCTATCGCGTGACAGGCGATCGCTCTAACCAACTGAGCTACACCCCCACTTAAAATTTATTTTGGTGGGCAGTAAAGGACTCGAACCTTTGACCCCCTCGGTGTAAACGAGATGCTCTACCAACTGAGCTAACCGCCCATTACCAAAACACTGTGTTTTATATCTTTTAGTACCATTACGTCAAGGTCTATTAGTCTAAAATATATTGATTACTATCTATAAAAAATATAATTAAATACATCCTGACCATTATACCATTCAAATTTCTTATAAGATTTAAAACTATTTTTTAAAATATTATAAGCTTCTAAATGCTCATCAAAATTTGGGTTTAGTTCAATACAAATTGATTTTAATTCATTTAAACTTAAAGTTTTTTTCATTCCTTGTAAAACCTTTAATTCATTTCCGTCTGTATCAATTTTTATATAATTTGGTAAAATATTAAATTTACCAATGACGTCATCTAAAGAACAGCAAATTGATCCTTGTTTAAAATGAGTTTCAAAAGTATTTCCACTATCAGTAATTTTCCTATCAAAAGAATGTCCTGAAGCTCCAAAGGCAATCTTAGATAAATTTAACGTGGATATTTCAGTATTATTACTTATCGCAATTGGAAAAGCTATAATTTTGTCATTAAATTTATTGTCAGATATATTTAGATTTAAACAAGAAAAATTTAATGACTCAGGTTCGAATGAATAAACTTTAGCTTGGTAATGAGCAGCATAAAGAGAATATGCTCCAATATTTGCCCCTATATCAACAAAACAACTATCTTTTTCAAAAGTTTCAATCCATTGAGCTACTTCAGGGTCAGCTCTGAATAAACTAAAACCTCTTGCAACTGATGAGCCTCCAAAATTTCTTAAAGAAAATATTTTTTTTTTATCGCGTCCATAAATATTGGTCTTTAAATTTTTTATTATCCATAAGGGTAATTTGATTATTAAATTTTTTTTAAAATTCAAAATTGGATAAATATGTTGCTTGATGCTATCTGGAAGATTATTTTTAAGGAACAGATATATTTTGCTTCTCATTTTACCTAGGATTAGATTAATAATATATTGATATTAAAATTTTTTCTAACAAAATCATCATTTATAAAAAATGGCTCTACACTATGCCAGGAATTGTGGCTTTTTAAAAACCCAAATAAACTTTTTTTCTTATATGGAAATGAACCTGAAAATTTATTTCTTTTTTTAAAATTATCAGAATCTTCGAATGATTTAATCTTATATTGGTCTGATGTAAGACAAAACTCATTAGACTGAAAAAATGTAGTTCCCATACTATTATATTCTTCATAATTCTCCGTTTCATCAGGAAAATACATTAATAAACTTAGCATTTTTTTTAGTCCATCAGTATGTGGCCAAGACTGTGACCCGTTATACATATAGGCAATTTCAAATGTAGTATAAAAATAATTATAAAATAATTTATCTATAAAAGATTTATTGTCTTTGTATTCATATTTGTTTTTTCTAAGTAATAACTTTAAAAAATTTCTCATATCATATCGTCTTGATGAAATTATTTTAAAAAAAAGGCTATCTATTAATTTCTTTGCAAAAATAGGATCTTTAATAATTCTTGAAAAATTGTTTAAAATGGGATTTTCAATAACATGCTTTCGATATTCATTTTGATACAATTCATTAATATATACTTTTTTGTTATGTTGTAATTCCAGATTATAAAAGTCTTTATTTGAAGTTTTTAAATTTTCATCACTAGAATTTGGTAAATTTTTTTTGATTACTTCATACTGTTGATCACTTAAAAAATTTTCTATTTCAAAAGCGTAACAATTTGAAAAGGTGTAAAATTTAATATCTAATTTTTTTTCTAAAATATTATCAAATTCCATATATTAAAAAGACTCAAACGTTTTTTTTAAAGCTAAATCAATATTTGTATATTTAAATCTACCAATTATTTTATTTATCTTTGAATTGTTAACGATAAAATTTTTTGTGTCAAATGATCTTCTTTTATTTGTAAACTCATATTCAACTTTTTTATTTGAAATTTTGATTAATTTTTTTAAAATTTGCTTTATTGTAAAAGTTTTTCCAGATGCTACATTAAAAACATCTCCTTTTGGTTTTAAAACTTTTCTAGTTAAAAGAATAATTGACTTAACCTGATCATCTATAAATGAAAAATTTCTTTTTTCATTTCCATTGCCATACACTGTAAATTTTTTTGAAGTTTTTATTTTTTTAATAGTATCAAATACGACTTGTCTTCTTAATCCTGGTCCGAATGTAGAAAAAATTCTCATTATTCCAATATTTAAATTAAAATTTTTAGAATAAAATTTACTAATATTTTCACAAATTAATTTTACTACAGCGTAATAAGATACAGGATTCAAATCAAAATTTTCTTTTAATGCTTTATTATTAACTCCATAAACAACAACAGATGAAGCAAACCATATTCTTGATTTACTTTGACTCTTTTTTGCTGCTTCTAGTAATTTAACGAAAGTCAAAAAAGAAGTTTCTAAATCATAATAAATATCTTTTTTTGATGTTTCTTGATTTGAATTTCCACTCAGATAAAAAATTAAATCAAATTTTTTTTTTAAAATACTATTAAATGATTTTTCTGAATACTTAATTTTATAATTATTTCTAAGATTTAAATTTTTATTAATTTTAGTTTGCGAATAAATAAACACTTGATGGCCTTTGCTTTGATACACTTTTGCTAATCGAGCACCAATAAATCCGTTACCTCCAAAAATACAAATTTTCATAATTAATAATTCTTCATAATGTTAAAGGTTTTTAATAATCCTCTTTCCAAAGAGTATTTTGGTTTCCATTTAATAACTTTTTTTAATAAATTTATATTAGTTAAAAATTTATATGGTCCAGTTACTTTTTTATTTATTGTTCCAATATCTTTTTTAGCGTGTGAAGAAATTATATTTGTTAATTTTTTTACGGAATGAGATTTACCACTGCCAAGGTTTATTACACCTGTAAATTTTGAATTTAATAATTTAACAACTGCATCAGCAGCATCTTCTGCAAAAATAAAATCTCTAACAGGTTTATCATTCCAAACATAAGTCTTCCTCTTTTTAAATATATCCTGCATTAATGTTGGAACTAGATCTGGTCTTTTTAATTTACTATAACCGTAAATATTACACAGTCTAACTACAATACTTGGTATTTTGTTTTTATAAAAATTTACAACTTCCTCAAGCAAATGTTTGCTAAAAATATAATTGTTTTCATAGGGGTTAGTTTTATCTTTCTCATTTTTTTTTTTATTTGGATTTGTGTTTTGATATAAAAGAATAGTCGTAAAACATATAAATTTTTTTATCTTTTTTTTTTTTAAATATTCCATTATTTTTATCATTGGTTCAAAATTGTATTTAATTCCAATATTTATATTTTTGTTTATTATGTGATGATTTGAGCTTCCAATTAAAAATATTACTTTATCAAACTTAATTTTATCTAATTTTTTTAGATTATTAAGATTTGAAATCTGAATATGTTTATTTTTGACACTATTAGGTGGTTTTGATCGACCTACCGAAATAATTTTTGGATATTTTTTTAATATAATTGGTCCAAAAAACCCACTTCCACCAAAAAGTATTGTATTTTTCATATCAGAAATATATTAAATACTTTCTTTAATTAAATATATATATAAATCAACCATGAAAAAAGTGAGCTATCCATTAACTAAAAATCCATTTTTAAAAGATGACCTAAAAGAAGGTATTAAAGTAATAAAATCTAAACAACTAACATTAAGTAAAAAAACAATAGAAATCGAAAATTACTTTGGAAAAAAATTTGGCATCAAATATTCTACAATGCTAAATTCTGGTTCATCAGCGAATTTATTAGCTTTTCAAACATTGATTAATCCTTATAGAAAAAAAAGATTAAAACCAAATGATGAAGTTTTGGTACCAACTTTAAGTTGGCCAACTTCTTTTTGGCCTATTGTTCAATCAAATCTAAAACCGGTGTTTGTAGATTGTGACAAAAAAAACTTAAATGTTGATATTAATGATTTAAAAAAAAAAATAACAAAAAGAACTAAATGCTTAATTTTAATTCATGTTCTAGGTCATTGTGCTGATATGGATGAAATTATGAAAATTGTTAAAAAAAATAAATTAATTTTAATTGAAGATACCTGTGAAAGTATTGGGTCAAAATATAAAAAAAAATATCTTGGAACTTTTGGAGATTTTTCATCTTTCTCATTTTATACTTCACATCAAATTTCAAGTGGTGAAGGTGGCATGATTACTTGTAAAAATAATGAAGATTATCAAATTATAAGGACATTAAGATCTCATGGATGGGTGAGAGAAATCACAAACAAAAATACTGTTTTTAAATATAAAAGAAATAATTATTTAGACGAAAAATTTACTTTTTGTAATTCTGGATTTAATTTACGTCCAACAGAAGTGTCATCAGCAATAGCTTTGTCACAATTAAAAAAATTAGATAAAATCAAAAAAAATAGGTCTTACAATTATAAAAAAATAAAACAAACCTTAGAAAAAGATAAATTGTGTTCAAAGTATTTTTATTTTGTAGAAAAAAATAAATTTGTATCTGAATGTTGGCTTTCGTTTCCAATTATTCTAAAAAAAAAAATCAATAAAAAAACTTTATTAAATAGACTGTACAAGAATGGGGTCGAAACCAGACCAATAATAAGTGGTGATTTTTCTCAACAGCCAGCTTTAATGAAATATAATATTAAAAAACAAAAACGTTATAAGAACGCTGATTACATTCATAAATACGGTTTTTACATTGGTTTATATGCTGAAAAAATATCAAATAAAGATTTAAGAAATTTGAAAAATTCATTTATAAAATCCTTAATTAATGGATTCAAATAAATTAAATATTTGCACTGTAACATTAGGAACAGATGCGGAAATCGTAAATGAAAATTTAATAGAATTTAATAAACTATATAATGATGTAAAATTATATATAGTTTGTCCTAAAAATGATGTTGATATTTTCAAAGATAAATTAAAAGCTAAAAACTATGAAATCATAACAGAAGAGGAACTAATAGAGTTTAAAGATTTCAAAAAAATATTTGAAGATTTATCTAATAGTTTACAATATAAAGATAAATTCATAAATCGATTGCAATGGTATTATGCACTGTTTCTTAAATTTTTTTTTATTCATAGATTTTTTGAAAATAATGGTTCTAGAATTATTATTTGGGAGGGTGATGCAGTAATCCTTAAGAAAATTGAATTTTTTAAGAAAGATAATTCATTGCTTTATGTATGGGTAGATTATTATCATGAAATTTTTTATAAAACCTGTAAAGAAATGTTAGGAAACTTGCCAAAATACTATGGCTCATTTATCACTATGTTTGGTTCACTAACAAATAAGGAATTTGATTATTTAAATTCATCTCTTGGTTTTTCAAAATTGAACAATAAAGAATTTTGTATTGCATTTTCTAAAAAAGCATTAAGTTCTATTTTTAAAGTTCATAAAATTTACGATAATGCAATGTTTTCAGATTATGATTTAATAGGTATAAGTAATCAAAATAAAAATTTTACCAAACAAAAGCCTATTTTCTTTCTTAAATCCTCATTAGACGGTAAGCTGACTAAATTACAGAAAATAATAGCAAAAGTTTTTGGTGCTCATCTTGTGGCATATGAGCATAGACATCCTAACAAACATTCGATAGGTATGCTTTTAAGAAATCAAAGTTGGTATCGTTTTGTTAAAATAATTGTTTACTATTACTCTTCGTTTAAATTTCACCAGATAAAATTTAATTTAAAATATTACTTATAATTAATTATTGAAAATGTTTTTTTTTGCTTTTTCAAATTCTTCTTTTGTTAAAACTCCATCTTTGTACAAGTCATTTAGTTTTTTCAATTGATCAATAATGTCTCCACTATCTTTTTTAATAATATCTTTATTAGGTTCAGGATTATATTTAGCTAGATCCAATCGTATATATTCTTTTAATTTTAAACTATCCTCAATTTTTTTATGTAAATATGATTGAGTAGATAAAAATTTTTCCATAAATTTTAAATGTGATGGATGTTTGTTAATATTATTTGGGTGATATTCACTTGTATCTTCAGTTGTATATTTATTTATAGGTCCATTAAAATATTTTGGATTAATACTATGTCCTATTGCATAAAAATTTTGTGAGGAAGATCTAGCAAAAATAATATGATTAGAATTAAGCATAATCTTTGGTACAATAATATTATTATCTTCAATCCATCTAATAAGTTTTGCATCCAAGTAAGCTAAGGTTTTATCGTCTGGATTATAAAGTTCTTTATTTGTATCTGAATGATCAATAATTAAACAATTAATAGTAGCTCCTTTGTGGAATAATTCTAATCGGTAATATTCTGGTCTCTTATAACACCCATCATGCTTGCCAGTAAAAACTGTTTCATAAAGAAAAGTGTTAACATCTGCATGTCTTTTTCCATTGGTTCCTAAAAAACTTAATGACAAACCTTCGATTACTTCATTGTTAACTTTATCTAATTTAGCTAATCCAAGATATTTTCCACTAAAAGCATTATATTTCCAATTAGTTTTTTCTACTATCACCCATCCACCAGAACTTAAATCTATAGTAATTTTTTTATCAAGATTTACCTCATTTTCAATTGTATCTCCGATAACATAAGAATTAAAATTTTTAGAATTTGCATTATTTATTAATAGAATGCTTAATATAAAAACACACAGAAGATTTTTTAACATAAATCAATTTAATATAGTTAACTATTAAATACTATAAATTATTTATTGCTGGATGTTCGCTTGAGATTTTTCTATCTTTTTTAGAATAAAAGAATTTTAGAGGTTTAAAAACCACCCCTCCAGTTGTTTTTGGATTTAAAATCTTCTTCCTCTTTTTTTGATGTGGGTCGGAATAAATAATAAATTACAAAAACTACAAAAAGCCCAAAAATTAGATATAAAGCTGTTTCCATTAAAGTGAAATATACTATTGAATACTTGCTTGAGATTTGTCGTCCTTTTTAGACATATCAACCTCAACCCACTCCGTCTTTTTAAGCTCTTTAGTTAAAGCAATTTTTAAAACTTCATCGGCAAATTCAACAGGTGTAATTTTTACTTCATCAATAATTTTTTTTGGCATATCAACTAAATCTTTTTCATTTTCTTTTGGAATTAAAACTTCTTTGATGCCTGCTCTATGAGCAGCTAATAATTTTTCTTTTAAACCTCCAATTGGTAAGACTTGACCTGTTAATGTTACTTCACCCGTCATTGCAATATCTTTTCTAACAGGAATATTCGTTATTGAAGAAACGATCGATGTCACCATGCCTATACCTGCTGATGGTCCATCTTTTGGAGTTGCACCCTCTGGAACATGAATATGAAAATCCTTTTTTTCAAATAATGGAGGAATAATTCCGTATTCTAAACATTTTGATCTTACAAATGATTTTGCGGCTTTTACAGACTCCTGCATTACATCTCCTAATTTACCTGTAATTTGCATTCTTCCTTTACCGGGCATAGTGACAGTTTCAATTTTAAGAATTTCTCCACCATATTCTGTCCAAGCTAAACCTGTAACGATACCTACCCTATTTTCACTTTCAAGTTCTCCAAATTTAAACTTTGGAACTCCGAGAAAATCAGACAAATTTGTATTATTAATTTTAACCTCTTTTTCTTCTCCAGCTACAACCTTTTTAACTACTTTTCTTGCAACTTTCGAAATCTCTCTTTCAAGATTTCTGACACCTGACTCTTTTGTATAACTTCTAATTATCTCTTTTATAATATCATCTCCAATCTTCATCTCATTTTCCTTAACACCGTTATCTTTTATTTGTTTAGGAAGAAGAAATTTATTAGCAATATTAATTTTTTCATCTTCTGTATAACCAGCCAATCTAATAACTTCCATTCTGTCTAATAATGGTGGAAGTATATTTAGCGTGTTAGCTGTTGTTACAAACATCACGTCTGATAAATCATAATCAACTTCTAAGTAATGATCATTAAAAGTAGTATTTTGTTCAGGATCAAGAGCTTCTAGTAAAGCTGATGAAGGATCTCCTCTATAATCATTACCAATTTTATCAATCTCGTCTAACAAAATAAGTGGATTTTTTGTACCAGCTTTTTTCATCATCTGAATAATTTTACCCGGCAACGAACCAATATATGTTCTTCTGTGACCTCTTATTTCTGCTTCATCTCGCATGCCTCCAACTGACATTCTTACAAATTCTCTATTAGTGGCTTTAGCAATAGATTTTCCTAAAGAAGTTTTACCAACTCCTGGTGGGCCTACTAAACATAAAATAGGTCCTTTAATTTTTTCCATTCTTTTTTGCACAGCTAGAAATTCTATAATTCTCTCTTTTATCTTTTCTAATCCAAAATGATCCTTATCTAAAACATTTAAAGCTTTTGCTAAATCAATATCAACTTCACTCTTTTTATGCCAAGGCAGTTCTATCATCCAATCTAAATAATTTCTTACTACTGTGGCTTCTGCTGACATTGGACTCATATTTTTAAGTTTTTTAAGTTCTTGCAAACATTTTTTTTCTACTTCTTTAGGCATTTTTGATTTTAAGATTGCTTTATTAAGACTTGTACTTTCATCTTTACCATCTTCAATTTCTCCAAGTTCCTTTTGGATAGCTTTAAGTTGCTCATTTAAATAGTATTCTCTTTGAGTTTTTTCCATCTGAGTCTTAACTCTTCCTCTTATTCTCTTCTCAACACCAATGATACTTGTTTCATTTTCCATTATTTTTATAATGCTATTTAGTCTTTTCTTAACATCAGCAGTTTCAAAAATTTGTTGTTTTTCAGATATTGTAGCTGTTATATGTGAAGCAATATTATCAGCTATTTGTGATGCGTCTTTTAACTGCTTAATTGTATTTATTGTTTCACTTGAAATTTTTTTATTAATTGAAGTAAGTTTTTCTAATCTTCTAAGTGCAGTTACTGCTAAAGGATATAAATCCTCATCTTTATTGGTAATATCTTTGAGTGTTGTAAAATCACAAATAATAAATTTTTCGTTATCTTTAAAATCTAAAATTTTTACTCTTTTAATTCCTTCTACTAATACTTTTACTGTACCATCGGGTAATTTTAACAGCTGAAGAATATTTCCTTCACAACCATACATAAAAATATCTGTTTTTTTTGGATCATCTATCTCTGAATTTTTTTGAGTAACTAAAATAATTTTTTTATCATTTTTCATTACTTCGTTTAAAGCAGCTATAGATTTATCTCTTCCAACAAATAATGGTATAACCATACTTGGAAAGACCACTATGTCTCTTAAAGGTAGAAGCGGTGATGAAATTTTAACATCCATGAGATTAATATGGATATAATAAATAAATTTGCAATACCTTTTTCAAAGTTATTTAGGGTATTAAGCCGCTGATGTTTTGCTTGATTTTGTTTTATTATCAGATTTAGAGTGAACTAATATTGGTTCTGATTGTCCCTTAGCAGCAGATGAATCGACTATGACCTCTGCAATATTTTCTTGACTCGGTAAATCATACATAGTTTTGAGTAATATGTTTTCTAATATAGATCTTAAACCTCTTGCACCAGTTTTTTTATTAATTGCTTTAACAGCAATCTCTTTTAGAGCGGTATCTTTAAATGTCAATTTAGCTCCATCAAGTTTAAATAATTCTTGATACTGTTTAGTTAAAGAATTTTTTGGTTCCTGTAATATTTTTATTAAAGATTTTTCATCTAAATCTTCGAGAGTTGCTATCATAGGTAATCTACCAATAAATTCTGGTATTAGACCATATTTAAGTAAATCCTCTGGTTCTAAACTTTTCATCCATTCACCAGTTTTTTTGTCTAGCGTATTTTTAACATCAGCTCCAAATCCTATAGATGTTCCTTTATCCCTTTGAGAAATAATTTTATCTAGCCCTGCAAAAGCACCCCCACAAATAAATAAAATATTTGTAGTATCTACTTGCAGAAATTCTTGTTGGGGGTGTTTTCTCCCTCCTTGGGGTGGAACACTAGCAACAGTTCCTTCCATGATTTTTAATAACGCTTGTTGAACACCTTCACCAGATACATCTCTAGTAATTGATGGATTTTCAGATTTTCTGCTGATCTTATCTACTTCATCAATGTAAACTATTCCTCTTTGAGCTTTTTCAACATTATAATCTGCTGCTTGTAATAATTTTAAAATTATATTTTCAACATCTTCACCCACATATCCTGCTTCAGTAAGTGTTGTAGCATCAGCCATTGTAAATGGAACATCTAAAATTCTTGCAAGAGTTTGTGCTAAAAGAGTTTTTCCACACCCAGTAGGGCCAACTAATAAAATATTTGATTTTGCAAGCTCAACATTTTTACTAGTTTTATTTTCATAATTTAATCTTTTGTAATGATTGTGAACAGCAACAGATAAAACTTTTTTAGCATGTGATTGACCAATTACATAATCATCTAACACATTGCAAATTTCTTTAGGTGATGGCAAACCATCTTGATGTTTAACAAATGTATCTTTATTTTCCTCTTTGATAATATCCATACATAGCTCAACACATTCGTCACAAATAAACACTGTTGGTCCAGCAATTAATTTTCGTACTTCATGTTGGCTCTTTCCACAAAAAGAGCAGTATAGAATATTTTTATTATCGGTACTCATAAATTTTTAAAACGAATCAATTGGTTTACTTTAATATAACTAGCTAATACTAATCAAGTTCGAATAGGCTGAATTCCAATATATTTTGTGTTAAGACCTTTTTTCTACCACTTCATCTATTAAACCAAAAGACTTGGCTGTATCAGCTGTCATAAAGTTGTCTCTTTCCAAAGCGGTTTTGATTTCTTCGACTGATTTACCAGTATGTTTTGAATAAATTTCATTCAATCTTTTCTTTAAAGATAAAACTTCATTAGCATGAATCTCTATATCTGTCGCTTGTCCCTGAAACCCTGCAGATGGTTGGTGAACCATTATTCTTGAGTTAGGTAAAGAAAATCTTTTACCCTTAGCGCCAGCTGAAAGTAAAAAAGATCCCATTGAAGCAGCTTGTCCAATACACAAGGTTGAAATACTTGGTTTAATATATTGCATTGTATCGTAAATTCCTAAACCAGCAGTAACTAATCCGCCAGGACTATTGATATACAAATAAATTTCTTTTTTTGGATCTTCAGCTTCCAAAAATAAAAGTTGAGCAGTTACCAAAGAAGCAACATTATCATTTATTTGACCTGTTAAAAAAATAATTCGCTCTTTTAATAATCTAGAGTAAATATCATAAGCACGCTCTCCCCTGCTCGATTGTTCAACGACCATGGGTACTAAATTACTCATATGCTCAAATATTTTGTTTGTCATAAGATGATTCGTTATACTTATACAACTTGAGATTACTTTTTGCTAACTTTTTTTGATTTTTTAGCTACTGATTTTGTTTTTGTCTGTTTTGGCTTTATTTTCATTGCTGCAGATTTTTTTTCATCTACTTTTTTTTCAGGTTTCCTCTGTTCTTTTAATTCTTGATCAAGTTGTTGCTTTTGGGATTGTTTTAGAATTTTTTCAGCTTCATCTTTAGATATTTCTTTTTTATTAGATTTAGCATTCTCTTTGACCCATTTTAATATTTTATCTTCATAAACAGTGCCTCTTAAACTTGAAATTGCAGATGGATTTTTTTGATAAAAATCCATTACCATTTTTTCTTGACCAGGCATCATTCTTATTTGTTTTTGAACTTCTGCTTGTAACTCTTGCTCTGTAACTTTAATTTGATTTTTTTCTCCAACTTCATTTAAGACTAAACCAACTTTAATTCTTTTTTTTGCAATTTCCTCAAAATTTTTACGGCTTGTTTTTGCATCATCGTCAGACATACCTTGGGAAAGAATCTTAATTTCTTCATCAATTAAATTTTCAGGTATTTCAATTACTTTAAATTTTTCAATTTCTTTAAGAATTTGATTTTTAGAAAGCCTATCTAGTGAATTTGCATATTCATCATTTATTTGTTTTGATATTAAAGACTTTAGATCTTTTAAATCTTTAGCCCCTAAATTTTTTGCAAAATCATCATCAATTTTTACCTCTTCAGGATTTTTAATATTTAAAATTTTGCATTTAAATTTTGCTTTTTTGTTAATTAATTCCTTTTCTGGAAAATTTTCTGGTAATACTGACTCAACAATCTTTTCATCATCTTTTTTAACATCATACAATTGTTTGTCGAACCCTTTTAAAAATAAATCTTTACCCAATGTAAGTTGAGTATTTTTTCCCTCGTTGCCCTTAAAAGGTTTGTCATCAACTGTAGCTGTATAATCAAAAATAACTAAATCACCTTCTTTAGCTTTGCTGTCTGTTGGGGCGTCTTTAAAATTAGGTTGATTTTTTGCTATGTCTTTGATTCTTTTATCAGCTTCACTGTCATCAATTTTTACTGAATAGTCATCAAATTTAATAGACTCAATTGATTTAATATCAATTTTTGGAAGTTCAGTTACTGACATTACATATTCTAATTCTTTATCCTCACCGTAAGTTTTAAGATCTAATTTTGGTTGTCCAGCAGGTTTTATTTTATTATCCTGAAGTGCTTTTGTTGAAGTTTCCTTTAAAACTTTATCTAAAACTTCACTAAAAGCTGCTTTGCCAAATTGTCTTTTTAAAATTTCTCTTGGAACTTTTCCTGGTCTGAAACCTTTAAGATTTACTGTAGTTTTTATTTCTTCATATTTTTGATCCATGTAATCACTCATTGTCTTTTTATCGACAAAAACTTTTACATCTTTATTAAGACCTTTTTTGTTTTCTACAGTTACTTTCATAAAATATAAATGGTAGGGCGAAAAGGACTCGAACCTTCACAGATTGCTCTATCGGTTCCTAAGACCGACGCGTCTACCAATTCCGCCATCGCCCCACAAATTGTAGAGGTTTATATATGATTGAAACTAATTGTCCAACGACAATTGTTGCAAATTATATTAATTTTCCCTAATAATAACACTATGATTATTTCACCGTGTATTAGTATTTGTAAAACTGATCCAAGTACAGGATATTGTTATGGTTGCGGCAGAAATAATAATGAAAAAAAAATCTGGAAACTTGAGGGTACAACTGATGATTGGAAAAAAGAAAATATAAAAATTATTAAAAACAGATTAGCTGGTTGGCAGTTACAAAGTTTTGAAGAGTCGTATACATATAAAATTGAAAATGGTATTTCTTTATTTAAAAAAAATTTAAAAAATGAGTAAAACTTCGATTGTAATCATAATTTATTTAATAGGACTTATATTTGGAGCTTTAGTTCTTAAAATCTGGAGTGCCGATACAAATATATTAAAAGGTCTTTTAGGATTAGGTTGGACAGCACTTCTTCTAATAGGAATATTTTTTGCTGAAAGAAATGATAAAAATTAGATACTTAATCTTCCTTTTTTTTACAATTTTACCTTTTGAAAATTTAAAATCACAAATAATCGTGATGAGTAAATGTGATGATAAACAGGATGAATTTTTAAAAAATGAATACATTATTAATTTAAATGAATTAATAATGACAAGAAATTATGTTTATAAAGAAAAAACATATCAAAAATATAAATTAACAGATTTGAGTGTAAAAAAATCTAACTCCTATGTAAGAAATATATACGAGGAAGATGGAAAGATTTTAACCCATAAGCATGGATATCCACAATTTTATACTCAAATATTATTTGAAAAAGAAAAACAAGAAATTTTCATAAAAACTGTATTAAATGATGAAGAAGGTATTTCAAAAGTATCTACATGTAGAAAAATAGAAAAATTTGATAAAGAAAGTTAACTCTTTTTCTTATTCTTAAATAAATTTTTTTTTTTAGTTGCAAGTCTACTATTGGTAATATTGCTTCTGTGCTTCGCATAAGCTTGTTTTTGTGCCTGTTTCATTGCTCTTTTTGAAGACATTATATTTTAATAATTTATTTTAATAGTCCCTATCATATTAAAATTTTTATCAGAAACAACTATTTCACCTGATGATGGTCCATAATCTAAAACTTCAGATATTAGTACATAATGTGTTATTAAAATTAAATTTTTATTACTTTTAAATTTTTTTACATAACCATTAAGAGATTTAATTTGTTTATCTTTATTTTTTGAGTATTCAGAACTAAAAAAAGAATTTAAGAAACTATTAGTTGTAAAATCTTTAAAAGCAATTTTGGCTGTTTCTTTGCATCTGCACCATTCACTCGATAAAACCTTGTCTATTTCAATTTTGTTTTCTTTGAAAAATTCACCAATATATTTGGCTTGTCGTTTACCTCTGTTATTCAAATTTCTTTGTGTTGAACAATCGTTCAAATTGAAATTATTAGGATCTCCACTTCCAGGTGCATATGCATGTCTTATAAATATTAAATTTCCACCCTCTTCAAGTTGATCAATTAACTTTTCATTTAAATCTGCTTTAACAGATGTAATTAAAGTTATAAATATTATTATAAAGAATTTAATAAATTTCATTTATGGATATTAGATTAAATAATTTAAACAAAACAATAATTAATTGTAAAAAATGTCCAAGACTAGTTAAATTTGTTAATGAAATAAGTGCCAAAAAAAGAAAACAAAATATTAAAGAAATTTACTGGGGTAAACCTGTTCCTGGATTTGGAAACTTAAATTCAAAATTAGCTATAATAGGTCTTGCACCTGCTGCTCATGGAGGCACGAGAACTGGAAGAGCTTTTACTGGGGATAAATCAGGAGATTTTTTATTTAAATGTTTATATGAAGTTGGGATCTCAAATTCTCCTTTTTCCAGAAGTTTAAATGATAACTTAAAATTAAAATCTACTTACATTACTAATATTCTTAAGTGTGTTCCTCCTGAGGATAAACCACTTAGTAATGAAATTATGAACTGTTCTGATTTTTTTAATGAAGAAATTTTATCTTTAAAAAAACTAAAAGTTATTGTTACACTGGGAAAAGTTGCTTTTGATAATTGTATTAAATTACACAAACAAAAATTTAATATTAAAAAAAAATTTGTTTTCAAACATGGTAAAACACAATTATTACCTAATGGCTTAATCATATTATCAAGTTATCATCCAAGCCCTAGAAATGTTAATACAAAAATTATTTCAAATAAGATGATGATAGATTTATTTAAAAAAGCAAAAAAATTAGCTAAATTTTAATAGTATCACAAAAATAAGGTTTGAATTTAGAATATATTTGCTCAGGTATTTTTATAGGTTTGCCTTTACTGTCAATAAAAACAAGATGAACTTGAGCCTCTACAATTGTATCATCACCTCTAGTAATTATTTGGTTCATAAAAAAAGATGTTTTTGAGATAGATTTTACAAAAGATCTTATGTTTAACTCGTCCTCTAAATATGAAGGTTTTTTGAATTCAATATTACAAGATTTAACAATAATTAAAGACATAAAATCATCTTTAACTTTTTTATTGCTATACCCTATAGAATTTAAAGCTTCAGTTCTTGCCCTCTCTAAAAATTTTAAGTAATTTGCATAATAAACTATACCGCCAGAGTCTGTATCTTCGTAATAAACTTTTAATTTATGAAAGAAATTTTCATGCATCTTATTATTATATCAAAAAAATTAATTATTTAATACAATCTAAGGTACAAGTATTATTATGAATATTTTTGTAATTTGGCTAGTACTAGTAATTGCATGGAACTTTGGTTACCCACAAGCCAGTCCTTTAGAGGATGTTATTGTAGCAGTTATTCTCGCTTTATTTAACGTGGTTTTGAAAAAGTTTCTTAAATTTTGATTATTGAGATGAAAAATAAATATTTTGAAAGTAAGCAATAGATTTCATTTTTGAATTATCTGTGTCTGACATAATAGCTAGTCCATCAAGTTCATTAACCTCTAAGTTATGAAATCTCTTAAAATCCTCTTTAACATTGGCTTTAACGGTAATCCATTTATTTAAATTATCTTTTGTACTAGCTAATACATTGTCTATTGATTTTTTTGTGTAAGGACTTGGAGAATTTAATCCAACATTGTTATTACTAGAAAATACATAATTAATTGCTCTATTTGAAAGCAGTGTTGCGCCTGTCTTTTTTATCACAAAAACTCTAGCTGCGAAATCATGACCTTTTTTTGTATTTTCTTTAATACCAGACAAGTCTTTTTCGACCTTCCAAGTGATGTTGATGAATGGGGTTTCATTTAAATCAATTTTAATTTCTTTTCCTAGTCCTGAAGCAGCGTTATCAGCAACTGCTTTTAAAAAATTACCACTTTCGTTAGTTCCAATTGAATAGATTGTCTTGTTTTTTGCACCTCTGACCTTTCTTACCTCCAACTCAGCTAATTCAGTACTAGTAAAATCAAAGACTTTTATTTCATTTGCAAAGCTTAAATCTGCTAAAAATAAAAAAAATATAAGAAGTTTTAATTTTTTGATCATATATGAAAAATTGTTAATACATTATTTTGACAAAATTTAAACATCCAAAAATCAAAATTTATAGATAAATGAAAAATATGAAGACAATCTCAATTTTTATTCTTTTAATTTATTGGTCAATTATGTTATTTGCTCCAGTAATATCAAAAAATTATAAGTTAAGTGAAAAAAATACTGTTTTACAATCAAAAATATAGATTTTATAAAAAATTATAGTTTTTTCTTATTCAGTTAATTCAAAAATTTTTTGAGCAACTTTTCTATAACCTTCTTTATTATAATGTCCATTTTCCTCAAAAGGGAAAAGTTTAAGAGGATTTTCCTCTTTTTTAAAAACTTCCATATCAATATCAATGAATGGAATATCTAAATTATTCATAATAGCTTTTATCTCAAAATAATTATTAAATTTAAATTTATTTTTATAACGACTGTAATCAGGGAGATAAATAAAATAAAATTTAGAGTTATTTTGTAATGCAAGATTATTTGCTAATTTTATTATTTGTTCAAATTCTGGGATAAGTTCAGGCTCCTGTTGAGAAGCAAATAATGCTCTTAAGTCAAATAATTTCAGAATTTTAAAAAATGTATGTCTCGATCTTTTTTCAATTATCTCAATTTTTTTATTAAATTGCTCGTTTATTAATTTATCATTCATGATATCAATAGTATCTTGTTTATTTATTAGATCTTGTCTAAAGGATAAATCTGATAAATATTTAGAAAGTATTTTGTTTGATAATTTATCTTTAAGTCCTAGCAGGTCATTTCCCTCAAAATAAAGCCATAGTACTTTTTTTACATTGGGTTTTAAATATTCTCTCAAGATAGCATATTCAAGCAATGGTCCATGATCATTAAAACCTAAATTTAAAGCGCTTTTGTTAGATAAAGTTCTTAAAACAGATGTGATGTCATTTGGTCTATTAACACAAGATCCTTGTGTAAAAGAATCACCAACTAAAAAATATTCTATTTCTTTTTGATCCCATTCTTTATCTGGATTATTAAAACCATATCTATCGCTCTCATAAATTGAATAATAACCATTTTCATTACAATTTATAGTTTTTGAAAAAGATGACATTGCCAAAGGAAATATATCGATATCTTTTCCCAGATAGTAAGTGGGATAAACTAACATCTTGATATTTTCATCAATTAATTTTGAGTCCTTATAAAAATCAATTTTACTTCGCTTTTCATATTCTTTGCCTGTTTCTTTTTTATAAAGTTCAAACTTGTTATTATATTTTGAACTAATGCCAAATACCAAGTATGCTTCAAAAGAGTAAAGAGATATTAAAACACTCCCTAAAATTATAATCAAATAATCTTTAATTTTTTTTGATAAAAAAAACGATAAAATAGACAAAACTAAAATTGAAAGAGAAAAAATATAATAATTAAAATAAAAATTTCTTTTTGATCCATCCCAATGAATTTCAGACTTAAAAAGAGTGTAAGATAATAATAATAAAGATAATACTAAAAGTATTGGACTAAAAGTTTTCCTAATAAAGTTCATTTTAGTAAGTAGATCTACCACCACTTATATCAAAAACGGCAGCAGTAGAAAAAGAATTTTCTTCAGAAGAAAGCCAACAAACTAATGATGTGAATTCATGAATTTCCAAAAATCTTCCTCTGGGAACTTTAGATAACATTCTTTGTACATGTTCTTTACTCATTTGATTTAAAATTCTAGTTTTTGCTCCAGCTGGTGTGACTGCATTGACAGCAATATTTTTATCTGCAAGTTCTTTACCAAGGGATTTGGTTAAACCAATAGCTCCAGCTTTTCCCGCGCTATAAGCACTTGCATTTGCATTTCCATCTTTACCTGCAACGGATGCAACATTAACAATTCTTCCATAATTATTTTCTATCATGTGCGGAACTAGAGCCTTGCAACAATTAAAAGTTCCCAATAAATTAACTTCAATTATCTTTTTCCAAACATCAATATCATATTTCCATAAGCTTTCGGTTGGTCCAGTAATACCTGCATTATTTATAAGAATATCTACGTTTATATTCTTTATTAATTCTAAAATTGATTTTTCTACCTGACTATAATCTGTAACATCCACTAATTTAGTAATTAGATTGGAATTTTTTATATATCCTTCTGCTTCTTTTAATAGTTTATTATCAATATCCCAAATAATTACTTTTGCGCCAGAATCTAAAAATCTTTTAGCTATATCAAGACCAAATCCTTGTGCTCCTCCAGTAATAATTGCTGTTCTATTATTTAAATCAAATTTATTTTTATTCATAAAATCAATTTTTGGTCAAAAGGAAGTAGACAAAAGAAGAGATTAGAGCTCCAATTAACCAAGAAAATGATTGAAGAAACATTAAATTAGAGTTCCAAATTGTTGCAGAAGAAAATATAAAACCTAATAGTATTGAATAAATTCCTTTAATATGCCATCCGCCAGAATAATAATAAGCTTTATTTTTTTCTAGAGAATATATATCTTTGTTAATCAAATTACCTTTTCTAGTAAAATAAAAATCGATTATCATAACACCGGCTATTGGACCAAAAAAAGTTCCAAGAGTGTCTATGAAAGATAAAATACCAATCTGACTCAAAAAAGTTAACCAAAAAATTCCAATTAAAAACCCAATAATTGAAATAATTAAACTAGAGCTTTTTAAAGAGAGTGAATCTGGTAAAAAATTTATTAGTGAGTATTGTGATGGGATAAAATTTGCTACTAAATTAGTTGATGCTGAAGCTAATACTACGAAAATTAAAATCAAATTTGTTAGTAATAAATTATCTAAAGTTCCTGCTATATCTGTAGGATTAGTCAATATTCTAGACAAAGAATCAGAGCCTTCTTTTAAAAACGCATCAACACCAGTTACTATAAATAATGCAAAAAAAGAGAAGATTATTAAATTCAAGATTAAACTTAAATTACCTTTTTTCAATTCTTTCTCATTTTTAACATAACGTGAAAAATCTCCAAAACTTAGGATAGTAATCGATAAAAAAGCAAAAATAGTTCCTGCAACTACAAATAGCGGTCCTATATTATCTATTTTCGCAAAATCTTTATAATCGATAGAATTTACAAATGCATCTGAGGTGAATTTCACATCACTTAAAAGAGTTGATATAAAAAATAAAAACATACCTACATAAATTGATATAGCTGAAAATTTAATTATTTTTTTATTAAAAATCATTCCTAAACTAAAGAAGTATGATTGAAAAAATATACATATTAAAATTGAGGCCCAATCAATAACATTTAAGCCCATAAAAAAAGTAAGAAATATTTCTTGATCTAAAAAAGAAGGTTGAACAGAAAATAAAAATATTCTTAATAAATAAGTGAGTGCCTTAGATAAAAAATATGTTTGGATACCAAATATCGAAATTCCAACCAAACTTCTTATGAGCCCAAAATATTTTGCTCCATTTACTCCCAAGGATGATCTCAACAAAACAACAAAGGGTAATCCAAATTTTTGAGAAGGTTTTCCAATCCAATTACAGAAAAGATAAACTATTACTGATCCTAATATTGTCCCAAAAAAAACAACAAATGTATTCAAATCATAAATCAAATAAAGAGATGTTATCAATGAAAATCCAATAACACTTTGAATGTTTACTCCCCAAAAACAAAAAAGATCTTTCCAGTCCCAATTTTTATCGTTTGGATTTACTGAGACTAAATCCCAATTAATAAGATTTTTTTTTACTTTTTGTTGACTCACTTACTTAATATAGAACTTAAATTTTCTACTGTCCATACAAGAGAGTTGGTAACCAAAGTGCAATTTTAGGAAATATAATAATTAACACTAGTCCAATGACTTGTAAGACCATAAATTGCATCATCCCATAATAAATATCTTTAAGATCCCATTCTGGGACAACTCCTTTTAAGAAATAAGCTGATAAAGCAACTGGTGGTGAGAGCCAGGCGGTTTGTAGATTAACAGCTACTAATATAGCAAACCAAGTTAAATTAAATCCTAAGGCTTCAATCAATGGTAAGATTATTGGAACGATAATCATAACTATAGGTACCCATTCTAAAGGCCATCCTAATAAAAATATCATAACCATAACCATTGCTAGAATAAGATATCTATTCATTTCAAGACCTAATAAAAACTCAGTTAATAAAGTTGGTGTTCCTAGTCTTGCAAAAACAGCACCAAAAAAATTTGAAGCTGCAACTAAAACCATTATCAATGCCGTTATCTCTAGTGTTTTAACTAATGCTTCTTGTAGCTTTGGAAGAGTTAATTTTTTATAGGCTAATGATAAAAGTAAAGCACCCATAGCTCCACATCCCGCAGCTTCAGTCGGAGTTGCAAAACCAAATAAAATACTTCCTAATGCTGCAAATACTAAAGCAGCTGGTGGCACTAATCCTAAAAAAAATTCAATCCACACATCCTTCATGCTCGCAGCTCTCATATCCTCAGGTATAACTGGTCCAAGTTTAGGATTAATCATACATCTAATTGTTGTGTAACCTGCATATAAACTTGCAAGAAGAATTCCAGGAAGTATTGCAGCGGCAAATAAATCTATTACTGGAATTTCCATTATAGGTCCCATAACTACAAGCATAATGCTTGGTGGAATTAATATTCCTAAAGTTCCTCCGGCAGTAATGGTTCCAGCTGCGAGTCTCACATCATAACCTGATCTATTCATAGATTTTGCAGCCATAATTCCAAGAATTGTTACAGAAGCACCAACGATTCCTGTTGCTGCTGCAAATATTACAGAAACAAATAAAACTGCATAATATAAAGACCCCTTAACTTTCGCTAACATCATTTGAAATGCTGAAAACAATCTCTCCATTAAGCCAGCTTGTTCCATCATAATTCCCATAAAGACAAAAAGTGGTACGGCGGCAAGTGTTTGTTCAGTCATGACCATGGAGAATTGGAGTGTCATTAAATAGAAAACCAACTTTCCAAATCCAAGATAACCAAATACAAATCCTAGAAATATTAATGTAAATGAAATTGGAAATCCTACAAAGATTGCAAAAAGCATGACTCCAACAAGAATAAAACCTAAAATCGCTGGATCTATAAACTCAGCTATCATTTAATTTCTCCAGGCCACTCACCTTTTCTAGCTGCCCAATAACTTTTGAGTAGTTCAGAAACTCCTTGGACCAGTAAAAATATTATACCAATAAGTAAACATGTTTTTATTGGCCACATATAAGGCATCCATGTTGTATCCATGCCCCTCTCACCTCTTTGAATAGATTCACCTACGTATCCAATTGTCATATAAAGAAAAATAATTAAACCGGGGAAATAAAATAAGAGGTATAACCAAAAATCAATTAGACCCTGATTTTTAGTTTTAAAATTTCTATATAAAAAATCAGCTCTTATATGAACTCCTCTAGAAAGAGCGTAGCCCGCTCCTAACATAAAAAGAGCGCCATATAAAAAACGACTAATATCGTAAGCCCAAATAGTTGGGGCTAAAAATAGTTTTCTTGCAAGAACTTCATATGTCATTGCAAAGATTAGTGGTATCAATATCCAACAAACGATATTTCCGATCCACTTACTAAATTTGTCAATACTTGTTATAGATTTAGCCATCCATAATGGCATGTCATCAGGCATTTTTCCCGAACCGCCTCTCCTTTCGGCAATCATTTCATCTGATATATCTAGTTTACCTGGTTCGTCCGCCATAAAATTCTAGTTAAAATAATTAGAGCGGACTGTAAAAGTCCGCTCTAATCGAATTTAGATTAATTACTGATTTACTTTAATGTTTCTGCGTGAGCCATTCCTAGCTTCGCATTTGACATTTGAGCACCACTCCAAAAAGGAACAGCAATATCAGCAAATTCTTTCATCGAATTATAAACTTCGTTAAAGAATTTATTTTCTTTAGCATTCTTATTTAAAGAAGCTTTTGCTGCAGCCATATATTCTGTGAAATAATCTGAAGGTGTATCTTCTAAAATTACTCCATGCTTAGTAGTCAACTCTCTTAAAGCTTTACCATTTTCATAGATTCTGTAACTTAAAGATTTTGCTAATGAAGCATTAGCTGCAACTTCAAGAGACTTCTTCTCATGAGCACTCATCGCCTTATAAGTTTTTCCAGTAATGTAAAAGTCAGCATTTACTACTACTTGGTGTAAACCTTGTAGGTAATAGTGCTTTAATACTTTTTGGAAACCAAATGTTAAGTCAGGTTTTGGACAACACCACTCAGCTGCATCGATAGTTCCTGCTTCTAATGCTGGTAGAATATCTCCACCACCCATAGCAACAGATGCTATACCAATGTCTTTATAAGTTTGTCCTGGAATTCCTGGAGGAGTTCTGAATTTATATTTTCTAAAGTCAGCCATGTCTTTAATTGGTTTTGGAAACCATCCTAAAGCTTCAGGTCCAACTGGTTGAATCATAAATCCTTTTATGTCTCTTCCCATTTCTTTCCAAAGTTGGTCGTAAAGTTCTTTACCACCACCGTATTGGAACCAAGATAAGAAAGCTATGTTGTCGATACCTACACCTCCACCAGCTACTGGTGAACCAAATAACATAGCAGCAGGGTGATCACCTGACCAATAGTGAGTCCATGCGAATCCACAATCAATCAAACCTTTGTCAACAGCATCAAGAGTTTCTTTAACTCCAACAACAGCGCCCGCAGGTAAAATTTCGAATTTTAACGAGCCAGCTGTTAGTTCTGTAACTGTATCAGTAAAGTCCTTTAACATCTTAACTTCATCAGCTTTAGTGTTAAGAACTGTTTGACATTTTAGTGTTTTTGCAGCGTTAGCACTAGAAGTAAATCCAAGTACCAAAACAGTTGCAAATAACATTGAAATGATTTTTTTCATTATTATTCCTATTGTTAGTTAAATTTAACTCAATCATTCAATCAGAAAAACAAAGTTGATACAAGTGACAATTGATTAATATGAGTGTAAAGATGATTAAATAAGATTTAAAAAAAAAACTATTCAACTCTTGATGGAAAATTTTGATTTTATAATTATTGGTGCTGGATCTGCTGGATGTGTTCTGGCAAATAGACTTTCAGAGAATCCAAAAAATAAAGTTTTATTAATGGAGGCCGGTGGCAAAGATAATTATCCTTGGATACATATCCCAGTTGGCTATTTCAAAACGATGCACAACCCCTCGGTTGATTGGTGTTATAAAACTGAGCCAGACGAAACAATGAATAACCGATCAATTCGTTATCCTAGAGGAAAAACTCTTGGTGGTAGCTCCGCAATTAACGGCTTGTTATATATTCGAGGACAAAGTAGAGATTACGATATTTGGCGCCAATCCGGTAATACTGGATGGGGATGGGATGATGTTCTTCCTTATTTTATTAAGGCTGAAGACCAAGAACGTGGAGAAGACGATTACCACGGTATTGGTGGTCCTTTATCTGTTTCTGATCAAAGAATTCAATTACCATTATTAGATAAATTTCAAAGTGCGGCTGAAGAATTTGGTATTCCTAAAACAAAAGATTTTAATACTGGTGACAATCATGGATGTGGATATTTTCAAGTTACCGAAAAAGATGGTTTTAGATGTAGTACTGCTGTTGGTTATCTTAATCCAATCAAAAAAAGAAAAAATCTAAAAATTTTAACAAATGCACATGTTAAAAAAATAAATTTTGAAAATAAAACCGCCAGAAGCGTTGAATATTGGCAAGAAAATCAGTTAAAAAAAGTTTTTGCTAATAATGAAATAATACTCTCATCAGGGTCTATTGGATCTCCACAAATTTTACAAACATCTGGAATAGGAAATTCAGAAAAATTAAAAGATTTAGGAATCGATATAGTTCAAGATTTAAAAGGTGTAGGAGAAAATCTTCAAGATCATCTTATGTTCAGACCAATTTATAAAATACATGGATTAAAATCATTAAATAAAAAAATTAATAGTTTATTTGGAAAATTAATGATTGGTTTAGAATATGTTTTTAATAGGAGTGGACCAATGACGATGGGAGCTAGTCAAATGTGTATGTTTGCTAAAAGTGACCCATCTTTAGAATTACCAGATCTACAGTGGCACGTTCAACCTATGAGTATGGATACTTTAGGAGCTACGAAAAATCATAATTTTCATGCATTCACACCTACAGTTTCTAACATAAAACCATCAAGCAGAGGAAATGTGAATATTACTAATAAAGATTCTAGGACTTATGCAAAAGTAAAACTTAATTATCTTTCAACTGAACACGATCGTATGGTTGCTGCAAAAGGTTTAAAACTGACAAGAAAAATCATAATGGAGTCTGAAACTTTTAAAAAATATAAACCTGAGGAATATAGACCTGGTATTAATATAAATAATGATGAAGAGCTTGTAAAAGCAGGATCTGATTATACACAGACAATTTTTCATCCTGTTGGTACATGCAAAATGGGTCAGGATGATATGGCTGTAGTCGATGAAACTCTTAAAGTGAGAGGTTTAAATAACATAAGAGTAATTGATGCATCAATAATGCCTAATATTACTTCAGGTAATACTAATGCACCCACAATAATGATTGCAGAAAAAGGTGCTGATATGATACTGAGAGGTTAATGTTCGCTGATTTTATTACTCCAGAACAAATTACAATTTTAACACAAATTATCTTAATTGATCTTATTTTGGCAGGAGATAATGCAATTATAATTGGGATGGTTGCATCAAAATTTCCTTTAGAACAAAGAAAAAAAATTATTTTTTGGGGGATAGGTGGTGCAGTAGTTTTAAGAATAATCTTAACTTTATTTACTGCTTATTTATTACAAATTACTGGTCTTAGATTGGTTGGTGGTCTGCTTTTATTATATATAGTTTATAAGCTTTATGTTGATGTCATTAAAGGTTCAGGTCATGAAAATGATATTAAGGTAGATAATTCAAATTTTTTAAAAGCAATTTGGACAATTTTATTAGCTGATTTTACCATGAGTTTAGACAATGTATTAGGTGTAGCTGGCGCAGCTGGAGATCATTATTATTTATTAGTTTTTGGTCTTATTTTATCAATTGTATTAATGGCTACCGCAGCCACACTAATATCTAATTGGATTAAAAAATATAAATGGATAGCTTGGGCTGGTTTATTGGCAATTCTACTTGTCGCTATTGAGTTGATTTACACAGATATTAAAATATTATTTTTATAATGTTCTTAAAAAAATTTAATCTTGAAAATAAAACTGCAGTTGTAACTGGAGCAGGAAAGGGTCTGGGTAGAGCTTGCGCTATTGCTCTTGCTGAAGCAGGTGCGAGTTTAATAATAATAAGTAGAACTAAAACAGATCTAGATAAAGTATCAAAAGTAATTAGAAAATTTAAATCAAAATGTAAATCTTATGTCTGTGATATAACTAACTATAATGAAATTAAGAATATAATTAATAAACAAAAAAAAATTGATATTTTGATTAATAATGCTGGAAATAATATTCCAGAACATTTTACAAAAGTAAAAACAAAAGATATGGAATACATTGTAAAGATTAATACTATTGCAACTTTTAATCTTGCACAATTATGTGCTTTAAAAATGATTAAAAATAAAAATAGAAAAAAAGTTGGTGGTTCAATTATAAACATGTCGTCTCAAATGGGCCATGTTGGTGGACCAATAAGAAGTGTATATAACATGACAAAATTTGGCTTAGAGGGTCTTACAAAAGGTATGTCAATTGATCTTGCAAAATATAATATTAGAGTGAACACCGTGTGTCCTACATTTGTAGTAACTCCTATGACGAGTAAATTTTTTAAAAGTAAAAAGTTTAAACAGGAAGTTTTAGGTAATATACCGCTTGGTAGAATGGCAGAATTATCTGATGTGGCAACAGCTACTGTTTTTTTGGCTTCAGATGCAGCATCAATGATCACTGGAACTTCATTATTGGTTGATGGCGGATGGACTGCAAAATAATATCTAAATTAATTTTCTTAACAATCTTTTTTATCACAACTAATCTTAGTGCTGTTGAATTTAAAGGAAAATTTCTTCAAGGGTATTATATTATTGGCTTAACTGATCCATCGGCTAAAATTATGATTGATAAAAAAGAAGTAAAGGTAGCAGATGATGGATATTTTGTTTTTGGAATAGATAGAGATCAAAAATTTGATTTAATAATCACAAAGATTCAAGATGGAAAAAAAGAAAAAATAATTAAAAAAGTTTTGAAAAGAAAATATAATATTCAAAGAATAGATGGTTTAGAAGAAAGTAAAGTTACGCCACCCGAGTCTGTTTATAAAAGAATAAAGGAAGAAAATAATAAGATTGGTAAAGCAAGAGCAATAAATTCTAATTTACCTTTTTTTAAAAATCAATTCATAATGCCTGTTAAAGGCATCATTAGTGGTGTTTACGGAAGCCAAAGAATCTTAAACGGTAAACCAAAATGGCCTCACTATGGAATTGATATTGCAGCAAAAAAAGGAACTATGATCAAATCATCAGCATCTGGTACAGTGACAATGGCAGAGGATGATCTTTATTATACTGGTGGCACAATTATAATGGATCATGGACATGGAATTTCTACAATTTACTCGCATCTTGAGAGTGTAATGGTTTCTGTTGGTGATAAAATAAATCAAGGAGATATTATTGGAACTGTTGGTTCAACAGGTAGATCTACAGGTCCTCATTTAGATTTTAGAGTGAACTGGTTCCAAACGAGACTTGATCCAATGTCTTTATTAAATTAATCAAATTATGTCAATTTTTGAAAAATTTAAGAATTTTTTATCTAAAAATAAATGGGGGAAATATTTAGTAGTTAGTGGGTTCGCTTTTTTTTTAATCAAAGGTTTAATTTGGCTTATTGTATTTTTTGTTGCTGGTTTTAGTTTGATAAATATTGGATCATAAAATATAATTGATAAATAGAAATTAAAAACCAAAAAACTGTTAAATAAGGGAGAATAATGAATGAGTACTCTTTTAGAAAAAACCTCCAATAAACTTGTAAAGGCTTTTCTCAAAAATAAAATAATTTCACCTATACCATCAAAATATACAAAAAGACTAAGTGAGGCTCAAAAATTAAGAAAATTATGTGAAAGTAAAATTAAATTACCAGTAATTGGTTTTAAAGCTGCTGGCACGGGTATTCCTTTAATTAAAAAATTTAAAGAAAAAGAACCTTTTTATGCAACAGTTTATAAACGCAATTTTTTAAAAAGTGGTAAAAGTGTAAAAATAAATAAATCTACTTTAGGAATAGAACTAGAAGTTTGTTACAAGGTTAAAAAATCTTTTTTTTTATCGAAACAACCGATTACAATTAAAAATATATCTAAATATATTTCTCATATGGCACCTTGTATTGAAGTAGTTGGTTACAGACAAAGAAAAAAAGGAATCACTTCTTTTGGTGATTTGTGTAGTGATTTTGGAGCTAATGTGAAATTTCTAGTAGGATCAGCAAAAAAATATAAAAGAATAAATATCGGTAATTTAAAAACCAATATCTCTAATAAAAAAATAAATCAAAATGTAAACGGTAATACAAATTCTGTTTATATAAATCCATTAAATTCGCTTAGATTTGTTTTAAATAAAGTCAAAAAAGATAGAATATATTTGAACAAAGATTTTTGGGTTTTTACTGGATCATCTGTTGGGGTTGTTCCAATTCAAGGCAAAGGACTTTACCTGGGAAAAATTGATAAATTGGGATCTGTTAAAGCAAGAATTAGATAAAAAAATGAAAACTTTAATACTTTTAGCATTGGTAATTGTTGTTGTATTGGTTTTATTTAGACCTTTTTCTCAACGAGAGCTAGATCGATATAAAAACCGATATAAAAACAATGACTGGCCAGATATAGAAGTTTGATTGATCTTAAATAAATTAACTAAAAAGAAAGTTAAATCCTCTACAATATTTGGAAAATCTTACTCTTTGAAAGGGGAATTCTTTTAGTAATTGATCAACATTAGAGTGAATACTTGCTTTAATTTCTACCGCAGCAAGTGGGTCTGATTTGGTGTAATTTAATTCACTAAACTTAGTGTAATTTATGTTGGTATCAATCGTTAGTCTGCAGATATTTGCATCATAATATTCTCTTGAATATTCAACAAATAGTTTTGGATAACAGGATCTATAAATTTCATCAAAGTAACCGAATTTTTTTAAGTTTTCAATTTCTTTAGTTGCCACAATTTTTTTTTGCTTGAACCTTCCGTTTGGACTTGAAATTTTTTTTTCAAAAAAAGAATTCTTCTCTATATTATCAGGATAGTTTCTAATTCTAATTTTTTTTCTTGGGGTTATTCCCTCTTCTGAATCTAAAAATATTTGATTAATCGAATTTTCAAAATATAAACTTTTAATTTTTCTTTTAGGATATAATATTGAATATTCATTTTTGGAAAGCCATTTTCTCAAATCAAAAATTTGGCTAGGATTAAATAAAAGTTTTTCCTCAATCCTAAAAGACATAATTAATTCAATTCTATTAATTTAGAATAACTATCTTTATATGCAAAATCTTGGTAATCATCACATTTTAAATTATTATATTTAAGCATTCCTCCATTGAATTCTTGTTTTTTTTTATAAAGTGATACACAATTTCTAACTTTTTTAATTGATCCATCTGTTGAATTAACCATAGCACTATCTTTAGATGCAATTCCAATAAGTGATTCTTTAATAAAAAAATTATTCATTTTTAATTTTGAAGCTTCTCCAATTGAGACAGCTTTATCATTGCATTTGGATAAATTTAAATTGCTTAAAAAATAATCTCCATATGAAAAGTCTAAGCAATCATTTCCTGAGTTAACAACCTCGATATTTTGAATTGATAAACTTGAAAAATCTGCATCTAAACCATCAAAAAAAGAATTTATTATTTTCAATTTATCAATAGTTCCTTCTGTTCTAACTAGATTTAATGCATCTTCGCATTTACTATTAGAAATATTAAATTTTAAATTTTCAATTTTACTATCATAAATGTTAATACATCCACTTAGACCATTTGAGTCTCTATTTATAATATTCTGACTCGTATCTACAAAATCAAAAAATTCTATTTCCCAATTATTTAGATTACTATTAAAAAATAAAACTCTTGAATTAGAATTTTTCTTTGAAAATTTGATTTTTTTATTTTTTTCATCTATGTCAACTTCAATAGTTCCAAAAATTTTAACTCTGAAATCTTTTGTGATTAATAAATTATCATCTTTGATTTTGTTATTTTTTTCATCAATAATTTTGAGATTTTTAAATTTATCTAAATCTCCTAAAAAAATTAATTCATCTCCATTAATATCCTTTAGATTTTGCTTAAGTGCTTTACGTAAATCTTTTGAACTTAGTTTAATATTTTCACAATTATTCAATAATAGATCACATTTTTGAAATTCACTGCCTGATGTAAAAATATATGAGGCTTTAATTTTTTTTCTTATAGCTTCTTCATTTTTGATAGGATGTTGATTTAAATTAGAGACATTATAAATTTGATCATTCTCTAAATTCGATAATAAGATTAGATTTTTCTTAATCAATTTTAATATTGATATTAAATCCTTTTCTCTTACTTTTAATCCTCTAGTTTTTAGAGTTTCCTCTAAATTTTTAACGTCTATATTATCAATTTTTGAGACTATATTGGGCGCCCCGACTCTTGCTGAATTAGTAAATTTAGCATTATTTTTAAGTTTTTGCTCAATATCAGAATGATAATTTGGTCCACTAAATTTATCTCCAGAAAAAATTTTTACATCACCATCATTATAAATTGGAATAAAATTTTTATTAGTTACATCAAAATAAAATCTTCTATCATCTCTACTTAACCCATGATCAGCACCAATAGCATACATTAATGCATCAAACTCTGGTAAATTCTTAAAAAAGTTTTCATATTCAGTATTTTTTTGTGTTGTATAATAATCTATTAATCCACTTTGTTTAATATTACTTGAGTAAAAATGACTAGAAACATTCAAAGCTTGTAGTGTTTCGATTGCAGGTTTAACAAAAATTTTATTTTTCCGTATAAATTTTGACTCTGTAATTCTAAACTTTGAGATACCTATTTCTTTTTCATCAATAACTTTTCCATCAATATTTTTGTTTTTCTCATATTTAAAACTAAATCTTTCATCACCTGCATAGAATAAACCTTCTTGTAAAGCATTATATTCTAAAAATTCCTTTACTAATTTTTCTTGAAACAAAAATTTATATTTTTTATTATTATATTTTACATATGCATAAGTTGTTCTTGGTGCATAAAAATCTATTTCTTGAAAAAGTGAGGTTGCGAAAATCTCATTTCCTTCTTCTCTTGTTTTTGGTATCAATAATCTAAACTCTACGATTCCAAAAATATTTCCTTCTAATAACTTTACTTTCAAGCTTGGTATGACATAAATTGGATCATATCCTGGACCATAATCTCTGTAATGGTCCACTAAATCACCATGGGGTTTAATCTTTGCCTTCAATACACAATCAAACCCATATTTGTTTTGAATTCTTAAAGTAGCTTTTATGAATTTAGCATCATAAGTAAAACTTTTATCTTCTTGCTCTGATATATGAGTATTTAATATAGTCTTTTTCCATTTTCTTTCATCATCAATATTTAAATCAATTTGAATTTCACTAAAATTATCAACTTTATTATTTCTATGTCCTTCATAATCTAATTCATTACAATTTTTAACATTTTTAGATAAAATCGCTTTATCTTCATAATCATCTATAAAAATATAAAATATTAATAAAATTAAAAAAATAAAAGAAAACGGTATCAATTTTTTCATTGTTAGTAGACTTAATTCACTAATGATGATGTTTTATATGTTATGGTGTTTTCATCTTCAGAAATTTCTTGCAAAAACTTATTTAGATCGTCTTTTGTTTTAAAAACAAGTTTATACCAATATTGATTATCGGATTTTGAATAAAAAGATTCTACTAGATTTAAACTATCCTGTATTAATATATTTTTTTTTCTTGTTGATACCTCTAATACGTTTGTTGCTATCCCTTCGTTGAAAGAAAGCTGATAAAGTTCAAATTTAAAATATTTTAAAACTCTCTGAAATATTTCTACGCCTAAAATTGTTACTAGGACAATTGTTAATAACAATAGTGCAAGTTTAGCACTAACTCCTGCTGCAATACCTAGTGTTAGCAATGCAAAATACATCGTTAATTCAAAATTACTTCTTACTGGATGTCTGAATCTTACAATCGATAAAGCACCAATCATACCTAAAGACAAAGCTATATCTCCAGCTATTACGGTTGTTATAATATAAGCAATGTTAGGTAATAAAATAAAAGTTCCTAGGAAATGATAAGTTCTAACCCAATTTTGTCCCACTAATGATAATGAAGATCTTAAAATTATACCAGAAAGACTTAAAAATATTACTATGTGAATTGGTGACAAATCATTTAACATTCTTTTTTGTAACACAGAAATTATGTAAAAAATAGAGCTAATCTAATTCAAATTCTTTAGTGTAATCTTTTTTCAGATTTGGATTTTGTTTTTTTTTATCTAAGATACAGTTACCTATTACTAGATAATCTAATTCTGTTCCCATAAAACAATTAAATGCATCAGTGGGTGAATTAACAATTGGTTCTCCTCTTACATTAAATGATGTATTTACTAAAACTGGACATCCTGTTTTTTCCTTAAATTTTGATATTAAGTCATGGTAATGTTTATTTGTATTTTTATTTACTGTTTGAATTCTAGCTGAATAATCAACATGGGTCACTGCCGGTATTTCAGATCTTTTTATATTCAATTTATCTATTCCAAAAAGGTTTTTTTGCTCCTCTGTCATTACAATTTTTTTTTCTGATTTAATATCAGAAACTAAAAGCATATACGGGCTGTCGATATTGATATTAAACCATTCTGATAAATCTTCTCTTAAAATTGATGGAGCAAATGGTCTAAAACTTTCTCTATACTTCACTTTTAAATTAAGATTTTTTTGCATTTTATCTGATCTTGGATCACCTAAAATAGACCTGCCTCCCAACGCTCTAGGACCAAATTCCATTCTTCCCTGAAACCATCCAATTGCTTTTTCATTAGCTAAATGTTCAGAAGTTTTACTAATTAAATTATCATATTCTAAAACTTCAAATCTAGCTCCCAATAATTCTAATTCTTTTTCTATTTCTTTTTGGCTAAATTCTGTTCCTAAAAAAGATCCTTGCATATCATCATTTACATTAAGTTCTCTTTTGTTTCCTTGTTCTAGATGCCAAAGAGCGAGAGCAGCCCCTAATGAACCTCCAGCATCTCCTGCTGCGGGCTGTATCCAAATATTATCGAAAATCTTTTCTTGAAGAATTTTTCCGTTAGCTACACAATTTAGTGCTACACCACCAGCTAAACATAAATTTTTTATGCCATATTCTTTTCGAATAGATTTTGCTAAATTAATCATAATCTCCTCGGTAACTTTTTGAATGGACGCAGCAATATCCATGTGAAATTGAGTTATTTTTTCATTTTGAGGATTTCGAGGTTTTTGACCAAACAAGTTAGAAAATTTATCATTTGTCATAGTAAGACCAGTTGCATAATTAAAATATTTTTGATCTAATCTAAAAGTTCCATCATCTTTAATATCAAGTAATTCTTTTACTTTATCTTCATAAATTGGATTTCCATAAGGAGCTAAACCCATTAATTTATATTCGCCGCTATTAACTTTAAAACCTGTATAATATGTGAATGCAGAATAAAGTAATCCAAGAGAATGTGGGAAATGGATTTCTTTTTTAATTTCTAGATTATTATCTTTTCCAACTGCTACAGTGGTTGTTGCCCATTCACCTACTCCATCTGCTGTTAACACAACCGCCTCATCAAAAGGTGATGGAAAAAAAGCACTCGCGGCATGGCTTAAATGATGATCTGAAAAGTAAATATTTTGATCAGATTTATAATTTTGATCATGTTCTTTCAATTTATTAAACAAAAAATTCTTTTGAAAAAGTTTTTCTTTAATCCATAATGGCATTGCTTTAGAAAAAGAAATAAAACCCTTTGGAGCAAAAGCAACATATGTTTCTAATAATCTCTCAAATTTTAAAAATGGTTTTTCAAAAAAAACAATTTGGTCTACTTGGCTCAATTTTATATTTGCATATTTTAAAACAAATTCAATTGCATGATGTGGGTACCTTGGGTCATGTTTTTTTCTAGTAAATCTTTCCTCTTGAGCCGCTGCTAGTATCTTTCCATCTTTTAAAAGACAAGCTGCACTATCATGATAGAATGCAGATATTCCCAAGATTGTTTTCATTTAGAAATTATCCTTTAATATTTTTAAAACACAATTTTGAATAAGTTCGTATCCTTTTTTATTTGGATGAAGATCATATTTATGAAACATACTTAAATCATTATTCATATCACAAAAATACTCTTTAATTTTATTTTCTTTAAAAAATTTTTTTATAACCTTTGTTTCATAAGAGTCTTTTTTAAACATGATTTCACCTGCATCTCTTATTCGAATAAAGACAATTTCATCTTTATATTTCTTTTTAAATCTCTTTATACTTTCTAAATTTATTTTAATAACATCATTGTTTTTAAGTCTTAAAGTATTTATTGATGTCCTTAAATATTGATATAGAAAAAGATTTTTTATAAAAAGTCTTAAATTTATCTCTTTATTCTTATTTCTGTTTAAAAGTTTATTACTAAGATATTTCTCTACATCAAAATCTCTATCATTTGGTATACTTTGTGGATTATTCTTATAATCGCAATTTAAATGATTAATTATACACATTGAATTGTTTAATAAAATTATATTTCTTCTTATATCTTGACTTATAAATATAATAACTCTTTTTTTAATATTAAGTTCTTTTGATAAATAATTATCTAAATTAAAAAATTGTATAAACCCTGTTGCTCCAAGCCCAGCATTAATTATTTGAAATTTTTTATATTTAAACTCAAAATCATCTAGCCAAGGTTCAGATCCTGTACCTTTTGTGAATGAATCACCTAAAAATAAAATAGACTCTTTTTTTTTATCCAAATTTTTTGATTGTACTAAACCATAATTGTTGGTTGAAAAATTATAATCCCAAATTTTGATTAATTTATTTTCTTTTTCATCTATAAAAAAATTTAAGAACCTTTTTTCCTTAATATTTTTTTCGTATAGATAAAAATTTTGAAAAGGTTCAAACAATTTACCTTCTTCATAAACTCTAATTACATTTGAATATCTATTATCATTTGTAAATTTTATGTCTTTTATTTTGGAGTATAATCTTAATAAAAATTCTAAACTTATAAGAATCAGAATACTAAGTAAAAAAAATATAAAAATATTAATTGCTAACTTTTTAAACATAATGCTCTTTTAAACACTTCGTTATATAATTTTTAATTTATATTAGAATATTGTGTAAATAAAAGGTGCAACAGCTGAACCTTGGGTTAAAACTATTAATCCCCCAAATAAAACCAAAACGATTATAATTGGTAAAAGCCAATATTTTTTTCTTACTTTTAAAAATTCCCAAAATTCTTTTATAAAACTCATTTTAAAATTGATTTTTCATTTTACTTTTTGGACCATCTTTTTCAATCCAATAAGATTTATTTTTATTATATTTCAAATTTAATACGTCTTTTCCTAATAATCTCATTAAATAACCTATTGGTGTTACAACTAAAAAAAATATTATTCCCATAATTAATGGTGCAATCAGTTTTCCTAAAAAAATCCCAAACCTGAACCAAAGCTTATTTAAAGGGGTCAAGATTTTGGAATTTAACAATCCCAATACCAGAAAGATTAAAGAGATTACTAAAGACCATAATCTTAAATCTTGATTACTAATTAAAGGATATAAAGCTATAATTAAAAATACTATAAAAAAAACAATCCCAAAACTTCTATTAGAGCTTATTTTAATATCATTCATTTAAAGATTTTTGAGGCTTCATATCTGCTTTATTTATACCTGCAACTTTAACTGGTTTTTTCATAGCGTCTCTTCTAAAAGGCTCTCCTAATTCTTGGTTCAAAATTACCTCAATAAAAGTTGTGACTCCTTTTTTTTGGTCTTCACATGATTGTTTTATTGCTGTCGTTGTTTCTTCCATTGTTTTAACTGTAATTCCTTTTAAACCACAAGCATCAGCTACTTTTGCATAACTTAATTCTGGGTCTAACTCTGTTCCAACAAAGTTATTGTCAAACCAAAGCGTAGTATTTCTTTTTTCTGCACCCCATTGATAGTTTCTAAAGATGACCATTGTAATTGCTGGCCATTCATTTCTAGCACAAGAGCTCATTTCATTCATACTTATTCCGAATGCTCCATCTCCTGCAAAACCAATCACTGGTGTGTTTGGACATCCAATTTTTGCTCCCAAAATTGAGGGAAACCCATAACCACAAGGTCCAAATAAACCAGGTGCTAAATATTTTCTTGGTTTTTCAAAAGTAGGATAAGCATTACCAATTGCACAATTATTTCCAATATCACTTGAGATTATTACATCCTCTGGCATTCCAGCTTGTATTGCTCTCCAGGCTTGTCTTGGTGACATTCTATCTTTGTCTCTTTCTCTTGCTTCTTTGTTCCAAACTGTTCCTTCATCATCATCTTCATGATCTAAGCTAGATAATTTCTGTAACCATGCAGATTTTGTTTGATGAATTAATTCTTTTCTTTTCTGTCTGTCAATATCACCTGCATTAGAGGATAACTTGTCAAAAATTTGTTGAGCAACTAATTTTGCATCACCGCTTATTCCAACTGTTACTTTTTTTGTCAAACCGATTCTATCTGGATTTATATCAACTTGAATTATATTCGCATTTTTTGGCCAATAATCTATTCCATATCCTGGAAGGGTTGAAAATGGATTTAATCTTGTGCCTAAAGCTAAAATAACATCTGCTTTCGAAATTAACTCCATTGCTGCTTTTGATCCATTATAACCTAATGGTCCCACAGCTAATGGATGACTTCCTGGAAAACTATCGTTATGTTGATAACCTGAGCAAACAGGTGAGTCTAATTTTTCAGCAAGTTTTTTTGTCTCACTTATTGCATCACCAATTACAACTCCTGCACCAGATAAAATAACAGGAAACTTAGCATTAGATAAAAGTTTTGATGCTTTATCTATTGCCTCAGCTCCACCGCTTTGTCTTTCTAGTCTTACAATTGGTGGCAGTTCAATATCAATAACTTGAGTCCAATAATCTCTAGGAACATTTATTTGTGCTGGTGCTGATCCTCTTATCGCTTTTTCTATAACTCTGTTTAAAACTTCTGCCATTCTTGAAGGGTCTCTTACTTCCTCTTGATAACAAACCATGTCTTTAAATAAATTCATTTGTTCAACTTCTTGGAAACCACCTTGTCCCATAGTTTTATTTGCAGCTTGAGGTGTGACTAGTAATAAAGGGGTGTGATTCCAGTAAGCAGTTTTAATTGGCGTTACCAATCCAGTTATACCAGGCCCATTTTGAGCAATAACCATAGACATTTTTCCAGTAGATCTTGTGTAACCATCTGCAATTAATCCTCCATTTGTTTCATGAGCAACATCCCAAAAAGTTATTCCTGCATCAGGAAAAATGTCTGAGATAGGCATAAACGCCGAACCTATAATACCAAAAGCATGTTCAATTCCGTGCATTTGTAAAACTTTTACAAAGGCTTCCTCGGTTGTCATTTTCGTCATTAATTGACCTTTCTAAACAAATTGATTAAATAATTTTATAAAACTATTTGTTAATTGACGCGATTAATATATAAGATTTCTCAAAATTCAAACAAACAATTCGACACTATTTTATGGCTACTGACATAATAATCCACGATAAAAAGGACAATGTTGGGGTAGTTGTAATTGAAAAAATAACCCCAAAACAGGACTGTAAATGCTGGATTATGGAAGATGATAGCTCTACAGATATTCAATCAATAAACGAAATACCTTTAGGCCACAAGATTGCAATGGTTGATCTAAAAGAAGGCGATACAATCTTAAAATACGGCCATGATATTGGCAAGGTTGTGAAATCAATTAAAAAAGGTGAACATGTTCATGTTCATAACGTAAAAACTAAGAAGTGGTAAAAATGGAGATTCCAAAAAGTTTTTTAGGATATAAAAGAGAAAATAACAGAGCTGGAACAAGAAACCACGTAATTATTTTACCAGTCGATGATATCTCAAACGCATGTGCTGAGTCAGTTGCAAATAATATTAAAGGAACTATTGCACTACCACACTCGTACGGCCGACTTCAATTTGGAGCTGATTTAGAGTTACATTTTAGAACAATGATTGGAACTGGAAGTAATCCAAATGTAGCGGCTGTAATTGTAGTTGGTATAGAGCCAAAATGGACTAAAAGAATTGTAGATGGAATAGCAAAAACTGGAAAGCCTGTAGAGGGTTTTCATATTGAGCGAACAGGTGATATAGGCACTGTTATGAAAGCGTCAAAAAAAGCTCAAGAATTTGCTATGTGGGCTTCAGAAAAACAAAGAGAAGAATGTCCAATGAGTGATTTATGGATTTCAGTTAAATGTGGAGAGTCAGACACTACTTCAGGTCTTGCATCAAATCCAACAGTTGGAAATTTAATGGATAAACTTGAGCCACTTGGTGTTCATCTGTGTTTTGGTGAAACTTCAGAACTGACTGGAGCTGAAAAAGTTTGTGCAACAAGAGGTGCAACCAAAGAAGCTTCTGATAAATTTATGAAAACTTGGAGCGCCTACAATGATTTTATTTTGAAAGAAGCAACAGATGATCTATCAGAAAGCCAGCCAACTGCTGGAAATATTGCGGGTGGTTTGACTACGATTGAAGAAAAAGCATTTGGTAATTTTCAAAAAATTGGTAATTGTAAATTTATTGATGTTTTGGAACCAGCAGAGGAACCAAAAAAAGGTAAGGGATTGTATTTTATGGATACTTCTTCAGCAGCAGCTGAGTGTGTGACACTTCAGGCTGCAGCAGGATTTAACATACACTTATTTCCAACAGGTCAAGGAAATATAGTTGGAAACCCTATTGAACCAGTTGTTAAATTAACAGCAAATCCATTAACTGTTAAAAGTATGGGGGAACATATTGATTGTGATGTATCAAAAATTCTCTCAAGGGAAATGAATTTATCAGAAGCAGGAGATAAACTTATTGAGACAACTCTAAGGGTAGCAAATGGAAGATTAACCTGCGCTGAAGCTTTGGGTCATAAAGAATTTGTAATGACTAAACTTTACAGAAGCGCGTAATTATTTAATATAAAATGCTGAATAAAAATTACCTGGTGTTTTTACCAGGTATAATCCTTGCATTTATTCTTTATTCTCTTTCTCAAGGTTTTAATAACATTATTGGAATTGAGCTTTTAGGATATAGCAAAAGTCCAATATCTACAGCGATGATAGCAATTATATTAGGTATTTTCTTTGGTAATTTTTTCAAAATTCGGGATAGCTTTCAAAAAGGATTGGATTTTACTAGAGAATATATCTTAAAACTTGGAATAATCTGCTTAGGTATACAGTTAAAACCTTTTGAATTTTTAGATTTTGGAAAAATTGCGATACCATTAATTTTAATCTGTATAATAAGTGTTTTAATCGTCATTAAATTATTAATAAAAAAATTAAAAATTCAAACTAGGATGGCTTACCTTATATCAATAGGCAGCACCGTTTGTGGAACTACAGCTATAATGGCAACAGCACCAGTAATAAAAGCGAGTAAAAATGAGGTCTCTTATGCAATTGCAAATATCACTTTATTTGGAATATTATCGATGTTGTTATACCCTTATTTTGCAAATTTTTATTTTGATGGAAACTCTCTATTTGCAGGCCTTTTTTTAGGAACTGCTATACACGAAACTTCTCAAGTTGCAGCGGCTGGTTTGATATATGATCAACAATTTAATAGTCCTGAAACATTAAATATTGCAACGGTCACAAAACTTATAAGAAACACTTTTTTGATCGTAATGATTCCACTTTTTGCTTTTCTTTATAACAGAGGTCAGACTAAAGAAAAAAATTATTCGATAATAAGTATTTTTCCTTATTTTGTTTTAGGTTTTATTGGGATGATAATTTTAAGAAATATCGGTGATGAAGTCTTCTCGACTAAGAATAATTGGACTGAAGTAATAAATTTAATTGAAGATAGTTCTAAAATTTTCTTAACTATGGCTATGGCTGCAATAGGCTTGTCAACAAATCTAAAAGATATTAAAAATATGGGTTATAAACCTTTTATTGTTGGATTTGCAGCAATGATAACTGTTGGAATTGTAAGTATTTTAACAATCGAGATGTATCTAAAATTATTTATTTAGATTGTTTTGCAGATTTAGCAAAATATTTTTTTCTAAACTTTGAAATTGATCTTCTAATAAATGCGGCAGCAATTCCCAAAACAACAGCGAATAGAATTGAAAATAATCCATAAAAAAATGGCATATCTTCAGAGAATCCTTTTATAAATTTTGAAAAAAAATTTAAATCGGTAGATCCTACAGAACTAATACTCTTCTGTATTTCTTCAGCAAAAAAAGTGTCGTAAGCTATTACTATCCCAACAATCAATAATAAAATTGCTAATAAAGCTTTTAATCCTGAACTGTCAATCTGTTCACCAAGTTTTTGGCCTATCTGCACTCCTACTATTGATCCTACTACTAGCATTACTACAAGCATCAAATCTATAGAACCATAGTTTATAGAATGAAGAAAAGTAACTATAATACTTACAAAAATAGTTACAAACAAAGATGTACCTGGAACTAATTTTGTAGGCATTTTAATTATATAAATCATTGCTGGAACCAAAATAAAAGCACCACCTATTCCCATTATTGCCGCTATAAAGCCAACAGCTAAACCAATTATGATAGGTGTAAAAATACTTTCATATAATTTAGATTTAGGAAATCTCATTCTAAATGGAAGTCCATGTATCCAGTAATGTACATGTAATTTTTTTCTTTCAACTACATTCTTTTTAGCCTTATCAATTTCACCCAGACTCTCGACAAGCATTAATGTACCAATAATTGCAAGTATATACATGTAAGCTAAAGAAATAACGGTATCTATTTTTCCAATACCTTTGAAATAAGTAAATGTATAGATTCCTAATGCGGTTCCTATTGAGCCACCAATTACAATCATAAAACCCATTTTATAATCCAAAGTATTTTTTAACCAATGAGTTGTGGACCCTGATACAGAAGTTGCTAGGATATTATTAGCTTCATTAGCAACTGCATATGCAGGAGGAACACCCATAAAAATTAAAAACGGTGTCATTAAAAAACCACCTCCAACACCAAAGAGGCCAGAAAGAACCCCGACTATTGCACTTAGTAAAAGTATTTCAACTGGATTGATAAAGACCTGAGCTATAGGTAAAAAAACTTCCATGTAAAAATTAAAAAACTTTAAAAATAACTTATTTAAATGTTATAAAAGTTCCTACTAAGATGACACTCCAACAAGCAGCTATAGCTGAAAAAATTCCAGTTTTAATAAGTGTTGTCTTTTTTTCTACGAGTTTTTGAGGAATTTTTATATTTGGAAGATGCATCTTACTTTCTCAATACACCCAGTGTAAAAATTGTCAAACTATAATTGAATTTTTTGAAAATTTTTTTTAATAAATTGTTGCCCCAAAAACCTTGATCTCACCATCCTCTACTCCTAAAACTAACCTACCCAAGAATTCTCCCGGAATTTTCTTATTTGTTTGCTTTATGAGCACTGTAATATGGTCTCCTCTTCTTAAAGTGCCAAAAGGTTCGTAAGTTTCATTCAAATTCGTGATAAGCTCATTATTTGCCCATTGTTTTCCCAGTTCTACTTCGTTAGCTCCAAAGAGCATCTGAGTTGAAAAATCTTTCGTAAAACCACCGTAATCTTTAAGATTTGATGATCTTACTAAGTTTTCCCAAAGAGGTTTGCCTATCGCAAATATTTCTTCATCATTTTTAGATAAAAAATCCATCAATTTTAACTCTTAGACTTATTATTAAGAGGCTTTCTTTTTCTCATTTTCATCCACAATGTGATACACGGGTACCTTTTCCATTGTAAATTTGCCAGTTTTAGGATCTCTTCTCGAAACGGTTAAACAATGCCAGTTATCATCATCCAGTTTCATATGATCTCCTCTGTAATAATATCCTGGCCAACGAGTTTCTTCTCTAAATAAGGTATGCTCTGTAACACACTGTGAGGTTAAAGCCCTATGTTTTAACTCCCAGGCTCTCATCAATTGATGATAATCCTCAGCACCTACTTTTTCTAAATCTTCTTCTAACCAAGCTAGTAATTCTAATCCTCTTTTAAGCATATTATCGTTAGTCATATAATTAGTTGCGATACCCCCAACATACTCATCCATTATTCTTTGAAGTCTTTGTAAACCTTGTATTGGTGATATGTAGCTAGGAGAAACAGTTCCACCTGTAATTTCATTCTGAGCAACAGTGTAAGTCTCTAAAGGTTTATAAACTTTAATTTTAAAATCTTCACATTGTTTATCTGAAACAGAAATACCTTCAGCTTTTTTATCTTCTATATATTTTACAGCTGCTTTTGCTGCTAATCTACCTTCAGTAAATGAACCTGAAGAAAATTTATGTGCACTTCCACCTACAGTATCTCCAGCGCCAAATAATCCATCTATTGTTAACATTCTGTTATAGCCCCAGAAATATTCTGGAGGAGATAAATCTTCTGGTCCACTTACCCACGCTCCTGAACATGTTGCATGAGAACCCATAACATAAGGTTCGGAAGTTGTTAATTCGGGGTTTGTATATTTTGGATCAATATTTTGAGAAGCCCAAACAACCGCCTGACCAACTGTCATTCCTAAAAAGTTTTCCCAACCAACAGTCTCTAGATGTGGATCTTGAAAAGCTTCAGTGGTAACCATCTGGATTGGTCCACCTCCTGCCATTGTTTCCTGAATGAATGCATGATTTCTTAAACATGTAGGAGTTGGATGATGATCGATATATTCTCCAACTAATTCTTTAGTTTGATCATACCATTTCTTTTCATAATTTTCACCATTTGCATTTTGTGTATAAGTTTTTAAATGTAAAAAATATGCTCCAACGGGACCATATCCATCTTTAAATCTACACAAAACAATTCTATTTTCCATCTGAGTCATTTTTGCACCTGCAGCAATGGGTAATGCATAAGCTGAACCATTACTCCATGGAGCGTACCAAGTTCTTCCCATTCCCTCACCAACTGCTCGAGGCTTAAAAATATGTGAAGCACCACCAGCTGCAACAATTACAGCTTTAGCTCTAAATACATGAAAATCTCCAGTTCTCATGTTAAATCCAACTGCTCCACCAATTCTATTTTCCTGAGCTTCGTCCATCAATAAATGAGTAATCATTATTCTGTTGTAAATTTTATCAGCAGATTTTTTTGCTGCTTCTGCAACAATTGGTTTATAACTTTCCCCGTGGATCATTATCTGCCACTTACCTTCTCTTAAATATCTTCCAGTTTTCTCATTTTTCATCATGGGCAAACCCCATTCGTCAAACATATGTACTGTGGAGTCAACGTGTCGAGCCATATCATATCCAAGATCTTCTCTAACCATTCCCATCAAATCATTTCTAGCGTATCTAACATGATCCTCAGGTTGATTTTCATCCCATTGCATTCCCATATAACAGTTAATAGCATACAGGCCTTGAGCTACTGCACCACTTCTATCTATATTGGCTTTTTCCACACAAACAATTTTTAAATCTCTGCCCCAGTGTCTAGCTTCAAAGGTAGCACCTGTACCAGCCATACCTCCGCCAACAACTAATACATCGCACTCTTCAAAATGTGTTTTGTGTTTGGCCATTAATAATAAACTCCCTTTTTGAAAGAGTCTTTAGGCACTGAAGGTAATTCTCCATTAGTGTTTAATCCTTCAGGTTCTGTATAAAGTCTTTGTGAATTTATTTCACCTTGATTAGGTTTGTCTCCCTCAGCAAGCTTAGGGATAAATTTTCCCCATGGCTTAGTTGTAATTGGAGATACAAAATTCTTTTCTGTTCCATTTCTAAATTTAATTTTCCAAGAAATTGTTCCTTTTTCTTCTTCCCTTCTTACTCTAACGCTATGACCCATTGGTGCAAAATCAGCGTAACCTCTCACATCGATTGCATGATTAGGACAAGCTTTAACACACGAGTAACATTCCCAGCAAAAATTTGGTTCTATATTTTTTGCTCGTCTTATATTTTCATCTATATGCATAATGTCTGATGGACAAATATCTACACAATGTCCGCAGCCATCGCATCTAGTCATATATACAAAAGTTGACATAATTAATTTTCTCCCTTTTTTAATAACATATTAATAATGTTTTGGCTCTTCTCTTTTTATACCTAGGCCAAATTGCTCAGGTGCATCTGCAGGAGGTGGAAGATTATCTCTTGAACCATCTGCTTCTGCTAAATTTTTTTGTATTGCAGCTCCAGGTTTGTAAAACATATGTGCAAATTTTGACCAATATACACCACCAAATAAAATTAAATTCGCAGTTATGAATAGAATAAAAAATAAATATGCTAAACCGATTTGTCCACTAAATTGAGTATATGACCACGCTAAACCAAAAGTTGCACATGCTAATAGTGCTAATACAAATAAATCAGCTTTAATAATTCTATACCACGGGTGTGCCTCAGCTGAAACATCAACTCTTAGGAAAAACCAAAACCAGTAACCTCCTAAACAAGTTAAAATTGCTCCCGTATGCCAGAGACTAGACCAAATTTCTGAATTAGATTTACCTGGACCTGTGTAACAAAAAACTAAAACAGCTGATGAAACCCAAAACAAAATTGTTCCATACATCCCAAGAACATGAGCAAGACGTCTTTTACCAAATCCAAGTTCAGAAGTTGTACCAATGTCGACAACAGTAGTTTTTGCTATAATTGATGTCTTTTCACCTATACCTAATTTTTTAGTAGCAGATAATTTTGCTTTTTTTGCATTATTAAAAAAGTAAGTAAGATTTTTATGATGAATCATTTGGATAATTGTACCAAGCACAATTAGAATTATCATTGCAACTATAAAGCCCTGCATTGCTATTGGGGTAATAGTTTCCGCTATAACAGAAAATGGGTTAGTACTAAACATATCCGCCTTATGTTAAATTATTTTTGTCTAATTTTAAAGATATCTAGTCTACTTAAAAAAATAGTTCAACTGCAAACTCATCGCAATTAACCTTTAATAACAGGCTATTTTTTTCTCTTATAGTGTTGCTTATTAGGAATAACTGATCTTACTCCACCTTGAGGATTCTCAACATCTCCTGACCTTCGAGGAATCAAGTGCAAGTGACAGTGTAAAATAGATTGGCCTGAAACCTTGCCTATATTTGTTCCAAGGTTAAATCCCTCTATATTTGGATCTTTTTTGATAACTTCATTTTTAACTTTCTTTACAAGATCATTACAAGCAACTAGCTCTTCATTAGTTAATTCAAAAAAATCTTTTATATGTCGTTTGGGTATTATTAAGCAATGAAGTTTAGATACTGGATAAGTGTCATAACTAGCATAAGCTAATTCATTTTCAAAAGTGAAACCACTTTCTTTAGTATTGCAAAATAAACACGGATTATTTGGATCTTTCATTAATTATAATTATATAATTTACAATTTTTAACCGCTGAACGGTAATATTTAAGAAATATCTTGTAATGTTTTAATTTTTTTCTTTTCCAATTAATTTGTCTTATTGTTTTCACCGAAGTTACACCTTTTCCTGAACCAATTAACAATATTTCATCAAATTTTTTTAATTCTTTTACCTTAATTTCTTTTTTAAAAATTTTCTTAACTCTTGATTTAAAAAATTTATATGTAACACCCTCATAATAATTTTTTTTTGGTGTAAAAATTTTATCATTTTTTATAAATAAAAGATTGGAAGTTCCTGTTTCAAGAAGTTTCTTATTAAAAACAAGACCTATATCTGATTTAGTATTATCCATTTTAGACAGATGAGATAATATTTTTTTATATTTCAAGTTTTTAAATTCTGGTCTTTCTCTCTTAAGATTTACAAGTTTTAAATCAAAATTTAATTTTGGGGTAAAACGTTTTCTTAGAGATATTGAGATAGTATTTTTATTAATAGCAACTCTAAGTAAATGATTATAATTTTTTTTTATAGATAAATTTTCTTTTAAAATTTTTAAAATATCTTTATTGATAGATTTTTTATTTATTTTATATTTTTTTAAAGATTTGAGAAGATTAGATAAATGGTTTTTAAAAAATAAAATTTTAAATGGTTTGCCAAAAATCCACATGGTTGTAAAAATTCCGTGATCGCCCCATAGATCTTTAAAATCTATTTCTTGCAGATCTCTAAGACGATAAGATTTTTTTAATGAGAAAGTTACCATTATTAGTTAAGAATGATTCTGGGTGAAATTGAAATCCATAAATTTTATCCTTATTATTTTCAAAAGCCATTGCTACTTTTGATTTCAAACATCTCATTGTTATCTCAAAATCTTTGATTTTAAAAGGTTCTTTTAATTTTAAGGAATGATATCGACCAACTTTGAAAATTTGATTTTTTTTAAATAATGAATTTTTACTGTAAACCTTAATGCTCGATTGATAACCATGGTAAATTTTATTTTGTTCAATAATTTTTGCACCTTCACAAAATAAAATCTGTTGAAATCCTAAACAAATTCCAATTATTTTTTTTTTACCTTTATATTGATTATAGATCTTTGATGTAAATGGATAATTCTTAGGATTTCCTGGACCAGGTGAAAAAACAATCACTTTTGCTTTGCTAAGTTTTATCTTATCAACATTGTTATAATTATCACACTCGACATCATCAAATAATGAAAGTTGATGAACAACATTATGTGTAAAAGAGTCTTTATGGTCTATAACGTAAATCATTTAAAGAGATCAATTAATGCTTTTGCTTTAATAAAATTTTCTCCGAATTCATGTTTTGCATTACTATCAACAACAACACCTGATGCTACAGAAATTTCAGAAATATTTTTATAATTTAATATAGATCTAATAATTATGTTGAACTTCATATCACCATTAAACTTAAGATATCCAAAGCTTCCAGTATAAATATTTCTATTTTCTTTTTCTTGATTGTTAAGAAGATTGAGGGTGCTAATTTTAGGGCAACCTATTACTGATCCACCAGGCATCATCGCTTTAATTATATCAATATTATTCACATTATTTTTAATTATACCTTTAATTAAACTAACATAATGAAAAAGATCTTTATATTCTTCGACAACCTTTTGCTTAGATAATTTAACAGTACCAACTTTACATATCCTCGACATGTCACTTCTTTCCATATCTACAATCATATTGTGCTCTTTAGTTTCTTTAAGATTATTTCTAAAATAACTCAAAGCTTTGACCTTATTCATCTTTTTATTTTTTTTTACTGTACCAGCTATAGGTTTTGTGGTGATTAAAGAACCTTTTTTTGTAATCAAGTTTTCAGGAGAGCAGCTTATTATTGAATAATCTTTATCTCTAATCATAAAAGCTTCAGGAGCTAAATTTGTTCTTGAAAGTCTGCAAAAAAAATCTAATGGATCTATTTTTGATTCTAATTTATATTTGGTGCAAATTTTAATTTGATATGTTTCACCACTTTTAATTTTTTTTTTAAATCTATCAAAAATTTTAGTGTAAGATTTTTTATTAATATTAATCTTAAGTTTTTTTTTAAGTTTAACTTTATCAGCCTTATAATTAATTAGATTATTGGTATAACTAATTTTTTTTTCAGGCTTATAAAATATCCCTTTTGGAAAATTGACACTCTTTTGCTTTGGAATTTTAATTCCAATAAGATTATTCAATATTTCATAACCAAAAAAACCTATAAATAAATCTGTTTCTTTAAATTTTTTGCCTACTTTTTTTTTATTTAAAAAACTATAGACATTTTTATTGTTTAAAATAATCTTTTTTGAAAAATCGGTATATAAATCAAATCCATTTATTGATTTATAAATGGCATATGGTTTTCCAGATATATGAATCTCTTTTAGTTGATCTTGTTTGCTCAATTTATTCTGTTTTTAGTCTCATTACTGGTTGTTCTTTTATTGGTAAATGAATTATTGCTGCAAAGACAGATAAAGCAATTGCTAAATACCACGCGTAATCATATGACCCATAAAGATCGTGGAATAAACCTCCAAGATATGCTCCAAAAAATGATCCAATTTGGTGACTTAAAAATACGATTCCATATAAAAGACCTAAGTATTTTGTACCAAACATATGTGCAACTATTCCGCTGGTTGCAGGCACTGTAGACAGCCATAAGAAACCAAAACTTGCTCCAAAAATAAATGAATTAATATTGCTAGCTGGTAAAAATATGAAAAAGATAATTGATAAGCCTCTTAAACTATAAATAGCACTTAATATTATTTTCTTACTCATTTTAGTTGAGAGATATCCGCTAGTGAGAGAACCAAAAATATTAAATAATCCAATTAAAGATAAAATTGCTGCTGCTGTCCAGCTTTCTAAACCCCTATCAATCACGTAAGTAGGAACATGAGTTCCAACTAAAGTAATATGAAAACCGCAAACAAAAAATCCTGATACCAAAAGTAAGTAGCTTTTAGTTCCAAAAGCTTCTTTTAAAGCATCTAATGTTCCTTGATTATTTGGTTTTTCAATACTTTGTTCTGATGATGGAGATCTTACAAAAAATGAAATTACCAAACCAATAAATAATGCAATTAAAAATGCAAACAAAGTATTTTCCCAGCCATTCTGGGTTAATGACAATTCGGTTAATAAAGGAGATAAAAAATATCCAAAAGAACCAACAGCTGTAACGATACTCATTGCAATAGTTCTGTTTGATAAAGGAAAGTGTTTTCCAACAATTGACATAGGTATACTTATTGCTGTACCCCCTAGACCAATTCCTATCAAAATTCCCATATCAATTTGAAAAAATATCCCAGTATTTGGACCAGCATATAAAAAATAAACTCCTGCTATAAAAAATAAGAATGCTAATGATATAGCTTTATGACCGCCATATTTATCAGCTATTGCTCCAAAAATAGGCCCCGTCAATCCCCACATCAACATTTGAAGTCCAATGGATAAACCAGATTGAGTTAAAGATATTCCAAGATCATCTTTAAAATCCATAAAAAACATTCCAAAAGTCTGTCTTACACCTAGAGAAATTAAAACAACAAGACTGGCAGCAAATAAAGTCACTAAGGCAGTTTTATTTCTAATGAATTTCTCTGATGTCATTAAAATTATTTTAAATATTTGAAGGCTTGTTTAATATCAGCAATAAGGTCACTGGGATCTTCTAGACCTATGTGTAATCTCACCAGTCTTTCATCTTTATCTAAATTTAAAAATTTTCTATTTCCCCTCTCTGATTTACCTTGATGCAAAGCTAAACTCTCAAAACCACCCCAACTATAACCATATCCAAATAATTTTAAAGAATTAACAAATTTAATAACTGATTTTTTATTTTTGGCTTTGATTTTTAAACCCATTAAACCAGATGCTCCTGAATAATATTTTTTCCACATTTTGTAATTAAAAGAACCTTTCTTATATGGGTACAAAAGTTTTACTTTTTTATTTTTTGATAAAAAAGCAGCTACTTTTTTCGCGTTCTCCTGATGTTTATCTAATCTTACATCTAAAGTTCTCAAGCCTCTAGTAATTAAATATGCATCGTCTGGTCCTAATCTTAAACCAGTAATCTTTTGAGCTTTTTCTACTTGTTTAAATACTTTTTTATTAACAGCTAAACTTCCTCCCATAACATCAGAATGACCAGAATAATATTTAGTGGCTGATACAATAGCCATATCAAATCCTAATTTTATAGGTTTAAAAAAGTATGGTGTTGCCCAAGTATTATCAATGGCGGTAAGTATTTTATTTTTTTTTGCAATACTAATAATTTTAGATAGATCTTGAAATTCAAAAGTGTTACTTCCTGGGTTTTCAACAAAAATAAGTTTTGTTTTTTTTGTTATATTCTTTTTAATAGAATTTAGGTCATGGGGATTATAGAAAGTAGTTCTCACACCAAATTCAGTAAGATAATCTTGTGTTAACATTCTAGTTGGATTGTAAACTGGATCAGCTGTTAATATCTCATCTCCTGGTCTTACAACACTGAATATTGCCAAAAAAACTGCACCAAAACCTGTGGGTGTTAAAAGTACATGATAAGATTCTTCTAGTCTCGTTAGTATTTTTGAGAGAATATGAGTAGTTGATGTGCCTTGTCGACCATAATCAAAATGACCACCCAATGGATCTCTTTTATTTTTAGCTTGGGTTCTTCTAATATCATTCATAGATTTGAAGATAATCGTAGAAGCTCTAACAACAGGAGGATTTACTGAATGATTATGAAAATCTTTTGCTGTATGTTTTAAAAAGGTTTTAAAAGATTTTGACATAAAAAAATTGATAACTTTAAAAGACAATGCTATATCCGGGACATAATTTCAATTAAATTATAACCAAAGGATACAATGGGTTACCCGAAAAAACATAGAGGCCGTAGGAAAATGGGCTCAAAAAAAAGAAGAGCGAGAAAAAAAAATAAAAAAAAATAACTTAAATAGATGAAAGAGATAGAACAAGCTAAGTCCATATCGGTATGGATTTTTATAGTTCCATTTGTTGCTTTGAATCTTTGTTTATTTATTGTTACACAATTTCATGGGCCAGATCTATCACTAGAAATTAATAAATCTTATGAGCTTGAGTGGTGGAAAATAAGATTTTTGATGCCAAAACAAGAAGATGTTCTTTTAAGCACTTTTCCTTACATTGACGGCGGAGCATCAATTAGTAGAACGGCTAGAGTTTACCCAACATATTACATTTTTAAACCTGCAATGTTTTTAACCTCATATCTTTTAATTAAATATTGGATGTACAACAAAAAAATAATATTAAATTATGATGCTGAAAGTAAATATGTTAAAAAAATTTTATTTTTTGGAATTGGTTCAGCTATCCTTTTAACAATACACTCAATTTTTTTAGGAATTAAATTTGATTATGATTTATACAAATTATTTAGAAGAGTTGTAATGTTGTTATTTATAATATTTGAAATTATTGCTCAGGCTTATTTAGTATTATCCTTGTATAAAATAAAGGGTAAATTAAACAATTTAATCAATTTAAAAATTTTAAAAACTAAGAGATTTTTAGTTACGACTTTAATTATTGTAGCGTTAATTGCTATTCCAATATTAACACAATCTGGTTTCAAACATTTTAAACATGCACTCGAATGGAATTATTTTCTTGGTGTAATAAGTTTTTACCTACTTACTTTTTTTATGTGGAAAAAAACTAATTAACAAAACCTGAATTGTTTAATTCAAAAAAAGATTTTACATATTTTGAATATTTAACAGCTCTTAACCCAGAACCAAATCTTTTAAAAAAAAATCTAAAATAATTTTCGTGTTCAGGTAAATATTTAAATTCTAGTATTGTTTCAGGTAATTTGATAATTTTATTGAAACTTGAATGAGGGCTAGTATTCAAATTTTTATCGATTGTAGCTCTAATTTTTTTGTCATTAGACAACCAATAGCCTCTGTTGTAATTTGTCTTTAAGACAATTTGTAAATTATAATCTTTAGAATTTAAATCCTTATCGGATAAAAAAAAATCATTTAAATTTTCACTAAATTTTTCTTTACTAAATGAAAAATTAATTTTTTTAACTTTTTTAAAAACTAAAAAGTTTTTTTTACTTTTTTCCTCAAAAAAAATATTTTTGTAATCATTGTTATACCATCTTATTCTATATTTTTTCCTAAAACCGATGCCATCAATATTTGCTCTTAGAAAATCATAATTCAGTGTATCAAAATACACTGAGCTCACCTCTCGATTTTCATAGGCTTTCTTAAAAGAGTTAAATTTTAAAAACTTTTCAAAAAATTCATAATTATTTGTGCCAACAATAAATTTTCTTTCTACACGTGAATCTGTTTTCATAGAATTAATAAAAAAGGTTATAAATAAAATTATTATTAACTTTATTAAAATTTAAGATTTTTTCAGAGAAAAATTCATTCTTTTTGCCTATAAGAGCCTTCAAAGAACTAGAGTTGTTTGTTTTATTCAAAACTAATTTTGCATTGCCAAATTCATTTTTTTTTTTAAAAACAGAAACATCAAAATCATTATTTGTTAAATTACTTTCTTCAATTAATAAATCTGATCCATCTTTTACTGCTATGGCTAAATAATTTTTTTTTAGATTTACCAAGTCAATTTTACCTTTAGACTCTTCGCCAAAACTAATACCTTTATCGCTAATATTTGTTGCCTCTAAGTATTTTCCTACAACTCTTCCACCAGATATATCAAAGCAATCATTATTTACATTTTTACAATAAATTTTTTCAAAATTTATCTTTCCAAAATCAACATCAATCGCATCAGAAAATGTTTCAGAAACTATTAAATTATCGATATGAGATATTGATGATATAATATTAATTGCATCCTCACTAAGTGAGTTTTTTATTGATAAATTAGATATTTCTAAATTTGACTCTATTACATTTATTCCACCATGAAGAATTTGGTCACTAAGATTTGGACTAGTGAGATTTTTCAACTCTGTAAATTTGATTTTATAATTATTATTCCTTAAAATTATAGATCCAAACCTATTCCCGTTAACTATAATTGGATTCTCTCTATTTCCATTAAAATTGATCGAGCCTTCTGATATGAATATAGCTTTTTTTTCAAAAAATATTTTTATTCCACTTTTAATTACTAATTCCTTATTTTTTGGAAAATAAACATTTTTAGTAATATTTAGATCTTGATTTAAAAAATATTTATTATCTTTGAATATGAGGTCATTCCCTTTTGTAAGATTAAAAAAATTATCTTCTTCATAGTTAGAATTTAGATATGCGATATCAGAAATATTCAATTTTTCTCCATTAATTAAATAATTACATTTTTCATCAAATTCTAATATGCTGTCTGAATAAATGTACTTAATTTCTGAATTATTATTACATTTAATATTAATTTTTTTTAATTTAGATTTATTTTTTGAATAAAATTTTATTTTATTTTTATCTAATGAAATTTTAAAATCTTCAATATTATTTAAATTTTTAATTCTTTTTTGAATGTATTTTTTTCTTTTATCTAGATAATCCTGATCATAAATAAAATAACCCAGTCCCTTATAAAGACCTCTATCTTTATTAGATTTTTCTGAAAAAAATTGTGAGTTATAAAAATTTATTTTATTACTATATTTTTTATTAAATTTTTCTAAGAAAGTATCAGAAGATATTTGTTTTAATTCTTTAAGATATAAATTTATGAAATTGTGATTTAAATTTCCCTGTCTATCTTGAAGAAATTTTAGGTACCATTTACGATCATAACAAATATGGTTACAATTATTATTTTTTGAATTTAAAAAATCTAAAATTATAAAATTATTTGCAGGATTAAGTTCGTAATAATGTCCGTCAAAACCTATTGGTTCAAATTTTCCAGAAGTTGTATTGTAGTATAATTTCACACTTTTTGTTAAAGATCCATGTAATGCATTAGAAAAATCAACTATTGCAAAAAATTTTGCCCACTTTTTCATATCAAAATATTTTTCCAATTCTTCATTGTTAGATTTTATTAGGTTTAGTTTTGCGAATGCTTCTTTAGTTAAGTCTGGATAATTGCTTGTCCAATAGTTTTTTGAGTAAAGATCATAAATAACATTGGGATATTCAATGCCTTCATTTTCCTCTATACCAAATATTGGTCCATTCCTTTTTTTATTTCTTTCAATCAATTCTTTTGAAAATCCCTCTTCAACTGCAAAAATTCCTTGGTCAGTGTCATTTAGGCTCAAATTGATGAAAAAATATTTTAAAGAAATTAAATTATTAGTTTCTAATAATTTATGAAAAATAAACTCATAAATATAATTCCTTGCCACAGGTTTTTGCACAGAAAACTCTTCCATGCCCCATAATCTTTTTTCACCTTTTAAATCAATCTTATAAGAAGTCTGATTCTTATTTGCCCAATGAATACTTCTGTCACCTTTTAGTCTCATCTTTATTCTAAAATTTTCATCATCTTTGGTTATTTGAGCATCAGCAAACTTTGTAAATTTAAAAAATTTATCCTTTAATTTACTTTTTCTTTCTAACTCAAGTGTATATAAATTTTCTTGGTTTATTGAAATTTTAACATTTTCTAAATCATTTTTTATTAGCAAATACTTCAATGATTTTATTTTGATAAAAAAGTAGTCATCAATTTCGAAAATACTAAATCCTGTGTATTTATTAAAAATAATTCTATCCACTTTTTTTATAAATTCTTTTGGTGGAAAACTTTCTTTCATTCCACTTGTAGAATAGTAAATAGAGATTATCAGAAACATTGAAAAAAATAAGATACCAATAGAATAAATAAATTTTGAAAAAATTTTATTAAATATTCCTAAATATTTAATTGGGGTATTTTTCTTTTTAATAATCACTTTAAATAATACTACTCGTGAGCATTCGACTTAGAGTAAATGGATATATTTACATTTTTGTCGCTCAAAAGTTTTATCTCTTCTAAAAATTCATCTAATTTTTCATGATTTAGATTATACCAAAAAATATAACTACTTGTTTTATCTTCAATATTTGCAGATTTAAGTTTAAGGAATTCTACTTTATTTTCTATTTTTAAAATAATATCTTTGATATCTTTTTTATCATTATCAAAAATATTAATATTTAAAATGTTTGAGTCTAAACTAAATTGTTTATTTTTTTTAAATTTGTTTTCAAAAATATATCTTGCAAAAAGAAAAATCAATATCACTAAAGTTGCAAAAATAGATAATAAAAATTGATTGGCTCCATTTGATAACCCTATAGAAATTACAAAAAATAAATAAACTAATTCCTCTGGTTCTTTAATTGCTGCTCTAAATCTTACTATTGATAATGCTCCAACCAAACCAAGAGATAATGCCAATGAAAATTTAATAACTGTAATTACTAAAGTAGTTATTAATGCAAGTGGAATAAAAGTATCTGAAAAGTATGACTTATCATTTAATGATTTACCAACTTTCACATAGGTTATTTTTACTAAAAAAGATAAAATCAAAGATAGTAATATTGCATAAAAAAAGTTTAGTAAATCTATCTCAATATTTGAATTGAAAAAAAAATTTTGTAACTCTTTTTTATTCATTAAGTCGTTCATAAGCTAATTAATACCAAATTGGTTAATTGTGTAAAGAAATTCAGTTAACAATCCACCCACCACCTAGGACTTTGTGGCCAAATTTATCTTTATTATAAAAGACACAGGCTTGACCAGGTGAAATTCCATCTTCAGGAAGTGTTAAGTTCACTTCGGCTTCATTGTTGTTTTTCAAATTTACTTTAGCATGAAGTAATTTGCCTGTTGATCTTACTTTAACAAAAATTTCTTTCTCAAATTTTATTTTTTCTACTAATAAGTTCAGACGATTTAGAAAAATTTTTTTTTTTCCAAGTTTTTCTTTTGGGCCAACAGTAATTTCATTTTTTTTGGCATCTATTTTTAATACATAATACGGAATTTTATCTGAAACTTTTATTCCTTTTCTTTGACCAATTGTGAAATTAATAATTCCGTCATGAACTCCTATTACCTTACCATTTAGATCTTTAATATTTCCTTTTCGTAACGCCTCAGGTTTAAATTTTTTAATTACTGAGACGTAGTCTCCATTTGGAACAAAACAAATGTCTTGACTATCTGGCTTATCCGAGACATTCAATTCTAATCTTTTTGCTATATCCCTCGTTTCATTTTTCAACATTCCTCCGAGTGGGAATCTTAGATAATTCAATTGTTCTTTTGTCGTATTGAATAAAAAATAACTTTGATCTCTATTTTCGTCAGCAGCACGATACATACTGGTATCATTTCCTGAAGTTATACTTTTTACATAGTGCCCAGTAACAAGTGCATCTGCTTTCAATTCTTTAGATACTTGAAATAAATCTTTGAATTTGACTGTTTGGTTACATTGTACGCATGGTATGGGAGTTTCTCCTTTTAAATAACTTTCTACAAAATTATCTATCACTCCTTGTTTAAACTTAGTTTGATAATAAAGAATCTTATGATCAATATCTAATTTGTGGGCAACCCTTTTGGCATCCATGATATCTTGACCTGAGCAACATTGTTTTGATTTTGAAACTTCCTTAGAATCATCATAAAGTTTTAAGGTGATCCCTATAACTTTATAGCCTGCTTTTTTCATTATTCCAGCTACAGTAGATGAGTCAACTCCACCAGACATTGCAACAACAACAGTAGTATCTGATGGTTTTTTGTTTAATCCAATAGAGTAAATTTCATTATTCATTTGATGGTATTTATACTGATTTCTAATATAAATTAAATTAAATGATTTTAGAATTTGAACCAGGTGACAAAGTTTTCAATCCAAACAATAAAGAGTGGGGAATTGGACAAGTACAATCAATGATAAAGGGTAAAGTAACAGTCAATTTTGAAAATGTTGGCAAAAAGGTAATAAATGCTGAAAATGTTGAATTAAAAAAAATAAATGAACAAAATTAATTTAAAAAATATTGTTGAAAAATTAATAAATACTTTTTTATATGCGGGAAAAATGTCGTTAGAACTCAGAGAAAAGGGTCTAACTAAGAAAATTAAATCTGACAATACCCCTGTGAGTAATGGTGATCTAGAAGTGAATAAAATTATTACAGAAAAAATTATTGAAATAACACCTAAGATTCCAGTTATTTCTGAGGAAACCTCTGATAATAAATTTTTAAAAGGATTAAAAGATTTTTGGTTAGTTGATCCTATAGATGGTACATATGACTATATTAATAATCTCGATGAATTTACGATCAATGCTGGTTTAATAATTAATAAAAAACCTGTTGCTGGTTTAATCTACGCGCCTGCTAAAAATCGAATGTTTTATTCCTACGGTAAAGATTTAGCATTTGAGTTGAAAAATGACGAATTAATAAAATTAAATTCTTCGAAAAATTTTGATAAAAATAAGATTAAATTTGTTGCTTATTCTAATAAAATAAATTCAGAAATTGAAAAAATTCATAAAAAATTAAGAGTTAAAAAATATGTAAGAATGAAAAGTTCGTTAAAATTTTGTGTAATAGCTGCAGGCGAATATGATGGTTATGTAGCTGAACCAAGAGCCTGTGAATGGGATATTGCGGCTGGTCACGCTATTTTAGAACATGCAGGTGGTAATGTAACAGATTTTGATGGACAAGAAATTTTGTATGGGAAAAAAGATTTCAAAAATCCAAGTTTAATCTTAAAAAGTAAAAGTATTTCATAATGGATGATCAAATAAGAGTTATATTGATAATAATTACGTCTGTTTCTATATTTGGATTAATTGTTTATGTTTTTGTAAAAAATTATATAAAGAGTAAAATTGATCAACTTCTTGAAGATGAAAATAAAAAAAAATTAAAGTAATTTAATTATTTTTAAATAGTCATCTTTTTCCATATCCATTATTTTTTTTGATGTTTCAAAATCAAATCCATTTCTAGCTAATAATGATATATCTTTTTTATAAAATAATGGTCTATTATCTTCCACTCTTGCAGGTCCAATTCTTTTCTTTTTACAGACCTTAATGGCTGAAAAAAAATCTTGATCCTCGTTTTCTTCTTCAATTTTATTTACAGTTTCTTTAATAAATCTATCGTCAATTCCTTTTCCAATAAGGTAATTCCTTATCTTATTAATAGATTTTCCTCTTTTGATCATACTAGTTGCTTTACTATCTGAGTAAAATTTATCATTTATAAATCTATTTTTTTCTAAATCTGATAAAACAATGTCTATTAAGTTATTTACATCTCTCTTTTTCACATCCTCATTCGATACTTTAAGATATTTCTTTAATAAGTAAGTTTTGAGCTGTTGCTTTGAAGGTGCATATTTTTCAATATACGTTAATGCAAAATTTCTCATTTCTTCAACAGTTACTTTTAAAGTTTTTTTTCTATTTCTTATAGGAATCATGGATAGATTTAATATAATATATTTTAAAATGTTCGAACAAATTTATAATTATTTTACAATTGAAATACTCTATTATTGGGTAAATTTTGGTGTCTTGCCATTTTGGTTAATACTTATATTTTTTCCAAATTCAAATTTATGTAGATATTTTGTTACCTCAATTTTTCCAATATTAGTTCTCTCAGGAACATATTTTTTTATACTCTATAAAGGTTTTTTAAGCTCCTACGATTATATTGGAAATTTTAATCTTTATTTAGGTTTGGATGGTATATCTAATCTTTTTTCAAACAAAACTTTTCTCATAATGTTTTGGATACATTTTCTATCAATAAATCTTTTTACAGGAGGTTGGATAGTAAAAGATGCACAAAAATTTTCGATTAACAAAATAATTGTTTTTTTTCCGCTAATTATTACATATTTAATTGGGCCTTTGGGATTGTTTTTTTATTGGTTGATTAGAATATTTTACTCAAAAAGTATAAATCTTTATGACTAATTTGTTGGATTTTTATTTTGATTTTATAAGTCCTTATTCATATTTAGCCTATAAAAGATTAAAAAAAATCAATTTAGATAATAAAATAAATATTAATTACAAACCAATTCTTTTAGGGGGACTTCATAAACTTGGCGGAATTACTGCACCTGCATTTAATCAAAGAAAAATGAAAAATATGAAAAATGACTGTAAACTAGTAGCAACTAAAAATGATATTGAATTTCAATGGAATGCTAAATTTCCTATTAATACTTTAACATTAATGCGTGGATATATTGCAATAGATAAAAAATTAAAAAATAATTTTTTTGATATTTGTTTTGATTATTATTGGAAAAAAAATGTTGATATCTCTGATATGAAAGTTTTAAGCAAAATTCTAAAATTATCAAAATTAGATGAAAAAGAATTTTTTTTGAAAACTCAGGATGAAAAAATTAAAGATGAGTTAAAAAAACTAACAAATGACGCTTTTCAAAATGATATTTTTGGGGCTCCTACATTTGTTGTAAATAATAAAATTTTTTGGGGACAAGATAGATTGGACTATGCTTTAGATGAATATAATTTTAAGTAATATTAAATTTACTTTTTTTTAAAAGTCCAAAGCCACCTTCGATGTGTGAAACTTTTTTAAATCCCATATCTTTTAAAGATTTAGCTGCAAGAGCAGATCTCATTCCAGCCGCGCAGAACAATACCATTTCTTTATTTAAATCGAGTTTGCCCTGTTTAAAATATCCACTTTCAGGGTCTAACCAAAACTCTAACATTCCTCGAGGTATATGATTTGAGCCTTCAATTTTTCCCTCTTTTTCTAATTCTCTTATATCTCTAATATCGATTAAGTTACATTCATTTTTAACAAACATATCATGTGCATCATCTGTAGATATAGTTTTGATATCCTTTAAAGCCTCTGCTACAAGAGTTTGTGATGATTTAATTTTCATTATGATATAAATATTTATATCATAAATTAAAAACATATGAAAAAGCTTTTCATAAAAATTTGTAAAAAATTAGGCTTTGAAATTATTGATCAAAACAGATTTATTTCACCCACTTTAAACAAGGAATTAAATGATGATCTTTCAATTCTAAATAAAAAATCAATTATTTTACCACTTGGTGAAGTTAAAATCACAAGAAGTGTTAGCTCAATATTGATTGTAATCAGAGTTAATACAGAAGTTGAAGTTTGGGATCAAAATAAAAAAAGATTATTCGGGTATCCAAAAATAGATTATTCAATTCGCTCAATTAATTCTTTAATAAGTTCAATTGATTTTTGCCAAATGAAATATCCAAATTTGAATATTAAAACAATAATTGTGGATGATCACTCAACAGATAAAAATTTAGATAAAATTAATAATGTGATTAATGGTAAAAAAATAGAAATAGTCTCTCTTAATCATGAAAAATATGTAACGAGAATAAAAAAACAAAAAACAAATGAAACTTTTTCCAATCTTGCAAGCTTATTACAAAGTTTTGAAATTGGAAGAGACAATGGAGATGACCTAATATTCTTTACGGAAGACGATTATCTTCATTCTCAAACCATGTTACAGGAAATGATTGCTTCATACGAAAGAATAGCATCACAAGTTGGCAAAGATATTTTTATGTGTCCTTCTGATTATCCTTTCCTGTATATGAATAATGAAAAAACAAATATTTTAATAGGTAGTAATAGACATTGGCGAACAATAAATAAGACTTTATGTACATTTTTGACCAGTAAAAAGCTTCTTAATGATTATTGGGAAAGTTTTTTAAAAACATGTGAGGATCGTCATGATCCTTTTGAAAAATACATAAATAAGATTTATGAGAAAGAGATTTGTATTTCACCTATGAAAAGTTTATCTCTACACTTAACTAATGTTAATTCTAGTTACGGTCTCGCACCATTTGTTAATTACAAAAAATTATGGGACGAAAACAAATAAAAAAAGCCCCCTGAGGGAGGGGGCTTTAGTTTTAACTAACTACAAGAGAGTATTTTGTTAACAATTAATCGCGAATTGCATAAGCAATCACACCTGTTTCCGTAACGTCTGTTCCTTTGGTCTCAGCCTCTTTACTTAGTCTAATACCAATTGTTGCTTTCATAATTGACCATACAATTAATGCCACTACAAAAACAAAAACGTTAATTGAGATTACGCCTAATAATTGAGTTCCAAATGAAGTATCTGGGTTTGTAATTGGCACAGCCAATGTACCCCATATACCTGCAAATAAGTGGGCTGGAATAGCACCTACCACATCATCAATTTTTAATGTGAATAGAAGTTTAGTTCCATAAACCACAATTACACCTCCAACAGCACCAATTAAGATTGCAGCTAACGGAGATGGCATTAATGGTTCTGCAGTTATTGCAACTAAACCACCAATACAACCATTTAACATTTGAACAACATCAGTTTTTCCAAAATTTAATCTAGTAACAACTGCTGCGGCCATTACACCACCTGCACCTGCTAAAAATGTATTTAGAAATATTGTAGATACAGCTATTGCATCATCTGCTGTTCCAATTGCTAATTGTGATCCACCATTAAATCCAAACCAACCTAGCCATAAAATAAATACCCCAACCGTTACTAATGGTATAGAAGACGCTGCAAATGGTTTTAGTGGCGCCGGAGCCCCAGACTTAGTAAATCTTCCTAGTCTTGGTCCTAACATTAAAGCACCAGCCAGAGCTGCTGCTCCACCAGTTGAGTGAACTAAAGTTGAGCCTGCAAAATCTGAGAAACCAGCTGCAGCTAACCAGCCACCACCCCACTGCCAACCCATTACGATTGGATATATAATTCCCGATAATATTGCTGCAAACAAAAAGAACGGCCATAGTTTAATTCTTTCAGCTAAAGTTCCAGAAACAATAGATACAGTAGTTGCACAAAATACCATTTGGAAATACCAATCTGATCCATCTGCATAACCTGTATCAACTGCACTTGAGTCTGACCATGGAATAAAGCTACCAATGTATCCACCTTCTGGTATTCCATAAGCAAGATTATATCCAAACATCCAGAACATTATTCCAGAAATTGATATTAAACCTATATTTTTAGCACAGATAACAGATACACTTTTTGATGTAACCATTCCTGATTCTAACATTGCAAATCCACAAGCCATAAAAAATACTAGGAATCCACAGATTAAAAATAGCAAGGTATTAAATATAAAACCTATCTCAGCAGAAACTGTGGTTTCTGCCATTCCTGCGCTGCTCATGTTTAATAAAAAAATTAAACTAACAAGCGGCACACTTATTTTTTTTAATAATTTCGTCATAAGACCTCCCTGTTAAGAAACCCTTATAATTTTAACAGTTAAAATAACTAACGCTGATTACGAAAATTGGGTATGCAATTCTTGCATATAGAAACAGCCTTAGTGCATTATAGTGCAATAAGGCTGTTAAATATTGTTATTTATTAAATACTTCTTTTAAAGCTTTTGCAGGTAAGAATTTAACCTTTTGTGATGCAGCAATTTGTATCTGTTCACCAGTTCTTGGGTTTCTTCCAACTCTAGCTTTTCTTTTAGCCACTTTATAAGTTCCAAATCCAGCAATTTTGACTGAGTCATCGCCTTTTAAAGCATCTAAAATAGTGTTGGTAATTGTGTCAAAAGTTCTTTCAGCATCAGCCTTACTTAAATTTAAAGCTCCTGAAAGCTTGACTATTAATTGTTTTTTATTCATTTTAGCTCCGGTTTATTAGGTTAATTTATATTTTTATCAAAAGTGTTGATAAATCAAGACTTTTTTTAGTATATAAAAAAAAGTTATACACAACATGTTGTAAGTATGAAATAAGTATTGATTTTACTGGTTTTTTTAAGAATTTTTTAATTCTTTATCTAAATAAACCAAGATCTTTTAAGTCATTAAACGTTGTGAAAAACATTAATGATAACAATAAAAACATACCGATTCGAAAAAAACCCTCTTGAGTTTTTTGAGATAAAGGCTTGCCTAAAATCTTCTCAAATGCATAAAACATTAAATGCCCTCCATCTAGCATTGGGATTGGAAATAAATTAACTAAACCGAGACTTATTGAAACATAAGCCATCATGCTAACAAAAGCTAAAATACCAAATTCTGCAACCTGTCCTGAAATTTTTGCAATTCTAATTGGACCACCTAATTGTGAGCTATCAGCTTTACCAATGATCATTGCACCCAAATATTTTAAGGATGAAGTAGTTACATAATACACTTCGTTAACAGCGTGATAAATTGCTTGCGCAGGACCTAATTTGATATGGTTAATTTCATCTTTATAAGGACCTAATTTTATTCCTACCATTCTTTTTTTTAACTGATTACCAAGACCATCTTCACCCAGAACTATGTTAGGTTTTACATTTACAATTAATTCGTCGTAGGAACGTTTTATTTTAAAATCTATGAAATCGGAGGTGGACATTGTTATAAACTTTGAGACATCCATAATACTTTTTACTTTATTTCCATCAATTTCTAAAATAATATCGTCTTGCTTAAGCCCGCCCATCATTGCGGGACTATCCTTTTGAACTTCATTGATAACAGCCGGAGTAAAGTCTTTACCTATAAAAGTATAAATAGAAAAAAATATAACAAAAGCTAACAAAAAATTAGCAAGTGGACCACCAAATACAATTAAAACTCTTTGGTATAGTGGTTTAATAACAAATAATTTTTTTTGATCTTCTAAACTATATCTTTTTAAAATATTCTCTTGATCAGCTTGGGAAAAAACATTTCTATCTCCAAAAAATTTGACATATCCACCAAGTGGTATCCAACAAATTTTCCACCTAGTGCCTGATTTGTCATTCCAACCAAATATTTCCTTACCAAATCCAATTGAAAAATCTGTTACACCAACACCATATTTCTTCGCAAAATAATAATGACCATATTCGTGAATAAACACTACAATTAGAATTAGTATAATAAATGGTAAAATATAAGATATCATATAGGTACTAAATTGACTGTTTCTTTATTAGTTCCTCAATTTTTTCAATCATTATTTTTGGAGATTGCATTGATGGATAAATTTGTTGAACTTTTTCATAACTTTTAATTGCTTTTTCATAATTTTCCAATTTAATATTAACTAATCCTTGACCTGCTAAAGCTCCAAAATGTCTTTTCTCAAGTTTTAATACTTTGTTTATATCATTTTGAGATTTTTGATATTCCCCGATTAGATAAAAAACTGTTGCTCGTTTATTCCAAGCTTCTGCCCATAATGGATCCAAGTCTATTAAATTCGTAAAGACATTTATCGCATCACTTGGTTTGTTTCCATTTAATAAGTTAGAACCTTTTTTTAAAATAAGGGTTAAATTCTCATCAGTAGGATGTGTGCTCCAAATTTTCCAAATTTTTTGTTCTGTTACATATGCTGAATTAATATTGTCTACCTTTAAATCTATAAATAATTTATTTAATTCTTCCTCACGCTCGCTTGAGAAGATATTTGTAATTAACAAAAAATTTAAAAAAATAGCAATGATGAAATTTTTCATTTTTATTCTTATAACAAAATTTGAAATTAAAGCCTATTAATTAATAATGACGCACTTTTTTTGACTTATCTAATTCTTTTAAAGTTGGCATTGAGTCACCTGCACCTAACTTAGTAGTTGATAATCCTGCTATTTTATTGGCAAATTTAAGACAATCTTTAATTTTTTTTCCTTTCAAAAGTGCAAACGAAAAACCTCCATTAAATGCATCTCCTGCCCCAGTTGTATCAACCGCTTTAACTCGATTTGCCTTCATATAAATTTCTTCTTTACCATTTGAATAAAATAACCCTTTCTCTCCTAATGTTATAATTACATTTTTAATTCCCATCTTAATAAGTTTTTTTGCACTCTCTTTGGCATCTTTCTCGTTATTAATCTTTATTCCTGTATAAAATTCTGCTTCTGTCTCATTTGGTGTAAAATAATCTATTACTTTAAAAAAATCTTTGCTTAAATTGCAAGCTGGTGCTGGGTTTAAAATATTTATTAAACCTTCTTCTTTCGTTTTTTTTAAACAATGTAGAGTTACGTCCAATGGTATTTCTAATTGTGTTAAAAAGATTTTAGAATTTTTAATAATATTGGTTTTTATTTCTTTTATAGTAAAACTTTCTGGAGCACCTCTTATAACAGTAATAGCATTTTTCCCTGTATTTCTGTCGACGTGAATGCCAGCAACACCTGTTTTATGTTTATTTGAGACAATGATATTAGAAATATCAATATTATTTTTTTTAAGACTATTAATAGCAAGTTTACCATAATTATCATTTCCTAATTTAGAAATAAAACTTACTTTTCCTCCCAATCTAGAAATAGCTATAGCTTGATTACATCCCTTTCCTCCTGGTCCAATATTATAACTATCACCAAGAATTGTTTCGCCGCTAGAAGGAATTTTATCTCCTGAAAAACTTATATCAGCTACAAATATACCCAGGATACTTATATCACTCATTAATTTAGATTAATAAGGAATAAAAAGATTGTCAAAATATAATAAAATATTTTTTCAAATAAAAAATTTTAAACTAAAGCTAAGAATATATTTAGTTAATTTAACTTAAATAACCTTATATTCAAAATTTTGTGTTTTTTCATTAACTTGTAAAAGTTTTGCTCCATTCTTTTTATGAAATTTTGTAGCCATATTAGTTAAGGGAGATAAAGTTACCAATCTATTGAGATGGTTAGATCTTTTTACCTTTTTAAAAACTTCTTTTACAATCAACTTACCACCTCCTTTTTTTTTTGACCAGACCGTGTAAGCGATGGCAATTTTTCCAACACTTTGGCCTCTAAGAGTACTTTGTAAATGTGCGTCCTGACTTAACCTATCTAATTCTTCAACTGACTTTGGTATCTCATTCGTATACGCAAAACACATAACAGCATGAATTTCACTTTTGTATTTAACGCCATAAATCTTTCTCCCATAGCTTGTCCTAAAAGAATTATCTAATTCTGGTCTCACTGGATCTTCTGTCGTATTACATTCTTTTAATTCTACTAATTCAGCACCTTTAATCCAGCCAAATAAATCTTCAATATTTTTAGTGATAATTCGTTTATTCTTTCTGATACGAGCTTTTATTCTAGGTTTAAATTTTTTTGCACTTTTAGAAAAGCTTTTTTCACTACTATTTTTCAAGTATTTAGAGGCTAGCTTATCTTTAACTATTTTGAATATTTCTCTCTTAGAGAGGCTTTTTTCACTGCTATTTTTCAAATATTTAGAAGCTAGCTGATTTTTAACAATTTTGAATATTTCTCTCATAATTTACTTTATCAATAAACTCTTAATAAAAAACGGCATACTGTATGATTTTTTTTCAAAAGAGTTATGACATTTTTGCATTTATTTTTAATATTTTTTAATAAAATCAATAATACAACAGCGTAAATATTATCCCTAAAATCACAATTATTATAATTAAAATAATATAGTTAATTTTAATATTAAATTTATTATAAATTACCTCATTTATTTTCTCCCAAAAGAGAACAATTAAGAAAATCAGAATTGCTGGAATTAAAAATTTAATCATAAATTTAAGAATTAAGATTTTTTATCTCCAACATAAACTGAAACTCCCCTAGAATTTATATCCACACCAAATTTTTTATGTAAAGGAGGAAACGCTCTTTGTGAACAATCTAATCTATCACATGTTCTACAAGAAACTCCTATTGGAATTTCAGTAGATTTATCGTTTATATTTAAATTTTCTGTGTAAACAAAATCTTTAGCATATTTGGCTTCACAACCTAAACCTATAGATAAAATACTTTTTGATTGACCAAATCTGCCAATACCTTTTTCAACTGTTCTAGCAATACAAACATATTTTTCACCGTTAGTCATTTTACTAACAGCTGCTTGAATTACTCCGGGTCTTGTTAAAGCTGAATAAACATTCCATCTTGGACATGCTCCTCCATACCTTGGAATTTCAATCCCTGATAAAGAAAATCTTTTTGAAATATTACCAGCCATATCAACTCTAAGAAAATGAAATGGTATTCCTGGTAATTTTGGGTCTTGTAAACAAGTCACTCTGTGAGCAACTTGTTCGAACGATGTTGCAAAAGTATTCTGTAATAACTCAAGATCATATTTAAGTTTTCTGCATTCAGTATGAAAAGGTTTGTAAGGCATTAAAATTGCAGCTCCACAATAATTCAATAAGGCTATCTTGGTTAATTTTTTTGACTCTTCTGAAGGAAATGTGAAATTTGATAAGTATTCCTCAATTTCTTTATCAGCTCCCTCTTGCGCGATTTGAGCCGCTGCATGAAGTTTTTTTGTTTCTAGTGAACTGTAATCACTTAACAAAAGTTCCTTTTTACTCTTATTATATATTTTTGAAAAAGGTTTGTTCTCTTCAGGTATTACATCTTTAACTGTAATATCATATTCAGATTTTAAATAATCACAAAGGGCAATATATCTCGTTCGATTATTATTTTGAACCTTTTCAAAAACTTTGTTTGCAAACTCTTCTAATTCTGGAAAATAATTTTTATTTCCTTGAAGAAAATCTGAAATAACTTCGCCTGGAAATGAATTCTTTCTATTATCAACTATCTTGCCTGATATTGTTTCAATTTTGTTAATCATTTCATGATCTTTTTTTTTTAAAATATCTCCTAATCTTACAATCGCTTTTCCTATTTTTGGATTTGTGCCTACTAAATCTTTTACTTCAGGTCCTAAAATATCTAAGTCTTCAAACAATTTATCATCTAAAATTTCTGAAAGTGTATTTTCTAAGTTTATGTCTGTTTTTGAAGTTAATTGAGATAGCTCAATATTTAATTTTTCACATATTTTTAATAACAAATCCCCATCTATTTTTCTCTTTCCCCCCTCAATTAAGTTTAAATAACTAGGTGAAATACTTAAATCTTCAGCAAGTTTATTTGCTTGAAGACCCAATTGTCTCCTAAAAGCCTTGATTTTTGGTCCAATTTTTAAATCTAATTGACTCATATTTTCTATTTGTAAATTTTGTAAATTTATATTTACAAAATTTTTCTTCAATTTACAAGACTTTTATACTTTTTTGTAGATTTTGTAAATCCTGTAAATTATAAAATTTACATGGACGAAAAATTAAAAAACATTAAAAATGAGGCTCAAATCATAAGACATGAAGACCTTGCTAGACATAATAGCAGAGGAATCTACATGAGAGATGACCATTGTGATTGGGGTTCAAGTGGAATGCAAGATCTAGTTGAGACCCATAACGAGTCAAACTAGTTCTAGTTCGTTCAACTTAATTCATTTCTTAAATTAAACCTCTAACATCACAGGATAGCAATAATGAGCGCAGAAAATATCTCATACGACTTAAAAAGATTTGCAGGAATTAAAAGAGATTATACACCAGAGGATGTGGAAAGACTTAGGGGTTCTATTAAAATTGAATATTCACTTTGTAAACAACAATCTATAAAATTATGGAAACTTCTCAATTCAGAAAACTACGTAAATACATTAGGTTCTTTATCAGGTAACCACGCAGTTCAACATGCTAAAGCTGGTTTAAAAGCTATTTACTTAAGTGGTTGGCAAGTAGCTGCCGATGCAAATAGCGCTGGAGAAATGTATCCAGACCAATCTCTATATCCTTACGATAGTGCTCCAAAACTTGTAGAGTCAATGAACAATGCATTAATAAGAGCAGATCAAATTCAACATATGGAACTTAAAGATGGAGATATGAAAAAAGAAAAAAGAGTTGACTATATGCTTCCAATTATTGCTGATGGTGAAGCAGGTTTTGGTGGACCTTTAAATGTATTCGAATTAGCAAAAAAATTTATCAAAGCAGGTGCTGCAGGAGTTCACTTTGAAGATCAATTAGCAAGTGAAAAAAAATGTGGTCATATGGGTGGAAAAGTTCTTGTACCAACTGGGACTATGATTAAAAATTTAAAAGCAGCTAGACTAGCAGCAGATATAGCTGATGTACCATTAATCATTTTAGCAAGAACAGATGCAAATGCTGCTAAGTTAATTACGAATGACCATGATGAAAATGATAAACCTTTTATGACTGGTGAAAGATCACCTGAAGGATTTTATTATGTTAAAGCCGGAATTGAACAAGCAATTTCTAGAGGTCTTGCATATGCTCCTTATTCAGATTTGATTTGGTGCGAAACTGCAACCCCTAATTTAGAAGAAGCTAAAAAATTTGCTGATGCAATTCATGAGAAATTTCCTGGCAAGCTTTTAGCATACAACTGTTCGCCTTCTTTTAACTGGAAAAAACATTTGTCTGATGCTGAAATAGCTTCTTTCCAAAAAGAAATTAGTGCAATGGGTTACAAATTCCAATTTATAACTCTTGCTGGATTTCATACACAAAATATTGCAATTTTCGAACTTGCAGAAAAATATAAAAAAGAAGGTATGTCTGCTTATTCAAAAATTCAAGAGCAAGAATTTGCCCGTGAGAAAGATGGCTACACAAGTGTAAAACATCAAAGAGAAGTTGGTACTTCTTATTTTGATGCCGTCTCCAATACAATCAGTAGTGGGAAAAGCTCTACCACAGCAATGGATGGTTCTACAGAGTCTGAACAATTCTAATAAACAATTCCTCTTGTAAATTAGTAAATAACTGACCCAGATTGGGTTGGTTATTTATTTATTTGTAATCTTTATTCTGTGTGCTAAGAGCCCTTATGATCAATAAAAACTTTGGTTTTGGAACTCAAATAAGAAAATCACCATACTTTGAATCAACTGTTAAATGGGGTGCAACAGGTTTTTCTGTTTATAACCACATGTATATTCCAAGAGATTTCGGAGATCCGGAGCAAAATTTTTGGAATTTAATCGAAAATGCAATTTTATGTGATGTCGCTGTTGAAAGACAGGTGGAAATTAAGGGACCAGATGCTTACAAATTCATTCAATTACTCACTCCAAGAGATCTCTCAAATTTATCAGTCGGTCAATGTAAGTATGTATTAATCGTAAATAAAAAGGGTGGAATTATTAATGATCCTGTACTTTTAAGATTAGCTGAAAATCATTTTTGGTTATCTCTTGCTGATAGTGATGTATTGCTATGGTCACAAGGAGTTGCTGTAAACTCAAATCTTAAAGTCGATATAAGAGAACCAGACGTCTCTCCATTACAATTACAAGGGCCTAAATCAAAAGAAATTATGCTTAAATTATTAGGAGAGGATATTAAAGACCTAAAATATTATTGGTTTAGAGAATATGAATTAGATGGTATTCCATTAATAGTTTCCAGGACAGGTTGGTCTAGTGAATTTGGATATGAAATTTTTCTACGCGATGGTTCCAAAGGTAATCAACTTTATGAGAAAATTATGGAAGCTGGAAAAGAACATGGCCTTAAACCTGGTCATACTTCATCCATAAGAAGAATTGAGGGAGGAATGTTATCTTATCATGCAGATGCTGATATTGATACAAATCCATTCGAACTTGGACTAGATCGATTAGTGTATCTAGACGGCAATATTGATTATATCGGTAAAGATTCATTAAAAAAAATAAAAAGAGATGGAGTCAAAAGGAAACAAATTGGCCTTGAATTAAAATGTAAACCTTTAAAAGGACCAAATACTAAATTCTGGCCACTTACTGTTGGAGAAAAAAAAGTTGGTAAAGTTACATCTGCTGTGTATTCCCCAAGATTAAAAAAAAATATTGCACTTGCTATGGTTGAAATAGATCATTCAAAAATTGGAAATAGTTTAATTGTTAATATTGATAATTTAAAAATTAATTCAATAGTTATTGAAAAACCTTTTTATGACCCTAAGAAAAAAATTACTTCTGCCTAAGACTTAATATTATAACCTTTTTTTAAGAGCATACTTACAATAATCACACAAATAATTAAAAATACAATCATAGAAGAAATACTAATCCAGATATTAAAATCAGATACCCCATAAAATGAATATCTCAAACCATTAATTAGGTAAACTACTGGATTAAAATAAGTTACTGTTTGCCAGAAAGGTGGCAACATATCTAAAGAATACAAACTTCCACCTAAAAAAACCATTGGTGTAATGACTAAAGTGGGAACAACTGACATTTGCTCAAAGTTAGAACTCATTAAACCTATAAGAAATCCAAATAAAGCAAAAGTAAAAGCTACTAATATAAGTATCATAATCATTAAAAATGGTTTTTGAACATAAACATCCACAAAGAAAGTTGATGTTATAAATATTATAACACCAACAATTAATGTTTTTGTTGCTCCTGCTCCTACAAAAGCCAAAACTATCTCGAATGTTGATATTGGGGCTGCTAAAATTTCATAAATTGTCCCATTAAATTTGGGAAAAAATATACCAAATGAAGTGTTACTTATAGATTGAGTTAATAATGTAAGCATTAATAAACCTGGTACAATATATGAACCATAACTGATGCCATCAATATTTTGAACGTAGCCACCAATAACTGAACCAAACACAATAAAATAAAGAGAAGTGGATAACACTGGTGAAATTAAAGATTGGCCTAAAGTTCTTCTAAACCTATCCATTTCATGTAAATATATTGATTTAAAAGCGATATAATTAAACTGCATTATTTTCCCTCACCAAACTTACAAATACTTTTTCTAACGAATTTTGCTCAGTTTTTAAATCAGATAATTTTAAACCTGCATCTTTCAAATCTTGTAATAAGTTTGTTATACCTGTTCGTTTAGCGTCAACGTTGTAAATATAATCTAATGACATTTTATTATTTCCAATAGTTAAATTATATTTTTCAAGTTTATCTGGAATTAATAAGATTTTTTCTTGAAGTTCAATCGTCAATTTTTTTGTACCCATTTTTTTTAAAAGTTCATTAGTTTGATCAACAATTATAATCTCTCCTTGATTTATAACACCAACTCGATCGGCTATAGCTTCCGCTTCTTCTATGTAATGTGTTGTTAGAATTATTGTAACACCCATCTCTCTTAATGATTTAACAATTTTCCACATGTCTTGTCTTAACTCAACATCAACTCCAGCAGTTGGTTCGTCTAAGAACAATATACTTGGCTCATGAGACAAAGCTTTGGCTATTAAAACTCTTCTTTTCATACCACCAGACAATTGACGGAGTCTAAGGTCTTTTTTATCCCACAAACTTAATTGCTTTAAAATTTTTTCAATATGTTTAGGATTTGATTTTTTTCCATATAGACCCCTCGAATAAGAGACATTGTTAAAGACGGTTTCAAATTGTTCTAAAGTTAATTCTTGAGGCACTATACCTATTCTTGATCTTGTCTCTCTGAAATCTTTAATGATATCGTAATTATCTACCAAAACATTTCCAGATGATGGAGTTACAACACCACAAATAATACTTATAAGGGTAGTTTTGCCGGCACCGTTAGGTCCAAGCATAGCAAAGATTTCACCTTTCTTTATGTTTAAATTAATATTTTTTAAAGCTTTAAATCCATTATCATAAACTTTTGATAGATCACTAATTACTATTTGATTGTCTGACATTTGGTCAGATATATAACTATTAATTATCTTAATACAACAAACTAGTAATATTAAGATCTTTTAGCTTTAAAAACTATCAGTGGTAGAAAAGTTGCTATTAAAAAAGACAAAAATAATAATGATTGTGAGACAAAAGGTGCAAATAATTCTTTGGGCAATAAAATTCCTACTAATAAACTTTTAGAGAAATCAGGCGAAGGGAACATCAGAAAGCCCCCAATTAATCCAATTATAATAGAAATATACGCAGTTTTTTCATTTATAGTTTTATTGTAGAAACTATAAAAAACAGTAAGTACAAAAGCACAACAGAATAAATCAGCTAACAAAAATAAATATAAAATATCAAATCCTTTAGAAGCAATAATAAATGAAATAAAAGATAAAAATAAAATTACATATTTGGAAAGATTTAAGTAATTTGTTTTATTATTTAAATTAAATGTTGCTTTACCATCAACTATAATAAGACTTGATATTGCATTGACCAATGTGTCAACTGTTGAAATAGTAAGCGCTAAACCTAATACAATTACAAATAATGCTAATAATTCTGTTTGCTCTTTAAGTAATAATGTAAAAAATCCAAGATCAGGTCGAGTGTTTGGGTCTATTGAAAAAGCAACCATGCCTGTAAAACCCATATAAAAAACCACAGGTATAATAATAAAAAAAGATATAATTAAACTTTTTCTTAAAGTTTCAAAATTTTTCGCAGCATATACTCTTTGCCAATTACCCTGATGAAATAGATTGGTTGCAGCAACTGCAATAAAGAAAGTCAGACCCGCAGTATAACTGGGTATATATGATGAGCTTAAAAGGTGAGGATTATTTTTATTTATAAATTCAAATGAAAATTCAGATTCTGTAAAAGAGTTAATGTAAGCTATAGAAACTAATAAAAGAATTCCAATAACAACCATTTGAATATTATCAGTAAATATAGAGGCCCTTAAACCTCCATATAAAGTATATGTAAGAGTAGATAGTAAAACAATTAAAGCTGTTATCCAAAGTTCAGTGCCTGAAATATAATTAATTAAGACAGCTACTGCAGTTACTTCAGCACATAAAAAAATAAACATATAAAATATGGTCATTAATAAAATAAGTTTAAATAAACTTTTTCCAAACTTTTTTCTCATAAACTCAATCAAAGAAGATCCTTTAGGAAATTCTTTTCTAATTTTTTTTCCAAGATATATTAAAAAAATCATTGGAAATGCTGTACCTAATGAGTATCCAATTATAGCTCCTATTCCACCCCATGTTGCAGCTGAAGCTGGACCAAATAAAATCCATGCTCCTAAAGCTGAAGCAGTTAAACTTGTTGTTAAAGAAAATAATCCAATATTTCTATTTGCGGTTAAATAGTTTTTAAGACCTTGGTATTTTTTTGAATTATATAAGCCTAAAAAAACAAAAAATAAACTTATTACAATAACAAATGTTAATGATGTTGGCTGACTTAAAAAATATGTTTCATCCATTGTTCTCCCTTTCTGAATTATCGGACAGGTTCTTAGGGTTTGATCTCAGTCTGTTAGGACACCCCTTTAAAGAATGTTTATACTTTGTTATCCATAATTTCAATCATACATTTGGTTGCGTATTCTCTCCATTCGATTGAACTTTTACCTTTAAGACCATTAAGGTGATTTCGATTATTTTGAATATCTTCTTTATGTTTGATCTTATCTTTTTCTTCTAAGTTTGCTTCCATGGTTGCTAAGTTAGTCTCCATAGCTTTGATCCAATTATTTCCTAATTCAACACACTTTTGATCATCTTTTTCATCACAAATTTGTTTAAAAAAATTAAAGATAACGTCGTCAGTCTTTACTGAATTACTCATTCTAGGAAGTCTTATTTTTTAAAGCAATTATTGACCAAGATTGCCATTAAAATCCACATTACAAACACTTCACCATTAGAAAAAGAATAATCAGCTCCAGCAAAACCAGCTGCAAGATTAATTGCATAAATTATAATTGTAGAAACAACTAAACTCACAATTAAATTAATTAGACCACTTACATAATTCATAATATTAACTTATATATATTTATTACTAAATCAATTGATAATTTAATGAGGAGCTCTAAATTTACTATGACAAGCCTTACAATTACTCCACATAAATTTTTGTAAAGTAGCTTTAACATCATCACTGGACTCTATAACTTTAACTAGTTCAAGCATGTCAGTAGAAGATTTTTTCATCAAATCATTAAATTCATCTTTATTTTCCCATATAGATGGTAAAGCCTCAGTTTTAAAACCTTCTTTTGTATTATCTGGAAAATATTCAAGTAAAGTAATGTAATTCTCACTCATTTCCTCCATTAAGCTTGAAGCCTTAACAAAATCACCTTTACTTGCAAAGGTTTGAACCTTTTTTGCGGTACTATAGTTTTTACTAAATAATGCTTTTCTTCCTTTAATTATTTCCTCAACAGATAATTCTGAATATGCAGGTATAGAAATCAAACTTAATGCAACAATAAAGAAAATATATTTAATTAAATTTGTGATATATTTTGAAATCATATGAGGTTAACAAATAATTTAACAGAATACGGGTTTATTTCCAAAGCATTTCATTGGATAAGTGCCGCAGCATTAGTCGTTCAAATACCATTAGGTTTCTACTTGGTTGATCTTGATTTTAGTGAAAAAAGAGTGACCATTGAAAGTATTCACGTTGTTATTGGACTTTCAATATTTTATTTAATTATATTAAGGTTAATCTATAAAATTTTCAATCCAACTCCATCATTGGCAAATAGTATTTTTCCAGGACAGAGATTAATAGCAAAAATGAACCATGTTCTTTTATATATAACTATTTTGACTATTACTATTTCAGGTGCTTTAAAAAAATTATTTAACGGTGAAATACTTGATCTTTTTTTCCTTAATCTTGAAATTAAAGATAACTTTGAACTAGCAGAACTATTTTATGATATTCATATAGTTGCAAATTATTGTCTCATTGCCTTAATCTCATTACATATTTTAGCAGTAATAGCACATAAAGTTTTATTTCAAGAAAATTTACTAAAAAAAATTTTATAAGATAAAGCAATTTAATTTGTCTCGAAATTGAATATAATTTCTATACCTGGAACGAATTTCTTCCTTACCTTTCAAAATTTCTTTTTTAGTTAATGGCAAAAGGATTGAAATGTATCTGTTATCAATCATATTGAGATATTTTTTTTTGTTGACTTTGACTCTATAAATAAACTTTTTTTTTTTTCTTTGAGGATACAGTGTGGTTATAAGTTTTAAAACTTTGTTATCTCTTTTTAATGATTTATTTAATTTTATTTTCATTATTCTGAAAGTTGGTAATTCATTTTTTTTACCGTCTAACGTGAAAATAAAAACTTTACCATTATGTTTCAAAGATTTTTTACATAAAAATAATAATCTTTTGATTTTTTTGAAGGTAAGTAAATGAATTGTTTGTTTGATCAAGATTAAATCAAATTTTTTCTTACTGGTTAAAAAAAACGATGTGGCATCGGATTTTTTAAAATTTATCCTTTTATCTTTGTCTTTGTGATTTATTATATCGATACCAGTAGGCTTACTTTTAAGTTTCAAATTTGATTTTATTGTTCCTAAGATTTTACCTCGACCACATCCAATGTCTAATATTTCAGAATTTGAAGTTAATTTTATATTTTTTAATATAAATTTATTAAATGACTTGATGTAATTATTTGAAGAAAGCCAAGTTTTGTTATCCCAGTTTTTAATGACAGTTAATCCCAAATTTTTTTAATCTCCAATAATTATATGGCCATGGAGTTAAAAAACCAACTATGAGCATGATTGGAATTACCCACCAAGTTAAAATAGCTCCACCAGTTAAAAAATAATCTGTTAAATTCATCGTAATTTCCATACTAACCATGGATATAAAGCTCATCCCCATTGCTGTTTTAAATGCTTTTGAAAAATCAAGATCTTGTTTTATTAAAATAATTGTCTCTAAAATTATACTAGTAATTAATCCATTAATAATCGCTAAGATCATTATTCCTAATACTGGAAATGGAATTTGTGTTACTTGAAAATATAAAATTGTTCCAAAATCTCCAATAGCACAGCCAAATAAGCACCAAGAAGTATTTTTTGCGCTTTGTTTCCAGGTATTTGTACAAAACCAATCTAACGTGGTAGGCATCATGTTAAGATATCTTAAGTAATTTTTATTAACAACTTAAGTCTTCATTGAAGCTTTAATCGCTTCATATAGCAAATCCTTAGTTGTTTCACCAACACTTCTATATATCTCTTTGTTGTCTTTAAAGATCAAAAGTGTAGTTTGATACTGAACTTTTAACAACTTTGAAATTTCCTCATTTGTTACATCAAAAGAGAAATATTCAATATTATCAAATTTAATATCTGATAATACACCTTCTTTTTTAGCAGTTTTTAAGATTTTCATTTGACCTGCACAAGATGAACAATACTTAATCCAAGAACTTACTATTACAAGCTTACCCTCAGATTGAGCTTTATCGAATAATTCTTTATTGAAAGTAGTTTCCTTCTCAGAAGCGTTAGCATTGAATGCAAACAAACAAAAAATTAATACAAAAATTTTTTTCATATGACTTTTATATAACAAATATTATAAACCAGTAAGAAGCTAAACCTGAAAATATTGTCGCAACAATACTTCTTGAAGAAATTCCAATTATCACAGCGATTATAGCTGCAACTATTTTTGGATTGTTCTCAATTTGAAATGATCCTGTGTCATCTAAGAAAATTGCTGGAAAAATAATTGCTGGAAATATGGCAGATGGTACAAATGATAATATATTTCTTATTCTGTCATTAAACATTTCCTTTCTAATCAAAGCAATCATAGTAAATCTTGTAAGATATGTTATTAGTCCACAATATATTATTAAAGCCCAGTTACTCATTCGTTTTAATCATCTTTGTTAAAATAGTTGCTGAAACTAATCCGATGAAGGCAGCGACAATTACATAAGCTTTAAAGGGAATAATATTATAGCCAAATGTAGCAACAAATCCTGAAATTATTATTACTACTACATTTATAAATTTCCTAAAATCGTTAATTAGTAAAGCTAAAAAAGTTAATGGAATAGCAAAACTTAATCCGAGTTTTTCTGGAATAGCCGCACCTAATATAATTCCTAAAAATGTTGTTGATTGCCAGATTATCCAGCAAGTTGCACCACCACCAACTAAATGAAAATATTTATTATCATCTTTATTTTTCTTAAAATATTCATTTGATCTCGCAAATGCCTGATCGATTAAAAAATAAGAGATAATAATTTTCCAAATCAATTTTAAATCTGATAAATGTTCAGAAACTACAGCCCCGTAAAGTAAGTGTCTTGAATTTACAGCTCCTACTGAACTAATTATGACTAAAGATGAAGCACCTCCAGAGAATAATTGTAAAAGGACTATTTGAGATGCTCCTCCAAATATTATAAGTGACATACCCATAGTTTCAATGGGTGTAAATCCAACATCAACAGCTAGAACACCAAATATCAAACCAAAAGGCACTACTGGAATCATTAAAGGACTTACATCAATAATTCCTTTTAAGAAAATTTTAAACTTACTGTTCATTTATCAAAAAGCTTTTATTAGAAGCAAACTATATGATCAATATGAATTGGTCTTTTTATACCAAATTTTTCATCCACTTCATGTTGATGAATATGATGAGAGTGAACAAATACAGGAATGAGAGTATTAGTGTGTGTTTTAAGTGTGTAAATAAAGTTAGTACCTCTAAATTTTCTATCCACAACTTCAAATTTCAAATTACTTGTATCATCATGATGTAAGTCTTCTGGCTGAATTAAAAGCTTCACTTTTGAACCTATAGGAAATGGTTTAATAAAATTACCAGTTATCGTACCAAGATCCTTGTTTTCTAAGCTTTTAGGACTTGTTACTTCTGCAGGAACAAGTGTCCCTCTATTTAAAAAATTTACTACCTCAATTGAATTAGGTAAATGATAGACATTATATGGATCATCAAATTGTTTTAGTTCTTTATTTAAAATTATTCCACATTTAGATCCTAAATAAAAAGCTTCATAAGAGTCATGAGTGACAATTATTGTAGTAATCTTTAAGCTCTTTAATATCTTTTTTAATTTTTCCTGTATTTCTTCCTTAAAACTCTGATCCACATTTGATAATGGTTCATCTAATAATAATAAGTCAGGCTGAGTTACTAAAGATCTTGCAAGAGAAGCTCTTTGTGCTTCTCCAGCACTAATTTCATGTGGATATTTATTTAATATTAAAGAAATATCTAATAAATCTATAATTTCTTGAAGGTTAACTTGATAATTTTTTTTATCTTTATTTCTTTCTGCACCTAATTGTATATTTCTTTCTATAGTGTAATGTGGAAATAAACTATTTTCTTGAAAAGCAAGAGATATATTTCTATCTTCTGGTTCAACATTTTCTTTTTCTGAAGATAATAAATTTCCATTTAGTTCTATTGATCCTTTTTTAATTTTTTCTAAACCAGCGATTGTTCTCAATATCGTAGTTTTTCCAATACCCGATGGGCCTAAGAGACAAATAATATCACCTTCATTTTCAATAGCAAAAGATACATTTGCTACTTTAATTTTGCCTCCAACTTTAAAATCAACATTTTTAACTTCAAAAAAATTTTTACTCATTTGGTTCTCTTAAAATATATTTTGAACTGATTATAATGAATAAAGAGGCAATTAATATTAAAAATAATGAAGGTACAGCAGCTGCTTCCAACAAGTCCTCAGAGGCAGAAATATATGCAGTAGTTGCAAAAGTTTCAAAATTGAATGGTCTCAAAATTAAAGTAATAGGTAATTCTCTTATTATTTCTAATGAAATTAAAATAATTATGAATAAAAGTGAATTTCTCAAAAAAGGAATATGAATATTCATAAATGTTTTTCTTTTAGAATATCCTAAAAGATAAGCGCTCTCATCCACAGAAATATTAATTTTTTCGTAACCTGACTTTATGCCATTGAAAGCTAAAGAATAAAATCTTATAAAATAAACCAATACTAAACCAAGAATAGAACCAATAAAAACTTTTTTGATTGAAGTAAATCCTAAAGATTTGATTATACTGTTATCGAACCAAGCAATAAATGTAATAAATGCTATGGATAATATTACCCCAGGAATAGCATAACCTGAAATTGATAAAGTTGATAAAATGTTTAAGGTTTTATTTTTAGAAACTCTATTTCCATAATTTGAAATTAAAGAAAATACTATTAAAACTAAACTAGATAACAATACTAAATGAAGGGTATTTAGCAAAAGGTCTAAAACTTGTAAATCAAAAAAATTTTCTGGAAATTTTATCGTCCAATACAACATTTGACTCAACGGAAATAAAAAACTAAAAAAAAATATAAAAAAACAAAACGTAAAGGATAAAAAAGATTTACTACCATAAAGTTTGGTTTTCTCTTTTTGTTTAAATCCACCTCTTGAATTTAAATGATATTTTGCTTTTTTTCTGGATAAGTTTTCTATAATAAATAATGAAAATATGAATAAGAGTAAAAACGAAGATATTCTATTTGCAAAAGCTAAATCATCAAATGTTATCCATGAATTATAGATACCAGTTGTAAGTGTATTTATTGAAAAAAAATCTACTGCTCCAAACTCAGCTAAAGTTTCCATGGCCACTAGAGATAAGCCTGCAACTATTGCTGGTCTTGCAGCTGGTAATATAATTCTAAAAAAAGATTTAAATTTTGAAAAACCAAGATTTTTACCAAGATCAATTAAGTTTTGAGATTGATATAAAAAAGATGCTCTAGCTAAAATATATACGTAAGCATACAAAGAAAAAGTAATCGATAATATTGCACCAAACATCCCATCAAACTTGGGAATATTTTTATTATAATTGGCATCTCCAAATATGTTTTTTAGTATTGTGAAAGCTGTACCATAATTCTCAAAGAATGCAGTTAAAGAATAAGCATAGATATAAGGTGGAACCGCGAAAGACAGAATCAGAGCCCATTTAAAAAAATTACTTAAAGGAAATTCGAAAAAAGATACCAAATAAGCTGAACTAGTTCCTATTAAGAAAGTAAAAATTAATACAAAAAATAATAAAATAAATGAATTAGAAATATACTCAAATAAAAAAGTATCTTTTAAAATTTCATAATAATTTGATGTTTCCTCAAAGAAACTTGTTAATACAGTTAAAATTGGAATAGAAACAATTATAGAAACTAATAATGATAATAAAAACCAAATATTAAAATTCCTAAACATTTTCAATTTATATATTAATATATAATTTTTAAGAAGTTCTATTTAATCTATTTAAAGAGTGTACACCATAATTAAGGAGACAAAACTTGACTAGGATGAACACTCTTTAAATAGATTAGAAAATAGAAAGTTTTATGTGCCCACCACAAATCCCCATTTGTAGTGGACACAAGAAAGAAAAATTAAAAATTAAACACTTTAAGGAGATGCGGAACTTCCTTAGATTCAATTTCTTCTAGTTTTCTTTTATTTAGTCTCTTATTGATTTTTTCACACTCCTGTTTACATGGGGAACATGCACTGGAAGACTTATTTAAATCAATATCAGACATAAATTTTTTTTCTTCTTTCACTATTTACTTACTTCCAACCGGCAGCTGTCATTGCCTCTAATGCAGCAGCTTGATTTTTTCCATAAGAAGCTAACTTAGTTTTCATATCTTGTTTGAAATCTAATCCTAAGTTGTTCACTACTAATGGACTTGGTGAAACACCATCAATCATTGGAAACTCAAAAGTATTATTTGTAAAGTGCTCTTGAGATTGCGGAGTTAATAAAAACTCTACAAGTTTGATTGCATTAGCTTTATTAGGCGCTCCTTTAACTAAAGCTGCACAACTCACATTCATGTGCGTTCCTCTATCATTTTGATTAGGGAAGAAAGCTTTAACTTTTTTAGCAGCCTCTTGTTGCTCTGCTCCTTTTTTACCAGATAACATAAGAGCTAAGTAATATGTATTAGCCACAGCAATATCAGCTTCTCCAGCTGCTACTGCCATAATTTGAGCTCTATCATTTCCTTGAGCGTCTCTAGCCATATTTGCAACAACTCCTTTTGCCCATTCAGCTGTAGCTTTTTTTCCATTGTTTTCAATTAATGAAGCTACTAGAGATTTATTGTAAATGTTGCTAGATTTTCTTATTACTAATCTTCCTTTCCATTTAGGATCGGCTAAACCCTCATAAGTCATTCCAGATAATTCAGCACCAGTAACTCTTTCAGGCGAATAATAAATTATTCTAGCTCTTTTTGCTATTCCAACCCATTTACTTGTTCTAAAACTTTTTGGAACTGCAGATTTTATAGCAGCAGATGTTAAGCCACTTTGAAGATGCCCTTTTGCATCCATAGCTCCACATCTTCCCGCATCAGCAGTGATATAAAGATCAGCAGAAGAGTCAGCGCCTTCTTCAATTATTCTTTTTTCTAAAGCACCTGATTTTCCATTTATTAAATTAACTTTAATTCCAGTCATGCTTGTAAATTTAGAATAAAGTTCTGAGTCTGCTTTGTAGTGTCTTGCATTAAAAATATTGACTTCATTTGCAACAGCCAAAGTTGATACAAATAAAGACAAAATTAATAATAGGCTTGATATTTTTTTCATTTATTTTTCTTTCTTCCGCACATGATTTATTATTTGAGATTGATAACTATTCTCAATGATAATGATTATCAATCGCAATTATGTCGCAGATGAAAATGATAGAAAATAACTAGGTAATTATTGTGTTTACTACTTCCAGTCGCCTATTTTACTAAATAAGAAGTTTCTAAATGCCGTTACTCTAGCAGTATTCTTTAAGGATTGTGGATATACAAAATGAGCTTCGGTTATTGGGCCTTCTGACTTTGGTAACACTTTAATAAGATTGCTTGAATTACTTACTAGATACTCTGGCAATGCTGCAAGACCAACTCCTGACTCTACAGCTAAAAGTAAGCCCATAACACTATTAACTCTCATAATTGATTTTCTCTTTTTTCCATCATGCATTCCAAGTTTTAAAGCCCAGTCTGGATTATATACTGGTGAGGGAGCGCCTTTTCCAAATGAAATAAAATTATGCTTATTTAAATCACCCACTGTTTTAGGCATTCCATGTTTCTCAAGGTATTTATTAGAACCATATATAAAGTACTTAATATCAACGAGTTTTTTTTGGATATAGTTTAATTGTTTAGGTCTCCTCATAAAAATACCAATATCCGCTTGTCTTGTGCTTAAGTCTAACTCTTTATCATCAAAAACAAGTTCTATTTCTATTTCTGGATTTAGACGCATAAATTCTTGAATTCTTGGAGTTAACCAGTGAGTTCCAAAGCTTCTTACAGTTGTAATAGATAATTTTCCGCTAGGCTTATTTTTTTGGTCTCCTAAAGAAGATTCTACCTCTTTTAATTTACTAATAACTTCGTGTGCTGTTTTAAACACATATTCTCCATTTTCTGTAAGAGTCAAACCTCTAGCATGTCTCTCAAATAATTGAACTTTTAAATCTTGTTCTAATGATTGAATTTGTCTACTAATTGCTGACTGACTAAGATTAAGATTAACTGTTGCGCTGGTAAAACTTCCAGCTTCTGCTACTGCATGAAAAATTTTTAATTTATCCCAGTCCATTATTTATTTAAATCAACTAATACTCTTCCAGAAATTTCACCTTTTAATATTTTAGGATAAGTTTCAATTAACTCTTCTAAGCTTACTGTTTGAATAGATTTTTCTAATAATTCAAAATCAATTAAATTTGCAGCTTCACTCCAAATAAATTCTCTTCTTTTAATACTGCAATTTGCTGAGTCCATTCCCCAAAGCTTAATACCTCTGAGCATGAAAGGTATCACACTTGTATTAAGTTCATTTGTGTTTGCGTTTCCGCATACAGCAATAATTCCATTTGGATTTGTCTGAACAATTGCGTTAGCTAATATCTTTCCGCCCACTGTATCTACAACTCCATCCCATAAACCTTTGTCTATAAGTCTCGGATCTTTGTCAAATTCAGCTCTATTTACAACAGTTTTAGCGCCTAAGGATTTTAAATAATCAGCTTTTGAGTCTTTTCCAGTAACTGCAGTAACATTATATCCCATTTTATTTAATGCAATGACTGCAACGCTACCTACGCCACCTGTAGCACCTGTAACTAAAACATTATTCACTTTTTCACCTAATAATATCTCTTCTCTAGCTTTAATAGCAAACGCACTCATCAAAGAAGTAAAGCCTGCAGTTCCTAATATCATTGCTTGTTTACTTGTTAAGTTTTTTGGTTTCTTAACTAAAAAATCTCCATTTACTTTAGCAATTTGAGAATATCCTCCATAAAAAATTTCTCCTACCCTAAAGCCAGTTAAAATTACTTCATCACTTTCTTTAAATTTGGAATTTTTACTTTCAATTACTTTTCCTGAAAAATCGATACCTGGAATGTGGGGAAACTCTTTAACTAATCTTCCACCATTTTTTAAAATCATCCCATCTTTAAAATTAAGATCTGAATAATCTACTTTGATTGTAACATCACCGTGCTTTAAAAAACTTCGGTCTAAGGTTTTTACCTCTCTTGTAAATTCTTCACCTCTTTGATCTAAAACTAAAGCTTTAAATTGATCTGACACTTTAATCTTTTGCTATGCTGATAAATCTTAAATATCTATTTTGATAACTTAAATCTTCCTTAAACTGACCTAAGTAATAATTTGTAACTGTAGAGGCTTGCTCTTTTTTTATACCTCTCATAGTCATACATTGATGAGTTGAGTCTATCGTAACAGCTACTCCTTTAGCATCTAATGACTCCATTAGGGTATTCGCAATTTGCATAGTAAGTCTTTCTTGTGTTTGTAATCTTTTTGAAAATACTTCAACAACTCGAGCTAATTTACTCAATCCTACTACTCTTTCTTTGGGGATATATGCTACGTGAGCTTTTCCAATGATAGGGGCCATATGATGCTCGCAATGACTTTGTACTGAAATATTTTTTTGCACAACCATGTCGTCATATCCCTCAACATCACCAAATGTTTTGTCAAGAATTTGATTTGGATCCTCTTGATAACCTTTAAAATATTCTTTAAATGCCTTCACAACTCTTTTTGGAGTTTCTAATAGTCCCTCTCTGTTAGGATCCTCTCCCATCCAAGCTAAAATCGTTCTAAATGCTTCTTCCGCATCTTTATCAGAAATTTTTTTTATTGCTTCATCAGTATTTATGTCTTTTACAAGTTTCATCGTGGTGCTTTATACCCATAATTTGTGTATTTTAAAATATTTAAAATATACCTATATGTGCTACATAATTACATAAAATGTTCAAAAAAAGAGAAAATGTAGTTGAAATTGAAGAGGGAAATCTTTTTTCTCCAAAATTTGATAATGATGGACTTATACCAGTCATAACAACATGCTCTAAAACTAAAGAAATTTTAATGCATGGATATATGAATATTGAAGCGTTAAAAAAAACAATTGAGACCAAAGAGGCTCATTATTTTAGTAGGTCAAGAAAAAATATTTGGCATAAAGGTAAGACAAGTGGATTTACTCAGAAGATTGAAGAAATAAGAATTGATGATGATCAAGATTCTATTTGGTTAACAGTAGATATTGGAAATGGCGCTAGTTGTCATGTTGGTTATCGATCTTGTTTTTATAGATCACTTCCATTGGGGCCAATTGACAATGGAAGAAAAATTAAAATGAAATTTTTAGAAAAAGAAAAAAAATTTGATCCAAAAAAAGTTTATAAAGGTCAACCAAATCCAACTAAAATTTAATGAAAGAAAAGCAAAAAAATGTTCTAGGTGAAAATCTAGAGGAATGTTCTTTAGACCCTTTAACTGGATGGTATAGAGATGGTTGTTGTAATACTGATAAAAATGATCAAGGATCTCATACTGTTTGTGCGAAAGTTACAACAGAATTTTTAGAATGGTGCAAAGAGGCAGGTAATGATTTAATTACTCCTCACCCAGAGTTTGGTTTTCCAGGTTTAAAACACGGCGATGGCTGGTGTGTATGTGCCACTTGGTATTTGAAAGCAGTCGAAGCTGGTAAAGGATGTCCCATTTTTTTAAAAAGCACTCACGAAAATACTTTAAAGATTATGCCGATTGAAACATTAAAAAAGTTTGCAATCGACTTATCTTAATTACATATTTCCATATTTTGGACCACCTCCACCTTCTGGTGTGACCCATGTAATATTTTGTGATGGCTCTTTAATATCACATGTTTTACAGTGTATACAATTTTGAGAATTTATAACAAATTTGTATAAATCATTTTCTTTTTGAACTTCATATACTCCAGCAGGACAATATCTCTGAGCAGGTTCATCAAATTTTTCTAAAGTATAACTAATTGGCAAATTTTTATCTTTTAATTTTAAATGCACTGGTTGATTATCGACATGATTAGTACCTGTTAAATAAACTGAACTTGTTTTATCAAAGGTTATAATATTATCTGGTTTTGGATAGTCAATTTTTGGCATTTCATTTGCAGGTTTTAATGTTTCATGATCTGCATGTTTGTGTTTTAAAGTAAATGGTAATTTTCCTCTAAATAAAATTTGGTCAATACCAGTAAATATTATTCCTAAGATTAAACCCCAACTAAAACTTGGTTTAACATTTCTTGCTTTATAAAGTTCCTCATATAACCAACTTGCTTTAAATTTTTTTTCAAAAATAGATAATTCACTTTTTGAATTTAAATGCTCATGAATGGATTCAGCTGCAATAATTCCACTTTTCATTGCAGTGTGAGAACCTTTAATTTTAGGCATATTTAATGTTCCAGCATCACAACCAATAAGTAGTGCACCTGGCATATACATTTTAGGTAAACTTTGATAACCACCTTCAATTAAAGCTCTTGCGCCATAAGAAATTCTTTTTCCGCCTTGAATGATCTTTTTTATAGCTGGATGAGTTTTAAATCTTTGGAATTCATCAAAGGGCGACAAGTGTGGGTTTTTATAATCTAAACCAATTACATACCCTAAGAATACTTGTTTATTCTCTGCATGATACATAAAGCTACCTCCATAAGTATTATTATCTAAAGGCCATCCAGCAGTATGCATTACAAGACCTTCTTCATGCTTTTGTTCACTTATTTCCCAAATTTCCTTAAATCCTATTCCATATTGTTGAGGATCTTTTCCTTTATCCAACTCAAACTTTTTAATTAATTCTTTACCTAAATGTCCTCTACAACCCTCTGCAAATACCGTGACCTTTCCCAAAAGTTCAATGCCTGGTTCAAAACCATCTTTTTTATTGCCCTCTTTATCAACTCCCATGTCTTGCGTAGCAACTCCTTTTACAGATCCGTCGTCATTATATAAAATTTCACTCGCAGGAAATCCTGGAAAAATTTCAACTCCTAAACTTTCAGCTTGTTCTGCAAGCCATCTACATAAATTCGCAAGGCTTATAATATAATTTTTATGATTTTGTTGTACCGAAGGTAATAGCCAAGTTGGCCAACTTAATGATCTTGTCTTTCCTAAGAATAAAAATTTCTCTTTCGTCACTTTTGTTTTGATGGGCGTGTTAAGTTCCTTCCAATTAGGAAATAACTCGTCTAAAGCTCTTGTTTCAAAAACATTTCCACTCAAAATATGTGCTCCAATTTCAGAAGCTTTTTCTAATACACAAACATTTAAATTTTGATTAAGTTGTTTTAGTTTAATAGCCGTAGTTAATCCTGATGGACCACCACCTACAATAACAACATCATATTCCATTGTCTCTCTGGACATAATTTAGTTTTTTACAGATTATATTATTTTTGTATAGTGTTTAATTTGTTCAATTCATCTAAGAATTTTGGTAATGCATCGAAAAGATCAGCTTCAAGACCATAATCTGCAATACTAAAAATTGGTGCCTCACCATCTTTATTTATTGCAACAATCACTTTACTTTCCTTCATGCCTGCTAAATGTTGAATTGCTCCTGAGATACCAACTGCAATATATAAATCGGGAACTACTACTTTACCAGTTTGTCCTACTTGATGGTCATTAGTTATATACCCAGCATCAACTGCAGCTCTTGAAGCGCCTATTGCAGCGTTAAGTTTATCTGCAACAGCAGTAATCAATTTAAAATTTTCTCCACTTTGCATTCCTCTACCACCTGAAACTACGACTCTTGCTGTACCAAGCTCTGGTCTATCTGATTTAATTTCTTCTTTTTTAATAAACTTAGATATCTCTGTTGCTTCACCAGCCTCACTATTTTGTATTTCAGCAGAACCACCCGATGTTGGAGCAGGATCAAAAGATGTAGGTCTAATAGTTACACATTTAATTTTATCGTTACTTTTAACAGTTGCAAAAGCATTGCCAGCATAAATTGGTCTTAAAAAAGTATCTTCTGAAATAACTTTTGTAATATCACTTACTTGAGAGACGTCTAGCAATGCTGCTACTCTTGGCATTAAGTTTTTTCCAAAAGTGTTAGCAGAACATACTATATGAGAATAATTTTCTGATAATTTATAAATCACCGAAGTATAATTTTCTGCTAAATAGTTTTCATAAATAGGGTTATTTACATGTATTACTTTTTTTGTATTTGGTATTTGAGAAATAGATTTAGCTACCCCATCAGAATTTGATCCCAAAACTAACACATGAACATCTTCGTTTATTTGAGATGCTGCATTAATTGCGTTTAAAGTAAAAGGCTTAACTTCTTTATTATTATGCTCAGCAATTAATAAAATTGACATTATATTACTTTAGCCTCATTTTTTAATTTTTGAACTAATTCTTCAACACTTGCGACTTTAATCCCTGCTTTCCTTTTTGGTGGCTCTTCTACCTTAATTTGCTCAATTCTAGGTTTTGTATCTACACCTAAATCAGAGGCATTTATTTGCTCGATTGGTTTTTTTTTAGCTTTCATAATGTTTGGTAATGAAGCATATCTAGGTTCATTTAATCTAAGATCACATGTTACGATTGCAGGAACATTGACCTCTATTGTTTCAAGACCTTCATCAATTTCTCTTGTAACTTCTAAAGATTTATCTTTTACTTCAATTTTTGATGCAAATGTGGCTTGAGGCCAATTTAGTAATGCTGCTAACATTTGTCCTGTTTGATTACAATCATCGTCAATTGCCTGCTTACCCATAAAAACTAAGTCAGGTTTTTCTTTTTCAACAACTTTCTGTAAAATTTTTGAAACTGCTAATGGTTCGATAATACCATCAGCTTTAACAAGTATACCTCTATCAGCTCCAACAGCTAATGCTTTTCTTACTGTTTCTTGTGCTTTTTCATCTCCTACTGATACTGCTACAACTTCTGAAGCTTTTCCTAACTCTTTTATTTTTACCGCTTCCTCCATTGCATTATCATCAGGTGGATTCGTTGACATCTTAACATTATCTGTAATAACACCAGAGCCATCTTCTTTAACTCTTATTTGAACATTGTAATCAATAACTCTTTTAACAGCGACTAAGATTTTCATTAAGCTCTCAATAATTTATTTTCAGTATCATAAGGACTCTCTTCAAGAATTGTGGCCTCATACATTTTTCCAAGTATATCAACTTTAAGTTTTTCTCCAACATTTGCCAAATCTGGTTTAACCATTGCTAATGCTATAGATTTATCTAATCTAAATCCATACTCGCCTCCTGTAGCTCTTCCAACTACTTTATCGTCTTTGTAAATTGGATTATTTCCTAATACATCTGAATCTGTGGTGTTGTGAACCTCTAGAGTTACTAGCTTGTTATCAAAGCCTTTTTCTCTCCATTTATTTAATGCTTCAAGTCCAATAAAGTTTCCTTTGTTAGGGTGAACAAATCTATCAAGACCTGACTCATATGGCGAATATTCAATAGATAATTCAGTTCCAACAAGTTTATAAGATTTTTCTACTCTCAAACTGTTCATAGCTCTAATTCCAAAAGGTTTAATTCCTAATTCTTTTCCTGCTTCCATAAGCTTGTCAAAAATATGATTCTGATATTCAATAGGATGATGTAGTTCCCACCCAAGTTCACCAACAAAGTTTACTCTCATTGCATTTGCAGGTGCATAACCCACATTAACATTTTTAGCGGTTAACCACTTAAAATTTTCATTTGAAAAATCATCTGTTGAAACTTTTTGCATTAGTTGTCTTGCTTTAGGACCAGCAACAACAAGAACTCCAGTGCTATTTGTAAGATCTTCAAATATTACTGAGCCATCAGTAGGCATCCATTTTTGTATCCAGTCATGGTCTAATCTCAAATTTGCTCCAGCTGAAACTAGATAATAACTATTTTCTGCCTCCTTCATAATTGTAAATTCTGAGTGGACACCACCTTTTGTATTAAGCGCATGACATAAATTAATCCTACCAATTTTTTTAGGAAGTTTATTGGCAACTAAATAATCTAAAAATTCCTCGGCTTTTGGACCTTTAATTCGACATTTTGCAAATGCTGTCATATCTAAAATACCAACATTTTTTTTAACATTTTCACATTCTCTTTTAATTGCATCGAACCACTTCGACCTTCTAAAAGACCAATCATCTTTTTGCTCCATTCCATCAGTTGCAAAAAAATTAGGTCTTTCCCAACCAAATTTTTGTCCAAATACAGCTCCTAAATTTTTCATTCTCTCATAACATGGAGATGTTCTTAAAGGTCTTGCAGCAGGTCTTTCCTCATCCGGATAATGGACTATAAAGACATGGCTATATGCTTCTTCATTTTTTGTTTTTAAATATGATTTTGTTGCGTAATTTCCATAACGTCTTGGTTCAACACCTAACATATCTATTGTTGGTTCTCCATCTACAATCCATTCTGCTAATTGCCAGCCTGCTCCGCCTGCTGCTGTTATTCCAAAACTATGTCCTTCATTAATCCAGAAGTTCTTTAAACCCCATGCTGGACCTACTATCGGGTTACCATCTGGAGTATAGCAAATAGCACCATTGTAAACTTTTTTTACACCCACTTCTCCAAAAGCAGGCACACGATGTATTGCACCTTCTATATGTGGTGCAAGTCTATCTAGGTCTTCTTGAAACAATTCATATTCTGAATTTTTCGATGGACCTTCAACATAACAGGCAGGTGCTCCATCTTCATAAGGTCCAAGTATTAATCCACCAGCTTCTTCTCTCATATACCATCTGCTATCACTATCCCTTAATACTCCCATTTCTGGAAGTCCTTCTTTTTTTCTTTTTTGAATTTCTGGATGTGGCTCAGTTACAATATATTGATGTTCAACAGGTATCACTGGAATATCTAAGCCAACCATCTCTCCTGTTTGTCTTGCAAAATTTCCTGAACAAGAAATTACGTGCTCACATTCTATCGAACCTTTATCTGTTTCAACTATCCATCCATCCTTAGTTTGCTTCATTGAAAGAACTGTTGTGTTTCTATAAATTTCTGCTCCTTTATTTCTTGCTCCAGTAGCAAGTGCTTGAGTTAAGTCTGCTGGTTGAATATAACCATCTTCTGGGTGCTGTATTGCTCCAACTAAATCATCCGTATGACACAAGGGCCAAATTTCTTTTACCTGTTGTGGAGTTAAAAATTTTACATCTACTCCAATTGTCTTGGCCACGCCTGCATATTGATGATATTCATCCATTCTATCTTTGGTGCTAGCTAATCGAATATTTGATACAACACTAAAACCAACATTTTTTCCTGTCTCTTCCTCTAATTTTTTATAAAGATCAACTGCATATTTGTGAAGTTGTCCAACTGAATAACTCATATTAAAAAGAGGTAATAATCCAGCAGCATGCCAAGTAGATCCTGAAGTAAGTTCTTTTCTTTCAATTAAAACTACATCTGACCAACCTTTTTTTGCCAGGTGATAAAGAGCACTAACGCCTACTACTCCCCCACCAACAACTACTACTTTTGTTTTAGTTTTCATTAGTTGATTCCTACTAAATTTTTATTCATTACGAAACAAAATTGTATTGTAAATAATCAAATTGAACTTCCTAATGGAATAGGACTTGAGACCATTGTGGTCAGCCAACAATCTTTTAAAGGCCCTTCCTCAGTATATTTTTCTACCTGCCAGTTAAATTTATGATAAATTTTTTCTTTGTCCAAAATTATAACCTCAAATTGAGCCCATTTATCACTACGTTCAATCTCAGTTATTGTATGACTTAAATGATTTATAAGCATTTTGTAAGATTTACCTTTAATCATCATTTTGAAATGAGGTAATGGGCCAGTATATTTTTTATTACTAGGGTGCGCAAAATTCCAAGTTTGTTCGATTCCACTATCTTTAAATTTATTATCATTGTTCATAAGTCCAGTTAACTGAATTTTTATAACTTCAACTGGTAAAATTGAATTTTTCGGAATTTGTATCTCTGCTTTTAATGAAATTGAATTTAATAAAAAAATTATGATTAAACTAAACGTTAAGTGCAGTTTTTTTGACATCTTTAAGAAATTCTTCTCTTTTTTTATCACTTACAAATGGTACAGCAAAATATCTTCTGTAATTGATATTATAAATGCCGCACATATGAAAAACTCCTCTTTTTAGTCTTCTTATTGGTAAATTTAAAAAAAATGTTGTTATTGCTAATCTTGGTGAGCCGTAAGTACAAAAAATAATTGCTTTTTTATCTCTAAGATTTCCAATTGGATATCCATAATTACCCCATAATTGTTTAAATCTAAATGCCCATGGTGGTGCCAAAACTTTATCTATCCAACCCTCCACTATTGCTGGCATTCTAAAATTCCAAATTGGTGCAATTAAAACAATTGTATCAGAAAAATCTATTCTTTTTCTATGATTTAATACTACTTCGTCAGGTTTTTCGCCTGCAAAAACTGGGTTAAATTTTTCCTTGTAAAGATCAACTACATCTACTGAATGACCTTTTTCTTTAGCTGTACTAATAAAAGTGTCTCTTATAGCTGCATTGAATGAATTATCATCGTAATGACCATATATTAAAAATATTTTTTTCATCTATTCCAAAT
>CACJOY010000002.1 GCA_902595125.1 uncultured Pelagibacteraceae bacterium
GCGCTGGAGTTCATAAAAAATGGAATATGCGAAGACAATATTCTTCTAAAATAGATACAGCTGATTTTTACTGTCTACCAACTATAAGAGCTGTATAATTTAAAATATAATATTATTGATTTTCAATATCTTCACAAGAATAGCCTAAATCTTGGAGTTTGAGTTTTTTGCACGACTTTGCAAATCTTATTTCATCATAATAAGCAACTTGGGTTGGATCTGGCTCAGGTGTTCGGTGAATAAATGATCTATATACACCAACGTGAAACTCTGTTCGTTCTCCCTTTGATTGAGTAATTCCTTTCCAATGATATTTTAATTTTCCATTAATCCAAATTTTAAAAAAACCATCATCTTTGTGGGTCCATTTGACATTAACTAAAATATCATTCCATTTTCCATTCATTTCCGTTTTATCTAGCAATTTTATTGGGACATTGTTTCCACCAACATATTCATCTATTTCAATCCAATATCCTCCGCCCTCTTTTGCACTACGATGAGATTGATTTTCAAAAGCAAAAGCAGGTGGTAAGTCACCATCATTATGAAATTGTGCTAACATAGTTTTGGCTGGAAAAATTATCTTATAATCATCTGGTAAAAAAAGTGACCAAGCAGACCACGTTGTTTTCTTATTAACGCAGCATATTAGTAACTCTACTCTTTCTCTGTTATTCCTAGAGTCCCAACCCCATCCATCTCCATTTCTTACTTCAAATCTTAAAGACTGTTTACCAAATCTAACTGGATAATTTTCAGATTTATTTACTATTTTAATTACATGTTTTCTAAGATTTTTATCTGAAGTTAAAATTTTTTTATTTGTAACTCTCCAGTTATTAGTTTTATTATCTTCTCCTCTATCTATTACTTTATTAAATCCTTGAGCAATATCTTTATTTTTTTTAATTTCTTTTAAAACTTCTTCAACACCGGCAAGACTTAAATTGCTCCATAATAAACTAAAGACGAAAATTGAAATAATTTTTTTCATTAACTAGTATTTTTCATTTTTTGAATTTTTCGTCTTTTTTTGGTTTTCTAAATACGATGCTATCTAAATAAACTCTTTGATCTTGTAAGCTTTCCCAATCAGAATTCCAATAACCAATAGTACGGTGTCTATAAATTCCAAATTTCATATAACCACCTGTGCAAGTGTCAGCTAAAGTTTTTATATTTTTAAGATCAGCTATAACTTCATTATTTCTATAAATCTTAAATCTTCCAGTTTCATCAAGCTTCCAAAGAACATGAAATTTTAAATGAGTCCACTTCCCTTTTAAGTCTTCAATTTTTCCAATTATAACAGGCTCTGATGAGTAAGCTGCCTTACTCGCCCAACTGTAATAATGTTCACCTTTATATTTAAAATCTTGAGCCCAGAAATGGCAACAACTATGACATCCCTTCGCTAAATTATCAGTATGCATTTGACCAATGATAACTACAGCACCTTTCTCTAAAGGTTCGTAACTTTCATCAAAGTACACCGCATACTCAAAAATATGTTCTTTGTTTTTTAATCTCATATTACCAAGGTGGATCTCTTGCCTACTTCTATTACCTTTACCATCACATTGAATTTGTGTTGTTTGTGCTTTACCTTTTCCACAACCTGCATCCTCTCGATTTACAGTAACTTGAATACTTGTTTTTCCTTCATAAACAGGAAAACCATCTGAAGCTTTTACTTCTTTTATTCTATTTACTTTTTTTTCAGACATTGAAAGAAATTGTTTCTTATAACCTTTAATATCTTTAAAATTCGTTTTATGATTGTCTGAAAATACTGCTGTGGAAAATAAAAAAAATGTGAAGATTAAATAAAAAATTTTCTTCATTTATTATTTATTTACCATTTTTAAATAGATCTAATATTAGTTTTTTATGATTATATTTATATTGGGTATTGTTATAATGAAGTGAATTTAGAACCAGTATTCTTGAATTTTCTACATCAATTAAAATCATATTCCCACCATAACCACTCATCCCAAAGATAATCTTATCTTTTAATCCTGGATAATCCATATGGAATTGACCTCCATAAGATTTAGTACGACCAACTAAAGGCTCGTTTTTTTCTATGCTTCCTTTTGGTATTCTTCTTTTATAAATTTCTTTTAAATATTTTCCAACACAAGTATCATTCTGATAATCATCCATTATAGCTTTTGCAATTCTAAGATAGTCAAATCTTGTTGCCATTATGTTGGGATGTCCATTTCCATTTTTTTCTTGAAAACTAGTATAGCCATAACGAATGCTATTTTTGATCTTTATTTTATCATTAAAAACTTTGCTATAAAATTTGTCATAATCTTCACCGACTTTAAATTTCATATAATTTAAAATTAACTGAGTAACAAATCCATTGTAGTTATATCTTTCCTTAGATTTTTTTGTATTTTTGTTTCTGAAGTGTGAACGCATAGTTGTTTCAATATCCCTATCTTCATATGCACCTAATTTACTGGTACCATCTTCAAATTCATCGATGTATTTTTGATCACCAGTATTCATATTTAAAAAATTAATTAATTTTTGATCATGATAAAGTGAATCTTTTATTATAGGCCAGTCATTTACTCTTGCATCAACTCCATCAATATAGCCCTCACATATGGCATGACCTACTAAATAAGAAGTTACTGACTTACCCATTGACATTGAATAAAATTTTGTTTCATTATTCAAAAACTCTCCCAGTCTTTCTTTAGGAGAAAGTTCGTCAATCAATACTTCACCATCTTGATAATATAAATAACTAAGGATACCTTTAGTTTTCAATTGTTTTTTTAAAAATTTATCTTCAATTAAATTGAATTTAAAATCGTAGGAATTATTTGTAGGTTTAAACTCTTTTAAATGCTGACTTCTATCTCGATATGAGTATTTCCATAAATAATAAATTAGAGAGTCTCTATTTGGGTTCGAATGATAAGCAATATTAGTAGCTGATAATGCTTTATTTTTTATTTTGATATCAAGATTGTTGGATCCTTGAAATTTATCACATTTATTATAATACCAAAGATTACTATATTTTGGTTCTTCTTTACATACTGGGTTTTCTTTAATGTTTAAATATTGATGATGTCCATTTTCATAAAGCCAAAAATTAAAATTATTAATTTTAAAATTCTCAGCAAAAAGATTGCTTGGAGTTAATAAGATTAAAGTTAGGATTAAAATTATTTTTTTCATAGTTATGCTCTTTTGTTATTGTTGTCCCTTTATTTACAAGTGAGCACAACCACACTTTATTTAAAAGTATATTTATCATTTTTGTTAATATTGTAAAAGAGCTAAAATTATTAATTAACCTGTATTTTTCATTGCAGCAGAAATTCCTGCTATAGAAGTTAATAAAGCATCATTTAAGTGATCTTTATTTTTGTTATTCTTATTATTCTTAATTTTATTAATGACTATTGGTTGAATTATATTCAAAACCTCAGAATAAATATTTCTGACTATAATTGATGTTCTAAATTGTTTTCTAGAAGCAATTATTTCTTTAGGTGTGATTTTCGTATTTAATTTTTTTATAACATCGAATTGAAATCTTAAATTTTTTCCAACTTTTTGAAGTTTTCTATCTGCAAGAAACTCTTCATAAATTTTTGATATATCAGGGTCGGCTTTAGAGATTACCATATCAAGCATATCCAACATGGCATTAAAAAATGGCCAATTTTTTTCCATATCAAAAAGAGTTTTTCTTAATTTTTTTCCATAAGAATATTCTAAAGCTTCAGCACTTCCTAACCAAGCTGGTAACATCAACCTAATTTGAGTCCATGCAAAAACCCAAGGTATAGCTCTCAAACTTTTTATATTATCAACATTTTTTCTCTTCGACGGTCTAGATCCAATAGATAATTTTCCTAAAGCAACGTGCGGTGTAACAGTTTTAAAATATTTAATAAATTCTGAACTCTGGTTAATGTTTTTTCTATATGAATTTTTTGATATTTCAGACATTTTTTCAATTAAAGATCTCCAATTTTTTTTGGGTATTGGGGGCGGATTTAAAGTGGCCTCAGTCACAGCTCCAATATAACTGCACAAATTATATTTTGCTAAAGGTTCGTAACCATATTTTTGTTGTATTACTTCACCTTGATCTGTAATTCTAATTTTTCCATTAACAGATTGTGGTGGTTGTGATCTCAAGGTTGCTTGAATTGGTCCTCCACCTCTACCTGCTGATCCACCTCTGCCATGAAAGAAAATGACTTGAATATTATATTTTTTTGCTAATTTTGTTATTTCCTCTTGTGCTTTATATTGATGCCAACTAGCACATAACTTTCCAGCATCTTTACTAGAGTCTGAATAACCTATCATTACTTCTTGTTTATTTTTAATAAGACTCCTGTACCATTTTTGAGAAAATAAAGTTTCCATTATAGATTTTGCATTTATTAAGTCCTCTAAAGTTTCAAAAAGTGGAACAACTCTTAATTTATTTTTTATTTTTGCTTCTTTTTGTAAAAAATTTACAGCTAAAATATCAGATGCAGAGTTCGTCATTGAAATTACGTATGCACCTAAACACTCTGATGGTTCATATGAAAGAGTTTTAAAAGTTGCCCAAACTTCTTTATTTTCTCTATTTTTTATTGCAGAATTTTGAATAAATTTTCTTTTGTTTAATATTAACTTCTTAAAAAGTGAAATTTTTTGTTTTTCATCTAACTTTAAATAATCTTTTTTATACTTTTTTTTAACAAATTCTGAAATTAATTGACTGTGTCTTGCAGACTCTTGACGTATATCTAGTCTTGCCAAATTAACTCCAAAACATTTAGCTCTTCTCATTAAATCTAAAAGTTCACCACTTGCAATATTCTCATTATTGTTTTGTTCTAAAGACTCCCTTACAACTCTTAAAGGTTTTAAAATTTCCTCTCTCTCCTTTAACAATTTTTTTTGATCTAATGGTTTTTTGTTTACTAAATGTTGCTCTATACTTCTGTGGGTAATTCTCATTTTATCTCTTAATGGCCTTAAAAAAACCCGATATGGTTCAAAAGACTTTCCAACTTTACGAGATATTTTATTTGAACATTTCTTCATGGAATAAGATCTAATAATTTTAGTTAATGATTTTTCATATAACTTTGCTGCTTCCCATCTTGACAATAAAATTACATTCTTAGTAACAGCAGCTGTAACATTTGGATTGCCGTCTCTGTCACCACCCATCCAAGAACCAAATTCAATAGGATTAAAATTTTTAGGCAAACCTCTTTTCATGTTCTTTAAAAATATTGAATTTAATCTTCGATAAACTTTTGGTATTGTATCCCACAAACTATCTTCTATTACCGCAAGACCCCATCTAGCTTCATCAAATGGAGAAGGTTTGAATCTTTTAAGATCGTCAGTATTCCAAATTATAGTTAATTCGTCGTAAAGTTTTTTATCAAGTGTTTTTAATTTTGATGGGCGATCCATTAATAAATCTCTCTGTTCTAATATCTCAATTATTGTATGATATTTTTGGATAAGGGTTCTTCTTTTTACCTCTGTTGGATGAGCAGTTAAAACAATTCCAATATTTAAATTTTTTGTAAGATTATAGATTTTATTATCAGAAATTTTTTTATCTTTAAAAAGACCTTCAAAAATTTCTTCGATAAATATATTTGAATTATCAATTTTTTTTTTACTATTTTCATATTCATTCAAACTTCTCGAAGCATCGATGAACTCAGCTAAATTCATTAGATTCATAAAATGACTAAATGCTCTAGTTACTTTCAGAGTATTTTTAGCGTTTAAACCTTTAATGGTTTTAATAATATTTTTATATGAGTGATTTTTTTTAAAATTTACACTGTTTGCTTTAGAAAGTTTTCTAATTTTTTCAATTAATTTGAATAAATTTTCTCCCTCTTGTTCTTTAATAACTTTTCCGAGAATATTGCCAAGATATCTAACGTTCTCCCTCAAAAGTTTTGTTGGAATTCTATCGTAATAAAGATCTCTTTTTTTCACTTTAGAATCTCCACATTGTCTATTTGATTTAATGAATTTTTATATTCATCCATATTTTCTCTTAATGCTAAATTTGAAATAGAATAAACTGCTATGAAGAGAAATATTAAAGGTAACGATGTAATTATAGATGCATTATCTTTAATAAATAAAATATATAAAATAATAAAAACAGCAGAACGTATTAAAAATGCTTTTCTAAAAACACTGATTATAGAAAGAGAATGTTTTAAGAGGTTATAAAAACTCATTTTAGATGGCTCAAAATATCTATATCCCCTGATAGATGGTATTTTTAATAGATCTATTTCAACTTTGCTCAATGAGCCTGAGAAACTATTCCATGTTGCTTTTTCATTAACCATTTTTTCTACAGTAATTTTTGGTAAACAAGAAAAATTTCCGAATTTGATAGATTTTCCAGTGAAGGTTAAAGTTATCAACTTATGTATTTGATAACAAATTTTAAATAATAAATTTTCTGATCTTTTTATTCTTTCACCAACAATTGGTTTTTTTTCTGAATCTTGAATTTTTATTAAAAAATCTGATATTTCTTCAGGCCTATCTTCTCCATCTCCATCCATAGGAATAACATAATCAAAATCTTCTTTTTCAAAAATATATCTTAGTCCAGTAGCAATACATCTTGAATGACCTTGATTTATTTTCATATTAATAATCTTAATAGATTTTATATTATCAAAATTTATATTTTCTTCTATTCGATCATGATTAGATGCATCATTTATAATAATTATAGAAATTTCAAATTTTTGATCGATCGATAAATGGTTGATATTTTCTATAAGTTTAAAAACAGATTGCCAGTCATTATAAGCAGGAATTAAAATCTTTATTTTCATTTTATATTTAATCCAATCATACAAAAACCCTGTTTATTTATTTTTCCAAAATCACCTGGGCATATTTGTTTAAGAACTTCTGCATTTCCAGTATACACAATACCACCATTAGGGTCTAAATCAGTTATATTTTTTTTTAAACTTTTAAACCATTTCGGTCTCGTACTGATATGATAAGATAAATTTCCTCCATACCATTCATCGCCGATAACATACATGATTTCATTCGAAAAATTTTTACTCCATCTTCTCTCAACTAAATTTGCTATTTCTTTTCCAGAATAGTCTGTTCTTTTATTATCATAATTAATTGAAATAAATGAATAAAGGATGGGTGATAAAAAAAATAAAAATAAAAATCCATACAAAAATAAATTTATCTTTTTTAGATCTATTTGTGATTTCAAAATATAAATAAATAATACTCCAAAAAATAAATAAAAAGGTGTCATCCACATTGTTCTTAATTTTGATCCTGTAACAATTGAAGTAATAAAAATTAAGATAATTGGTAAAAGATTTATAAAAAATAAAAAAACTAGCTTTTTATCTTTGAATTTAATTTTTAATTTAATTTTTTTTAATAAAGAAAATGTAAGTAAAAAAAAAGGAATCAATATTCCAATTTGTTTAAGGATAAAAATAACAGGATGCCATAAATGATCTATAATTTCTGACTCATCTAAACCAGTTCTCTTAAGGCCATAAAAAATAGATACAAAATCATTTTTGTTAAGCCAAAGAATATGTGGAATTAACAAAACGATAAATATCTCTAGTATTATCAAATATTTAAAGTCAAATTTTTTATTTTTTTTAATAAAAATTAAATAAATAAATAATAAACCGATTGAAACTAATAAATAAATAAATAAATATTTTGATAAAAACCCAAAAGCAGCAAATGATCCAACTAAAAGACAATCAACAAATTTTATTTCTTTTGCATCATATATTTTCCAAGTAAAATAAACTACTGATGACCAAAAAGGAAGCTGACAAACATTTACATTAAACTCTGGAGTAGTGAAATTATAAAAAAAAATAGACTCTAATAATAAAACAGAAATCAAACTTAACTTGAAATTTTCTAAAATTTCATTGGCAAACTTAAATACAAAAAAAAATGCAATTAAAACTGATATTTGACTTAATAAATAATATGCCCAATCTTGTGCTCCAAATAAAATGAAAAAAAATTCAGATAAAAAGGCACTCATTGGTGGATGTTTACTAAAACCCCAGTCCAAATTACTACCCCATGCGAGAGCTTCTATAGTGTCTAAAGGTAAATTTTTATTAGTTAAAGATGGTACCAAAGTCCAAATTACCAAATGAGATAATACAAAAATAAAAAATATATTATTAATATTTCTGTTTAGAACATTCATAATTAAATATTTACAATAATTAAGCTTGCTTGACACCCTTAATTTGCAGAATATACTCGCTCGAATTTAAATTAGTATTATGCCTAAAGTAAGCAAACCTAAAATCAAAGCCTCCAAAACAAAAAAAAAGACCTTAACTAAAATTAAACCTAAAGTTATTGTTAAATCAAAAGAGGTGGCAAAGGGTCCAATTAAAATTTCTAAGACTTATATTCCTAAAGATACTGAAAAATATATGTGTGAAAAACACAAAGTTTTTTTTAGAATGAAGTTGCAAGAGTGGAAAAAAGAATTAGTTAAAGCAAATAATGAAGCTCTGTACAATGGAAGCATGGATGATAATAGTATTTCTGCAGATATTGTTGACCAAGCAAGTTCATATACTGACAAAAATGTAGAAATGAAAGCAATCAATAGACAGATCAAATTAATTTCTGAAATTGATAAAGCTTTATTAAGACTTAAGGACGAGACCTATGGTTATTGTTTAGATACAGCTGAACCAATTGGGTTAAAAAGACTAATGGCAAGACCTGTTGCAAAATATACAATAGCAGCTCAAGAAAAACACGAAAAAAATGAAAAGGTTCATGCAGATGACTAAAAAAAAGAAAAAAAATAAACAAGTTCATAATCCAATCACTTATAATTTTACAAAAAAATATATTTACTTTTATTATGCTTTTTTTTGGATCCTTTTATTATTATTTGTATTTACTAGATGAATAAAAAATTAGTATTAATAGTTATTGCAGTTTTATTAATTGAATTGTCTGGATATGGAATATTCGCTTCATTATTTAGATTGTTAAATTCAGTAAATTAAGGTTTTGGTATAACTTCATTTTTATTCATAAAAGAAAAACCTTTTATCACAGCTTCTCTTTTTGAAATATCATTATACCATCTTGTCAAATTTTTATAACTAGAAAGCCCTATATCATGCCATTCGTGCCTAGCAATCCATGGGAATGTTCCAATATCTGCAATTGTGTATTCTTCGCCTGATAAAAATTTTGAATTTGAAAGTCTCTCGTCAAGTTCAGCGTAAATTCTTTCTGCAATTTTAAAATATCTCTCTTCTCCAAATTTACTTTTTCCTGGGTTGTAATGATGAAATTGGTGGTGTTGACCTAACATTGGTCCAATATAGCCCATCTGAGCCATAAGCCACTGATTTATCTCTAATCTATTTTCTTTGTCATAAAATTTTCCACTATCCTCCGCTAAATACATTAGTATGGCACCAGACTCGAAAATTGTTTTATTTTTATTCTGATCAATAATTACTGGGATTTTACTTAATGGACTAATCTTTTTAAATTCAAGTTTAAACTGTTCGCCCTTATCAAGATCTATCTTGATAGTTTTATATTCATAGCCAATTTCTTCGAGCATAATACTAATTTTTTTTCCATTAGGTGTATTTGCTGAAAAAAGTTCTATCACTCTTTTTTACCAAGTCTCTTTAATAAGTTTGAAGAAGTAGTAGTAAATTCAAATCTATATTTTTCGTTTGGTCTTGCTAATTTAAAACATGCTCTAGCAGCTAAAGCTCCCTCGTGAAAACCTGATAAGATAAGTCTTAATTTACCTGGATAAGTACAAATATCTCCAACTGCATAAATACCTTTTTGGTTTGTTTCAAATTTTTCGGTATCAACGGCTATAGTTTTTTTATCAATATTCAACCCCCAATTAGCAATTGGGCCCAACTGCATAATTAAACCAAAAAAACCTAGGACATAATCAGTTTTTAAGTTTTTAGTCTCTCCATCATCACTTTTGATGTCAATATTTTCTATTTTATTTAAACCATTTATGTTTACTAGCTGATATTTTGTGAATAGATTTATTTTTCCAACACTTGTTAATTCTTTAACTTTATTTAATGTTGCTTGCGCACCTCTAAATTCATCTCTTCTATGAACAAGATTAACTTTTGAAAATTTTGATAATTCAACTGCCCAATCTAAAGCACTGTCTCCTCCACCAAAGATTGTAACTGTTTTTCCTTCAAATATTTTTTTATCTTTAACTGAATAAAACAAGGATTTATTTTCAAATTTTTCACACTCTTTTGGGGAAAATTTTCTAGGTTCAAAGGAGCCTACTCCACCAGCAATTATAACATTTGGAGTAGAAAAAGACTTGCCATTATTTGTTTTAACAATCCAATTTTTTTCTTCTTTTTTTACTTCATCAACTCTTTCACCTAAATGAAATTTAATATCAAAAGGTTTTAATTGATTGATTAAATTATTTGTTAATTCTTCACCAGTACACTCCGGTACTGCAGGGATGTCGTAAATTGGCTTATCTGGATACAGCTCTATACACTGCCCACCAATTTTATCTAAATTATCAACTATCTCACAATCTAATCCAATTAATTTTAATTGGTGTGCTGTAAATAAACCAACTGGCCCTGCTCCAATAATTAATGCATCTGTTTTAATCATTTAAGTTTGCTTTGATGGAATGTTAACAATTAATCCATCCAGTTCATCAGAAACTATAAGTTGGCAACTTAGCCTACTATTTGTTTTTGGTTCAAATGCCATATCTAACATGTCTTCTTCACCGTCTTCTTTTTTTGGAAGTTTATTAAACCAATCTTCTTTGACATAAACATGGCAAGTAGCACAAGCCATTCCCCCACCACAATCAGCATCGATTCCTGGTATATCATTTTGTACAGCCCCTTCCATAACAGTTAAGCCGTTTTGTACTTCAACGGTATGGCTTTTGTTGTCATGAGTGATGTAAGTTATTTTTGGCATAGGATGTATATAGCCCTAAAAAAAAATAGGGCAAGTATGCAAAAACATACTCGCCCTAAAATTATTAAATTACCTTAGTAATTATCTGCTTCTTGCACCAGCTGAACTTACTGCAGCAGCCCATATTACAAGACCGAATGCAATTTTATTTATAAAGTCAGCTAAGTTGTACACTACGTTTAGTGAGTTAGCATCTACACCACCTGTTAAGTATCCAAATACATAACCTAATGGGTAAATTGCCCAACCTACAGTTACAATCATTCTCATTGCACTGAACGCAGTTACTAGAGCTTTGTTACCACTCTTAGCAGCAGCTTTTCCAGCTTCACCTGAGAATATTTCATAAAGAATGTATACCCAACCAGCCATACCGATAATGAAACCAAGTGTAGCGTTGATGTATCCAGCTTCTCCTAAATATCCACCGATTAACATTACTAATGAACCAATTAGCAATCTCCAGAATATTCCAGAACTTGCTTTTCTTACAGCTACTAGAATTAAGTAGAATTCTATCATCTGTAGTGGCACTGTAATTAACCAATCAATGTATCTGTATACTGTTGGTGAGTCACCAGTCATAACCCATACTTCTCTCATGTACATGTAGTGAATGAAAGCAATACCAGTTACAAGACCTGCAACAGTTACTGATGTTTTCCAGCCAGGTGCAACAGTGTTTCTTTCCATAAAAAAGAATGCTGTAGCAGCTAACATACCCATTGAAATTATCCAAAAAGATATTCCAACGAAGTCATCCTGAGCTAACATCGTAGCGTCTGCTGCATGTGCAATGCTCGTTAAACCTGTTAAGGCAACGATTGCAAGAGCAAACATTTTAAGTTTTTTCATAAAAAACTCCCTCTTTAGTTAGTTTTTACTTTTTAGTTTATATAAACTAGGCCAAGGCGAACCAAAGCCAAAGTTGTGCGTTAAATATCAAATTAATAGAGTTAATTGAAGACAAAATTGACATTAATAAGCATTGATTTTACTTACTTTTTAAAATTAAATACAATTTTTAAGTTAAAAATCAAAAAAAAGGCAATAACGAATCAAGTTTTAAATGTCAGACAAATTCAACAAAATCTACGAACAATCAATTAATAATCCAGAAAAATTCTGGGATGATGCTTCAAATGATATCTTTTGGTTTAAAAAACCAACAAAAATTTTGAATAAATCAAACCCACCTTTCTATAAATGGTATGAAGATGGAGTAACGAATACTTGTTATAACGCATTAGATATTCACATCGATCAAGGTAATGGGGGGAAAATAGCATTAATATACGATAGTCCTATCACAGGAAATAAAAGTAAGTTTACTTACAAGGAATTGAAATCAAAAGTTTCAAAATTTGCAGGGGCATTGAGAGATCAGGGTGTTAATAAAGGAGATAGAGTGATTATTTATATGCCTATGATACCTGAGGCAGTGGTTGCTATGCTTGCTTGTGGAAGAATTGGAGCAATCCATTCAGTAGTCTTTGGAGGATTTGCCTCTAACGAACTTGCAAGTAGGATCGATGATAGTAAAGCAAAAGTATTAGTTACAGCTTCATGCGGTTTTGAACCTGGAAGGACTGTAGAATATAAACCTTTAGTAGATGAAGCGATTAAGCTTGCTAATCATAAGATTGATAAAATGGTTTTATTTCAGAGATCGGGTCATGAAGTTAAACTAAATGCTCCTAATGAGGTAAACTGGGAAGAGATAATTTCAAAAGCAAATGAAGTTGATTGTGTTGAAATGAACTCAAATGAATTTGCATACATTTTATATACATCTGGAACAACAGGCACTCCTAAAGGTATAGTTAGAGACATTGGTGGTCACATAGTTGCATTAAAATGGACTATGAAAAACATTTATAATATAGACGCTGGAGACATTTGGTGGTCAGCAAGTGATATTGGTTGGATTGTCGGACATTCCTATATTGTTTATGCACCTTTATTTAAAGGATGTACTACAGTTCTTTTTGAAGGTAAGCCAGTTGGTACTCCTGATGCTGGAGCATTCTGGAAGATCATTTCAGATTACAAAGTTAAATCATTATTTACTGCTCCTACTGCATTTAGAGCAATTAAGAAAGAAGACCCTGATGGAAAATTCTTTTCTAAGTATGATCTTTCTAAATTTGAAAGTCTTTTTCTTGCTGGAGAAAGAGCTGATCCAGATACAATCAAATGGGCTGAAAATTTATTAAATGTTCCAGTTATTGATCACTGGTGGCAAACTGAAACAAGCTGGGCAATTAGTTCTAATTGTACAGGTATTGAAATGATGAAAACGAAATATGGTTCTGCTTGTAAAGCTGTTCCTGGATATGACGTCAAAATTATAAAATCAGATCAAACTTTAGCTAAACCAAACGAAATGGGAGATATAGTTGTTAAACTCCCTTTGCCTCCTGGGACCTTCCCTACACTTTGGAATGCAGACGAAAGGTATAAGGAAAACTATATGTCTAATTACGAAGGATACTACCAAACTTATGATGCCGGACACATTGATGAGGAAGGTTATATTTGGATCATGTCAAGAACAGATGACATTATAAATGTGGCTGGTCATAGACTGTCTACCGGTGCGATTGAAGAAGTTTTATCTGAACATCAATCAGTTGCTGAATGTGCGGTTCTTGGCATTGCTGACAAATTGAAAGGACAGCTGCCTATAGGATTAATTGTACTAAAAGCAGGTGTTGATAAAGATAATGAGACAATTTCAAAAGAGTGTATTCAAATGGTTAGAAATAACATTGGTCCTGTGGCTGCTTTTAAAGTTGTAATAGTAATTAAGAGACTTCCCAAAACAAGATCAGGAAAGATACTAAGAGGAACTATAAGAAAAATTGCAGATAATATTGAATATAAAATGCCTCCAACTATTGATGATCCAGCAATTTTAGATGAGATAAAAGAAGATTTAATAAAAAATAATATTTTAAAAAGTTCTTAAAACTTAATTAAATTTTAAAGGAGTGCCATCTGGATCTCCTATAATTTTACCGTCTTTCATTTTTATTTTTCCAGCAATTATAGTTGAAACGGGTGTCCCTTTGAATTCAACTCCATTAAATGGAGACCATCCACACTTACTCTCTATATTTTCATCTTTAATCACAATTTTTTTGTTCATATCCACAATGGTGAAGTCTGCATCAAATCCTTCTTTTATAAATCCTTTATTCTTTATCCCAAAAATTTTTACTGGATTTTCACAAACAAAATTTATTAATTGGTTTAGAGATAATTTTCCATCATTGATGTGATTTAACATCACTGGCATTAAAGTTTGAACGCCAGGCATACCAGATGGTGAATTTGGGTATTCTTTATCCTTATTAACTTTTAAATGAGGTGCGTGATCAGAACCTATAGTGTCATTAAAATTATTTTTAACCGCATACCACAATCTATCATAATGAGTCTTATCCCTAATTGGGGGATTCATCTGAGCATAAGTGCCAAGTTTATCATAACACTCTGGTGCATAAATTGTTAAATGCTGCGGTGTAATCTCAAAAGTAATATTTCCTTTATGTTGAGATAAGAAATCAATTTCTTGCTTTGTCGTTATATGAAGAACATGTGCTTTTTTATTATACCGTTCTGCAATACGAACTATCCTTCTTGTTGATGAAATTGCACACTCATCACTTCTCCAAATTGGGTGAGAGTGAACATCACCTTTTTTAATCAATTTTTTATTAACATTTAAAATTGCTTCATCTTCAGAATGAACAGCTACAACTTTAGAACTATTTTGAAATACTGTTTCAATATCTTTCTCATCTGCAACCAAAAGATTTCCTGTTGAAGAACCTGCAAAAAGTTTTATCCCACAACAGCCTTCTAGATTCTTTAAATCTGCTAACTCATTAGCATTATCTGCTGTTGCACCAAAATAAAAAGCATAATTACAATACATCCTATTTTTTGCGAGATCTAATTTTCTTTGAAATTCTTTTTTATTTGATGTTGGGGGATTAGTGTTCGGCATTTCAAATACTGCTGTTATCCCTCCAACAATAGCTGCTCTACTTCCTGAGTGAAGATCTTCTGTATCTGTAGATCCAGGCTCTCTAAAATGAGTTTGAGTATCTATACATCCTGGTAAAACGGTTAGACCTTTAGCATCTATAGTATCTTTTGCTTCTTCATTGATTTTGCCTATGTTTTGGATTTTGCCATCTTTGATGGAGACATCAACGTTTTTAAGCTCCCCATCAATATAACATTGACCATTAATAATTATAAGATCTAACATTTTCAAAAAAAGTAATTATATTAAAAGTTCATTCGATGCAAATATGAATAATAGTGTTTTTATATTACAGGATAGGGCCATAATCTATGTCAATGGTTCAGATGCTAAAGATTTTTTACAAAATCTTATAAGCAATGATATCAATAAAGTTACAGATAATTCAAGTTGTTTTGCCTCTTTACTTACACCACAAGGTAAATTTCTATTTGAATTTATTGTAGTCAAACATAAGTCAGGCTTCTTCATTGATTGTGAAAAAAATCAATCTGATGAAATATTTAAACAACTGAGTCTATATAAAATTAGATCAAAAGTAGAAATTTTGAATTTAAGTAACGAGTTTGTTGTTGCAAGTTTTGGGTATGAAAAATACCTATCGATTGAAGGCTCTAAAGATATTTTAGGTTTCACATTCAAATATAGAGAAGATCCAATTATTTTAGATCCAAGAAATAAAAATTTAGGTGCAAGATTAATTATTAACTTAGAAAAACTTTATTTATCCCTTAAAAAATTAGATCTTAAAGACGATAAAATTGAAAACTATTATAATCAAAGCCATAATCTTGGAATTGTTCCAAAAAACTTGAACCAACTACAAAACAAATTATTTGGTATTGAGTGTAATTTTGAAGAGCTAAATGGCATTGACTTCAAAAAGGGTTGTTATGTTGGTCAAGAAAATACTGCAAGAATAAAATTAAAAGATAAGCTTTCAAAAAGGTTACTACCCATCAAGGTAATTGAAGGAAAACTTTCTGAAAACGAAAAAATTTATAATAATAATATCGAAATTGGAAAAATTTTAATAAGTAATGATTACCCTTTTGGACTAATCAAGTATCAGGATGAAAATTTTGATAAAGACCAAACTTTTGAAAGTGAAAATGGTTCTTTTAAGATTTTTATACCTCCATGGCTCAAAATTTGAGTTTTGGTGCGGCCAGAGAGACTCGAACTCTCATGGACTAGGTCCACACGGCCCTCAACCGTGCCTGTCTACCAATTTCAGCATGGCCGCAAATATGACCCACATTAAATCAATGACAAGTAGGTTTCAAATTGATAAATTTTCTCATGGAATTTAATCAAGAGGTTAAAAAGGCTACAGACCCAATTTATCAAAAGATATCAAAGGTTATGCCTGAGATTGAATGGTCTGTGCATGCTCCCTATATTCATAAAATTAATAAATTAAAAAAAGAAAAAAACGCTGTTATTCTTGCTCATAACTATCAAACTCCAGAAATCTATCATGGTATAGCAGATTTTTCTGCCGACTCTTTAGCTCTTGCAGTTGAGGCATCAAAAACTTCAGCAGATATTATTGTAATGGCCGGAGTTCACTTTATGGCTGAGACAGCAAAATTAATGAGCCCCAATAAAAAAGTTTTGTTACCTGACATGAAAGCAGGTTGCTCTTTATCATCGTCAATTACTGCTAAAGATGTGAGACTTTTAAAAGAAAAATATCCTGGAGTTCCTGTTGTTTCATATGTCAATACATCAGCAGATGTAAAAGCAGAAACAGATGTATGTTGTACTTCTGCTAATGCTGTAAAAATTGTCAAATCACTTGGAGTTAAAAAAGTAATTTTTTTACCTGATGATTATTTAGCCAAATATGTTGCTTCTCAAACAGATGTTGAAATTATTGCATGGAAAGGCATTTGCATCGTTCATGATCAATTTAATGAAAAAGAAATTAATGATATTAGAAACAAAAATCCTGGAATAAAAATTATAGCTCATCCAGAATGTCCACCAGAAGTTATCAAAGCAAGTGATTTTGCTGGCTCGACTTCAGGAATGATTAATTATGTGAAAGATAATCAACCTAAAAAAGTTATGATGGTCACTGAGTGTTCAATGAGTGATAATATTCAAGTAGAAAATCCAAATGTTGAATTTATTAGACCATGCAATCTCTGCCCACACATGAAAAGAATAACTTTACCAAAAATCTTAGACTGTTTAGAAAATGAAACTGGTGAAATTATTATGGATCAGGAAACAATTAATAAAGCAAGATTGTCTGTAGAAAAAATGGTTGCTATTGGTAGATAGCTTTTTGTGTCAAAAATAAAACTTAGCGAAAATTTTATAAGAAACACAGTTAAGCTTGCCCTTAATGAGGATTTGTATCCATCAGGAGATATAACATCTAATCTTGTTGAAAATAATAAAATAATAAAAGTAAAATTAATATCAAATCAAGATGCTATAATTGGTGGTCTTTTATTTGCTAAGCATGCTTTTTCTTTAGTTGATAAAAAAATCAAATTCTTGATTAAAAAAAAAGACGGTTCTTTTGTAAAGAAAAAGTCGTTAATTGCTACAGTGCAAGGAAAAGCCCAAAATATATTAATTGCTGAGAGAGTTGCTTTAAATTATTTGTCTCATATTTCAGGAATTGCAACTAAAACAAACCAATTTGTTAAATTGGCTGGTAAAAAATGTAAAATTTGTTGTACACGTAAAACAATTCCAAACTTGAGAGTAATTCAAAAGTATGCTGTTAAACTAGGTGGAGGAACAAACCACAGATTTAATTTAAGTGATGAATATTTAATTAAAGATAACCATATTGCTTCTTCAGATATTAAAAGATTAGTTTCTTTAGCTATTAAAAATAAGAGGGGAAAAAAAATTACTGTTGAGGTGGATAACCTAAAGCAACTTAAAAAAATATTAGGTCTTAAATTTAATACTATATTATTTGATAACATGAATATAAAAAATCTTAAAACAGGTGTTAAAATTGCAAAAAAATATTATAAAACTGAAGCCTCAGGAAATATTACACTCAAAAAAGTTAAGTTAATTGCAGCTACTGGCGTGGATAGAATTTCAGTAGGAAGTATTACTCACAGTGTTCCTGCTGTAGATCTAAAACTTGAAATCTAATTAAGAAATTTTGAAAGATCTGGTTTAAAATAATTGGGACCTTTCATAACTTTTCCTGACTCATTATAAATGGGCTTTCCATTTTCATCCAATTTACTCATATTAGAATTTTGAACCTCTTCGAAACACTTGTCCAAATCAATTCCAAATGCATGACCCGCTCCATAAGTAACATACAAGATATCTGTAAGTGCATCTGCTACTTCCAATAAATCATTATTTTTCATAGCCTCTGTAAGTTCCTCAAGCTCCTCTTTAATCAGATCGATCCTGAGTTTATTGATTTTATCAGTGCTAAATGAGGGTTTATTCTTTACCTCTTGACCAAAAGTTTTCATGAAAGTTCCAACCTTACTAAAATTTGACATATTGCTCCTGTAAGTTTTATAAAATTTATGTATATTTATAATAATTTATTAATTACTTGTTAATCAATGAAATTAAGAAAAGAATTCGATAGCATTGGCTCAATAAATGTCCCTAAAGATAAATATTGGGGGGCTTCAACACAGAGATCAAAAAAATATTTTGATATAGGTGAGTTTTTGGTCAGACCAGTTTTAATTAAATCTATTGCCATAATTAAAAAAGCTGCCGCAACAATTCATGGTAGAGAAAAACAAATTTTACCTCAGATTTCAAAAGCCATCATAAAGGCATCTAATGAAGTTATATCTGGTAAATTAAACGAGCATTTTCCTTTAAAAGTTTGGCAAACAGGATCTGGTACTCAAACTAATATGAATGTCAATGAAGTCATAGCTAACAGGGCAATTGAAATTTTAGGCGGTAAAAAAGGTTCCAAAAAACCTGTGCACCCTAATGATCATGTTAATAAATCTCAATCTACTAATGATGTATTTCCTACTGCAATGCATATTGCTATTGCAATGGAAACTAAAAATAAACTATTGCCCTCTCTTGAGTTGCTAAATAAAGAGTTAAAAAAAAAAGTTTCTCAGTTCAAAAATATAATTAAGGTTGGTAGAACACACTTACAAGATGCAACACCATTGTCCTTAGGCCAAGAGTTTTCTGGATATCAATCTCAAATAGAAGATTGTATTTATAGAATAAAAAATGCTTTAAATGAAATTTATTCTTTAGCACAAGGTGGTACTGCGGTTGGAACTGGAATAAATAGTAAAAAAGGATTTGATAAAAAAATTATCAATGAAATTAAAAAGATCACTAAACTACCCTTTAAACCAACTAAAAATAAATTTGCAGCTTTAGCGGCTCATGATGAAATTGTAAATTTTTCTGGTACTTTAAATACCACAGCAGTTAGTCTAATGAAAATTGCAAATGATATTAGATTTTTAGGATCAGGTCCAAGAGCTGGCTACGGTGAGATTATTTTACCTGCTAATGAGCCAGGTTCCTCGATAATGCCTGGTAAAGTTAATCCTACACAATCTGAAGCAGTAACCATGGTATGTGTTAAAGTTATTGGAAATCACAATGGGATTACGATGGCAGGATCCCATGGTCACTTTGAATTAAATGTTTTTAAACCTTTAATTGCTCATAACATTTTGCAATCGGTTGATCTGCTTGCAGACAGTACTAAAAATTTTTCATTGTATTGTGTAAAAGGGATAAAAGCTGACAAGATTAAGATTAAAAAATTTTTAGATAATTCATTAATGCTTGTTACAGCACTCGCACCACATATCGGGTATGATAATTCAGCAAAAATTGCAAAAAGAGCACTTAAGAATAATACTACTCTAAAAGTAGAAGCCCTAAAAACTGGGCTTATAAATGAGAAAGATTATGATAGGATAGTAAATCCTAAAAAAATGATCTATCCAGCATAGGCACCAAAAAAATTATTTACAAAGTTTTTAAACGTAATTTTATTAAAAAATTTTTCATTTTCTAAATTAAAATTTTGAATAAATTTTTCTACATTTAAATTCGAATTTTTATCTATTCTTGGATTATCGAAGTTAATTTTTTTGTTATTGATATTATAAACAAAATCAAATTCAATTTGATCAATTTTTTTTCTATTGATCTTTTTTATTTGAAATGAACTAAAAAAATCATCAATATTATCAAAATTAATTATTACTTTTCCTATAAGGCTAATTTGATTTTTATCATAACTAAGCAAACTATTTTTTAAACTAATTTTAAAATCGTCTTTCCACATGACATGAGAGTCAGAAAAATTAATATCTCCTTCTATAATTTCAATATTTAAGTTTAAATTTTTCAATTGTTGAAAGTTAATTATATTTTCTAATAGGAAATTAACTTTAATATTTAAATTTTTGTTATTTAAGATCTCTGATTGAATTATTTCGAACAGAAAAGAGTCGTCTTTCAATAAATTTTTTAGATTTAAATTTTGATAATTAACATTTGCGCTTAAATAAAAAGGCTTAAAATCAATTTTTCCATCATAAGAATTTTTTTTATCTTTTGAGATAAAATTGAGAGATTTGTCATCTAGGCTGTAATTTATAAAAGTTTTTTTATTGAACAAAGAAATATCTAATGTTCCATTTTTAGTTTTATCTGAAAAATCAATCTCATTAATTAAATCAAATCTTATTTTTTTAGACTCAAGTTCAATCAATAAATTATCTTTCAAATTATCATTTTCGATTTTAAGTATAAAGGGTAAATTAAAAATTTCATTTTTTGAAATTAAATTATTATTTAATTTTTTTTCATCATAAAAAAATTTACCATTATTAATTTTACCTAAGAATAAAACTTCTTCACTTAAATTTTTGAAAAAAATAGTGCTATTCTTAATTGTAACATGATTCTTACTAGGTTTTTTTACAAAAAGTTTTTTAAATAGATTTATATTGTCTTTATTTAAACTGAATTCTGTATCATCAAATATCACATCTTTTACATTTACGTAATTTATCTTAAAAAATTTATCTAATGAAATAAAAGTCTTAAATTTTTTTACTTCAGCAATAACTTTTTTATTATCCAAAATTGATAAATTATTTGTAAAAAAATATGGTTTAGGGAATAAAGCATATTTTACTTTTTCATTAAATTTAATTTCAATATTATACTGGTCATATATTTGATTCTTTATCTTTGATTGGATAATTTTTTTATCATAAATTGTTGGTAATAAAAAATAACCTAAAATTGATATAAAAATTATACCAAATATTATAAATCCCTTGCTATTATACTGTGACTTTATTTTTTTAAAATTTAAAATAAAAAACTTTAATTTATTAAAATAACTTTCTATTGTGTTATTAATTGATAAAAAGTGTTTTTTAAGTGCTTTTGAAAAATAGTTGTGTTTGCTCATAAATTTTAAAGAATACTTATATTAAAAAAATTAAAATGTTAAACTCAGAATATCTTAAAGATCTTAATAAAGCACAAAAAGAAGCGGTAAATCACATTGATGGTCCGCTTTTAATTGTTGCGGGAGCTGGATCTGGTAAAACAAAAGTTTTAACCTCAAGAATAGCCAATATTATAAAAGAGAAGAAAGCATTTCCAAATCAGATATTAGCAGTAACTTTTACAAACAAAGCTGCTAAAGAAATGCAGAATAGAGTAAGTAAGATATTAGGATCTAGTGCCACTGGCTTATCTTGGCTAGGAACTTTTCACTCTATATGTGCTAAACTTTTGAGAAAACATGCTCCAGCAGTAAATCTAAATTCAAATTTTACTATAATTGATACAGATGATCAGGTTAGATTAATTAAAAATATCTGTAAGGCTGAAAATATTGATGTAAAACAGATTTCACCAAGATATATTCTGGCCATAATTGATCGTTGGAAAAATAAAGGATATTATCCTAATGAAGTTTTAATAAATCATAAAGATATTTTCGAAAAAACTATTCTACCAATATATAAAATTTATCAGCAAAAACTTGTTGAGCTAAACTCATGTGACTTTGGAGACTTAATTTTACATGTAGTTAAAATTTTAGAAAAAAATTCTGATATAAAGAAAATATATTCAAAAAACTTTAAATATATTTTAGTCGATGAGTACCAAGATACAAACTATATTCAAAGTAAATGGTTAAATCTTTTAGCTGAAGATAATAATAATATTTGTTGTGTGGGTGACGACGATCAATCCATATACAGTTGGAGAGGTGCAGAAATAAAAAATTTTTTAGATTTCGACAAAGTTTATAAAAATACAAAAGTAATTAGACTTGAGGAAAACTACAGATCAACACAAAATATATTATCAGTAGCGTCAGATTTGATTGCAAATAATCAAAATAGATTAGGAAAAACTTTAAAAACATCGATGGAAGAAGGAGATCTAATTCAACTTAATTGTTTTAAAAATGGAAAAGATGAAGCAATTGGAATCTCAGATGAAGTTGAAAAAATAAAAAAAAAATATTCATTAAATAATATTTCAATATTAGTCAGAGCAATTTTTCAAACTAGAGAATTTGAGGAAAGATTTCTTAAAATAGGATTGCCATACAGAATATTGGGAGGAACAAAATTTTATGAGAGAGCTGAAATTAAAGATTGTGTTGCTTATTTAAGGTTGATTCATCAAGATAGAGATGACTTAGCTTTTGAGAGGATTGTAAATAATCCAAAAAGAGCTATTGGTGAAAGTACAATCAAGAATATTCATGAATATTCAAAGAAAAACTCTATTTGTTTAGAGACATCATCTAAAAGAATGATTGAGGAAAATTTAATAAAACCAAAAGCAAAAATTGGATTAAATTTATTTTTAAATTTATTGGCAAAATGGAGAAACGAAATAAAAATAAAAAAAATAAATCATACTAAATTATTACAATCAGTTCTTGATGAATCTGGGTATTCATCAATGCTTAAAAATAAAAAAGATTTAGAAAATGAAAATAGATTGGAAAATATAAAAGAGCTTTTAAATGCAATGAAAGAATTTGATAACTTAGAGAGTTTTCTAGAACATGTATCTCTAGCAACCGCAATAGATCAAGACTGGGAGGGAGAAAAAATCAATATGATGACAATGCATGCATCTAAAGGATTAGAGTTTGATGTGGTATTTTTACCTGGATGGGAAGAAGGTCTTTTTCCGCATCAGAAATCGATTGAGGAAAAGGGGCAAAGTGGTTTGGAAGAGGAACGAAGGCTTGCTTACGTTGGTATAACAAGGGCTAAAAAAAAGGCATTAATATCATTTTCAATGAATAGATTTTATCAAGGTGATTGGATAGATAGTATGGCCTCAAGATTTATAGATGAACTCCCTGAAAAATTTATTGAAAAAAATTCTTTTTTTGAAGAAGCAAAAGATGAGATTGATGATTTCGAATTTAATCAAGATTTTGATACAGATAGTGACTATAGAAGCCCTGGTTGGATTAGATATCAAAAAAGAATTAAATGACACAAAAAATCATAAAAAATTTAAGAAAACAATTTAATAAATTGAGTATTGATGGTTACATCATCCCAAAAAATGATGAATTTTTTTCAGAATATTCCAGAACAGATAGATTAAAGATTATCTCAAATTTTAGTGGATCAGCAGGTTATGCTGTAATCCTTAAAAATAAGAATTACTTATTTGTTGATGGTAGATACACTATTCAGGCACAATTAGAGTCAGGTAATAATTTTCATATAGTAAAATACCAAAAAATTATTAATTGTAATTTATTTAAAAATTTAACACTTGGTATAAATCCTAAACTTTTCACTTTTACTCAAATCGAAAAATTTTTTTTGAAAAATAATAAAATAAAATTTATTAATCATGACCTAATAAATAAAATTTCAAAGAAACAATCTGATAGCTCAAAACCATTTTATTCTTTAGATGATAAAATAGTTGGTGAAAAACATGAAAAAAAAATATTTAAAGTAATGAAATTTTTAAAAAAAAATAAATCAAATTTTTTATTCATCACGGCACCAGAAAATGTAGCTTGGCTTTTAAATATAAGAGGATATGACAATCCAAATAGCCCAATACCTAATTGCAACTTATTATTAGATGATAAAAAAAATATATATTTTATAGCAAATAAAAATAAAACAAAAAAAATATTAAAAGATAAAAAGGTAAAACCACATTTAATTATTGAGCCAAAAAGATTTGGGAAATTTGTAGATAGTTTAAAAGGAAAAAAAATCATTATCGACTATATGACTTGTTCCATATTTAATGAAATTATTCTTGATAAAAAATTTAAAATTTTAAAAAAAGAAGATCCAATCTATCTATTAAAAGCAATCAAAAATAAAATTGAGATTAAAAATATGGTAAAAGCTCATATAGATGATGGAGTGGCATTAACTAAATTTATCTATTGGATTAAAAAAGTAAATAAGAAAAAAATTACAGAATTTGATGCTCAAAAAAAACTTGAAAAATTTAGAAAAAATAATTCAAACTACTTATACCCAAGTTTTAATACAATAGCTGGGAGTGGAGAAAATGGAGCAATAATCCATTATAGAGCTTCAAAAAATAATACAAAATATATTAGAAAAAATGAACTTTTTCTTTGTGACTCCGGAGGACAATACAAGTATGGAACAACTGATGTTACAAGAACTATTAGTTTTTCAAAACAAAGATCAAGAATTAAGAATATTTTTACAAAAGTATTAAAGGGGCATATTGCTGTTGCAGAAGCTGATTTAAAAAAAAAACAATACGGAAAACTAATTGATATTGAAGCAAGAAAATACTTAAAAAGTATTGGTCTTAACTATAACCATGGTACAGGTCATGGAGTAGGCTTTTTTTTGAATGTCCACGAAGGACCGCAGTCAATTTCAAAATATAACTCAGTCAAGATAAATGAGGGTATGATTTTAAGCAATGAACCTGGCTTTTATCAAAAAGGGAAATTCGGTATAAGAATAGAAAATTTGGTTTACGCTAAAAAAACTCAAGGTAAATTATTTTTCGAAAATTTAACACTAGCACCTATTGAGAAAGATTTGATTAATTATGAACTTCTTAATTTTAAAGAAAAAAATTATTTATTTAAATATCATTTAGAAGTCTATTCAAAATTATCTAATTACCTAAATAAAAGCGAAAAAAAATGGTTAGCCAGTCTTATTTAGCATTTTGAGCCAGGTAGATTGATCTAAAATATTAATGTTTAAACTTTTTGCTGCATCAATTTTTCTATTAGTTGGTTTTTCACCAACAACTAAATAATCAAGTTTTTTTGTAACGTTACTTACTATTGATCCTGAATTTTGCTCAATAAGTGATTTAGCTTCTGATCGACTAATATTTGAAAGTTTACCAGTAAACATGAAAGTTTTACCTCTTAACAAACCATCTTTTTTTTCATTTTTTGAATCCTTTACTTCAAGTATTTTTTCTAATTGGTTTAAAACTTTTAAGTTCGTTTTACTTAAGAAGAAATTTTTAATTGAACTAATTTGTGTTTCTCCGATACCGTCAATGTTAAGTAATTCATCAAATTTATTTTTCTTAGATAATGAAATAAAATTTTTTATAGATTTTAAATTTTTAGATATTATCTTTGCATTTTCTAAACCGATATGTCTTATACCTAAAGCAAAAATAAATCTCTCAAATGTAATTACTTTTTTTAAATTTATAGAATATCTAAGATTAGCTACTGATTGTTTACCCCAGCCATCTAAACTTTCGATTATTGAGTAGTCTAGATTGAATATATCATGTGGTAATCTAATTAATTTCAAATTCCAAAAATTTTCAACAATTTTTTTTCCAAAACCTTCTATATTAAAAGCATCTTTGGATACAAAATGTTTTATTTTTTCAATAGCAACTTTTTCACAACTGTAACCTTCGTTTGAACATCTTCTAACCGCGTCTTCTTTCTTTGTAGTTGAATTAAAATCTTTAATAGTTTGAGACCCACATGAGGGACAATTAATAGGAAATTTGAATTTTTTTAAATCTTTATTCCTTTTTTTAAGATCTACAGAAATTACATGAGGTATTACATCTCCTGCTCTTTCAATCTCTACTGTGTCACCTATTCTGATATCTTTACGAATTATTTCTTCTTCATTGTGTAACGTGGCATTAGACACAACAACTCCACCTATATTAATTGGTTTTATTTTAGCCACAGGTGTTAAAGCTCCAGTTCTTCCAATTTGAATTTCAATATTTTCAATTATTGAAACTCCGCTATTTGCTGAAAATTTATGAGCTATTGCCCATCTTGGTGCATTAGCTACATTGCCCAATCTTTTTTGCAATCTAAAGTCATTCACTTTATATACAATTCCATCAATATCAAAATCTATCTTATCTCTTTTTTTTTCAATTTCATAATAGTTGTCCATTAAGTTTTCAACTTTACTGATAGTTTTATTTAAAGAATTAGTTTTAAATCCCCAGTCTTTTAATTGAACCAAATATTCATTTTGTGATGACACTTTTAAACCTTTTTCATGTCCGTATGTATAAGCAATAAATCTTAATGGTATTTTTTTTGTTTCATTTGGATCTTTTTGTCTTAAGGAGCCTGAAGCAGCGTTCCTTGGATTTGCAAATTTATCTTTTAATTTTTTAAAGTCACTATTTTGAATAAAAACTTCGCCCCTTATATCGATTTCCTCTGGAAAATTTTTTAATTTTATAAGTTTAGGTATATCATTTATTGTCTTTAGATTATCAGTTATATCTTCTCCTTCCTTTCCATCACCTCTTGATAAACCTGTAATTAATTTACCATTTTTATATATTAAAGATGCTGATATACCGTCGATTTTTGGTTCGGCGCTATACTCGATATCTAATTTATTTTTCTCATTTAAATAATTGGATATTTTTTTTTCAAAGTTAATTAAATCTTCTTCACTAAAAGCATTTGCCAGTGAAAGCATCGGTACTTTATGTTTTATTTTTTTAAAATTTTTCGAAGGTCTGAAGCCAACAGATAATAAGGGAGATTTTTTACTTTTTAAAAAATTATATTGTTTTTCATAATCAATAATATCTTTTTTTAGTTTATCAAAATCTGAGTCAGTAATTTCCGATATGTTTTCGTCGTAATATTTTTTGTTGTAATAATTAAATAAATCGATTTTTTTTTGATAATTTTTTTTGATTAAATTTTTATTCATATCAATCAAAAAGTTTTCTAAGTCGATTAAGAACGCCTTTCTTTTCTTTTTTTGTTATCTTAATTTTTTTTACTTCATAATTTCTATTAAAAACCTTATATGATTTTTTATACCATTCACTTGAAAGATAGTTGTATCCCAACAAATTTGCATATTTTTGCGACTCATCTATTAGACCTATTTTGTAATTTATCTCTACTAATCGATGAAGTGCTTCTTCAACAAAAATAGTTCTATCATAAGTTTTTATAACATGTTTGAACCTATTTATTGCGGCAATCCATTTTTCCTTCTTTATGTAATGTCTCCCTAAATACATTTCTTTTGAGGCGAGTATATCCTCAATTAAGCCAATTTTGAATTGTGCATCTAAAGCAAAATCTGTATTTGGATATTCTTCAATAATAAAAGTAAATTTATTTTTAGCTTTAATCAGCGGACCTGAATCTCTTTTCTCATCCTCGATTGTTTCGTAATAACATACTGCAATCAAATAATGTGCATATGATATATTTTTATCAGCAGGATAGGTTATTATAAATCTTTCTAAATTTGAAAGGGCCTCAGCATAAAAATTCTGCATATAGTAAGAATAGGATGCCATTAAAGAAGATCTTGGTGCCCATTCTGATTGCGGAAATAAAAGTTCTGCCTCTAAAAATTTTTTAGCTGCAAAAAATGGATCGTTATTAGCTAAAGCTTCATAACCCTCTCTATAAGCTGATATCATTTCTAAATTTTGATTTGATTCTTTTATAATTGATATTTCTTTATTTTCTTTTGAACACGAAGAAAATGAAATCAAAAAAATAATCACCAATAAATATCGAAAACTATTCATAAAATTTTATAATATTTTAGTGAGTAATTATAAAGATCTAAATTGATTATGCTATAGATCTTAATGAGCTTCTATTAACAATAGTGTGAGGTAGACTTCGTTCTTGAATTTCTATGATGGAGAAATTTTCTTTATTTTTGAATACTTTTCTTAATAATTGGTTAGTAAGATAATGGCCACCCTGAGAGCAAACAACACTAGCTAACATCCTATAGCCACATGTATAAAGATCACCTATACAATCAAGTATTTTATGGTTTACGAACTCTTTAGAATTTCTTAAGCCATCTTCATTTAAGATTGTCTTGTCTTTTACTACAATAGCATTATCCAATGATCCACCTTTGGCAAGGCCGTTTTTTTTTATTATTTCAATATCCTCAAATAAACAAAATGTTCTAGAATTATAAATATCTGTTAAATCTTCTTCATAAACATTAATTTTATTTTTTTGATTTCCAATTATATTATTTTTATATTTCAATTCAAAATCTATATCCAAACTCAATTTTGACGGTTCAATTGAAATAAATCTATTTCCATCATCAAATTTGATTTTTTTATTAATCTTTATAATTTTGATAGGTGAATCGCTTATCCTAAATCCGCAGGTAATTATTTTTTCAACAAATTCTTTCGCAGAGCCGTCTAAAATTGGAACTTCTTCATTATCAATTTCAATTAATGCATTGTCTACACCAACTCCAAGTAAAGCTCCCATCAAATGTTCGATAGTTGAAACTTTAGCACCATACTCGTTTGAGATAGTAGTATTTAATGAAGTGTTGCTCACATTTTCAAAATTTGGAAAGATAGTGTTATTTGAATATAAATCAGTTCTTTTGAATATTATTCCTGAATTTGGTTCTGCTGGTTTAATATTTAATTTAACAGTTTTTCCACTATGCAGCCCAATTCCACTAAACTTAATAGTATCTTTAACTGTTTTTTGATTAAGATTAGACATTAAAAGCTTTTAATATTGTTTTAATTTTAAAGAAAAACAACAAATGTTACTGGAAACTACAATTAACTAAAAAAATTAAAGAATTTCTCGAAAAAACCTTGTTTTTTGTGGTTTTTAGTTACTATCATAACTTCATTTTCAAATGATCCTTTGACTATTTTCTTTGACAAGTTGTAAATATCTGAACTGTCCTCATCAATAAATTTTTTGATATAGTCATATGCTGTAACACTCTTGAGTGATATTTGGTATCTTTTTAATATTTGCTCAAAAGATTTAAATAAGTGATCAGAAAGACAAATAAATTTTAAATCTAATGAAAAATTTCTACATTTTAGGTTTTTTGGTAATTTTAAAAAATGTTTTTCATCAATTATGTAATTCTCAATAATTAAGTGAATTATTTTTTTTTTTTCCAAAGTTTTTCTACATATATCTTTAGCTTCATTTAATGTATGAGATAAACTATTCGATGATAATTGATTTCCAAAATTATCTTTTTTTATCGAAATTTTAACGGGAAAAAAATTATTAAAATCGATTATTAAATAGATATTCTTTACAAAATTTTTTAGAATTTTTTCTATTTTAAAAATATTATTGTCTAAAAAGTCATTCAATCCATTAAAATCAATGTTACTAGTATTATTTGATAATTCTATTTCCTCTAAATAAATTTTTTGTAAGTCAAATTTTCTTATCACTAGAATAGAAAATTTTTTATTACTTACTAATAAAAAAGTTTCAAATTGAATATCACTTGTCATTTATTATAATCTGATCTTCTTGTCGCAAATCTATTAGACTTACTTTTTCAAATTTCTTATCTGCTAATATAATTGTTGATAGGTCGATATTTTCTTTTACTTTGTTTTTCGATAACTTAATCAATATACCAGAATATGTTTCTAAGTCCCATCTCCCAGATGGAAAAAAATAGAGATTTTTTATCTCTTTAAAATCAAAATTTGATTTATCAATTAGATATTTTAAATTTTTAAAATCATTATTTTTAAAATTTCCATGTATTAAAGGAATTTTTTCTATTATGTCTTCTGTATAAATAAATTTACCATTTGATCCTAATAAAAAATTCACTCCATCTTTTTTTACATAGGCTAAAAACTTTGTCTTATGAATCTTAATTTCAAGTGATGAGGGATATCTTTTAAAAATTAGATATTTTTCAACAAGGTTATTTGAGCTAATTATCTTGTCTATTTTTTTTTTATCTAAAGTAAATAGATTTTCTATTTGTAAAAAAACAAAATTATTTAATAGTTTAGAATTTTCTTCATCACTTAAACCTATTATGTTTATTTTATTTATTTTTGGAATTTCAAATTTATCCAAATTTTTGTTAGAAATCGTTCCTAATAAAATAAATAAGAAAAGATAAATTAAAATTTTGTTATTTTTTAGTTGAAGCATCATTTAAAATTAACTCAAGTAATTTAATAAAATTAATTCCATGATAAGCTGCTATCTCTGGTACTAAAGATAAGCTCGTCATACCTGGTTGTGTATTAATTTCAAGAAGGAAAAATTTTCCATTGTAGTATTTAAAATCTGATCTCGTAACACCTCTACAACTTATAAGCTTATGAGCTTTAATGGCGATATCCATTAACTTATCATATTCACTTTTTTTTAGATTAACTGGAATTATATGTTTTGTATTTGCTTTGGAGCTATATTTTGCTTGATAATCATAAAATTTTCTTTTCGGCCTAAGTTCTATTGCTCCCAGCTTTTTATTATTAATAATTGCAGCTTGTATCTCTCTCCCTGGTATAAATTCTTCAATCATTATCTTTTTATAATTTTCTAATAATTTTAAATTTTTAATAATATTTTTCCTTGAACAAATAAAAACATTTACACTGGAGCCTTCATTTATAGGTTTTATAACCACAGGAAATTTTAGTTTTTTATCAATTAACTTAATTAAATTTTTGTTTGATTTATCAAACAAATAAACAAAAAATTTAGGAGTAATTATATTATTTCTAATGAAAAGTTTTTTTGATATCTCTTTATCCATAGCTATTGCTGAAGAAATTACTCCTGAGTGAGTGTATGGAACACCAGTGCTCTCTAGAATAGTTTGTATATAACCATCTTCACCAAACTGACCATGTAAAGCATTAAAAATAATATTTGGTTTAAATGATTTTATTTTACCAACTAATTCAAAGTCTGGTTCAGCAATTTTTACTTTATATTTATTTTTAACAAGTTCTTTCATAACTTGTTTACCTGTATCCAAACTAATCGTTCTCTCTTTAGATATACCACCAGAAATTATTAATATTTTTTTTTTCAAATTATTCCAAAATTTTAATTTCTTTTTCTAAACTAATACCAGTTTTTTCTAAAACTTTTTTTGCAACAAAATCTATTAAGTTTTTCATATCCTCAAATTTTGCATCTCCTTTATTTACAAAAAAATTACAATGTTTTTTTGAAATATAGGCATCTCCAAAATTTGTATCTAAAGGAACAGACTCTTTAATAAGTTCCCAGACTTTTTTTTTTGTCTGGAATATTGGATTTTTAAATGTACTACCACTTGTTTTTATTCTTGTCGGTTGAGATTTTTCTTTTTTTAGTTTTAACTCATTTATCAAATTTTTAATTTTTTCCTTCTTTCCTTTTTTACCTATGAAAGAAGCACTCAAAAAAATTAGATCTTCATGCAAACTAGTATTTCTATACTCAAATTTTATGTCATCGGCTGGTAAAGTTATTACATTACCTAAAAAATCAATTGCCTGAATAGATAATAATATATCTTTAAATTCTTTATTAAAACAACCAGCATTCATTCTTATGCCTCCTCCAATGGTTCCTGGAATACATGATAAAAATTCAAAACCACTTAAATTATTATTTGCTGCAAAATCGGATAAAGCTTTATCTGATGTAGCACTTCCTGCAATTATAACATCATCACCAAGCAAAGAAATATTATTAAAATTTTTACCTAATTTTATTACTACACCATCAAACATATCATCTGTAATCAAAGTGTTTGATCCAGCGCCTAGAATAAATATTTTTTCTCTTCCATTTAATTTTTTAATAAAACTGACTAATTCCTTTAAATTATTGACTTTATAAAAAACTTTTGATTTTCCACCAATATTAAACCAATTCTTTTTTTTTAAATCATGTTCAAATTTTACATGCTCACCAAATTCCTTAAATAAATCTTTGAGTTCGTCTATTTTCATTATAATAATTCAGGAAGTTTTCTCATCCAATTTGAGATTGAACCAGCCCCCATTCCAATCACGATTTTTTTTCCATACATATTTTTTTTGAGAAATTTTGCTAACTGATAATTATTATCGACCAAAAATAATTTTACTTTAGAATTTTTAATAATTTCTTTTGCAAAATTTAAATAACTAAATCCCAATTTTATTCTTTCCCCAGCAGTATATATAGGGCATAAAACAACTATATCTGAGTTTTTAAAAGCAAATGAAAATTGTTTTCTTAAATCTTTCAATCTTGTAATACGGTGAGGTTGAAAAATACAAACTTTTTCATATCCATTGAAAACTTTTTTAACACCATCTAAAACATTATTGATTTCTGTTGGATGATGAGCATAGTCATCATAAAAATCTATATTGTTGTAAGAAAATATTTTATTAAATCGTCTTTGTACCCCTCTAAAATTTAATAAACCTCTTTTTATATCATATACAGAAATTCCAACGGTAAGTGCAACTGCTGTTGCTGCAACAGCATTTCTTATATTATGATTTCCAAATAAAGGAATTCTAATTTTTTTAATATCAATTTTTTTTTTATTTGGAACTTTTATCTGCAGGTCAAATTCAGATAAACTTATGCTCTGTTTGATGTTTTTGATCAAAAAATTGGATTTTAAATTTGTACCGTAAGTGTAAAAATTTTTATTCTTCAATTTTTTTACTAAATCATGATTAATTTTATCATCTAAGCAAATAAATGATTTTCCAAATGAGGGGACCCTCTCTATAAATTGAATAAAATAGTTTTTTAGCTTATCTATAGATTTATAAAAATCCATGTGTTCCCTGTCTATATTTGTAATAATTGAATAAGTTGGTGGAATGTGAACAAAACTTCCATCCGACTCATCAGCTTCCAAAATAGACCAGTCACTCCTTCCAAGTTTCGCTGAATTTTTTATTGAATTTATTACACCACCATTAATTACTGTAGGATCTATTTTAGTTTTCTGAAAAATTGAAGCTATTAAAGACGTGGTAGTAGTCTTTCCGTGAGATCCAACAACAACAATATTCTTCATCAAGGAAACTATATGAGCTAACATTTCTCCTCTAGTTATAATTGGTAAATTTTTTCTTTTAGCCTCTATAACTTCTGGGTTTTTATTTTTTATAGCAGAGGAAATAACTAATATTGTAGCATTTGTTATATTTTGTTTTTTTTGTCCTATAAAAACTTTAATTTTATCTTTTTTAAGTCTTTCAATATTTTTATTCAAATATAGATCGCTGCCTTGAACTTTAAATCCTTTACCTTTCATTATAAGAGAAAGTCCACTCATGCCTATGCCCCCAATACCAACAAAGTGGATTATTTCATTTTTTGCTAATTCAATTTTCATTTATTGTTTTTGTAATTTTTTGATTAACATTTATCCATGAATTTTGGTAATTTAATTTTTTTAAATTTTCTTTTTTTTTTAAAAAACTTCTTTTAACTTCAAGAATTTCATCTAAAACACGTTCAATTTCACTATCAAAGTGCTTTTGTTCAATAATCCAACAACAATCATTCTTTTTATAAAAAAGCGCATTCTCTAGTTGATGATTATCCTTTGAGTTTGGTAATGGAACAGCAATAAATGGAATATTTAATAAAGAAAGTTCAGCTAAAGTTGAAGCCCCTGCTCTTGTAATACAAAGGTCAGCTTGTTGAATAGTGCTTATAAAATTCTCATCAAAACTAAAAATTTTGTTTTCAATATTATTTTCACTATAAAATTTATTTAAATTTACTATATTTTTTTCATTAGTTTGATGTATTACTTTTATTGATTTTTTTTTTGAAATATTAGCAATAGAATTTTTTAAATTTTTGTCAAAAATATTTGCTCCTTGGCTTCCGCCAACTATTAATAGAGTAAATTTTTCGTTTGTTTGTTTAGAGATATTTGAATCGTATATTTTTTTTCTCACCAAAGGTTTTATTACTATCATTTTATCTCTAAGTAACTCAGGAAAATTCCTAATTTTTTCTGAATAGCAAAAAATTTTTTTACAATAATTTAAAAAAAACTTATTAGCACGACCCAAAACTTGATTGGGTTCTATCAAATAAATATCAAGTTTTAATAATTTAGCAGCTAAAATTAATGGTATTGACATATATCCCCCAATAGAAAATATCTTTTCAATTTTTTCTCGCCTTATTAAAAGGATAGATTTCACAGTCAAAAAAATAATCAAAAATAAATTCAATGGTAGAAACAGAAAATTATTTAGTTTTGGTGTATTAACAATTTCAATTTGATAATTATTTTTGTCTAAAAATTTTAAACCTCTGATATCAGTTGAGATTATTATATCATTTTTTTTTGACAAATGTTCATATAAAATGATTGCTGGAATTACGTGACCTCCTGATCCTCCAGTCGTAATTAAAAGTTTTTTTTTCATTCTAATGAATTTTTCTTTTCGTTAAATTTAGAATTATACCTGATAAAATTGAAATACTTATTATTGAAGATCCACCATAACTTATAAATGGAAGCGTCATTCCTGTCGTTGGAAATAATCTGATATTTACTCCAATGTGTATCATTGCTTGAATCAAAATAAGACTTGTACATCCGACTAAAATCAATTTTATTTTTTCTTCATTTTCTAAATAAACTTTTTTAAAAATTGAATAGATAAATATTAAAAACAACAATAAAATTAAAATTATGGCAATAACACCAAACTCCTCGGAAATTACTGAAATAATATAGTCTGTATGAGCCTCTGGCACTCTATTTTTTAAAGTCCCCTCGCCAATTCCTTTACCAAAAAACCCTCCACTAACAATAGATTCAATTGCTTTATCTGATTGAAAATTATGAGTACCACCTTGAGAGTCAAAAAAAGAAAGTAATCTGTTTTTAATATATTCAAATTTTGGAATAAAAAAAATTAGATATGAAAATATAAAGATTAAAATAATAAAAAAAATTCCTAAAAACAAGATACTTATACCAGAAGTAAAAATTAAAATTGACCAACTAAGAAAAATTAAAATTGTTTGTCCAATATCTGGTTGAATGGCTAATAAAAACGCCACTGATAATGTTGTTAAAAAAGAAAAAAAATACTTAATAAAAATATTGTTATATTTTTGAGCACTTAAAATTAAACTAATTACAATTATCAAAAACGGTTTAACAAGCTCAATAGGTTGAAATCTCGGTAAAAGGAATAAATCAATCCATCTTTTAGATCCTTTAACTTCAATTCCTATAAAAGGCACTAAAATCAAGAATATGATTGAAAATAAAAAAATTATAGGAGAAATTCTAAAAAGTTTTTTTTCATCAAGTGAGGAAAAAAAGAAAATTATAACTATTCCTAGAAAAACAAATACCAGGTGTTTAAAAAAAAATAAATAATCATTCGTATTTAATTTATCTGAAGCTATTAAAGAAGTTGAAACTAATGAAAAAAATAAACCAGTTACAAATAATAAAAGAATTAGAGAAAAAATAAATTTATCAATATTTTTCCACCATTCATAATATAATTTATAAAAAAAATTTTTATTTTGCATCAAAATAATTTTTTACTATTTTACTAAAATATAAACCTCTATCTTCAAAATTTTTAAAGCTATCAAATGATGCTGCACAAGGACTAAACAAAATTGTTTTATTAATTGATTTTTCTTTATTTAAAAGAAAAAATATTCTTCTTAAAGCAATTTTAAGATTTTTAAAATTCTCAAATTTTATTTTATTTCTAAGTTGTTTGTTAAAAAATAAATAATTTTTCCCATATATGAATGCTCTAATTTTATTCAAATATCTATTTGGCAAAATAAATTTATCTCCTTTTTTTGGAATACCTCCTAATAACCAGTAAATATTTGAATTTATCTTTAATGCACCAATCGATGAAGAAAAACTTGTAGATTTTGAGTCATTTATGATTGTTAATTTATTTTTATCATAAATAATTTGTTGACGATATTTTAGTCCTTTAAATTTCTCAATTGCATCTAGCAATAGTTTTTTATCAAGATTAAGTTTTTTTGATATTTCATAAACAAATGATAAATTTTCTTTATTTGTTTCATTTAAAAAATATTTATTTTTAATTTTTTTAAAAAATTTTTTTTTACTTTTTGTATTAACTTTGATTACTTTAACTTTTAAATTACATAATTTAAGTTCATTATTAATAAATTTGTCATTCCTTTTTACGAATGCTAAATCTCCTTTTAATTGGTTTTTCAGTAATTTAAATTTGGCTTTAGTATATTTTTTTATAGTTTTATGTCTTTCAATATGATCAGGTGAAATGTTAAGGATTGCAGCATAATTTGATTTAAAAATTTTGCTATATTCTAACTGGTAAGAAGAAGCTTCAATCACAAAAAGTGTTTTTCTATTTATATTTTTAATTGATAAAATTGGCGTTCCAATGTTGCCCACTAACCTCACGTCAAATTTTTGTTTTTGTAATACTTCATATAAAATTTGACAAGTTGTAGATTTTCCATTTGTCCCTGTGATCGTAATACAGTTGTTATTATAAAATGAACAAAATACATCAAGATCTGTATAGATCTTATCTTTATTTTTTTTTAAAAAAGCTGATAACTTGCAATTATTTATATCGATGCCTGGACTTAGAATTATTTTGTCAAATTTAAATTTTGAGATCTTGTCAAATTTTATTATTTTTTTTTTTATTTTAAAAAATTTAATCTTTTTAATGAAATCATCATAAACATAAATTTCACACTTATTTTGTAAAAATTTTAGTGTAGATAGTCCACTTTTTCCTAACCCATATATTAATATTTTTTTTTTCAAAAAAATATTCAAAGTATTTTTCATTATCTTAATTTTAAAGTAGCTAAACCAATCATGGCTAAAATTATTGATATAATCCAAAATCTAATAACCACTGTAGATTCAGGCCATCCTTTCTTCTCAAAATGATGATGAATAGGTGCCATCTTAAATATTCTTTTCCCTGTAAGCTTAAAAGAAATTACCTGGACCATAACTGAAACTGCCTCTAAAACAAAAAGACCGCCAGTTATTGCTAAAACAATTTCGTGTTTAGTAATTATTCCTACAGCTCCTAAAGAACCTCCAAGAGATAATGAGCCAGTATCTCCCATAAAAATTTTAGCTGGAGGTGCATTAAACCATAAAAATCCCAAACAGGAACCAATAATTGCTCCACAAAAAACTGAGATTTCTCCTGTTCCTTCTATGTAAGGTATTTGTAGATAATCTGAAAATACAATATTTCCAGTTACATAACTTATAAAAGCGAAACAAGCTGCAACTAATATTACTGGCACTGTAGCTAAACCATCAAGTCCATCTGTAAGATTAACAGCATTAGATGAACCAACAATTACAAATATTGAAAAAGGAATAAAGAACCACCCTAGATCGATTATTAAATTTTTAAAGAAAGGAAAATACAAGTAACTAATATCTTGATAATCTACCAGGTAAATAAAAAAACTTACTCCCACTAAAGCAATTAAAATTTGTAATATAATCTTTAATTTAGATGAAATTCCTGATGAGTTATTTTGTTTAATTTTTTTATAGTCATCAAGAGCACCAAGTAATCCAAATGAAACTGCTATGAATAAACAAAACAAAATATTTATATTTGAAAGATCTGCCCAACATAATACTGATATAAGTAATCCTAGTAAGATTATTACACCTCCCATTGTTGGGGTACCAATTTTTTTTATGATATGATCCTCAGGTCCATCATCTCTAATCGGATTTAAAATTTTTTGATTTGAAAAAAATTTTATAAAAGGACCTCCAATTATCAGGACAATAACTAAAGATGTAAAAAATGATAAACCTGTTCTAAATGTCAAATATTTAAAAACATTCAAAAATCCAAAACTATCTACAAAATTTAATAAAAATTGATAAAGCATTAATTTATTCCTTTTAAATCTTGTACTATTCGATTAAAACCTGTCGCATTTGAGGCTTTGATCATTAAATAATCATTATTATCTAATTTATTTTTAATCAATTCAATTATTTGTGATTTATTGTGTAAAATTCCTCCCTTTTTTGATTTTGAAAGTTTTTGAAATATAGACACTGCGTTATTTCCTTTTACGAAAACTTTGTCAATTTTTGATTTATTTATTAAAGGTGAAATTGATTGATGGAGTTTTTTTGAGTGTTTACCTAATTCAAGCATATCACCTAATAAAAGATATCTTTTTTTATTATTTGAAAAAATTTTATCATAATTAAGGATTGCAGATTTTAATGAAAGAGGATTTGAATTATAACTTTCATCAATCAAATTAATATTTTTTTTATTGATTTTTAACTTAGAAAAATCCCCTCTACCTTCAGGAGTCCTAAAATTTAAAAAAATATTTTTATCTAATTTCAAAATATTTTTACAGATACCTATTACAGCTACAGCAGCTATGATATTATAAATATTGTTTTGAAAATTATTTGAAATTAAAAAATATTTTTTTTTAGTTTTAATCTTAATATTTAATTTATATATTTTTCCAATTTTTTTAATATCGATAAATTTGATATTTGATTTTTTATTTTTTATTCCAAAAGAAATAACCTTTAGATTATTTTTTAAAGCCAATCTTTTATGTAACCTAAAAAAATTATCATCAGCATTTAATACAATGTGGCCATTTTGTTTAGTATTATGTATAATTTCTGATTTAGCTAGAGCAATTTGATTTATATTCTTAAAATTTTTTGCATGAGCATAATTAACATTTGTTATGACACTAATGTCTGGCTGAATAATTTTTGACAAATTATCAATTTCGCCTTTTTTATCCATACCTACTTCTAAAACTCCATATTTGTCATTTTTATTTAGATTAAAAAGACTTAAAGGCACTCCAAATTTATTATTATAGGATTTTGGAGAAAAACTTGTTTTATCAATTTTTTTTAGTGAATTTCCAAGTAATTCTTTAAGGGTTGTTTTGCCAGAACTACCTGTTACAGCAATAATTCTAGTTTTAATATTCTTTCTTAGTATTTTTGAAATTTCAGTTAAAAACTTAAGTGTATCCTTCACTTTTATTTGTCGTTTGATATTACAATCACTTTGTATTGTATTAACAATTGCTAAAGATGCTTTTTTTTTGAGAGATTGTTTAACAAATTTATTACCATCATTTTTTTTTCCTTTAATTGCAAAAAAAATATCATTTTTTTTAATTTCTTGGGAATTGATTCTTGCCTTTTTTAAAACTATAGAAGATAAAGATTTCTTGGATCCAGATACTTCTTTAATTATCTCAAATTTAAGATTATTAGATAAATTCTTATTTTTAATCTTAATAGAGTCTAAAATAATTTTTTTATCTGAGAAATTAATTTTTCTTTTACCAATATCCTGAGTTTTTTCATGACCTTTACCTGCAACTAATAAAATTTCACCAGTATTTAGATCTTTAATGGCATTTGATATTGCTTTTGCTCTATTGGAAATTTCTATAACTTTTTTTCTTTTAATTCCTTTTTTTACATCTTTTCTAATTTTATTAGGTTTTTCATACCTTGGATTATCATCGGTAAGATAAATTTTATGAGATAAATTATCTGCAATTTCTCCCATCTTTGATCTTTTATTTTGATCTCTATTTCCACCGCATCCAAATAATAAAATAACTTTTTTATCCGGGAATTGTTCTTTTAAATTTAGAATACATGTTTTTAAGGCTTCTGGGGTATGAGCATAATCAATGATTACTTTTGATTGATTCTTAATTTTACCAACTTTTTCAAATCTTCCTTCAACAGATTTTAGTTTTGGAATAACTTTTAAAATTCTACTTATATTTATATTACTTTTTTCTGCTGCAATAATTGCCATTAAAATATTTTTTAATTGAATTTTTCCTATTAAATTGAGCTTAATTTCTTTAATAGAATTTTTGAATTTAATTTTTAATAATTGCGCTTCTCCTAAAAACGAATGTGAAAGGATTTTAAAATTATTTTTTTTATCATCAATACTGTTTAATTTTAAGTTTTTATTTAAACAAATTTTTTTAATCTTTTTAAATTCAGGTATCTTTTCGTCAATAATGACTTTACCTTTTTTTTTTACAAGATTTTCAAATAAATAAAGTTTTGCTTTTAAATACTCTTTTAAATTTTTATGATAATCTAAATGATCTTGAGATAAATTAGTAAATATTCCTAAATTAAATTGTAATCCATCCAATCTGTTTTGTTTTAATCCATGACTTGATGCTTCCATAATAACATTTTCTATTTTTTTCTCTGTAAGTTTTTTTAATATCTTTCCTAATTGCAATGGATTAATAGTTGTATTTGATAATTTTAAATTAAAGTTGTTAGATTTAACTCCTAAAGTACCTATTGCGGCTACCTTTTTATTATTCAATTTTAGAATTTGATAATAGAAATCTGCAATAGATGTTTTTCCATTTGTTCCAGTGACAGCAATCAAATTTTTAGGTTTTTTTTTATAGATTTTAAATGAAACTTCAGCGAGTAATTTTCTTATATTTTTTGTTTGGATATATAATATTTCATCTTGAAATTTTCCAATTTTTTTTTCTGAGATGATGACTCTAGAACCTTTTTTTATTGCAGCTGATATAAAATCATTACCATCAATATTATTTCCTTTAATGGCAAAGAAAACGTCATTTTTTTTTACTTTAGAGCTATCAAAAGAGACTCCAGAAAAAAAAGTTTTTCTAAATTTATTTTTAACATTTGGAATGTAATCTTTAAGAAGCATTAATTAATTTCACTGTATTTTGTGGCTAAAATAGGCCCAATTTTTTCTATAATTTGACCAGCTACTTCAACAGTAGTCCAACCTGCTGTATTAAAAGGTGTACCTTTATATTTAATATTTGAACCGTCTCTGTAATGGTAAATATAATCTTCACTGGTTTTAGGCTCATCAAGCATAATTGCTAAAACGAATTTTGGTTTTGATACTGGAAATACAGATACGAAAGTATTTACCTTTTTTTTTGAATAACCGCCGACTGTACTCTTTTGAGCAGTTCCTGTTTTTCCTCCAATTTCAAATCCATCTACATTTGCTAAAGATGCTGTTCCATTTTTATTTGTTACTATTTTTCTCAAAATTGGTAAAACTTTTTTTGAAACATCTTCATTTAAAATTCTTTTTGACTCCTTTTTTTTGTTATTTTTAATTAGAGTTGGATTTATTTGATAACCTCCATTCACAATGATCGAATAAGCTTTAGTAAGTTGTAATAAAGTAGTTGTTATGCCATGACCGAATGATGCCGTAGCAAGTGGACATTTTCCCCAATTAAATTTAATGGGTTTTCCCACTTCTGTAATATCAAATTTGAGTTCCTCCAAAATGCCTACCTTAGATAAAAATAATTTAAATTTCTCTTCGCCTACTTTTTGACCAATTCTTACTGAACCAACATTACCTGATCGGATTAATATTTGTTCTGCTGTTAAATTAGATGGAATTTTATCATCATATTCTTTGATAGAAAATCCAGCACATGTTAAAGTTTTTGGTAAGTCAGAAAATTCTGTTTCTGGTTCGATGATTTTTTCATCGAATGCAGCTGCTAGAGTAAATGTTTTAAAAACAGAGCCAAACTCATACACCCCTTTTGTTGCTCTATTAATATAATTTACATCTTCTATTTTTTCTCTTTTATTGGGATCAAAATCGGGTAATGAAACTAAGGATAAAATTTCACCATTGTTTACATTCATCAAAATTGCGGCGCTACCTTTCGATCTGAAAATTTTATTAAATCTATTCAATTCGTCTCTTAATAAAAATTGGATATCTTTATCTACAGTCAATTTTATCGGTTTACGATAATTTTTTAGATCTTCGTCTAAGGATTTCTCTAAACCAGATATACCATTATTTTCATTATCAATTTGTCCAATGATATGGCTAAATAAATTTTTTTGTGGGTAAATTCTTAATAAATTATCTCTTGGTTCAATTGATTTATCCCCAAGTTGCATTAATTTTTCGTAATTTTCATCTGAAACTTTTTTCTCAAGATAAAAAAATTTACCTTTATCAATTCTTTTCTTAATCTTATCAAAATCTTTATTTGGAAAAATATATTTTAAGTTTATAACTAATTTTTTTTTATCTATAATTTTTGAGGGACTTATGCCAATATCAACCGAACTAATTGTTTTACCGATATAGTCATCATTAGCCTCTAATATATCAGCCCTAAAAAGATTATTAAGTTGATTATTAAACTTATTTACAGTTCTGCTTTCTGATACACGTGAACCTAAGTGTATTAAATGTATTATATAGATAATTGATACAACAAAAAATATAAAAAAAATAAATGCTATCCTATTAAATGATATATTCAAATTTGATTTACTTTTTTGAAAAATAAAATTTTTATATTGTTCTTCTAAAATAATTCTTGAGCCTTTATTAATCATTAAAAAAACCTTAGTTGTTTTATTTCAATTTTATCTGATATTTTATGAATGATTTTGAATTCTTTTAAATTTTTTTTAATAAGTTGATCATCAAAATATAACTTTTTAAGTTCAGTCAGTCTTTCTGTTGAACCAAGAAAATTGTGTTCCAATTTAACATTTTCAAAATCTTTTTTTAATATTCTGATATTTTCTTTAACAACAAAAATTTCATCATCTATTCTTTTTGTTGAATTCTTTATAAATGCAGTGAAAAAAATTAATAATAAAATCAAAAAAGTGAAAAAGAACTTTATCATAGTTTATTTCCAAAATTTTCTATACTGATCAAGTATTCAAATTTTTCAAATATATCTGTTTTAAAATCATAAAAATCCTCTTTTTTAATAACGTACCTCAATTTTGCTGATCTTGAGGGTAAATTTTCCTTTAATTCTTTTAATGAAGGGGTAATAGGTTTTTTTTTAATTAGGCTAAATAAATTTTTTGGTTGATCTATTTTTGGAACATATCGGGAAACACTTTTGTTTTCTGATAAACTTTTAAAAAAATATTTTACAATTTTATCCTCTAATGAATGGAATGTAACTACTGCCAAAATACCATCTTTTTTAAGAACTTTTGTCGCGGCGATTAACCCATGAATTAATTCACTAATTTCATTATTTACAAAAATCCTCAATGATTGAAAAACTTTGGTTGCACTGTGTGTCTTAAAATTTTTTTTTTTTGTTTTTTCTATAATTTCTACTAAATCTTTATTATTTAATTGTTTACTTTGCCTTTTTTGAACAATTCTTAAGGAAATTCTTTTTGCCTCTTTTTCGTCTCCAAAAAATTTAAAGATTTTTTCTAATTCTTTTGCATCTAATTTATTAACTGCATCACTAGCTGAAAAATCATTTAAGCCCATTTGCATGTTTAATTCACCTACAGAATTAAATGATAACCCTTTTTCTTGATCTTTTATTTGGGCAAAAGAATATCCTAAATCAAAAATCACACCTCTTATTTTTTGATCTTTTAATTTAAGATTGTCTAACTGACTAAATTTTTTATTTTTAAATAGCAGTCTACCAGAAAATTTTTTTTCAATTTCATCAGCTTTTTTTTTACTTTTTATATCTCTATCTAAAGCAATTATTTGAGTTTTTTTAAATTTTAAAATTTCTTTAGTGTATCCACCTTGACCAAAAGTGCAGTCAATAAATGTGCCACCATGTTGAGGGGTAATAATGCTAATTATTTCATTAAGCAGTACCGGATAATGTTTTGGAGTATCCGATACCATGGTGGCTTCCATTTATTTTTTTGAAGACCATTAATTTTTTTGTCTTCTTAAAAATGCTGGTATTTCTAAATCATCTTCATCCTGATCCTCTTCAGTAGATCCTAGTAAATCTGAAGTTTCATTGTCAGAACTAAATAAATCTGGCTCATCAGTATTTACTCCAAACTCTTTGAGATCGCTTGAAGGTTCCTGTTCACTTTCTGAAGTTGAAATGGCTTCTTGTGAAAAAGATGTTTCATTTTCATCGCTTGTATTTTCCACAATATTTTGTGCTTCTTGATTTTTTAATAGTTCTTCGTGATATTGATTATTTACCTCATCAACAGAGTTATCAAAATTTTCTGAAACAACCTCATTCTCAAGTTTTAAAGCATTTGCTCCATGAGAGACTGGCGTTGTGTTATTATTAGAAAATGAAAAAGATGTATTTGAACTTATATTTGAAAAATCAGAATATCCTGGGTTGCGGTTTTGAATTCTATGAACCATGTTGATTACTGATTTTGTTTCTGGTTGTTGTCCATCTAATGAAGTTGCTACTATAGAAACTCTTATCTTCCCATCAAGTAATGGATCAGTTATAGCCCCTATAATCACCTCTGCATCAGCTTCAACTTCTGATCTTATTTTATTAACCACCTCATCAACTTCAAATAATTTGAGGTCTTTTCCACCAGTAATATTTACTAACAAACCTTTTGCACCTTTCAGAGTATAGTCATCAATTAATGGATTGCTGATTGCCATTTCTGTTGCTTTCATAGCCCTTCCATCTCCTTCTGCTTCACCAGTACCCATCATTGCTTTACCCATAGATGCCATTACAGTTTCAACATCAGCAAAATCAAGGTTTATTATACCAGGCCTTACCATAAGATCTGTAACACTCTGAACACCATGCATTAAAACATTATTAGAAAGATTGAATGACTCCTCAAATGTAGTTTGCTCATTTGCAATTTTAAATAAGTTTTGATTTGGAATTACGATGATCGTATCAACATGTTTTCTTAACTCTTCAAGACCAATTTGAGCTCTTTTCATTCTAGATGGTCCTTCGTAAAGAAAAGGAAGTGTTACGACACCCACAGTTAGAATATTTAATTCTTTTGCTGCCCTAGCTATAACATGTGCTGCACCTGTTCCAGTTCCTCCGCCCATTCCAGCTGCAATAAAGACCATATTTGCACCTTGTAAAACATTTATAATATCGTTGAGTGACTCGTCAGCAGCAGCTTGACCAATGTCAATTTTTGCACCAGCCCCTAAACCTTTAGTCAAATTCAATCCAATTTGAATTTTAGATTTCGCTTTGCTATGCTTCAAATCTTGTGCATCCGTATTTACTGCTAAAAATTCTACTCCTTGCATTCCGTTTTCAATCATTTCATTTATAGCATTACCACCTGCACCACCAACTCCCATTACTAAAAGTCTTGGTTGCAATTCTTTTATCTCTGGTGTTTTAAAGTTAATTGTCATTTTATTATCCCCCGTTATTTGTTAAGTTAAAGCTCCCACTTAAGGCTAGCACGATTCAAATTTGCTTTTTTCTTTGCATTAGCCTTAAATTTTTCAAAAGCTGTTGGCTCCCATATTTGAAAAGTTTTGCCTTGACCAACAAACAACATGCTATTTTTTATCTTTGCATGTTTTAATAATTTTGCTGTTAGTGAAATTCTTCCTTCACTATCAAACTGTAAATTAATACTTTCGGATAATATCGATGTTGCAAAATAATCTCTTTTTTGCTCAAAAGGATTTAATGAGTCAATTGTATTTGAAATCTTTTCAATTCTATCTTGTGGCCATGCCTCTATTGATTGATGGTTGAAAGATGGGTAACAAATTACTCCATTATACCCTAGGTTGGATAAATATGACCTATAGTTTGCCGGCACAGATACCCTTCCTTTCTTGTCTAACTTGTTTTCGTAACTTGATAAAAACATAAACCATAATTTCTATATACCCATATTTGGGAATATATGGGATATTATGGGTTTTTTAGAAAAGAGTCAATACCTTCAATTTTGCAACATTATGGTTGACTAGGCCTATAAAAAGTGAATCAAAACATGAACATTTGTTTAAAATTTTAAAGAAAATTTGCCAGATGAACTATAAGCCGGGTTCTGTCATTTAAACTTATCATTTGTCTAGGTTTAAGATCGCTCTTAAACTCAAGCAACTAACCCTGATGACTAGCCAAGGATGGCTTTTAGTTTTTCAACAATGTCATCTCTACTTAGTCTTGCTCTCAGTGGGGTTTTCCAGCGTTCATTGTTACCAATAGAACCGGTGTGCTCTTACCACACCTTTTCACCCTTGCCATGTTATGGCGGTTTATTTTCTGTGGCACTATCCCTAGGGTTGCCCCTGCCAGGTATTACCTGGCACTGTATCCTTGTAGAGTCCGGACTTTCCTCTTTAAATAAATCAAAGCGATAAGTCGTTCATCTGGCAGTTCTAATCTATATTTAAATTTCAGAATTTCAAGCCTTAATACTAATTTTTGAGGAGATTTTGACTTATTAAAAAACATTCTTTATCAATTTTTCCATTGATTAGACTTTGTCTATATCTTCTTTGAAATGCTTTTATTAAATTAATTTTTTTACTTTTATATTTAGCGTCAAATATTTTTGAATAGCCTATCTTATATAGATTATTAAAAAATTTTTTTTCATTATAATTATCTAATTTTAAATTACGATAAATCTTTATCTTATTTTCACGTAAGTCATGCCATTTACACAATTTTTTTTTTGCTAGCTTATTCCAGGGAAATTTTTCGCCAGGATCTTTTTTACGATTAGGTGAGATATCTGAATGACCTAATATATTTTGTTTTTTTATTTTATATTTTTTCTTTAAATTTTTTAATAATTTCATTAATGATGAAATTTGTTTTGAAGAATATTTCTTATACTTGAATTCATGACCAGGATTGTTAATTTCTATACCAATTGAATATCTATTTAATGATTTAAATTTTTTCCAACTAGATTTACCCGCATGCCATGCATTGTATAAATCTGGAACTAGATTTAATAAATCTCCGTTATTTTTTATAAAATAATGTGAACTTACTTTTGAGCTAGAGTCACATAATCTTTTAATTGCCTTCGACTCACTGTTCATTCCAGTGTAATGTATAATTACGAACTTTATTAAATTTTTTTTTCTTTTTGGTAAATCAAAATTAATTGAGTAATTTCTTGTCAAATTTACGCCTATTTTTAAGCTCATTTATAATAAATACTTAATTTACTTTAGCTATGTATATAATATAACAACAACCATGATAAAAAAATTAATAGTAATTCTATTTACAACTTTTACGCTAATTGCAAATGTTAGTGCATCTTCAGATGGGGAGTTATTATTGGAAAAAAATAATCCGTCTGAAGTTAAAGAATGTTTTGAAAATATTAATAGGGCTTCATTCGCCTTCAATCAAGTTTTGGACGGTATATTGTTTAAACCGGTAGCTAGTGTTTATAAAAAACTACCATCACCTATTAAGAGTGGTGTAAGCAACTCATTAGATAATTTATCAAATCTTGTAACAATACCAAACAACCTGCTCCAAGGTGATTTTGCATTGGCAGGGGCAAATACTGGAAGATTTTTAATAAACACGACTGTTGGTGTTTTAGGTTTAGTAGATGTTGCTCAACATCTAGGTATGACTGATTATAATAAAGAAGATTATGGTCAATCACTTGCAAAAGCAGGTGTAGGACCAGGCTGTTATATTGTTTTACCAATCTTAGGACCAAGTACTGCTAGAGACACTGTTGCTTCAGTCGCAAATTTTTTTGGAGGAGATGCATGGTATAATGTAACAGTGAAAAATGATACTCATTATTTTAGAGACATAGATTACTATAGCTCAAAAATTACTGGTGGAGTAGATTTTAGAGCAAAAAATTTTGATGCTTTAGAGAACTTGGAAAAAAATTCTCTTGATTTTTACGCTTCAGTAAAAAGTTTGTACTTACAAGATAGGCAGCAAAAGATTCTTAATGTTAAAAAAATCATAGATACCCAAAATGATAGTGATTGGGAAGAAATAGAAGATCAACAGTAACATTAAAGTTTCACAACAATGAAATTAAATAAAATTTTACTTATAATTGCTATTTACTTTTTAAGTTTAAACAATTCGTTTTCTATTGAGCCTGATATATTTGTTCAATCAACAGTTAATAGAGCTTCAAAAATATTATCAGAAAATTTAACTAAAGAAAAAAAGATCGAAGAGCTAAAAAAAATTGCAATTGAAACAGTGGACATTAAAGGTATTGGTTTTTATACCCTTGGATCTGCAAGAAAGAATTTGAGTGATGAACAAAAGAAAAGATATTCAGAATTATTTGAAAAATACTTTTTAAAAAGTTTTTCAAGTAGACTGGCTGAATATACAAACCCAGAAATTGATGTATTTGGGAAAGAAGTGTTAAATGATAAATACACTATAGTTAATAGTTTACTTAAAGGAACTTCCGAAAGACCAGAAGTCAAAATTGACTGGAGAATATATACAAAATCTAAAGAAAATCCATTAATAAGAGATTTAATTATTGAAGGATTGAGCTTAGCTAGAACTCAGAAAGAAGAATTTTCATCAATATTAGATTCAAACGATGGAAATATAGAAGCATTATTTAAAACACTAAAAGAATTTGCAAATAATCAATAAGTCAAATGGTGGGCCCGCCAGGACTCTAATCTGGGACCAATACATTATGAGTGTCCAAAAGTAACTTAAATTAACATTGAATAGTTGACTAATTACTAAAACGTAAATTCATTTACATAATTTGGTATACAATCATTTATAAAAATTTCTTTTTTTAAACAAATTTGAGTCCAAATAAAAACAACAAGACTTGGTTTAAATAGAATCATGCATTGGATTTCATTCCTTTTCTCACGTTTACGTTTTTTTTCATTATCTTCCTTGGTACGTAGACCTCTCGATAAGAAGAGGAGTGAAACCATTACTAATTACAAATTACTAACCTCAAAAAAGGAGCCAAAACTATGAAACGTTTTCTTGTCTTTATTTCATTACATTTATTTTTGTTCGTATTAGTTATTGCTTATCAAGCTCAAGCTGATGAACATGAATGGAGTGTCCGGGAATTCGATACCTATATTACAACTACTAAAGCTGGTGAAATAACACATGGAGATAAACTAAGATTTTTTATAAATAAGGGTGATTGTTCGAGAATGGGTATCTTATTTACTTTCTCAACTATGAAAAATAAAAAAAATCTTGATAATTTACAAAATCAAACACTTCCAATTAAAATAAATGGTCACACAATTCATGACGGAGCTAAGGTCATCTTAGTTCAACCTCTCTTTGGAGGAAGTATGAATATAGTAATGATGCAAGCACCAGGACTCAAAAGTATAGAAAATATGATTAGCTCAATAATGAGTTGGTATAATCAAGATAATTTTTTTGGAATTCAATTAATTGGTAAACAAGGTTTTAATCCAGAAGATTATTTTGATATAACAGATAATAATTGGAAAATGGATGGACTTCCTGAAAAAATCTCAGAAGCACAATCAATTTGCTATGGTCCTGAAGTGATTGAAACAAGTTGAGAAAATAGAAATAGAGTTATTTAATATTTGTTACTTAACAATGATTTGTAAATTTTGGAAGTTGCACTAAACCTTGTCCAATATCTTAGATCTGTTGTAAACATATATGGATCACTTTTCAATTTTGAAGGGGAGCCCTTGGTGTCAAGCATCCACGATAATGAATAAAAGTATCTAGCACGAATTCTTCTTACACAAATACCCAAACTCTCACCTGGCACTAAAGATTGGTAACTTTTAAGTTTTTTTTCAAAAAATTCAAAATCTCTAATAAACACCTTCTTTTTTTTCTTATTATTCTTAAATATCAAATTATAGTCCCTTAATACCCAAAACATTTGTTGTGAAAAAAACTCAATCATGTCTTCAATCAAAATTTGATCTTTGTTTTCATCATTATACTTATTCCAAAGATTTATTTGATTTTGAATTACATCTTCTCTACGCTTAATAAAATGATATAATATATTCTTTGAAAAATTATATTTATCTTCTATGACCTCCTCATAATGAAAGTCATAACGTTCTCCGTAAAATGCTTTAGTTTTTTTTCTTCCCCAGTCTTTAATTAACTCAATACTAAAATCCCTATCAATTGAGTCTTTTTTAAATTTTCTGACTTTCTTAATAATAAAGAGTGGAATTTTTTTTCCAAAATAAATTGAGTCTAGGTAAAAAAGATGCCCTTTTTCTGGTCTCTTGCTCAAATGATTAATCATTACCTGCCCACTTGATATGTAGCATCTGCTTAAGAAGAAAATCGCTTCTTTAGGAGAAACATGATAGCATTCACTCCTCCAAAGTCTAAACTCACGAAGATAATACTTAAACATTTTCTCCAAATTTCTTCCAAAAGACTTGGAAACTGGATATTTTCTAACTGGAGAGATGTATGGTAAAACTATATTATATTCTTTAAATCTTTGTTCAACATCATTAGCAATTCCAACTTTTATATGACTTGCCTTATGCTTTCGTCCATTGTCCCAAGTTGTGCCCCCAATACTTTCTGTAATATAAAAAATCATTTATTTTAACTAAACCTACTTAATTTATTAATAAATTTCAATTTTACTCAGATAGTAACTAATACATTCCTAAAAATGCACTTATACAATTTGGTATACAATGAAAAAGTTTTTAGAAGGTTTTTTGCTTAAATTTTTTAAAACCAAAATTTCTAAACGTTGATTTTGCTAGATTTGGTGGGCCCGCCAGGACTCGAACCTGGGACCAATACATTATGAGTGTACTGCTCTAACCAACTGAGCTACAGGCCCTTAAAAGCAATTGAGTAAATACTATAATTTTTAAAGTCTTACAAGTTAACCTTTATTAATTATTTCTGGAAAATGAAAGATAATTTGTGATGAATAAAAATAAAAAAATAAAAAGATTGCCTAATAAGACAACAATATTAGCATCTACATCAATATTTAGCTCTTTAATCGCTCTTAAACCAAAAAAAATATATAAAATTAAGAGAATATTTATTTTTGATATTAAGTAATTTTCATAATATTTTAATGAATGTAGTAAAAGTGGCAAAAGTAATATGTGATCATAGTTTCTAGTCGGGGAAAAAATAAGAATAATTAAACAGAATAAAGAAAGTTTAATTGACTCACTTTTAAACTTTTTAATCTTACTTAAAAGCAAAAAGCTGAAAATTATACTAAGTGATAAAATTAAAAGATTTAAATATTCGTACTGTTTAAATATAAATTTAAGAAAACTAAAACCGTACACTAACCCATCTGTTGTTTTAATGTACAGTGCTAGCTTTAAGGGTTCTAATAAATTAATAAACAAATTAGAATTTGTAATAAAACTGTAAAAAAACCAGCTTAAAGTAAATATAATTAAAGAAAAAAAAACATTCTTAATTTGTCTATTAGACAAAAAATAAAGAAGTAACAAATAACCAATATTATATTTTAGGTATGCAATTCCACTTAAAATTATATAAAATGATTTTTTGTAAAAAAAAGGCAAAAATAAAAAAGACATTACAATCAAACTAAACTGACCGTTTCCTATCACAACTCTACAAGGTGTACTTGCGATAAATAAAACTAAAAGATAAAAAGTTTTTTCATGATCAAGATTTAGTTTTTTTGAGAGAAAAATTGGTAAAAAAAATGACAAAAAAACATTAATTAAAGTCCAAACTAATTTTGAATAATCTAATGGAATTAAAGTCAAAGGATATAATAAGACAAAAAAACCTTGTCCATAATAACCATTTTGAATTTCCATTATTTCGTTACCTTTCATCATATATTGATAATGATTTATTCCTTCCCACATCAAAACTGCGCCTCTATAATCAAAATCATGGCCGATAAAGACTGCGTTCATTATTCCTTTAATAATAGAAGAAAGTGCAAGGATAATTAATAAAAACTTAAAAAATAAAATAAAATTTTTATTCATATATTTCATATCTTATATCAAATAAATAATTATGAAGGCTATCTAAAAAAATTATATGATTAACATAATGGTGGGCCGTGTTAGAATTGAACTAACTGCCCCCTCGATGTCAACGAGGTACTCTAACCGGTGAGCTAACGGCCCTAAATAATTTAACTTTCTAAGAAACTTTTTAATTGTTTTGATCTACTTGGATGTTTTAATTTTCTTAAGGCCTTGGCTTCAATTTGTCTAATTCTCTCTCTCGTAACAGAAAATTGTAATCCAACCTCTTCCAAAGTATGATCGGTATTCATACCAACACCAAATCTCATTCTTAAAACTCTTTCCTCTCGTGGAGTTAGAGTGGACAATATTTTTGTAGTTGCCTCACCCAAATTTGATTTAATAGCTTGTTCAAGAGGAGCGAGTGCTTTAGTATCCTCAATAAAATCTCCCAAACTACTATCTTCTTCATCTCCTACAGGTTTTTCTAATGAAACTGGTTCTTTAGAAATTTTTAAAACTTTTCTAACTTTATCTAGAGGCATTCTAAGTTTTTGCGCTAATTCCTCAGGTGTTGCCTCTCTGCCGAATTCACTTAAAATTAACCTTTGAGTTCGTACAATTTTATTTATAGTCTCTATCATATGAACAGGAATTCTAATTGTTCTGGCCTGGTCAGCTATTGACCTGGTTATTGCTTGACGGATCCACCAAGTTGCATATGTTGAAAATTTATAACCTCTTCTGTACTCAAATTTATCAACCGCTTTCATCAAGCCAATGTTTCCCTCTTGTATTAAGTCTAAAAACTGAAGACCTCTATTTGTATATTTTTTAGCAATAGAAATTACTAACCTTAAATTAGCTTCAACCATTTCTTTTTTAGCAATTCTAGACTCTTTTTCTCCCTTTTGAACTCTACTTACTAGTTTTTTAAAATCTGTAACTGATATTCCTAGTTTATGACTTATTTCAACTAACCTATCTCTAATATTCTTAAATTCTTCTTTATTTTTTGAAAAAAATTGTTTCCACGTTGGATTTGTATCCAAAAACTTCTTTAAGTTCGGATTAATCTCATTGCCTATGTAAAATTTTATAAACTCATTTCTTGAAATTTTATGATCCATTGCTAGCCTCAGAAGATTACCCTCTAATGAAACAATTTTTTTATTTTCTACATAGTGTTTTTGGACCAATTCTTCTAATACGGAAGGAGATAATTGAAGGGATTTAATATTTTCTAAAATGTCATTTATAATTTTTTCTTGACCCTTCTCTTTTGTGGGCGAAAAAGTTTTAGAATTTAAAACACAATCTAACTTTTCTTTTTGATATTTAATTAATTTATTATATTCTTTAGTAAGAGTGTTTACTGTTTTTAAAACTTTTGGCTTAATTTCTGACTCCATTGCTGCGAGTGTTGGATTAAAATCCTCATCAGCATCATCAGAAGAATTTTCATCTTTATCAACTTCACCAGAATTTTTCTGCTTAGCGCTTGGCCCCGTTGACTCATCCTCCATATAATTTGTATCAATATCAATAATCTCTCTCACTAAAATTTCGTCTTTTTGTAATTTTTCATCCCAATCAAAAAATTGTTGAGCTGTTAAAGGACTCTGGGCCAAAGCTATTAACATGACATCTTTCCCAGCCTCAATTCTTTTGGCAATAGCAATTTCTCCTTCTCTAGAAAGTAATTCAACTCCACCCATCTCTCTTAAATACATTCTGATAGGATCATCACTTTTTTCGATAGTTTTGCCCTCTTCTTTTGATGAATTATCTTTTTTCCTTAATACCTTGAAGTCAGATTTTTTCTCAACAAGTGATATGTTTTCATTTAATATATGTATGAAAGCTTGTGCTAAATTTTGATCTGAAAGATTTCTTTTTCCTAAAGATTTGCTTAGTTCATCATATGTTATAAAGCCTCTATGGGTGCCCCGACCCATTAATCTAGCAAATGATTTTGTAATTATTCTTTCCACAGCAGTCTAATTTGAAGAGTCTTATATAATGTCAAATTTACAAAAATCCATTGTTAATTTTATAACTATTAATTGATATTTTGCTTTTTTTTTAGCTCTTTTAGCTCATTAAATGTTGCTTCGCTTAAATCCTTTGAAAACTTCGATTCTAGTTCTTGAATTCTAAACTCTAAATCATAATTATTAAGATCCCGATTAATATCATCTAACAACTCTATAATTTCATGGGCATTTCCAGACTTATTTTTTAAAATATGTTTTATTGGAGCAAACTTATTTATTTTATCAATTAGCTGTGGATCAATATCTAAATCACTCATTGATATTTGTTTTTCATTTCTTAATTTCATAATAATTTTTTCTAAAATTTGCTTATTTACCTTGGTAAATAATTTTACATTTTCAATCATATAAATATTTTCCTGCATTAAATTTAAATTCGTTATAATTAGATAAATAAGTGAGAACTCTTTTAGCTCTACTCCAGTTAAAGATTGACTTTCATTGAAATGTTTTTTTGTGGATTCTAATGATCTAGTTTTTTTAACATAGAAATTTTTTTTAGTTTGACTTGTATGAGGAGTAAGTTCAGAAATTTTTTCTAAAAAATATTCTAAGACATATTTCTTTATATAATCATCTTTAATAGTATTTGCTATACCCCTTAATTTCTTATCAAAAATTGCCATTGAGGATGGATTATTTTCAGTTTGCTTTTTATAATGACTAAATATGAATTGGTGAATGGAGATTTTACTTTGTTTGGTATAATCAATGAAATAACTTTTGCCATTTTTGTTTACAAAACTATCAGGGTCTTCCTTGTCTGGTAAAAATAAAAATGAAATTTGTTTTTCAGGTTTTAAATCTTTTATTGAATTTTCAGCAGCTCTTAAAGCAGCTTTATAACCACTTTCGTCTCCATCAAAGCAGATAATAATATCATCGAAAAACTGATTTAAAGTTAAAATCTGTTTGTCTGTCAAAGAAGTACCAAGATTAGCTACAGCATTCTCAATACCATTTTTACTTAAACCTACCACATCCATATAACCTTCGACTAAATAAATATTATTTAATTTATTTGATAACTTTCTAGCAGAGTCTAAATTATATAAATTTGCACCTTTTTTAAAAAATAATGTTTCAGGAGAATTTATATATTTTGCTAAATAGTCTAATTGCGTAATAATTCTTCCTCCTAATGCAATAGGCTGACCAGAAATATTATTTATTGGAAAAATTAATCTTCCCCTAAATCTTTCAACATATGCTTTCTTTTTTTCATCTAAGTAGAACAAGCCACTTTCGATTAATGTTTGTTCACTAAATTGACCTTTAAGCTGATTAAAAAAATTTGGATTTTTTTCTATATAACCAATTTTAAATTTCTTCACCTCTTCTTTCCCTAAAGATCTATTTTTTAAATATTCTCGTGCATTAGAATAAGTGTCATTTTTTAATAGCTCATTATGATAAAAATCAACGTATTGATTATAGATAGACAAATACTCTACCCATTTTTTTTCTCTTTCTTCATCCTGTTTAGAAAACATATAGGGTTGCATACCTGCTAATTGAGCTAAATGTTTAACTGCTTCACCAAATTTAAAATTTTGTGTCTTCATTACAAAATCAAAAATATTTCCGTGTTCTGAAGTAGCAAAACAATGATAAAATTCTTTTTCATCATTCACAGTAAAGGAAGGTGTTTTTTCTGTTTTAAAAGGAGATAAACCGACGAACTCTTTACCTCTTTTTTTTAAAACAACTGATTTTGATACAACTGTTGAAACTTTTAATCTTGTTTTAATTTCATCAAGATATTCTTTAGGGTATTTCATTAATTATTTAACAATTCTTTAATAAGAGGACCAGCCTTAGAGAAATCAATTTCATCAGCGTGTAGTTTTTTTAATTCGCCCATTATTTTACCCATATCTTTTACAGAATTTGCTCCAATTTTAGAGATTATCTCTGTGCATATTTTTTTTGTTTCATCTTCACTAAGTTGTTTGGGCAGAAATCCTGTTAAAATATCATACTCACTTTGTTCAACTTCTAAAAGATCTGTCCTATTATTTTTTTTATAAATATCAATTGATTCGGCTCTTTGTTTGACCATTTTTTTTAGAAGCTTTTTAATATCTTCATCATCAGTCTCTTTTTTATTTGGACCAGATCTATTTGATATATCTAGATCCTTTATTGAGGATAAAATTAACCTATAAGTTGATATTTTAGATTTATCTTTAGCTTTTAAGGCATTTTTGTATTCAGATTCAATTGTTTCTTTTAAAGACATAATTTTTTAATCTACTTCAAAGAAATAAATCTTCAAAAGAAAAATTGTTTTTTTACAATTTTATAATACATCTCTGTTGCGATAATAAATCAATTATTGTATTAACCTTTAACTTATGAGTTGTAATTGATCAAAAAAGTAAAAAAAACTAACTCAAATAAATTACAAATTAATACAGGCGTTTTAGTTCTTGAAAATAAGAGGGTTTTAAGAGGTACTGGAATTGGATACCAGGGAGAAGCTACTGGAGAAGTATGCTTCAATACCTCATTAACTGGATATCAAGAAATAATATCTGACCCATCTTATGCAGGACAAATTATAAACTTTACATTCCCTCATATTGGAAATGTGGGAACAAACAAAGAAGATTTTGAGTCTGATAAAATTTGGACAAAAGGAGTAATTTTTAATTCAGAAATAACGTCACCATCAAATTATAGATCTTTTCAACATTTAGACTCTTGGCTAAAGAAAAATAAGATAGTTGGAATAACAGGCTTAGATACAAGAAGTTTAACTAATTTTATAAGGGATAAAGGTGCTCCTAAGGGGACTATTGCTTACTCAAAAAAAGGTAATTTTAATATAAGCAAGCTTACAAACTCAACAACAAAATGGGGTGGATTAAAAAATTTAGATCTTGCAGAACAAGTAACAACACCAAAAAATTATATTTGGAAAGGACTTAGAACTTGGAAAAAAAATCTCGGGTATAAAAAAAATAAAAAAAATTCTTTTCATGTCGTTGCCATAGATTACGGAATAAAAAAAAATATTTTAAGATATTTCTCAGACTTTAATTGCAAAGTAACCGTAGTTTCTTGTAAAACATCGGCTGAAAAAATTCTAGCACTTAAACCAAATGGTATTTTTTTATCAAACGGTCCAGGAGATCCAGCTGCAACTGGATTATATGCAATTAAAATAATTAAAGATCTAATTAAAAAAAATCTTCCATTATTTGGTATTTGTCTTGGCCATCAAATTCTAGCTTTGACATTGGGTGGCAAAACAAAAAAAATGAAATTAGGGCATAGAGGAGCAAATCATCCTGTTAAAAATTTAATTAATGATAATGTAGAAATTACTAGTCAAAATCATGGTTTTGAAGTTGTTAAAGAAAATTTACCAAAAAATATTGAAGTTACGCATAAATCTTTATTTGATAACAGTATTGAGGGAATAAAATTAAAAAATAAACCAATATTTTCAGTTCAATACCATCCAGAGTCAAACCCTGGGCCGCAAGATAGCATTTATTTGTTTCAAGAGTTTATTAATCATATGAAAAAAAATGCCAAAAAGAATAGATCTTAAAAAAATATTAGTCGTTGGTGCAGGACCAATCATTATTGGTCAAGCTTGTGAATTTGATTATTCTGGAACTCAAGCCTGTAAAGCATTAAGAGATGAGGGTTACAAAGTTATTTTAATTAATTCAAATCCAGCAACGATTATGACTGATCCAGATGTTGCTGATAAAACTTATATTGAACCTATAACTCTTGAGGTTTTAGAAAAAATTTTAAAGAAGGAAAAGCCAGATGCAATTTTACCAACAATGGGAGGTCAAACAGCTCTTAACTTAGCAATGGAGGCTGAGAAAAAAGGAATTTTAAAAAAACATAAGATAGAACTAATCGGTGCAAATTCTAAAGCAATCGCTAATGCAGAAGATAGAAAAAAATTTAGAAAAAATATGATAGAAATTGGTTTAGATTTACCAAAATCTGAAATCGTTAACAACATAAACCAAGCCTCAAAAGTTTTAAAAAAGATTGGTTTACCCGCAATTATCAGACCAGCATTTACACTAGGAGGTTTAGGAGGAGGAATAGCTAAAAATAAAAAGGACTACATAAAAATTATCAAGACTGGTTTGCACGAATCTCCTGTCAACCAGATACTAGTTGAAGAATGTTTAGAAGGTTGGAAAGAATTTGAAATGGAAGTTGTAAGAGATAAAAAAGATAATTGTATAATCGTCTGCTCAATTGAAAATGTTGATCCGATGGGAATACACACTGGAGATTCTGTGACTGTTGCTCCCGCTCTCACTTTAACTGATAAAGAATATCAAATAATGAGGAATGCCTCTATCGCTTGTTTGAGAAAAATTGGAGTTGAGACAGGTGGTTCAAATGTGCAATTTGCTATTAATCCTAAAAACGGACGCATGGTTGTAATTGAAATGAACCCTAGAGTATCTAGATCATCAGCTCTTGCATCAAAAGCAACTGGATTTCCAATAGCAAAAGTCGCGGCTAAACTTGCAATAGGCTTCACATTAGATGAATTAAAAAATGAAATTACTAAAGTAACTCCAGCATCATTCGAGCCAAGTATAGATTATGTGGTAACTAAAATTCCAAGATTTACTTTTGAAAAATTTTCAACTTCTCCAGCAACCTTAGGCACATCAATGAAGTCAGTTGGAGAAGCAATGGCAATTGGTAGAAACTTCAAAGAGTCACTTCAAAAAGCTTTGGTTTCTCTAGAAACTGGATTTTCAGGTTTAGATAGAATATTTGATTTAAATAAAAAACAAATTGAAAAAAAGCTTAAAGAAAATATTCCAAATAAATTGTTACTTGTTGCTGAAGCAATAAGAAAAAAAATAGATATAAGAAAAATATTTACATTATCCAAAATTGACCCTTGGTTTTTGGAACAGATAAAAGAAATAATAGATAGTGAGAATAAAATTATTAGAAGAGGATTGCCAAAAAATTTTAATGAATTAAATGAAATAAAATCTATCGGATTTTCTGATAAAAAGTTAGCAGATTTAACTAATACTTCAGAAGATATAATTAGACAAAAAAGAACCGCTCTTAAAATTTTACCAGTATATAAAAAAGTAGATACTTGTGCTGCTGAATTTAAATCCTTCACACCCTATATGTACTCAACTTATCAGAGAAATTTCTCAATAAATTCTGAGTGTGAGGCAGATCCATCAACCAAAAAAAAAATTATAATATTGGGAGGAGGACCTAATAGAATTGGACAAGGAATTGAATTTGATTATTGCTGCTGTCAAGCAAGTTTTTCTTTAAAAAATGTGGGTTTTGAAACTATTATGATTAATTGTAATCCTGAAACAGTTTCAACTGATTATGATACTAGTGACAGATTATATTTTGAACCTTTAAAAGAGGAATATGTTTTTAATATAATCAAGAAAGAAAAAGAAAAAGGTAATTTAATTGGTATTATTGCACAGTTTGGTGGTCAAACTCCAATTAAACTAGCTAAGTTTTTGCATGACAATAGACTTCCAATTTTAGGAACACAATATGCTTCTATAGACTTAGCTGAAGATAGAGATCGCTTTAGAAATCTTCTTAACAAATTAAGATTGAAACAAGCAGAAAGTGGAATTGCAAAAACTTACAAACAAGCAATCCAAATATCTGAGAAAATTGGCTTACCATTAATGATTAGACCTTCTTATGTCTTGGGTGGTAGAGCAATGGAGATTGTTCATGAAAAAAGTCAACTTAAAAACTTTGTTCAAGAAGCATTCAAAGCGGCAGAGAATAACCCGATTTTAATAGATAAGTTTATTGATCACGCTATGGAGATTGATGTGGATGCAATATCAGATGGGAAACAAGTTCATGTAGCTGGTATCATGCAGCATATTGAAGAAGCTGGAATTCACTCAGGAGACTCAGCTTGTAGTTTACCTCCAATATCAATTAAACCATACTTGTTAAAAGAAATTGAAAATCAGACTAAAAAATTAGCTTTAGCTTTAAAGGTAAAAGGTTTCATGAATATTCAGTTTGCTATAAAAAAAGATGAAATATACGTAATCGAAGTAAATCCTAGAGCAAGTAGAACAGTGCCTTTTGTTTCAAAGGCAAAAGGTCTGCCTCTTGCTAAAATTGCATCACGAGTGATGGTTGGTGAAAAATTATCTAAGTTTGATTTAAAAGATAAATCTAAAGGTATGTATGCAGTTAAAGAAGCTGTATTTCCATTTAACAAATTCCCTAATAGCGATTTACTTTTAGGTCCTGAAATGAAGTCTACAGGTGAGGTCATGGGTTTTGACAAAAACTTTGGGATGGCGTTTGCTAAAAGCCAAATTGCATCTTCAAACTCATTACCTAAAGAAGGTCTTGCTTTTATATCGTTGAAGGACTCTCATAAAGATGAGGGGATATATTTAGCTAGGGAACTTATAAAATTGAATTTTACATTATGTGGGACAAGAGGTACAGCAGATTATATTCGAAAACATAAAATGAAATGTAGAATTATAAACAAAGTGAGCAGTGGATCTCCTCACATAGTTGATATTTTAGACTCTAAAAAAATTAGATTAGTTATCAACACCGGTGGAGGGGTTAGTGAGCATAGGCTAAATGATGCAATCGCTCTTAGAAGAGGAACACTTAAAAATAAAGTTCCTTACTGCACAAATATGTCAACTGCTCTTGCATGTTTAGAGGCCATTAGGTCACTTAAAACTAAAAGATTAGAAGTCACTTCTCTTCAAGATATTTAATTATTTACTTTCCAATCAGTTTCAAAAGTTACATAATTTACTTGGATACATCGTCTTTCTTTAATTATTTTTTTCTTTTCCATCCCATGCCAAGTATTTGGTCCACTAGTAAACAAATAACCATAATTGTGTTTATAAGGAACTGTTTTTACTTTTTCCAATTTCTCGTTATAAAAATCTGTGCCTAGGTCTTCAGACTCATTTGCATTATTAACAAAAATTAATCCTGACATAAGTTTTTCTTTAATATCACAATGAGGCTTTAACCAAAACCCTTCTCGATCACATATTACTTCAACTCTAACATATGAGTTTGATAAATCTTTATTTATCATTTTTGATATATTTTCATAAACAACTTTGGACTGCAGCTCATTAATAAATTTTACTAAGTGAGGAAAATTCGAGGAATTTTCTTTTGTTACAAAACACCTAAATTTAATTGCCTTGCCTCCTGAAGCGTCTCCTTTTCTAAACTCTGCAGTACCTCCGTCAATTGCTCTTGTTCCATCGTAATTAAGATTGTGTTTACTTACATCTGGAATATCTGCTTTAACGATTTCTTCTATAGCCGCATCAGTTAGTGCATTATAATATTCATAATGTTCAAATGGAAACTTATGTTTTTGTGATTGATTTTGAATTGAATTTAGAAAAGACATTAAATATTTATTTTTTGTTTAATTATTCTTGCTACTCTATTCGTTTCATCTAGTTTTTGATAGTTCCAATTTTTCTCTTCTTCTCCTAGATTTCGAATTATATTTAATTCTCTAAATAAATTTCTAAATTTTTTAAATCTTTTATCATTTTTTCTTGGTGAAATATTTGCGACATAAATGGGCTTTCCAGTTAAGGATGCTTCTGAAATCATTGAGCTTGAGTCACAAGTAACCACTATGTTTTGAGATATAGATAAAGCTGAAAGATAAGCTTTTTTATCAACATTATCTACAATTGTGTGATTTTTTCCAAAATATTCTTTAGCATAATCAATTAAATTTTTTGGAGTTCTCATAGATGGTATTACAACAAGTTGAAAGTCTTTTTTTTTCAGTAAATCATTTAATATACAAAAAATATTTTCCATATTTTTTAAAGAATATTCATAATACTTTGTTGGACCACCCAAAATTAATGAGCAAATCTTTCTTTGGTCTTTTTTAATAAATGAATTTAAATAATCTTTATTTCTTATAATTTCTTCATTTGTTAGATAGTGAATTGCACCTTTTGTATTAATTACATTTTTACCTTTAATAGAGTCATGTTCAGGCGCAACTATAAAATCAAAATGATTATAATTAACTTTTGGATCTTGTATATGAATATTAAATACTTTTTTTTTTGAAATACTTTTTTGATGAATTGAAGGAATTACACTTTTTCGTCCACAAGAAATAATTATATCAAAATCATTTAAATGAATTTTTTTATAAACACTTTGTGAAATTGGAGTAAATTTTGGTGGAACCATTTTCCAAAAATTATTTGGTTCAACTGTATGGTGTGTAAAATCAATGTCTAAAGCTTTTGCTAGTCCCTCTACTTGACTTATCATGCCATGCATACCTTGAGTTAATAATACACCTTTTAATTTATTCATTAATTACTATATAGCTTTCATATGAGTCAAAATCCAACTAAACACACAAAAGTGTTAATAATTGGATCCGGTCCAGCCGGATATACTGCAGCGGTTTATGCAGCGCGCGCAATGTTAAATCCAATTTTGGTTTATGGATCTGAGCCTGGGGGTCAATTAACAACAACTACTGATGTTGAAAATTATCCTGGGTTTGCTGATGTTATTCAGGGACCTTGGCTAATGGATCAAATGAAAGATCAAGCAAAAGCAGTTGGTACTGAGATGATAGAGGATCATATTGGATCGGTAAATCTAAAATCGACACCATTTGAGGCTGTTGGTGATAGTGGCCAAAAATATACTGCAGATAGTATTATTATTTCAACTGGTGCTCAAGCAAGGTGGTTAAACATAAAATCAGAACAAGAATTTAGAGGTTTTGGAGTATCGGCATGTGCTACATGTGATGGATTTTTCTTTAAAGAAAAAGAGGTAGCAGTTGTTGGTGGTGGTAATGCTGCTGTAGAGGAAGCAATGTTTCTTACAAAATTTGCTTCAAAAGTAAAATTAATCCATAGACGTGATAGTCTAAGGGCTGAAAAAATGCTTCAAAAAAAATTAATGGAAAATAAAAAAATTGAAATTATTTGGGACACTGTAATTGAAGACGTAATGGGTGACAAAGAACCTAAAAATGTAAAAGGTATTAAGGTTAAAAACGTAAAAACAAATAAAATTGAAGAAATTAAAGTTGATGGTTTATTTGTTGCGATTGGTCATGATCCAGCAACTTCTCTTTTCAAAGATCAATTAAAAATGGACAATGAAGGATATGTGATTACAAAACCAGATTCTACTGAAACTAATGTTCCTGGAGTTTACGCTGCAGGAGATGTAAAAGACAAAACTTTTAGACAGGCTGTAACTGCTGCAGGTATGGGATGTATGGCTGCTCTTGAGGCCGAAAAATATCTTTCACACAAATAAAGTGAAAAATAATTTACATGTTTTTTTAGGAGCAACTGTAGCTGATGCTGCAGCTAGACCATTGCATTGGGTTTATAATCAAAAAAAACTTTTAAGTTATATTAAAGGAAAAAAAGATTTTACCTTCTTAAAAAAAAATAAAAGTCCATTTTACAATATAAAAACTGGAAAAGTTTCTGGATATAATGCAATCAGTCAAATTATGTTTAAAACATTACTTAAAGATAACAGGAATATTGAGGAAAGGTTTAAAAAAAATATTACAAAAAATTTTGGTCCGGGAAGTATTTACTGGAAAAATTTAAATCTAAGAGCAAAATATAGAAAAGTTAAAGACTGGCGAGGAATAATTAAAGGACCTTGGATCCATCAAAATATCATTGAAACTGTAAAAAATATTAAATCTAAAAAAAAATTAACTGGAGGTAAAAAAGTAAACGAGTCTGATGGTTATTGTGCTGCCCTTCCATATTTTTTGTATGGTTATAATTTAAAAAGTTTAAAAAAAATCATCTCTACAGTAACTGTTTCAAAAATAAGTCTTAAGTATGCTTTAGCAAAGTTTTATCTAATAGATTTAGCTTTAAAAGGTAGCAAAGACCCCCTAAATGAATTCATAAAAATATTTAAAAAAAATCCATATTTTAAAAGTGTTGTAAATGACATTCAAAAAGTGAAAAAATTAAAATCAAAGCCTCACTCAATAATAGTCAAAAAATTAGGAATGGCATGTAGCTATCCAGGAACTTTTAATAGTTCAATTCACTCAATAATTAATTCGACAAGTTATAAAGATGCAATTTTAAAAACTATTAAAGCTGGTGGATGTAACTGCTCAAGAGTCAATTTTATTGGAGCTTATTTTGCAGCTTTAAAAGGGGTAAACACTATACCAAAATCTTGGATAAAAAAAACTGATCTAGCTAAAAAAATATTAGACCAAAAATAAAATTGTCTATTCTAAACTTTCACAAAAAGATTTGATTCTACCCATAGCTTTTTTTAAGTTATTCATTGAAGTTGCATAGGAAATTCTAAAATATCCATTTAAGCCAAATGCCGATCCTTGAACAACAGCAACATTTGATTTTTCAAGCAGCTTTTGGACAAAATCAGTATCAGTTTTTAATTTTGTTTGTTTATTTAAAAGACCTTTACAACTTGGGAATACATAAAAAGCACCATTAGGAGTTAAGCAAGTAATCCCTTTTATATTGTTTAAGCTTTTAACTACGAAATTTCTTCTTTGCCTAAATGCATTTGCTCTCTTTTTAATAAACCCTTGTTTCCCATTCAACGCCTCTACTGCAGCCGCTTGACTTATAGATGATGGATTTGAAGTAGATTGAGATTGAATTTTACGTATTGCTTTAATTATATCTCTTGGACCTGCCGCATACCCTATTCTCCATCCTGTCATTGCATATGATTTACTTACTCCATTTAAAGTAAGAGTTCTTTCCTTTAATTTCGAAAATTGTGCAATTGTGAAAAAATTGAAATTATCATATCGGACATGTTCATAAATATCATCACTTAAAATATAAACTTTTTTGTTTCTTATTAAGACCTTTGCTAAATCTTGAATTTCTTTTTTTGTGTATCCTAAGCCTGTGGGATTTGAAGGAGAGTTAAGAATTAACCATTTTGTTTTTTTTGTAATAGCTTTTTTTAATTTTTTTGCTGTAAGTTTAAAACCTTCTTTCTCTGAACACTTAATTATTTTTGGTTTTCCTCCAGCTAACAAAACCATGTCAGGATATGAAACCCAAAAAGGTGCTGGAATTATAACTTCATCACCTTTATTTAGTGTTGCCATAAAAGTATTATAAAGAACTTGCTTTCCCCCAGTGCCTACTGTTATTTGATCTTGAGAAAAGTTTAATTTATTTTCCCTTTTAAATTTTCTAATAATCGCTTTTTTTAAAGCTAGTGTACCATCTACAGCTGTATATTTTGTGTCTCCTCTTCTTATGGCTTTTATAGCGGCATTTTTAATATTGTCAGGAGTATCAAAATCTGGCTCTCCAGCTCCCAGCCCAATTACATCTTTTCCAGCTGCTCTCAATTCCCTAGCTTTTTGAGTGACAACAATAGTAGGAGATGGTTTAATTTTTTTTAGATTTTCAGATATTATGCTCATTGAAATATAAATTAATTCTAATACGTTCTTTAATATATGGAAAATACTTATCAAGATTTAATTACAGATATCCAGAGTAAAAATCCTAAAATTAGTGGAAAATTAGAGGGTGGGAAAAAATTTAAAATTAAATCAGACTTTAAACCAGCGGGTGATCAGCCCGAGGCAATTAAGAAATTAGTAAAAGGAGCCAATAAGGACGAATTTAACCAAGTTTTACTAGGGGTAACCGGATCAGGAAAAACTTTTACAATGGCAAAAGTAATTGAAGCTACGAATAGACCTGCTTTAATTTTAGCCCCAAACAAAACGCTCGCAGCTCAACTTTATGGTGAAATGAAAACATTTTTTCCTGACAATGCAGTAGAATACTTTGTTTCATATTACGATTATTACACTCCTGAAGCCTACGTGCCCAGATCAGATACTTATATTGAAAAAGAGGCTTCGATAAATGAGCAAATAGATAGAATGAGACACTCAGCAACTAGATCATTGCTTGAAAGAGATGACGTTTTAATTGTTGCAAGTGTATCCTGTATATATGGCTTGGGATCTGCTGAGGCTTATAGCAAAATGACTCTAACTCTCCAAAAAAATTATGATTACAACAGAGAGCAAATAATTAAATCTTTAGTTGCTCTTCAATATAAAAGAAATGATCAAAACTTTTATAGAGGTACATTTAGAGCTAGAGGTGAATATTTAGAAATTTTTCCCTCACATTTAGAGGATAGAGCTTGGAGATTAAGTTTATTTGGAGATAAACTTGAAAAGATTGAGGAATTTGATCCACTAACAGGAGACCAAGTAAGAGAATTAAGTTTAATCAAAGTTTATGCCAATAGCCACTATATCACTCCAAAACCAACAATTGAACAAGCAGTCATCAATATAAGAAAGGAATTAGAAATTACATTAAAAAAACATAAGGCAGAAAATAAATTACTAGAGGCACAAAGATTAGAAGAAAGAACTAAATTTGACCTTGAAATGATAGAAGCAACAGGTTCCTGTGCTGGAATCGAAAATTATTCAAGATTTTTATCTGGTAGAAAACCAGGAGAACCACCTCCTACTCTTTTTGAATATTTTCCTGATAACACTTTGATTTTTGTAGATGAATGCCATGTAACAGTTCCTCAGCTTAATGGAATGTACAAAGGTGATAGATCTAGAAAAAGTACTTTAGCTGAGTATGGTTTTAGACTTCCATCTTGTATGGATAATAGGCCATTAAAATTTGAAGAATGGGATTTGATGAGAACACAAACTGTGTTTGTTTCAGCAACTCCCGGTCCATGGGAATTGAAGCAAACAAAAGGTAAATATATTGATCAAGTAATTAGACCCACAGGCTTGATAGATCCACCAGTGGAAATTCGTCCTGCAAAAAATCAAGTTGATGATTTAATGCATGAATGCAAAAGAGTTATTGAAAACAATCATAGAGTACTAGTTACAACTTTAACAAAAAAAATGGCTGAAGATTTGACTGAATATCTTCATGAAAATGGAATTAAAGTTAGATATCTTCATTCTGATATAGATACTTTAGAAAGAATAGAAATTATGAGGGACTTAAGAATGGGAGTTTTTGATGTTCTTGTTGGAATAAACCTTTTAAGAGAGGGATTAGACATCCCAGAATGTGCATTAGTTGGAATTTTGGATGCTGACAAAGAAGGTTTTTTAAGATCCGAAACATCTTTGATACAAACTATTGGAAGAGCGGCGAGAAATATTGATGGTAAAGTAATTTTATATGCTGATAAAGAGACAAAAAGTATAAAAAAAGCCATAGCTGAAACTGATAGACGAAGAGGAATCCAGCTAACCTATAACAAGAAACATAAGATAGATGCAAAGTCAGTTAAAAAAGAAATTAGTGATATATTAGAAAGTGTTTATGAAAAAGATTATGTAAAAATAAGTGAAGGTTCAAATGTTGGGGGAAATCTTAAAAAACACTTAAAAGCTCTAGATAAAAAGATGAAGGAAGCAGCTTCAAACCTGGAATTTGAAGAGGCAGCTAAAATAAGAGATGAGATTAGAAAATTAGAAAGTACAGAACTAGAGATCACATTGAATCCTAAAATAAGACAATATGATGTAAAAAATAAATTATACCCAAAAGGTAGATCGACAATGGGCATGCCAGGAACTAAGGTTACTAAAAAAAGAGATAAAAAATGGAAGCACAAAGGATAATAATTACTGGGGGAGGAACAAGAATAGGCGCTGCAATAGCTGAAAAACTGTCTGGTCCTAATGTTGAAATTGCAATCCATTACAATAAATCAAAATCAAAAGCAGAAAATTTAAAAAAAAAATTACAAGAATTTGGAACAAAAGTTCATTTAGTAAGAGGTGATCTTAATAAAGAGAAAGATGTTTACAGAATAATTAAATTCTCAAAATCAAAAATGAAATTTTTTGACTGTTTAATAAATAACGCCTCATTATTTGAAAATGATAAATTAAAAAATTTTAGCTCTAAAAGCTGGGAAAATCACATTTCTACAAACCTTAAAGCTCCTGCTATTCTATCAAAAGAATTTTCAAAAAATATCCGAGGCAAAAATAATAATATTATAAATATAATAGACCAGAGAGTATTTAAATTAACTCCATATTTTTTTTCTTATACATTGAGCAAAACCGGCCTATATACCCTAACTAAAACTAGTGCGATGAGCTTATCACCAAATATACGGGTTAACGGAATAGCTCCAGGACCAACAATCAAAAATAAAAGGCAGTCAGAAAAACACTTCAAAAGTCAATATATGGCTACACCACTTAAACAACAAGTTGATGTAAAAGAGATTTGTAATGCAGTTGACTTTTTTATTAAAAACAGTTCTATTACTGGTCAAGTTTTAGCAATAGATAGTGGTCAAAGCTTAAATTGGCAAACACCAGACATTATAAAAGGTAAAGAATGAAAAAAAGTAATCTTAAAATAGTTAAGATAAATAAATCAAAAAGCTTATTCAATTACGAAAAAAAAATCCTTATTAATGAGTTAGTTTTGGATTTAAAACTTGGTTATTACGATTTTGAAAAAGAAAAACCTCAAAGAATAAAATTTAGTCTTGAAATAGATTACCAAGATAAAAAACCAAGTAATGATAAAGATTTAAAATCTATAGTAAACTATGGAACAATTGTTAAGCTTATAACTAAACTTGTAAAAAAAAAGCATTATAACTTTTTAGAAACTTTAGCAGAGGCTGTTTTCGATGAATTATTTAAAGATAAAAGAATTGGTAAAATAATGCTTAAAATTGAGAAACTTGAAATTTTAAAAGACTGTTCATCAGTTGGTATTCAAATTACCAAAAAGCGAAGTCATGATAAGTTCTGAAATTGGTAGAGAAGTAATAAAAAAAGAACTTGCTCTAATTCCAAAACTACCTGGAGTATATAGAATGCTTAACGATAAAGGAGATATCCTTTATGTTGGTAAAGCAAAAAATCTACCTAATAGATTAAAAAGTTATGCATCAGAAAAAAATCATATTATCAGAACAGAAAGAATGTTGTCTCAAACAAGAAAGTTAGAAATAACAACTACTTCTAATGAAAGTGAAGCTCTTCTTCTTGAAGCAAACTTAATCAAAAAATATAAACCAAAATTCAATATTCTTTTAAGAGATGATAAATCCTTTCCATTTATTTTCATTGGCAATAAAGATAAATGGTCTCAAATAAGAAGACATAGAGGGAAAAAAACTAAAGAAGGTTTCTATTTTGGTCCTTTTGCATCAGCTGGTTCAGCCAATTGGACTATCAAAATGATACAAAAAATTTTCCATTTAAGAGTTTGCGATGACAGTGTTTTTAAAAATAGAGAGCGCCCATGTATTTTATATCAAATTAAAAGGTGTTCCGGACCGTGTGTCGGATATGTGGAAAAAGATGAATATAGAAAAACAGTAGATGATGCAATTGAATTTGTTTCTGGTAAATCCAGAAAAATACAAAAAAGTCTTTCTGATCAAATGGAAAAAGCCAGTGAAGATTTGGACTTTGAAAAAGCATTAATATTAAGAGACAGAATAAAATCTCTTAATATTATTCAATCATCACAAAGAATAAATGAAGCAAATTTAATTGAGGCTGATGTAATTGCTGGTTACAAAGAATCTGGTAAAACTTGCATTCAGGTCTTTTTTTATCGATCAAAACAAAATTGGGGAAATCAGGCATTTTTTCCTAAACATGATCCAGATGAAAAATTAAGTGATATCATAAACTCTTTTGTCTCACAATTTTATGAAAATAAAAGTGTTCCCTCATCAATAATATTATCCGAAGAAATTAAAGAAAAAATTTTAATTGAGAAAACTCTTTCTAAAAAAGAGGAAAAACAAATTAATATTTCTGTTGCAAAAAAAGGCTCTAAACTAAAAGTAATAAACCAGGCAATAAAAAATGCAAAAGATAGTTTAAACAGAAAGCTTTATGAAAGCCAGAACAACAGAGAGCTTTTTGATTCTGTTGTAAGTAAATTTAATCTTGAGACAAACATTAATTTGATAGAAGTCTACGATAACAGCCATAATCAAGGAACAAATAGTGTTGGAGCATTAATTGCTTATGGTGATGAAGGTTTTATAAAAAAAAGATACAGAAAATTTAATATTAAAATAAAAAAGAATGAACAAGATGATTATGGAATGATGCGAGAAGTTTTAAGCAGAAGATTTAAGAGGGCTATACAAGAAAAAGACAACTATCTATCTTTTCCTGATTTAGTTTTGGTGGACGGTGGGAAGGGTCAATACTCGGTTGCAAGAGAGACTCTAAATGAGTTAGGACTTCATGATTTGCCAATAGTTGCGATAGCAAAAGGGAAATACAGAAATAGCGGAAATGAGACTTTTTTTCATAATGGAAAAGAGTTTAAATTTACTAAAAATGACCCCACACTTTTCTTTCTTCAAAGAATAAGGGATGAGTCTCACCGATTTGCTATTAGCGCTCATAGAGCCATAAGAAAAAAAGGAATAAGTAAATCTTTACTAGATCAGATAGAAGGTATTGGCTCTATTCGAAAAAGAGCCCTATTAAACCATTTTGGTTCAGCTAGGGCGGTTGAGTCGGCTAGTTTGGATGAGATAAAATCTGTACAAGGTGTTGAGGTAAAAGTTGCAAAAAAGATATATAATTTCTTTCACGAATAAAAATATATATGCTTAAAAAAATTCCAAATATATTAACAATAGGTCGAATTCTAATTGTTCCTTTCTTTGTTCTGGCTTTTTATTTACCAGGTTTTTATGGAGATTTAACCGCTTTGATATTATTTATTGTGGCCTCTTTCACAGACTTTTTAGATGGTATGCTGGCGAGATTACTTGGAGAAGAATCTAGATTAGGTGAACTTTTAGATCCAATTGCTGACAAAATAATAATTGCTACAGCGCTAATCTTATTAGTTATGGATGGTACTATTAAAAATTATGAAGTAATTGCTGCAATAATAATTTTGACAAGAGAAATTTTAATTTCTGGACTTAGAGAATTTTTAGCAGAAGGAAAGATCAAATTACCAGTTTCGGGCCTTGCAAAATTAAAGACGGTTTTACAAATGGTTTCTATTGCTCTTTTACTATCAGGCGAGACTGGAAATAAAATAATTAATTTCCAAGATTATAATGCCCAAACAATAGGAATCATTCTTTTGTGGCTTTCAGCAGCTTTAACACTATTCACTGGTTATGATTATATGCGTAAAGGAATTGATCACGCAATTTCTGAAGATAATAAAGATTAAGCAGCTTTCTTTTTTTTTACAAGAACTTGATAACTTTTATTTAAGTCAATTATCATTTCACAAACTTTATACTCATAATTAGCAATACAAGAAACTGGAGTTACTTCAGCAGCTGTGCCAGTTAAAAAACAGCCAATAAAATTTTTTAATTCCTCAGGTTTTATTTTTCTTTCATTAACTTTAATATTTTTGGATTTTGCAATTCCAATTACGGTTCGTCGAGTAATTCCATCTAAAAAAGAATCTGGAATTGGAGTGTGTAGCTCTCCATTTTTATCTTTAAAAAAAATATTTGCTCCCGTTGCCTCAGCAATATTTCCCTCATGGTCCAGCATGAGTGAGTCGGTATAACCTTGTTTTTCAGCCTCATGTTTTGAGAGTGTGCAAATCATATAAAGACCTGAAGCTTTGGTATCCCAAGGAATTGTATTTGGCGCAGGTCTTCTCCAGTTAGAAATATTTAATTTTATGCCTTCAATTTTTAATTTAGGATCAAAATATGACCCCCATTCCCAGGTTGCTATTGCAACATGTATTTTTGTTTGTTGCGCTGAGATAGCCATCATCTCGCTTCCTCTCCAGGCAACAGGTCTAACATATCCATTTTCAACTTTTTGTGTCGCAATTATTTTATTAGATGCTGCATTAATTTCTTCTTCACTATAAGGAATTTCAAATCCTAATCTTCTAGCAGAGTGAAATAATCTCTCAGTATGTTCTTCTAACTTGAAAATACTCCCGTCATATACTCTCTCACCTTCAAAAACACAACTTGCGTAATGTAAGCCATGGCTTAATACGTGAACTTTTACATCTGACCAGTCAACTAACTCGCCATTGTACCATATTTTTCCTGATCTTTTATCGTAAGGTATCATTTTTTGAAATTTTAAAAAATTATTACTGAAAAATATCTTTGTATCTATAATATGTCAATATAACTTACCTAAAATGAGAGAACTTTTATATCTTAAAGATGATCAATTAAAACACCTTATTGAAAAACTGTTTATTGGTTATAGAGAAACATTTTCAGATTCCAAAAAAATTCTTGAAAAATATTCGATTGGACTTGCTCATCAAAAAGTAATTCATCTATTATCGATGTACGAGGGTATTTCAATCTCCGAGCTACTCAGGAAACTCAAAATTACCAAACAAAGTTTGAATAGAGTTTTAAAAGATTTAATTAAACTTGATATAATTATTTTTAAAAAAGATGATCAAGACACTAGAGTGAAACACTTATATTTAAATGAAAGAGGTAAAAAAATTTTCACTGAAATTTTTGAAATACAAAAAAAAAGAATTTACAATGCGCTTCTTAAATCTAGCTCTGAAGAAGTTATTAATTTTGATAATGTATTGAAAAAAATAATAAATGGATAATTTTATTGCACATATTCTAGTAGTTGATGATGATGATGGAATTAGATCACTAGTTAAAAAATACTTAAACGAAAATAATTACTTAGTTACTACTGCAAATAGTGCAGAGGATGCTCAAGAAAAAATTCTAATAATTAAATTTGATTTAATTGTCCTTGACATAATGATGCCTGGAAAAAGTGGACTTGATTTTATAATAGAGAACAAAAATAAACTTGATACTCCAGTAATTCTGTTAACTGCTAAGGGTGAAGCTTTAGAGAGGATACAGGGCTTAGAAACTGGTGCTGATGACTACTTACCTAAACCATTTGAGCCTAAAGAACTTATTTTAAGAATTAAGAATATTATTGAAAAAACAAAAAAAAATAATCAAAAAAAAGTCATAGAATTTGAAAACATCAAAATAGATTTGAATAAGCAACTCATTTTCAATAACGGAAATGAAAATAAGATTAATAATACTGAAAAAATAATATTAGAAAAAATGATAAATAATCCTGGCAAAACATTTTCTAGAGAGGATATTGGATCGTTAATTAATCTAGATAAAGAAAGATCAATTGATGTAATAATAACAAGATTAAGAAAAAAAATTGAAATAGATCAAAAAAATCCAAAATTTCTACAAACTATTAGAGGAGCAGGATATGTTCTATGGATTGAATAATTTTGTTAAAAATATTCTACCAAAGAGATTGTTTTATAGATCCCTATTAATTGTTGCTGTACCAGTTATTGCTTTACAATTGATAATCTCAATAGTTTTCTTTGATAGTTTATGGATCAAAACAAATAAAGGAATGACAAAAGCTCTAACAAATGAAATTAACACTTATGTAGAAGTCTATGACGATGAGATTTATAATAAAGACGAAATAACAAATCTTTTTTCTGTCTATCAAGATCTAAACATAGAATATATTGAGGATGACAATTTTAATTATGAACATGAAGAAAGATGGTTTAGTCCAATTGATAGAACCTTAAGAAGAGAGCTTAAATCAAGATTCCAATCAAATGATTTTTGGTTTGATACAACTTCTTATAAAGAATTAATTGATATAAGAATTAAATATCAAAATGGATATTTTAAATTTCTTGTTCCAAAAGATAGAGTCGCAAGTTCCTCAGCTAGAATATTTGCTTTATGGATCACTGTGCCAGCTTTGATAATGGTTTTTATCTCTTTAATTTTTCTTAAAAATCAAACAAGACCGATAACAAATTTAGCCAAAGCTGCCGAAAGGTTTGGTAGGGGTGAAGAAATAGAGGAGTTTAAACCATCAGGAGCTGCAGAAATAAGACAAGCTGGTTATGAATTTGATAAAATGAGAAAAAGAATTATTAGGCACCTTAATCAAAGATCAGAAATGTTGTCAGGTATTAGTCATGATCTTAGAACTCCTCTAACTAGAATGAAACTTCAAATAGCTTTTATTAAAGATCAAGAGTTAGCAAAAAAACTTGCAGAAGATATAAATGAAATGGAAAAAATGTTAAATGAGTACCTTCAATTTACAAGTTCTTCTTATTTAGAAAAAGATGAAAAATTTAATATTAGTGACTTAATAAATCTTATAATTAAAAAATATAATAACATAAATATTTCAGCAAATATTTCTTCTAGTGTCTTTATAAATGGAAGAAAAAACTTAATCAAAAGATGTATAAATAATTTAATTGATAATTCAATCAAGTATGGTGAGAAAGTTAAAATTGAACTTATTAAAAGCTCTAATAACCTGTTCATAAAAATTGAAGATGATGGTCCTGGTATACCTGAAAAAGAATATAATAATGTATTTAAACCATTTTATAAAATTGATAAAGGAAGGGCAGATTCTAAATCAAGTGTTGGCTTGGGACTATCGATTGCATCTGATATAATCAAATCTCACGGTGGTAATATTAAGCTTGAAAAGTCCTCTATGGGTGGTCTTGGTGTTAAGATTTTTTTACCGTCTTAGCTTTTTTTTTCTTATTAAGTTGATTAATCTTATTTTCTAAGTTTTCTACTCTCTTAGATAATACTTCAAACTCTTCCTTGCTTGTTAATTTCATTCTAAATACTATCTCATCTCTTTTAGATTTTAAAATAGACACTATTTCGTTCGCTAAATCTTTTGATGAGATTAACCCTTGTTCAAATATCTTGGCTAATTTATCAATAACAAATTTTGAATTTTTCATATATTTATAATAACTTATTATATTTATAATAAAAAATGTTCATTAATAATTTTGACCCAGTTGCATTTCAAATATTTTCACTAGAAATAAGGTGGTATTCTTTATCGTATATTATTGGAATTTTGATTGGCTGGATCTTAAGCAAGAAAATTTTTATCTCAAATAATGAATTAAGAGACAGATTTGATGATTATATAACTTATCTTATTTTTGGAATAATTATCGGTGGAAGATTGGGTTATGTCATTTTTTATAATTTTGATTATTATATGAGCAATTTGATTGACATTTTTAAAGTTTGGCAAGGTGGAATGTCTTTTCATGGAGGATTGTTAGGAATTGTGTTCGCTAGTATTTTATTTGCAAAAAAAAATGACCATGATCCATTTAAATATTTAGATGTTGTAGCTATTGTTGCACCAATTGGAATTTTTTTTGGAAGAATAGCAAACTTTATAAATTCTGAACTTTATGGCATTGAAACTAATTTGCCATGGGGTGTAAAATTTTTAAAGATTGATACTTTGAATAGACATCCTTCGCAAATTTATGAAGCAATATTTGAGGGAATAATTCTATTTTTTATTTTACTCTTATTTAGGAACAAAGGTTTTATGAAATCACCCGGGATGATTTCTGGCTTGTTTTTAATTTTTTACTCAATTTTTAGATTCACAATTGAATTTTTTAGAGTCCCTGATGAACAACTAGGACACTTATTTTTTAATTTAACAATGGGGCAAATGTTGAGTTTTTTATTTTTATTAATTGGAGCTTTTTTGACTGTAAAAAAAAATGAAACTTGAGAAAATTAATGATTTACCTCTAGATAAATTTATTAATTTATCGCTTTATGATAAAAATTTTGGATATTATATGAAAAAAAATCCTTTTGGAACAAAAGGTGATTTTATAACTGCTCCAAACATTTCTAGAATTTTTTCCGAAATGATTGCGATATGGATAATTAGTTTTTGGAAAAGCTTAGGATCTCCAAAGAAATTTAATTTAGTTGAGTTAGGGGCAGGCAATGGGGAAATGATGAAAGTACTTATTGAAAGTTTCCAAAATTTTCCGGTTTTTTTAAAATCATCTAATTTTTCAATTCACGAGAAAAGTCCTAATTTAATGAAGATTCAAAAAAAGAAATTGAAAGGCACCAAGACTCGTTGGATTTCAAACATCAATAAAATTGAAAAAATTCCAACAATATTTTTAGCAAATGAATTCTTCGACTCTCTTGCAATCAAACAATTTAAAAAAAGGGGAAATCAATGGTTTGAAAAATATGTCAATTTTCAAAATAAAAAAAAACCTTTTTTTTACGAAAAAAAAACCGATATTAAAAAAATTGAAAAGAAAATTAAATTTGAAATATCAAAAAATCAGAATTTTATTGAATATTCAGAGGAAGGTTTTCGTTACTTGAAAGATATTTCTCAAAAAATCAAAATAAATAAAGGAGGATTATTAATTATAGATTATGGATACACAGACCAAAAAATGAAAAATACTTTACAAGGAGTTATAGATCATAAATTTGCCAACATTTTAGAGCATTTATTCAAAATTGATATTACTCATAATATAAATTTTAATTTGTATAAAAATTTAATAAAAAAATTAACTGGTTTGGATAATATTTTAACGACACAAAAATTTTTTTTAAAAAACATGGGTATTTTGGAAAGAGCAGAAATTTTATCTAAAAACCAAAACTTTTTAAAAAAAGCAGACATATATTATAGAATAAGAAGATTAATTGATGAAAAACAAATGGGCGAACTATTTAAAGTTATGTTAATAAAAAATAAAAAAAATAAATTTAATTTAGGTTTCAATATTTGATTACTTCTAAACGATTATTAAAACATAAAGAAATAAGTCATGGTTTTTTTAATAAAAACGGAGGTAAATCTATTGGTATATACAAAAGCTTAAATTGTGGACTAGGGTCCAATGATAATAAAAATAAAGTTAAAGAAAATTTAAAAATTGTAAAAAATAAGATTGGAAAAAAATCAAAAAATATTTTTTTACTTCATCAAATTCATTCTAACAAATATGTTTTTATAAATAAAAATTTCAAATTTTTAAAAAATAAGATTAAAGCAGATGCAATTATTACTGATCAAAGAAAACTTCCTATTGCTGTTTTAACAGCAGACTGTGTCCCTATATTACTATTTGATCGTGAAAAAAAAATAATTGCAGCAATTCATGCTGGTTGGAAAGGAGCTTTTAAAGGAATAATTAATAAAGTAATAAATTTTATGATTAAAAAAGGCTGTAGTAAAGATAATCTTATTGGTGTTATAGGTCCATGTATTAAACAAAATAGTTACAATGTAAGAAGAGATTTTATGAATAAATTTATTAAAAAGGACAAAAAAAATAAAGTTTTTTTTAAGTATAAAAAAGATATAATTTATTTTAACCTAACTAGTTTCATTAAATCTCAACTCAAATCAATAAAAAACACAAATATTGATACTATAAATATAGATACTTTTAATACAAAAAATAATTTCTTTAGTGCTAGACAATCTTTAAAATTAAAACATGATGATTATGGTAGAAATATTTCAATAATTATGATTAATTAGGATTTTCAATGAAATTATTAACCGGAAATAGCAATAAAGTTTTGAGTAAAAATATTGCTAAATATCTAAAGACAAAGCTGGTGAATTCTAGCATTAGAAAATTTGCGGATGGAGAGATTTATATAGAAATTAATGAAAATATAAGAGGTAATAGCATTTTCATTGTTCAATCAATTTCATCTCCGGCTAATGATAATTTAATGGAATTATTATTATGCATTGATGCATTGAAAAGGTCTTCAGCAAAAAATATAACTGCTGTAATACCATATTTTGGTTATGCTCGACAAGATAGAAAAGTTGTTCCAAGAACATCTATATCTGCAAAACTAGTTTCAAATTTAATCACAAAAGCGGGTGCTGACAGAGTTGTGACTGTTGATTTACACGCTGGTCAAATTCAAGGTTTCTTTGATATTCCAGTAGATAACCTTTTTTCTACACCAATTTTTGCAAGACATGCAAAGAAAAAAATAAAGAGTAAAAAAATTATTTGTGTGGCCCCCGATGTTGGTGGAACAGAAAGAGCAAGAGCTCTTGGAAAACTATTAAATGTTGGGCTTGCAATTGTTGATAAACGAAGACCCAAACCTGGCAAGTCTGAAGTAATGAATGTGATTGGAGATGTAAGAAACCAAACTTGTATCATCGTGGATGATATTATCGACTCTGGTGGAACAATCGTAAATGCTGCTAAAGCTTTAAAAGCAAGAGGAGCAAAAGATGTATATGTATATATAACTCATGGAGTTTTGAGTGGTGATGCTGTAAAGAAAATAAAAAATTCTGTTATTAAAAATTTGGTTATAACAGATACAATTGATAATGTTGAAAAAACAAAAAACGTTAAGAATATTGAGGTTTTGCCGATTTCAGGTCTTATGGGTGAAGCAATGAAAAGAATTTCTAACTCAACATCGGTATCTGATTTATTCAAATAATTACCTTGATTATTTATAAACATGAGTTAAAAAACTGTGTCTTATGAATTCACTTGAAGCTAACATTAGGGAAAGTTCTACAAAAGGGCAATTAAACACCATTAGAAAGAATGGCAATGTCCCTGCTATAATTTACGGGGGAAAAGATGAAAATCAAAAAATTTCTATATCAAAAAAGCTTCTAAAAGTACTTATAGAAAAAGAAAACTTTTTATCAAATATCATAACTCTAAATATTAACGGAAAACCGCAAAATGTATTACCTAGAGAGGTTAAGTATCATATTATAAATGATGAACCCACACATGTTGACTTTTTAAGAGTGTTACCAGGCGTAAATATAAAGATTGAAGTTCCAGTAAATTTTATAAATCATGAAAAATCCCCAGGTCTAAAAAGAGGTGGTGTACTAAATATTGTTAGACGAAAAGTTGAATTAAGATGTCCAAGTGAAAAAATACCTGAAAGCTTAACATTAGATCTTGATGGTATTGACATTGGTGAAAGTTTTAAAATTTCATCGGTAAAACTTGATTCTGAAGTAACTCCTACTATTCAAGGAAGAGATTTTGTTATTGCAACTCTTGCAGCCCCTACAGTTATGAAGGAACCTGAAAAACCTGCAGAAGCAGAAGCTGCTGAGGGAGAGGAAGGAACTGAAGGAGCTGAAGGAGCAGCCGCATCACCTACGGATGGTGAAAAAACAGCGGCTGAAGGAGCTAAAGGTGATAAAAAAGAGGGTGAAGACAAAAAATCTGCTGAGAAAAAACCCGCTGAAGAAAAAAAATAATCAACCAATTTTGAGAATTTAATCCATATAATTATGCTTTTATTCGTAGGATTGGGTAATCCAACACCAGACAGTGAAAATAATCGGCACAACGTTGGTTTCAAAATTATAGACTCCATAAATAAACAATTTAGTCTCTCAAAGCAAAAACCTAAGTTCAAAGGTCTTTTAACGACTGGAAATATTGGTAAAAAAAAAGTTTATGCCATCAAGCCTTTAACATTTATGAATAACTCTGGAATTTGTATTAGAGAACTAATCGAATATTTTAAAATTGATGCAGAGGATGTAATAGTTTTTCATGATGATCTAGATGTAGAATTTGGAAAAATAAAGACAAAATTTGGAGGTTCAAGTGCTGGGCATAACGGGATAGCCTCTATCGATAAATTTATTGGCAAAGATTATTCAAGAGTAAGAATAGGTATTGGAAAACCTAAAAATAATATTGAAGTCGCTGATTATGTACTGCAAAATTTTGATGAAGATGAATCCATAGATATTGAGAGAGTATCAAAAAGTATAACTGATTCGCTTTCTATACTTGTTGAAAAAAAATTAGATTTGTTTTCAAGCACCGTTAATAATAAATAATAATGAGTTTAAAGTGTGGAATAGTTGGATTGCCTAATGTTGGTAAATCGACACTTTTTAATGCCCTTACAAATTCAAGTAAAGCTCAAGCAGAAAATTTTCCATTTTGTACTATTGATCCTAATATTGGAGTTGTACCTGTGCCCGATCAAAGATTAGAAAATTTAGCAAAAGTTTCAAATTCCAAAAAAATATTGAACACCACTATTTCTTTTGTAGATATAGCTGGTTTAGTAGAGGGTGCATCTAAAGGTGAAGGCCTAGGTAATAAATTCCTATCTCATATAAGAGAAGTTGACGCAATAATACATATGATCAGATGTTTTGACTCAGATAATATTCAAAATGTAAATCCTACTGTAGATCCTATAAGAGATTTAGACATTATTGAGACTGAAATGAAACTTGCAGATCTTGATTCAATTCAAAAAAGACTTGAGAAAAATAATAGAAAAAATATTGATGATGATCAGTTAAAAATTCTAAAAATGGCTTCAGATTGTATAGATAATGACAAGGATCTTTCTTTAATCAAAGGGTCCTTTGACAAAGAAAAACTAAATCAAAGTGGCTTATTATCCATAAAACCAAAAATTTTTGTATGTAATGTAGATGAACAAAGCATTAAAGACGGTAATGATTATACTAAAAATTTTATAAATAAATTCAGTATTAAAAATACATTAATTATCTCAGCTGATATTGAAAATCAAATAAATGGATTAGATCATATTGAAAAGAAAAACTATATGGAAATGTTAGGTCTAGAGAAAACAGGTTTAGATATATTAATTAAAAAGGGGTATGAGATACTTGAATTAGAGACATTTTTTACATCTGGCCCTGAAGAAACAAGGGCATGGACTATTGAAAAAAATTGCCTTGCTCCAAAAGCTGCTGGAAAAATTCATAGTGATTTTGAAAAAGGATTTATTAGAGCAGAAACAGTTTCCTACAATGACTTTATAAAAAATAGTGGATGGCTAGACTCTAAAACTAATGGTAAAATGAGATTAGAAGGAAAAGATTATGTCGTTAAAGATGGAGATGTATTAAATTTCCGTTTCAACACGTGACCATATTTTTTTCATACTGAAATAAACCAATATAGTCAGAATAATTAAATAGAGTATGGCTTTAAATCCCATTTGGTGTCTTGACTCTAAATGAGGTTCAGCTGACCACATCAAGAAAGTTGTAACATCTTTTGACATTTGTTCAACAGTGGCCCTTGTACCATCCGAGTATTCTACTAATCCATCTGATAATTGATTTGCCATTTTAATTTTATTTCCATACATATATTTATTATAATAAACACCATCATCTAAAGTAACTCCAGCTGGTGGATCTTCGTATCCTTGAAGCAAAGAATAAATATAATCTACCCCACCACCTCTTGCTTTAACTAAAACTGACATATCAGGTGGGTAGGCACCTCCATTTGCAGCTTGTGCAGCTTGAACATTGTCGTATGGCATTACAAATTTATCTGATAATTTTCCAGGTCTTGTAAACATTTCACCATCAGCATTCGGTCCATCTTTAACCTCATAAGAAGCTGCTATTGCTTTCGCCTCTGCTTCAGAAAATTCAGGGCCTCCTTTTTCAGCTAAATTTCTGTAGCTCAAATACTTCATTGAATGACAAGATGAGCAGACCTCGGTGTAGACTTGATATCCTCTTTGAAGTGAGGCTCTATCAAATTTACCAAAGAGACCCTTAAAGCTCCAGTCAGTTTTTAAATACTCAACCTTTTCCGCGGCTTGAGTGCTCAATGAAATACTGGAAAATAAGATAATTAAGGAAAATATTTTTAAAAAATTTTTCACTTAATTATTTAAACTTTCCTTGTTCTTTGCTGTCGCTAAATTAGGCGAACCTCCTAATATTGGTTCGGTTATACTTAATGGAATTGGAAGAGTTTTTTCTTTCCATCCTAAAACTGGTAATATCACTAAAAAGTGTAAGAAGTAATATGCTGTGGCTACTCTAGCAACTAATAGATATAATCCCTCAGCTGGCATTGCACCCACATATCCTAGGATCAAAACATCAGCTACAAGGATCCAATAAAATTGTTTGTATAAAGGTCTAAATACTGCTGACCTAATTTTTGAACTATCAAGCCATGGAAGAGCTGCTAAAATTAAAATAGCTGACAACATCGCAATCACTCCTAAAAGTTTATCTGGTACTGACCTTAAGATTGCATAAAAGGGTAATAAATACCACTCTGGAACAATGTGTGCTGGGGTAACTAATGGATTAGCTTCAATATAATTGTCTGCATGACCTAAAATATTCGGTGTATAAAAAACAAAAAATGCAAAAACAATCATAAACATTAATAAAGCAAAACCATCTTTTATTACAATATATGGATGGAATGGAACTGTATCTTTTGATGGTTTTTTAATATCAATTCCAACTGGATTATTATTTCCAGGAACATGAAGTGCCCATATATGAAGTACAACTAAACCTAAAATCAAAAATGGTATTAAGTAATGAAGTGTAAAAAATCTTGTTAATGTGGGATTGTCAACTGAATAACCGCCCCATAACCAGGTAACTATACCCTCACCTACTAAAGGAATTGCACTAAATAAATTTGTAATTACAGTTGCACCCCAAAAACTCATTTGTCCCCATGGTAGCACGTAACCTAAAAACGCAGCCGCCATCATTAACAAATAAATGATTATACCTATTATCCAAATTATTTCCCTAGGAGCTTTATAAGAGCCATAAAATAAAGATCTGAAAATATGAATATAAACAGCTAAAAAAAACATAGATGCGCCATTTGCATGAATGTATCTTATTAACCATCCATAATTAACATCCCGCATAATATGCTCTACACTATCAAAAGCCATATCAGCATGAGCGATGTAATGCATTGCAAGAACTAACCCTGTTACAATTTGAGTAATTAAACAAAAAGTTAATATTCCACCAAACGTCCACCAATAATTTAAATTTTTAGGTGTTGGATAGTCAGTTAAATGATTGGCAAGGGTTAATAAAGGTAAACGATCGTTAAACCATTTTCCAAATTTTGATTTAGGTGTGTATTCGTGATCACTCATAATAATTATCCAATTTTAATTGTATTAGCATTAACAAATTCATATTTAGGAATTTCCATGTTAGTGGGAGCTGGTCCCTTTCTTATTCTTCCTGAGATATCATAATGAGAGCCATGACAAGGACAAAACCATCCATTGTATTCACCTTTTTGATCTAAAGGAACACAACCTAAGTGAGTACAAACCCCAAGCATTACAAGCCACTCCGGGTCCTTTGCACGATCTTCATCTTTTTCAGGGTGTTTTAAATCTCCTAACTTTACGGATCTTGCTTCGGCTATCTCATCTTGTGTTCTTCTACGAATAAAAACTGGTTTACCTCTCCACAGAACAGTTATTGTTTTACCTGGGCTTACTGCACTCACATCAACCTCTGTACTTGCTAATGCTTTAACAGATGCATCTGGATTCATCTGATCAATCATAGGCCATATAGTTGCACCAACACCAACTGCACCAACTGCATAGGTAGCTGTGAATAAAAAGTCTCGTCTATTAGTTTTTTTTTCTGACATCAGTAATAGTTAAATATACTCAATATTGCTTTTTTCTACTTAAATATATGATTTCATATAATATAAAATGATAAATTTACTACTGATAGAATGACACATAAATTGATCAAACATGGCCCTAAAATTGCTTTATTTGAACCTGACATACCTCAAAATACAGCGGCAATAATAAGAACTTGTGCGTGTCTGGGTGCAAAACTTGAAATTATAGAGCCCTGTGGTTTTTTGTTGAATGATAAGAGATTTCGAAGGGTTGTAATGGATTACATGGATGAAAAAGATTTAAGATTTTATCAAAGTTTTGAGCATTTTTACAAGTCAAAAAAGAATCAAAGAATTATATTGATGACCACTAAAGCATCTATATCTTATACTGATTTTAAATTTAACAAAAATGATACAATTTTATTTGGAAGAGAAAGTGCTGGAGTACCAATAAAAATTCATGAGATGTTAAAAACCAAACTCAAAATACCTATGAAAAATAGAAAACGTTCACTAAATATATCCACATCAGTAGCAATCATACTTGGAGAAAGCTTAAGGCAGATAGGTTTAATTTAATATGAATTTGGAAATTAAACAAGATCTAGCAAGTAATTGGTTTAAAATACTTCAAAATGCTTTTTGTGATGACATAATTAAACTTGAGCGAAATAAGCTTAAATTTAAATCTACAGTCTGGAAAAGAAGTCATAAGAAAGATGAAGGTGGAGGAGAATTTAGACTATTACAAAATGGTAAAATATTTGAAAAAGTTGGAGTAAACTTCTCAAAAGTTTACGGTAAATTTCCTAAACAATTTCAAAAAAATATCCCTGGAGCTGAAAAAAATCCAAATTTTTGGGCTTCAGGAATTTCAGTTGTTATGCATATGAAAAATCCATTAATACCCGCAATGCATTTTAATACGAGATTTATTTGTACTACTCAAAATTGGTTTGGTGGTGGTATGGATGTAACACCCTCAAAAAACGATATCAAGGAAAAAAAAGATTTTCATCAAATTTTAAAAAATATGTGCGATAGGCACGACAAAAATTATTACAAGAAATATAAGAAATGGTGTGATGAATATTTTTATTTAAATCACAGAAAAGAACCTAGAGGCATAGGAGGGATTTTTTTTGACTATAAGAAGAAAAATTTTAAAAAAGATTTTAAGTTCGTTAGAGATGTAGGTGTTACATTTCAATTTATTTTTAATACTATAATTCATAAAAAATTAAAGAAAAAATGGACAAAAAGAGATAAAGAAATTCAATATATAAAAAGAGGAAGGTATGCAGAATTTAATTTATTATATGACAGAGGTACGAAGTTTGGATTACAAACTGGTGGAAATGTTGAAGGTATACTTATGTCATTACCCCCATTAGCAAAGTGGAAATAATATGGACAAAGAACCGATAACATTAAATGGATTAAAAAAGTTGAAAGAAGAATTGATTTTTTTAAAAGAAAAGAAAAGACCAAAAATAGTTTCTGCAATTGCTGAAGCTAGATCTCATGGTGATCTTAAAGAAAATGCAGAATACCATGCTGCAAAAGAGGAACAATCACATAACGAGGGAAGAATAACCCAGATAAATGATATTATTGCTAGGGCAAATGTAATTGATGTAACAAGATTAAACAATGATGGAAAAATAATTTTTGGTTGTACAGTATTTTTAGAAAATTTAGATACTGGTGAGAAAATTAATTATAAAATCGTAGGTAAGGATGAGGCTGACTTAAAAGAAAAATTAATCTATTTCCAATCACCTATTAGCAAAGGTTTAATTGGGAAAAATAAAGGAGATTATGTTGAAATAAATACTCCTGCAGGGAAAAAAAATTTTGAAGTCAAAGATGTTAAATATATCTAATTTTTAAGTATGTTTTCGACTTCTTGATCAGATATTTTAAAATTATTATTCACCCACTCTTTTTCAATTATTTTTAGTTTGTCTCCCAATATTTTTCCTTCTGGAATTTTGTATTTTCTCATTAATATGTCGGCTCCAATTGGCATTGTTGGTACTAATTTATTTTTATAATAATCAGTCAAATTAAAGATAACTTGATCAAATTTTTTTGATTTTATAATCTTATAATTTAAAATATCAACTACAGCTTGTTTACCACAGTAATAAAAAATTTTATTTATATTATTTATTGTGAATGATTTAGAGTCTGTTTTTTTTTTAAAAAAATCATCAATTATTTTTATTCTTTTTTGGTCTTTTTTTGAAATATTGTACTTAAAAAGAAAATAATCCACATTATCAGAGCCATCAATAATCATTAAGGATAAATAAAAAATAAAATCAATTTTTCTCAAAATATTTTTTTTATTTGAGTCTATGTTAGAAAAAATTTTAATATTTTTCAATTCTGGGAAAATTAATAAAACTAAATCTAATGAATACCTATCTTTACTCAATCTTTCTAATGTATCTACTTTGCTGATCTTTTTTAACTCGTCCAATAATCTTTCTTTAGATAAATTTGAAACTCCACCGATATTTATTTTTAATTTTCTGATGATCTCTATATTATGTTTTACTTTTGAGTAGTTTAAAAAAAATCTTAAGTACCTCAATATCCTTAAATAATCTTCTTGAATTCTATCGTTAACATCTCCTATAAAGTTAACAATTCCTTTTTCTAAATCATTTTTACCATTAAAAGGGTCAAATAAATTACCAACTTTATCTGAATAAATTGAATTGATTGTAAAATCTCTTCGAGAGGCGTCTTTTTTCCAATCTTTAGAAAATTTTACAATAGCGTGTCTACCATCTGTAGACACATCCTCTCTTAAAGAAGTTATTTCAAATTTATAATTATCAATTATAGCTGTAATTGTTCCATGTTTAATGCCAGTTTTATAATAATTGATATCATTTTTTTCTAGACACGCACAAACTTGATTAGGCTCTAAATTAGTTGCTAAATCTATATCATCAACTTTCTCATTATTTAGTATTTTTCTAATACATCCACCCACATATCTAATTTCACTTTCAGGGGAATAAAGATTTATTACATCAAAAATTTTGTTTGCTTGTGTTTTTTTTGACAAATCTTTAATATCTTTAACAAAACTGTCTAAATTATTAGATCTTAAAAAAATTTTATTTAAAAAGTTTTTCATAATTGGCTGGGGCGCTAGGATTCGAACCTAGGATGCAGGTACCAAAAACCCGTGCCTTACCGCTTGGCTACGCCCCAATATCAACTTCGTATATCATAAAAAATCATGATTTATATAGTTTTTGAAGTTATACACCAGTAATTTTTATATTTCTTATTAAACATTTTTTTAGCATTTTCACATCTGCTTTTTGATTGAAAATATGCGACTAATGCTGACCCCGATCCTGTCATTCTCACAAATTCTGGGTTGGATAAATTTTCTAAAGATTTCTTTATAGTTTTCAATCTAGAATATTTATTTAAAGCAATATGTTCTAGGGAGTTGCCTAACTTCTTTAAAAACCTCAAATTAAACATACTTTGATTTGGTTTTTTTATTACAGGACTGTTAAATTTTTTTACCTTAGAATAAATGTATTTTGTAGAACATCCAAAATTTGGTTTTACAATTAAAGTATAAATTTTTTTACACTTTTTAAAGTACTTAATACTATTATTTGATGTTAAAATCGAATTTTTGAAATCTATTCCCAAAATGGTGTCTGAACCAACTAAATTAGATATCTTAATTATTTCATTTCTATCAATTCTAACTATTTTCTTTTTAACAAAATATTTTAAAATAGATGCAGCATTCATCGAGCCACCACCTAATCCAGATTTATATGGAATTCTTTTATCAATTTGAATAATAAACTTTCTACCGTTTAACAATTTTTTATCATCTAAGATTTTGAGTAATTTAGAAATAGTATTTTTTTTACCTATTTTATTTGAAAATTTTCCAGTAAATAAAATTTGGTGTTTATTAGATTTTGTATCTTTTATGATGATTTTATCATGCAATTCAATGAAAGTGACAATAGTTTCAATTTTATGAAGGGAGAATTTTTTTCCAACGACATTTAAAGATAAATTTATTTTAGCATGTGACTTAATTGTACTAAACTTCATCTAAATATTTTTGAGACCCTTTACCATCTTAATATTTATTTTTTCAATCATTTCTTCTTCAGCGTCATCCATATTTAGAACATTTGCCCAAAAGTATCTCGCTTGAATTTTACGATCTAACTTCCATAAAATATCTCCATAATGATCGTTAACAATAGGATCATTTGGCATAAGTTCTACAGCTCTTTTTAGAAACTTTTCTGCTTTTAAAAAATCGTCAATCAGATAATAAGCCCATCCTATTGAATCTGTAATATAAGGATCGTCACTTTTAATTGAATAGGCTTTTTCTAACATTTCTATTGCCTCACTTAATTTATAATCTCTCTCAAGCCATGAATATGCTAAATAATTTAATGTATAAGCATCATTTGGTCTTACTTTTAATGAATTAAGTAAATCTTCGTCAGCCTTTTTATAATCACCAATCCTTTCATAACTTCCACCTCTTCTATATAAAAGATCAGGTTTAATTTCCGAGCTCTCTGGAAGATTATTAATAATTTTTGTGTAATATACTATAGCATCTTCGTACGCCTTAGAATTTTTATAAAAATTCGCAAGATCAAATAAAATTTTATTATTAATTTTTTCAATTTTTAGAAACTCTGCAACAATATAATTTAATGACTCTTTTTTGTTTCTTTGTTTTGCGATGATTTGAGCCTCTTTTTTTACACGATACCAGTAATAAAATTTATCTTCTTTTTTAAAATTTTTAAGAATTTTTTTTGCTTCTTTGTATTCTTCGTTCAGATAATGATTTTCAACAATTAAAGATAGATTAAATTTAAATTTTGGATTTAGAAAATAAGAAAGATTTAAATAAAAGTTGGATTTTTCAAAATTATCTTGCGATGAATAAAGATTTGAAATTAAAAATAAAAACTCACTAATTATATCATTATAATTTTTACATGAAAAAACTTTAATTAATTGTGTAGGACGATTATTTTCGATCCAATTTTTACCCTGTGAAATTAATAAAGTAGAATTGATATAATCAACATTTTTTACAATTTTTTTAGCCTCATCTAATCTAGAATTTTCAATCAAATAACTCAAATAAAAGAATATATATCTGGTATAATCACCATCATCATCATTTAATAAATTTGAAAAATATAAACTAGTATTTTGATCGTCTAAGTAACATCTTTGAAATGCCTCTGAAATAGTTGACAATTTTCCTAAATTTTTTTTATCATCTGGAATTTTTTTTTCCTTAAAAACATATATGTATTGTTTTAGACTTTCTAGGATTGCTAAATTGAAGTTATTCAAAGAACTTAACTGAGCTATTTTATTTAAATGATTGTAAGTCTTATTTAAATCATTTTTTTTCAAACTGTCTATTATCATTAATAAATTTGCATCAAAAAAATTGGAATTTTTTTTTCCTTGATTTTGTTTTACTATATTAATTGCTTGTGAAATCTTATTTTCCAAAACCAAAGAGCTCACAATTCTTGCGAGATATGCATCATGAGTATTGATTAAAATTTTGGATGAATTAAAAAAATCTAAAGCTTTAGAATTATTTTTATTTTGAGATGCTACGATACCAGAAAAATATTTAGATAAATTTTTTGAGTCTATCTTTTCAAAACTAATGCTTTTAGAATATAACTGAGTTTGGTAAGATAAGAATAAAAATAATATAAAAATTAATTTTTTTATAAACATATTTGCATTTTATGACTAAAAAGTATTTAAATCAAAACGACAAATATGTTAATAATTTAATAAACTCAATAGAGCCAGATTTCATTTTTACCTCAAAGCCAATAAATAGATTCAAAAATGCCGAAATTGAGGATAAGAATTTTAAAAAAAATAAATTTGAACAGCTCACAAACTTAAAAAAAAGAATTAATTCAATTGAAGATTGTAATTTAAAAGAAAATTCAAAGGGGCTTATAATGGGTGGTGGTGATATTGACAGCCCTGTAATGTTGATTGGTGAGGCACCAGGATTTGATGAAGAAGGTACAGGCTTACCTTTTAGTGGAAAAGTTGGTGCTCTTTTAGACAAAATGTTAATGGCTATAAATATTAAAAGAGAGAAAATTTATTCAACATACTCAGTAAATTTTAGGACTCCGGAAGACAGAAAACCAACAAACGTAGAAATTAAACGTTACTCTAAATTTTTAAAAGAACATATATCTATTATTAACCCCAATATTATTATTCTGATGGGAAGTACAGCGATGGAGGCTATTACTGGTTCAGTCAGTAAAATTTCTAATGAAAGAGGAAAATGGAAAGAAATTATAATAAGAAATAAAACCTTTCCATTAATGGTTACTTTTAGCCCCTCATATCTCATAAGGTTTCCAGAAAATAAAAGATATTCCTGGGAAGATTTAAAAAAAATCAAACAAAAAATTCAGAATTTAAATATTAAAATTTAATGAAAATAATAGCAGGTGTTGATGAAGTTGGACGGGGTAGTTTAATTGGACCAGTCTATGCAGCAGCAGTGATTTTAAAAAAATCTATCAACAAAAAATTATTAAAAGACTCAAAAAAATTGACTAAAAATAAAAGAGAGATTTTGTCTCAATACATTAAAAAAAATTCAACGTGGGCTATAGGAAAAGCTTCAGTAAAAGAAATTGAAAAAATTAACATTCTTTATGCGAGTTTATTGGCAATGAAAAGAGCAATTAAAAAACTAAAAAAAAAACCTACTCTTGTTTTAATTGATGGAAATAATTTGCCTGAAATAAAAAATTATAATCTTCAATCTATAATTAAGGGTGATGAGAAAATTCCTTCAATTTCTGCTGCGTCAATTATTGCTAAAGTTACACGTGATAAAATGATCACTAAATTGGGAAGGAAATATAAAGGGTATTTTTGGGATCAAAATTATGGCTATGGAACTAAACAACATTTAAAAGCAATAAAAAAATTAGGAATTACTACTCAACATAGAAAAACTTTTTCACCAATTAACAAATTAAGATAAGTTTCACGTAGAAACACTATATCTTGTTATCTCAAAAAGTTTTGATACAAGTCGATTCCAAATAATTCAATCCTAGGTTGACCCGAGAATCTTTTTAGAGTCTAATTTATTTTTACAAATGAATTTTAATTTTAAAAATAAATTAATTAATGGTGACAGCTTAAAGGAATTAAAAAAAATTCCTGATGAATCTTTCGATTTAGTTTTTGCAGATCCACCTTACAATCTTCAATTAAAAACTGAATTAACAAGACCTGATAGATCTAAAGTAAATGCAGTAAACGATAAGTGGGATCAATTTGAAAGTTTTAAAAAATATGATGATTTTACTTATGCTTGGCTAAGTGAATGTAAAAGAATTTTAAAAAAAGATGGAGCTATTTGGGTAATTGGTAGTTATCATAACATTTTTAGAGTTGGTGCTACAATTCAAAATTTAGGTTTTTGGATCTTAAATGATGTTATTTGGAATAAAAAAAATCCGATGCCAAACTTTAGAGGAACTCGTTTTACTAATGCTCATGAAACTTTAATTTGGGCCTCTAAATCAGAGAAATCAAAATATACTTTTAACTATCAATCTTTAAAGTGCTTAAATGATGATCTTCAAATGAGATCTAATTGGGATTTGCCTATTTGTAATGGAGCAGAAAGACTGAAGAAGAATGGAAAAAAAGTACATTCAACACAAAAACCTGAAGCTTTACTTCATAGAATTTTATTAGCAACTTCAAATAAAAATGATTTGGTTTTAGACCCTTTTTTAGGCTCAGGAACAACAGCAACTGTTGCAAAAAAATTAGGTAGAAATTATTATGGTATAGAAAAAGAAAAAACTTATTTTAAAGCTGCTGAACAAAGATTAAAAAATACAGAACCTATTGAAGACAATTACCTAGATACCATTAAAAATAATAGATCTAAGCCCAGGATACCTTTTGGTTCATTGGTAGAATTAGGAATAATAAAGCCAGGAACAACTATTTTTGATAATAAAAAGAAAATAAGTGCAAAAATCATGGCTGATGGAAGCATTAAACACGCTCAAACAGAGGGCTCAATTCATAAAGTAGCAGCAACAATTTTGGGTGCTGAAAGCTGTAATGGATGGACTTATTGGCACTACAATTTGGATGGCGCTGTAGTCCCAATCGATCATTTGAGACAAAAATTAATTTCAAAAAATTAATTTCTATACACTTTTCCCAAGTAAGATTCTAAAAACTTTTTGTTTTTAACTAATCTTTTCAGAAAGATGTTTCTAAAAAAAATTGTTAAAGGATTAGATAAATGAAAAGCGAACTGATTAAATTTTGATCTGATATTAACCATTTTTGTTTTGTTGACTCTATTCTTAAAAAAATTACTTTCTGTACTATTTTCGATACTTTTAAATAAATCATAAGCACCTTCTATAGACTGTGATGCACCCTGAGCAAATGATGGTGGAAAAGCAAAAAAAGCATCACCAATAAAATGAATATTATTATTTTGTAATTTATAGAAATTTTCACTTACAAATACTGGAAATATTTTTAATTCTTTTAGATTGTCTAATAAGCTTTTATTTCTTGAAGGAAATTTTTCTAATACTTTTTTGATAAATAAATTATCACTGAATAATGAGTAATTTTTTTGTTCTCCTATTGGGAGTTGGTATTTCATTATGGCTATAAAATTTAAGTCTCCATTTGGATTGACTGGATAAATTACATGATGAAAGTCTGAACCTAAAAATAAATCAATATTTTTAATATCAATATTTTCAGGGGATCTATTTAAGATGCCTCTAATTGCTAATGTATTATTATATTTAGGTTTTGCTTCATCTTTAGACATAAGACTTTTACTTTTTGAAAAAACTCCGTCAGAAATAATTAAATAATCACATTCTTTTACTTCAGCATTTTCAAAAGAAAGTTTAATTTTTTTGCCTTTTTGATCTATTTTTGAAATGTTATAACCAGTCCTTATCAAACCTTCTAAATTTGTTTTTAAAAAATTTATTAAAGATGATCTTTTTAAAGTGGTATACTTGCAATCTTCTGAATTAAATTCTGTGATATCTAACTCACATATTTTATCTAAACTTTTATTTGAATAAAAATTAATTTTTTCTGGAGTAAATTTTTCATCATTATGTAATTTTTCAAATCCAATTTCATTTAAAAGTTTGATACTGTTAACTGATAATTGTAAACCATAACCCTCATCTAAATTAATTGAGGTATTTTTTTCATACATTGTAATTTGATAATTAGGATTTTTTTTGAATAAATTAGCAATGAATAATCCTGAAATTCCAGCACCTATGATAGCAATTTTTTTCATTAATTTCTCATTAAATATTTCAAAATTTTTTTTGTAAATGATGGTAGCATGTAATTGTCTAATTTTTTTTCGTTTATCCAATAAGGTGATTGAAATTTTCTGGTATTTTTCAAATATTTAATTTTTATATTCATGTTCATATTTGACATTTTAAAGTTTAAATTTTCATCAAAATTTTTTGGTTTTGATAACTCTTCCATAGGAAAGATCGTCAAATTTTTTAAAAAATTAAACTTAATATTTTTAATCAATAAATATTTTTGATTTTTTTTATAAACTTTTAAAAGGAAGTACTTGTTTATATTTTTTTTATTTTTTTTTGTTAAATCAAAATCTTTTTTAATCAATGACTTACACTTCTTTGAAATAGGACATCGATGACATAAAGGATTGGTTGGTTTACAAATTAATGCTCCTAATTCCATCAAAGCTTGAGCATAATCACTAGGTCTTGATGACATTCCAAATATTGATTTTTTTTTTATAAGATTATCTTTTTGAATATCTCTCTCTTTTTTTAAATACAAATATCGCTTTAGAACTCTTTCTATATTTCCATCCAATGGAATGTAAGGTTTATCAAATGCAATTGATAAAATTGCACTTGCAGTGTAGTTTCCTATCCCAGGAAGTGATATCAAATCTTCAAAATTATCAGGCAACTTTCCGTTAAAGTTTTTAATAATTTTTTGTGCAGTTTTTTTTAAATTTCTAACTCTAGAATAGTATCCAAGTCCTTCCCATAATTTTATTAATTTTTTGTTCTGCGCTTTTGAAAGAGCTTTTAAATTTGGGATATCTTTTATAAATCGATTAAAATAAGGAATAGCTGTTGCAACCTGTGTTTGTTGCAACATAAATTCACTTACTAATGTGTAATACTGTCTTTTTTGAAAAGAAACATTTTTTCGCCACGGTAATGATCTTTTATTTAAATCATACCATTTAAGAATTTTTTTTGTTACTAATTGATCTTTCATATGCAATTTAAAAAATATACTAAGCAGAGAAATAGAAGCATTCAAGGCTTAAGATCTTTTAAAGACACTTTGCCAAAAAATATTAAAAAGGTCATTAATAAAAAAGGACATATTTATTCTGAAACTCTAAGTAATTGGAAATATATTGTGGGGGAAAGTTTATTTAAAGTTTGTTACCCAAGATCATTTAAAAATTCAAATAAATTTGGAGCCAGTACTTTGTTGGTTATGGTAAAAAGAGGTCATGAAATTGATTTGGAATATTCAAAAAAGCAAATAATTGATAAAATGAATATTTTTTTTGGATATTCAGTTGTAGAGAAGCTAAAATTTGTAAGCTTTAACGATGAAATTAAAATTCTCTCAAAAAGAAGTGAAAAAGAAGAAAATGTGACAAATAATAAATATCAAAAAAAAATTGATAATGTTAAAAATGAAAAAATTAAAAAATCTTTACATGAACTTGTAAAAGTATTTAGGGAAAAATGAGCAAAATAATTATCTTAATATTTTTATTTTTTAGTTTAGTTACTAATTTAAACGCTCAAATAAAGAGAATTGTTTCAGGAAATGAAAATGCAAAGATTACAATTATTGCTTATGAGTCATTAACCTGTAGTCACTGTGCAAATTTTCATAGAGAGATATACCCTAAACTAAAAAAAGATTTTATTGATAAAGGACTTGTAAAAATAGAATTTAGAAATTTTCCTCTTGATATCGCCGCATTTAATGCTTCTAAAATTGCTCAATGTAATAGCAATCAAGGTTTGATGATTTTAGAAAGTCTTTATTCGAGTCAAAGCATTTGGATAAAAGGTGGTACAATTGAGGAGATAAATAGTAACCTTAAAAAATTTATTAAAGAAAAGGGCTTTGACATAGATTTCGACAAATGTATTAATGACAAAGAAATTGAAGACTTTGTTTTGAACGATAGAATCGAAGGTGTCAAAAATTTCAAGGTAGATTCTACTCCTACGGTAATAATCAATAACAAAAAGTTTGAAAAAACTCTTAATTACAAAAATTTAAAAAAATTTTTAGAAAAAATGATATAACTTAGTCTATGGAGTTTAAAAAAATCCAACTTAATGGGTTTAAATCATTTGCTGACAAAACCAATTTCTTAATTGAAGAAGGCTTAACAGGCATTGTTGGTCCAAACGGATGTGGAAAATCAAATATTGTAGAGTCTTTAAGATGGGTAATGGGAGAAACATCTGCAAAAAGTATGAGAGGATCTGGAATGGAGGATGTGATATTCTCAGGAACATCAAACAAAACTTCAAAAAATATAGCAGAAGTTTCAGTAACAGTTTTTAATCAAAATAACGAAGGTCCAATTCAATTTAGAGAACTAGACGAAATAAACGTAAGAAGAAAAATAGAAAAGGACAAGGGTTCTAAATTTTATATTAATGATAAAGAAGTAAGAGCAAGGGATGCTCAAATGTTCTTTGCTGACTTATCTACAGGAGCTCATTCACCATCTATGATTAGTCAAGGCCGTATCGGTGCATTAGTTACAGCAAGACCCACTGACAGAAGAACAATTTTAGAGGAAGCTGCAGGAATTTCAGGCTTACATGTTAGAAGGCATGAAGCTGAATTAAGATTAAGTGCAGCAGAAAATAACTTAAAAAGAGCTGATGAATTAAGAAGACAACAAGAAAAACAATTGGCTAATCTTCAAAAACAAGCTGAGGAAGCAACTAAATACAAAAATATATCTGATGAAATAAAAAAAATAGAGGCTGGTCTTTATTATTTGAAATTATCAGAAATTGATAAAGAAATAAAAATTGAAAATGAAATTAATACTGAAGCTGAGGTAGAAGTAAGTGGATATAATAAAAAGATTGTTGAAATTGAAGAATTAATCAAAACAGAAACTGAAAAAGTAACTCCTTTAAGAGAAAAAAATATAGAAAATCTCTCAAAAATTCAAAGACTCAACTTAGAGCTTCAGAGTCTCGATGAAGAAAATTCAAGAATTCAAGATGACATAGAAAATATAAAAAAATCTCTTAAAACTTTTGATGATGACATTGGTCGAGAAAAAGGAATTGTTATTGATGCAAATTCAAATGAAAAAAGATTAAAAGAAGAAAAAAATGAATTAATTGAAATTGACTCAAAATATTACGAAACTGAAAAAAAATCTAATGAAGATTTATCAATTGTGAAAGATAATCTTAGTGTAGAAATGGAAAAAGTAAAAGAATTTATAAATTTAAAAAAGAGCGAAGAAGCTATAGCCGTCCTGGAGAATTGTAAAAAAATAATTGAAGAATACGCTGATAGTTACAGTAAGAATCAAAATATCAAAAAAGAGTCTGTAAAAAGAAATGAAAGAATTAATATTATTGATAAAGAAATAGAGAGTTGGAAAAATTTGTTGTTAAATTCAGAAAAAATGGTGAACGAATTAAGTGAAAGAAAAAATAAATTAAATTCACAATTAGAAAAATTAGACAATCAACCAGAATTACAAGCTGAAAAAAAAGGTCAAATTTCTGAAGGTTTGAGAATTTCTGAAGAAGAAAAAAAAGATAATGAATCTATTATTAACTCAACAGATGAAAAAATTGAAAATCTTAGATCTCAACTAAATGAAATCCAAGAACAATCTATTCAAATCAGAGAACGAAAGGCAAGTTCAAGTGCAACTATAGAGGGACTAAAAAAAAGAAAAAATGATCTAATTGATAGAATTGACTCTGAGCTAAATTTAAAAGAGGAAAACATATTAGAAAATTCAAATCTTTTTGGCCAAGAAGAACTTCCAGATGCCGTTAATCAAGAAGATTTATTAGATAAAAAAAAACAAGAACGTGAAAAATTAGGTTCTGTAAATTTAAAAGCTGATGAAGAAACCAACCAATATGAAAAAGAAATAAAAAAAATGGAACAAGATAGAGCTGATTTGGTAACAGCAATCATTAAACTTAAAGATAGTATCAATGAACTTAATCAAAAGGGTAGAGAAAGATTAGTTGAAGCTTTTGATAGAGTTAATAGAAAGTTTAATGAAGTTTACACAAAATTATTTAATGGTGGAAATGCAAAACTAGAATTGGTAGACTCTGATGATCCTTTAGAGGCTGGGTTAGAAATGTTAGTTAGCCCTCCAGGAAAAAGGCTTCAATCTATAACTTTATTATCTGGAGGCGAACAAGCTTTAACTGCGCTCTCATTGGTTTTTGCAGTTTTTTTGACAAATCCATCGCCAATCTGTGTTCTTGATGAGGTTGATGCACCACTAGATGATGCTAATGTCACAAGATTTTGTAGTTTATTGGAAGAACTTACAAAAATTACTAGTACAAAATTTATAATTGTTACCCATCATGCTCTAACTATGTCAAAAATGAATAGGCTTTACGGTGTTACTATGCCCGAAAAAGGTATAAGTCAATTAGTTGCTGTTGATTTACAAAAAGCAGAGAGTATGGTTGCTTAATTTAACTCTTTAAAATGCAAAAAGATCCTTTCAAAACTCGCTTAGAGATTGCAAAAAAGAAGGTGTCTAAGAGAAACTTGGAACAAAAAAAACACAATCCATCCCCAATTGGCTCAGCTTTTAAGCTTAGCACAGAATTAGTTTCTGCTGTAGCTGTAGGGACAATTATTGGGTTTATTTTAGACAAGACCTTTGGTACTAAACCATGGTTAATTTTAATATTTTTTTTTGTAGGTGTAATCGCTGGGATCACCAATGTGATTAAGTCTGCAAAAAATATGCAAAAATAGATAGGGTATTATGGCAGCAAATCCAATGACACAATTCGAAGTTTATAGAATTGGTCCAGAAATAAAATTAGGTGCTTTTGATATTTCATTCACAAATGCAAGTTTGTTTATGGTAATAAGTTCCTTGGCTATTTTGATAATTTTTAATTTTGGTTCAAAAAAAAATTCAATCCTACCTAACAAAATTCAGTTACTAGCAGAACTGAGTTACACCTTTGTCTCAAAAATGATTAGTGATACAGCAGGTTCAAAAGCTAAACCTTACTTTTCTTTTATATTTTCTCTTTTTATGTTTGTTCTTTTCTGCAATATGTTTGGGATGATCCCATATACTTTTACAGTAACTAGTCATATTATAGTAACTTTTATTCTTGCGGCATTTATTTTTATTAGTGTTACTATTATTGGATTTGTAAAACATGGCTTCGGTTATTTAAGATTATTTGTTCCAAGTGGAGTGCCAGTTGTGTTGCTTCCACTAATTGTTGTTATAGAAATTATCTCATATTTAAGTCGTCCTATTAGTTTATCAGTAAGGCTTTTTGCTAATATGATGGCAGGACATACAATGATGAAAGTTTTCGGAGGCTTTGTTATCAGCCTTGGAATTATCGGTGGTTGGCTTCCGCTGAGTTTTTCGGTTGCATTAACTGGTTTGGAGATCTTAGTTGCTTTTCTCCAGGCTTATGTTTTTGCAATTTTAACATGCATTTATTTAAATGATGCATTAAATTTACACCATTAATTAACAAAGGAGGAAATAATGGAATTAGAAGCAGCAAAAATGATTGGAGCAGGACTGGCGGCTATTGCTTTGGCTGGTGCTGGAGTTGGAATTGGAATAATTTTTGGAAATTATTTGTCTGGAGCGATGAGAAATCCATCAGCAGCACAAAAACAATTTCCTAATTTGCTTTTAGGTTTCGCCTTAGCGGAGGCAACAGGATTATTCGGACTAGTGGTAGCGTTAATTATTCTTTTTGCATTTTAAATTAATGATTAAAAAAATATTTTTTCAGTTAATATTTTTCAATTTCTTTTTTTTTAAAGAGGTTTTTGCAGCTGAAAGTGGAGGCATGCCTCAATTAAATCCTGAATTTTGGATTTCACAAATATTCTGGCTTACTCTTACGTTTGGGACTCTTTATGTAATTTTATCAAAACTAATACTCCCAAAAATAAGTGCAAATTTAGAATTAAGAAAATCTCAAATACAAGAAAATATTGAGGCGGCAGAGAAACAGAGAGAAAACAGTGAAACCAAACTTAAAGAGTATGAAGACATTATTTTAAAAAGTAAAATAAAGTCGAAAAATATTTTTAAAGAAACTAGAGAAAAAATTATTAAGGATATTAATTCTAAAAAAGACACTCTAGACAAACAAATTAACGAAGAAATTAAAAAGACTGAGCAAGAAATTGAAATACTTAAAAAAGGTGCTTCGATGAAAATAAATAAAATTGCAATTGAAATATCATCAGAGATGGTAAGAAAATTTATTGGAGCAGAAGTTAACAATAGCAGTATCTCTGCGATGGTAGATGATTTATCAAAAAAAAATGGAGATAAATATTATGGTAATTGACTCAACTTTCTGGGTAGCGGTTTCTTTCATAATTTTTTTAGGTGTTTTAATATATTTTAAGGTTCCTCAAAAATTGAATGAAATACTTAATAAATTGATTTTAGATATTAAAAATGAGATTGATGAGAGTGAAAAACTAAGGACTGAGGCAAAAATATTATTAGATAATGCTCAAAAAAAATTGGATACAGCTCAATCTGTGAGTAAGGAGATATTGGAACAAGCTAAAAAAGATAGTGATAATATGATAATTGAGTTAAATGATAAGTTTCATAAATCATCTGAAATTAAAAAAAATCTAGCAGAAAATAAAATTAGTCAAATGAAAGAAGCAGCAATCAAAGAGATCAAAGACACTTCAATAAAAATTGCAGTGGACTCGGTTAAAAAAATTATTACTACATCTATTGATAAATCTAAACTTGATGCTCTTTTTCAAAAAGATTTAGATAAGACTAAAGAAGAATTAAAAAAAATTAATTCATAATACTCTTACAATTTTTTTAAAAAAACTATAAATTATCCTGATGAATTCGATTATAATAGGTTCAGGTTTTGGGGGCATAGCTGCTGCCCTTCGTTTAAGAGCCAAAGGTCATAAGGTTACGTTAATCGAAAAACAACCTGATCTTGGCGGAAGAGCAAGAGTATTTAAGAAAAGTGGATTTATCTATGATGGCGGTCCAACTGTAATAACAGCACCTTATTTAATTAATGAGTTGTTTGAATTATTTCAAAAAGATCCAAAAGATTATATTGAACTGACTCCGCTTAAGGTTTGGTATCAATTTGTTTTTGAAGATAATTCAAAATTTAATTACTCAGGTGATGAAACTGAAATGAAAAGACAAATTAGTGAAATAAGCAAAGATGATGTGGAAGGTTATGAAAAATTAGTTAATTTTACAAAAAAAATTTTTGATAAAGGATTCACAGAGCTTGCTGACGTTCCATTTGATAAACCTTTAGTAATGATGCAACAATTACCTTCCCTATTAAAGCTTAAGAGTTATAAATCAGTTTATTCATTAGTTTCATCATATATCAAAAATGAAAAACTAAGAAGAATGCTGAGTATGCATCCTCTTCTTGTTGGAGGTAACCCTTTCACAACAACTTCAATTTATGGATTAATTTTATATTTAGAAAAAAAATGGGGAATACATTATTCGATGGGAGGAACTGGAAATATAATCAATGGTCTTGAAAAACTAATGAATGAAGTTGGAATAAAAATTATTAAAGGCCGTGAAGTTACAAAAATTATTTCAAAAGAAAATAAAATAAGTGGAATTCAATTAGATGATGAAATTAAAATTGAAACCAACAATGTTATTTGTAATGCAGATCCTCCTGCTGTTTATGAGAAAATGTTAAATGGAAATAAAAATAAATCATTAATGTTTGAATGGAAAAAGAATAGAATGGAATACTCTATGGGTTTATTTGTTTACTATTTTGGAACAAAAAAAACTTATGAAAACGTAGAGCATCATACAATAAAGTTTGGTAATAAATATAAAGAACATCTTGATGATATTTTTAATAATAAAAAGTTGAATAACGATATTAGTTATTATCTCCATAGACCCTCTGCAACCGATAAATCTATGGCTCCTAAAGGACAAGATTGCTTTTATGTCCTTGTTCCAGTGCCTAATAATCAATCAAAAATAGATTGGTCTATTGAAGGTAAAAAAATGAAAAATTTAGTTATTGATAAAATGGAAAAAGATTTAATGCCGAATCTAAGAGAAAATATTATTGAAGATTTTTACTTAACGCCTGATTATTTTGAAAAAGATTTAAATACGAAATATGGTTCTGGATTTTCAATACAGCCAAAATTTTCTCAATCAGCTTATTTTAGATTTCATAACAAATCAGAAATATATAATGGACTTTATTTCGTAGGTGCAGGCACCCATCCAGGAGCTGGCGTACCAGGAGTACTTTCATCAGCAAAAGTATTAGATAAAATTTTATAATGTCTAATAAAAGTTATTTATCTGCTTATGCTAAGTCTTTCAGTTGGGCTGGCTTTTTTTTACCTAATAAAACTTTTAAAAAATGTTCTGCTTTGTATGATTTTTGTAGGGTTGTAGACAACATTGCAGATGATGATGAAAAAGTAGAAAATAAAGAAAAAAAATTTAATCATTTTGAAAATGATTTTAATCAAAAAAATTTTAATGACCCTATTATCAAAAATATGTGGGGTCTTATTGAAGAATTCAATATATCTTTAAAAATTGTTCAAGATTTATTAATTGGGATCAAATCAGATATTAGAGTAAAGGTTAAATTGAATTCAGAAAAAGATCTATTGATTTATTCATATAGAGTAGCTGGGACTGTTGGATTAATGATGGCAAAAATTTTAAAAGTTAATAAAAAAAGTTCACTTAAGTCAGCAATCGATCTTGGAATTGCAATGCAGCTTACTAATATATCAAGAGATGTGATTGAAGACTCGAAAAATAATCGATTTTACATAAATAAGAATTTTGAGGAAATTTCATCAACTATCAATCTAGCTGATACTTTTTATGATAATTCATTTTATTCAATTAAGGATATACCAATAAGTTTACGATTTTCTATTTTAGTTGCTAGAAGAGTTTATAGAAAAATAGGTTATAAAATTCTTAATAAAAAAAACTTGGAAAACTATCAAAGTTCAGGAAAAATATATGTTTCAAATACAGAAAAGATCTTTGAGACTTTTCTTTCAATATTTGACTTAATTAAACTATCATTCAGTTTTAAAAGAGATGATCAAATTCGACATGATCATAATTTGATTTATGAAGAAATAAATTTAGATGAAAGAATTTGATTATATTATTGTTGGTGGAGGTTGTGCGGGGTTATCCCTAGCATATGAACTTGAAATTAATAAAAAATTAAAAGACAAAACTTTGGCTATTATTGAACCTAGAAGAGAATATCAAAAAGATAAAACTTGGTCTTTTTGGAAAGTAACAACACATAGCTTTGATGATTGTGTGAAGAAAAGTTGGAAAAATTTTACTGTTAATATACCAAAAAAAACTAATCATTTAGAGTGTGCTAGTTACCCATACCAAAGTATTGATAGTGGGATATTTTATAAAAAAATTAACGATATATTAAAAGAAAATAAAAATATTTCTTTCTATAAAGATATAAGTGAAATTAACTCAGAAGATTCTTTTATTTTTAATAGTGTTCCATTGATTAAAAAAGATCATCGTAATCTTTGGCAACATTTTTGTGGTGTGGAAATTGAAACTCAAAACAATTTTTTTGATGATGAAATTTTTAATCTCATGGATTTTGACTGCGATCAAAGAGAAAGTGTTCATTTTTTTTATACACTGCCCTACTCAAAAACTACAGCTTTAATTGAAACTACTTGGTTATCCAAAATGAATGATAATTCTCAAAAAGATTATGACAACCAAATTAAAGATTATATTGAAAATCATTTAAAACTAAAAAATTACAAAATCACATATAAAGAAGAAGGCGCAATTCCTTTATTCTATCCAATATACAATAAAGAAAAAAATAGAATAAACATTGGGACTGCTGGAGGTATGACCAGACTAAGTACCGGCTATACTTTTCTAAATATCCAAGAACATAGTAAATATATTTGTAAGAATATTGAAAATATTTCAAATGCTAAAAAATTTGAGATAATTAGAAAATATAAATTTTTAGATGAGATATTTTTGAGAGTTCTTGAAAAACATCCTGAAAAAATGCCTGATATATTCTTTAAAATGTTTAAGAGTTCACCAAAGACTGTTATAAAATTTTTATCTAATAAAAGTAATTTTTTTGAGGATTTATCTATTATACTTAAAATGCCAAAATTGACTTTTATTAAAGCTTTATTTTATTAATTAGTTTAAAAATGAACAATCAAATAAAAAAGATAAACTTTAATCATTCTTTTATTTTTTTTGTATTTTGCAATTTTATTTCTTTAATTTTTTTTAAGATTAATAATTTCTTAATTTCTCCTTTAGTTTGTTTGTTTTTAATTTTAAGTATTGGTATTTCCCATGGTTCGCTTGATAACTTAAAGGGGAAAAAACTTCTTAAAATTTTTAAATTAGATAAAATCTATATCTTTTATCTAATTTATATTTCGATTGCCCTTTTTATAATAATTCTGTGGACAATTTTACCTGCAATTTCTTTAACTATTTTTTTAATTGTAGCTTCATTTCATTTTGGTAAAGAAGATACTCAGTTTTTACTCACTAAAAGTTCTTATTATCATCAACTATTATTTTTTTTAAAAGGTTTGTTAATAATTTTGGCTCCAATGTATTTTCATTTTGATGAAACAATATCCATATTTAAATTATTACTTATTGATAATGAAAACTTTTATGAAATTCTAAATTTTATTGAAATAAATAAAATTTTACTCTTAGGAATTATCATAAGCACTTTATCTAATATTCTATTGTTTATAGAAAAATTTGAATTAAAAAAGTTTACAATTTTTTTAGATTATTTTTCAATTCTAATCATAAACTACTATTTTTCACCATTAGTAGCATTTACAATTTATTTTTGTTTTTTGCATTCTATTAGACACGGTATTACATTAATATCTGAACTAGATAAAAATGACTTAATGAATGGATTAAAAATCTTTACCAGAAAAGCTATACCACTTACTATTCTTACTGCTACTTTTTGCTTAATTGGCCTATATTTACTTCAAAATACATATGATTTAAACAGCTCAATTCTTAAAATTATATTTATAGGTTTGGCGTCTTTAACCTTTCCACATATATTGCTCGAATATCTTTTGGAAAAAAATGAAAAGTAAAGAATTAAAAATATTATTATCTGCACCCCGAGGCTTTTGTGCTGGAGTAGAAAGGGCCATAGAAATCGTTGAAAAATCAATTCAAAAATATGGAGCTCCAGTTTATGTTCGTCATGAAATAGTTCACAACAAATATGTTGTTGATGATTTAAAAAATAAAGGAGCTATTTTTGTGGAAGAACTTGAGGAGATAGAGGATAAAACTAGACCAGTTATTTTTTCAGCACACGGTGTGCCAAAAAAAATACCTGAAGACGCTAAAAACTTAAATATGACTTATGTTGATGCTACATGTCCATTGGTGTCAAAAGTACATAGGGAAGCAGAAAACCTAAATAAAGCTGGATATCATTTAATTTTAATAGGACATCAAAATCACCCAGAGGTTATTGGCACTATGGGCCAACTACCCAAAGGATCAATTGATCTTATTCAAAATGAAGATGAGGCCAAAAAATATAAACCTCAAAATAACAAAAAAATTTCCTATGTAACTCAAACAACTTTATCTGTTGATGACACTAAAGATATAATTCAAATTTTGAAAGATAAATTCCCAGATATTAAAGAACCTTTGAAAGAGGACATTTGTTATGCAACAACAAATAGACAGATGGCGGTCAAAAATATTGCAAAAAAATGTGATTTATTTTTTGTAATTGGCAGTAGGAATTCATCAAACTCTGTCAGGCTAGTTGAGGTTGCTAAAAAGTCTGGCTGCTCTAATTCTCAACTAATTCATTCACAAAGTGTAATTCCATTTGATTTAATCGAAAATTCAAATACGATCGGTATTTCATCTGGGGCTTCTGCTCCAGAGGTTTTAGTTGAAAATTTTATAAATGAGTTAAAAAATAGGTTTACTGTAAGTATAGACGAAGTAGAGATTGTTAAAGAAAACGTTGTTTTCAAAGCTCCAAAAAGATTGAATTAAAATGGCCGTTTATACAAAAATAAATAAAAAAGACATTTCTTATATAAATAGAAAATTTAAAATAGAAAAAATTTTGAATTTCAAGGGTATTAAACAAGGTATTGAAAATACTAATTATCTATTAAAATCAAAAAATAATAAATTTATTCTCACAATTTTTGAAAAAAGAGTTTTAAAAAAAGAAATACCTTTTTTCATGAAATTGATGGATCAATTGAATAAATCAAAAATAAACTGCCCTCAACCTCAAAAAAATAAAAATGGTAGCTATCTAATAAAGATACAAAATAAAACAGCTTGTATTGTTTCTTTTCTTGATGGTAAAGATAAGAAATCACTTAATTTAAAAAATTGTTATGACGTAGGTACAATGATTGCTAAAATGCATTTATCTACACGTAAGATTAATCTTTCTAGAAAAAACTCCATGTGTATTAAATATTTAAATCCATTACTTAATAGCATTAAATTTAAATCTAAAAAATTTGCTAATATAGAAAAATTTTTAAAGTTAAATTTTAAAGATATTAAAAAGAAATGGCCCAAAAAGTTACCTAGCGGGATAATTCATGGAGATTTATTTATAGATAATATTTTTTTCAAAAACAACAAATTATCAGGAATATTTGATTTTTACTTTGCTGCAAATGACTACTTTATGTATGAGATCGCTATTTGTGTTAACGCTCTATGTTTTGACAAAAAAAAATCAAAATTTACGATAAATAAAAAGAAGGTGAAAAGTTTAATAAAAGGTTATGAAAGCATTAAAAAAATTTCAATTAAAGAGAAAAAGTCATTAAATATCTTATGTCGTGGCGCAGCAATGAGATATTTTCTAACTAGACTTTATGACTATACAAACACACCTAGTACGGCACTAATTAAAATAAAAGATCCAAGAGAATACTATCAAAAAATTCTAATTCACAATAATTTAAAAACTTACAAAGATTATTTAAGATAATGATTAAAATTTATACTGATGGTTCTTGTATTGGAAATCCAGGTAAAGGTGGTTGGGCAGCAATTATATTAAATGATGGAAAAAAAACTCAAATAAAAGGAAGTGAAAAAGATACCACAAATAATCAAATGGAATTATTAGCACCTATACAAGCTCTTAAAAAAATTCCAAAAGGCAGCAAAGTTGAAATTTTTACAGACTCTAAATATGTAAAGTCTGGAATAACAGAATGGATAAATAATTGGAAAAAAAATGGATGGAAAACTGCAAACAAAAAAGGGGTAAGCAATAAAGAACTTTGGTTAGAATTAGATCTACTAAATAATGAATTTGAAGTAAGATGGAATTGGGTAAAAGCACATTCAACTGACAAATTAAATAATGAAGTAGATTTACTTGCTAGAAATGCCGCAAACTTATAATTGGGGCACCTAGCAACAGAACGCCTCTTCCTATATTAGATTATTTAATAAATTTTCTGCTGAAGTTAAGCCGCATTCCTTAGTTTCTTTTTCAACATGAATATTAATAACTGTGAAGTTTTCAATAACCATTAAATAACGATTTGATCTAATTCCCATTCCTTTTGCATTCCGATCAACTTCTGCACCAATTGCTTTCGTGAACAACAAATACGGATCGGATAACATTTTTATTCTATTTCCGATATTATTAATCTCTCCCCAACCATTCATTACATAAGGGTCATTTACTGATAAACAAGATATGTTTTCTATTCCTTTGGCTTTGATTTTATCTGCATTTGTAACAAAACCTGGTAAGTGAAGTTTTGAACAAGTTGATGTAAATGCCCCTGGCAAACCAAACAAAACATTTTTTCCATCACCTATGATTTCTCTTAATTTACTTTTTTGCGGTTCTCCATCAACAAGTTGAAAAATATCTGTATCTGGTATTTGATCTTTTATTTTAAGTTTCATATTGAATTCATCACATATTTTTTAACTTTTTCAATATCATTTGAAAGAAGTTCAAATTTTTCTTTTCTGCCATTAACGTATTTAAGACTGTCTGGTAAATTTTCAGTTTTTGAAATTGCATCTTCTATTGCTTTTGGAAATTTGCAGGGGTGCGCAGTTGATAATACAACACAATTTTTTTCTAATCCTAATTTTCTCACAGCACCAATACCCACAGCTGTATGTGGATCAACTACCATCTGATGCTCATCATTAATTGTCTTTATCATTTCTATAGTCTCGTTTTCATCAAGCATCTCAGATATAAAATTCTTTTTAATTTTATCTAAATCACTTTTATTAATTTTATAAGTATTATTTCTTATTTCAGCCATTACATCTTTTGTAGCTTTGGAGTTACTATCTTTTATGTCATATAGAAGCCTTTCGAAATTACTTGCTATTTGAATATCCATGCTTGGAGTGTTTGTTTCCTCCACTTTTTTTTGAGTATAGTCACCGCCTGATATTGCTCTGTGAAGTATGTCATTTTTATTTGTAGCCACAATTAGTTTATCAATTGGAAGACCTAGTTTTTTTGCTAAGTAACCAGCATAAATATCACCAAAGTTACCTGTTGGAACAGAAAAAGATAAAGGTTGACTATTTCCAACTTTAAAATATGCATAAAAATAATACACCGATTGAGCAATAATTCTTGCCCAATTAATTGAATTTACTCCCGACATATTAATTGCTTTAGAAAATTTTTCGTCGTTAAACATTGCTTTGACTAAATTTTGACAATCATCAAAATTACCTTCAACTGCAATATTAAATACGTTACTCTCTTCATGTATTGTCATTAGTCTTCTTTGTACTGGTGAAATTTTATTATTTGGGTGCAATACAAAAACATTTAAATTGCTTTTTCCTTTTAAAGCATCTATCGCAGCTGCTCCAGTATCGCCTGAAGTTGCTACTATTATATTAATTTTTTTTTGATCATGTCCTAAATGATATTGGTAAAAATTACCTATTAGTTGCATAGCAATATCTTTAAAAGCAAGTGTTGGACCGTGAAATAGTTCTAAAACTTTTAGATCTCCTAGATCAGAGATTTTAACAACATCATTAGATCTAAAATTTGAGTACGATTTTGAAATCATTGAGATTAGGTCATCTTTAGACATAAAATCTCCTATAAACGGATAAATTATTTCAGCAGCTAAATCATTGTAACTAAGATTTTTTAGATTATTTAATTCCTCTTTTTTAAATTGTTTAATTGATTTTGGAACAAAAAGACCTCCATCATCTGCCAAACCTCTAAGAAAAACATCTTTAAAAGTAAAATTTTTCTGATTATTTCTTGTACTAATATAATTCATTTAATAATTCTTTTTTCTAAAATATAAATATAACAAAAGAATTGAAATCGCTAATGAAAACCAAGTCAGAGCATATTTTTGATGATTATTAGAAATATTGGCAGTAATTTTTTTTGGTTTAGGAACTTGATAATTTCCATTTAAATAAATTATATATTTAGAGAATTTTTTTCCCGTAAATTTTAATATGTCCTCTCTATTTAAACTAAACCAATAATTTTCCTCTAAATCATTATCAGGTTTAAAAATATTCTTTCTTCCTTGTAATTTTAAAGTTCCAATTATATCATTTTCATCAAATACATTAATCTCTTGAGAGTTTTTTTTTTCAAAAGGTATCCAGCCTCTATTAATCAAATAATTAGTATCATTAATTAAAATTGGATTTATAACTTCGAAGCCTGGTGTTCCAGTGTCATTTAGATTGTATAAATAAATTTGTTTCTCTAAATCTATTGACCCTGATGTTTTTATTTTAAGATAATTTTCTACGTTAGAATTTGTTAACTCAACAGGTGGATTTTTTAAGGAATTTTCAATTTCTAATATTAAATTGTTCTTCCAATTTAAACGAACAATTTGCCATGAACCTAGGGCAATAAAAACTAAGATAAAAAAAATTATAAATACTGAAAATAAAAACTTATGTTTCAAAGAATATAAATTAACTTCCCCAAATATAGATTGCAGCGAACAAAAATAACCACACTACATCAACAAAATGCCAATACCAAGCTGCAGCTTCAAATCCAAAATGGTGATCTTTATTAAAATGACCTTTTTTACCTCTAAACAAACATACAGCTAAAAATATAGTTCCAACAAGTACGTGGAAACCATGAAATCCTGTTGCCATATAAAATACTGATCCATAAATATGATCTGAAAAAGAAAATGATGCATGCTGATACTCATATATTTGTAAAAGAGTAAAGCAAAAACCTAAAATAACAGTTAACCACAAACCTTGAATAAAACTTTTTCTATCATCTTCTAAAAGAGCATGGTGAGACCAAGTAACCGTCGTTCCTGATAATAATAAAATTAATGTATTAATTAATGGAATATCCCAAGGATCAAAAGTTTCAATATCCTTTGGTGGCCAAACATTTCCAACAAATTCATTTGGAAATAAACTCACATCAAAATATGCCCAAAACCATGCAACAAAGAACATTACTTCAGATGCAATAAACAATGTCATTCCATATCTGTGGTGAATTTGAACTACAGGTGTATGATGACCTTGGTGTTCAGCTTCAATAACAACGTCTCTAAACCACATGTAGGCCCCATAAATTAAAAGAGCAAAACCAAGATACATTCCCCACGAAACATCTGTATGAAGATAATAAACAGATCCTAATGCCAATACTAAGCATGAAAATGAAACGTAAATAGGCCAAGGACTTGGATCTACTAAGTGGTAATCATGTTTTTTTTCAGCTGACATTTTTTGAATTATGATTGTTTATAGTAATCTGTCGAGAAAAAAGTATACGACATAGTTACGTCTTGTAAATTTTTTGTTGTTGGATCATTAACCATTTCAGGATCTAGATAGAAAGTCATTACATATGTTGCTTTTTCCCCAGCCTTGAGTTCTTGTTTTTCAAAACAAAAACAACCTAATTTACTATAATATTTACCAAAACTAGATGGTGAAACATTAAAAGTTGCCACTCCAGCGCTAGACTCATTTCCATAATTTTCTACTTCAAATTCTATTTTGTTTACTTGACCTACTTTTACATCAATGACATTGGATTTGGCCTTAAAATCCCATGGTAAATTATTAACATTAGTATCAAATCTCACACTTACTATTTTATTTAATACAATTTTTGGAGCACTATTAGATACTTGAGTAGTTCCACCAAACCCTGTTACTCTGCAAAATAAATCATACAGTGGCACTGCTGCATACGACAACCCTAGCATTAAAACAAAAATTCCTGCTAGTATTAAAGGTGTTAAGTTTTTTTTTCGTATCATATCGCCCTATCAAATACACCTGTGTTATATAACGTAAAAAAGAAAAGAAAAATCATAAAAGCAATAATTCCTAAAGCAGTAAAAATATTTTTTCTTTTCGTTTTTTTATCTGGAGTTATCATATAATCTTATCTATCAGAAAAAGAACAAAAACCAAAAACAAATATAAAATAGAATATCCAAATATTGCTTTTGCTTTTTTAGGGTTAAATTTGTTTTTCTTAAAATCATAAAGTTCATAACATAAAAAATTATAATAAAGAGTTAATAATATTGAAGGTATTAAGAAAGCTAATCCTACAAAGTCTATAAAATAAGGGAATATAATTACTGGGAGCATTAACAAAGAATAAATAAAAATATTAATTTTTGTACTTTCCACCCCATTCGTTAGTGGAAGCATTGGTATATTGGCCTTTTTATAATCATCAGATTTGTATAAACTTAAGGCCCAAAAATGAGATGGTGTCCAAAAAAATATTATCAAGAAAAAAGTTAATGGTTCTATTGACAAAGAACCTGTTGCAATAGTCCATCCAATAACCGGTGGGAAGGCTCCAGCCGCTCCACCTATTACAATATTTTGAGGTGTTCTTCTTTTTAACCAAATTGTATAAACAAAAACATAAAATAAAATTGTTAAAAGTAATATTGCCGCTGAAATTCTGTTTGTAAAATAATCTAAAGCTACAACAGAAATTATTGATAAAGTAACACCTAAAATGAGCGCTTGGTTTCTATTAACCTTACCAGTCGGTATTGGTCTTAGACAAGTTCTTGACATTAAAGCATCTAGGTCTGACTCATACCACATGTTCAATGCCCCAGCTGCTCCTGCGCCCAGGGAGACTAATAAAATACCAATTATGGCATCTTTGGTTGAAACGAGATTTGGTGATGTTAATAAACCAACAGCACAAGTAAAAATTACCAATGACATAACTCTCGGCTTCATTAACTTAAATAATTCAGAAAAATTAAATAAATCTTCCTGACTTAAATTTCTTTTTTTAGCCTTTAAATTATTCATTAATTTTTTTAGCTATACTATTAGCTGTGTGATTTTTGTGCTTCCTGATCATCCTCAAATTTTGGCAATTCATCAAAAGTATGAAAATTTGGCGGAGATGGTACAGTCCATTCTAAAGTAGTGGCCCCTACTCCCCAAGGGTTTTGGGCAGCTGCTTTTTTCTTTGCAAATGAATAAATTAGATTTACAAAAAATACTGCCAAACCTGCTACCGCAACATATGAGCCTACTGAAGATATATAATTCCATCCAGCAAAAGCATCAGGATAATCTGCATATCTTCTAGGCATTCCAGCTAATCCCAAGAAATGTTGAGGAAAGAAAATTAAATTCACTCCAACAAATGTTAACCAAAAATGTAAATGTCCTAGCCATTCAGAGTATTCATAGCCAGACATTTTTGAAAACCAATAATAAAAACCAGCAAATATTGCAAAAACTGCACCTAAAGATAAAACATAATGAAAATGTGCTACCACATAATAAGTATCATGCATTGCTGTATCTACACCAGCGTTTGCCAATACTACACCTGTTACTCCACCAACCGTGAACATAAATATAAATCCAAGTGCCCACATCATAGGTGTCTTAAATGATATTGAGCCACCCCACATCGTTGCAATCCATGAAAAAATCTTAATACCTGTTGGAACAGCTATAATCATAGTTGCTGCAAGAAAATAAGCTTTTGTATCTGTACTTAAGCCTACTGTGTACATATGGTGTGCCCATACAACAAATCCTACAATTCCGATTGCCACCATCGCATATGCCATACCTAAATAACCAAAAACTGGTTTTCTAGAAAATGTTGAAACAATATGACTAATCATTCCAAAACCTGGAAGAATTAAAATATAAACTTCTGGATGACCAAAGAACCAAAATAAATGTTGGAATAAAACTGGATCACCTCCTGTTTGAGCCTCAAAAAATGCGGTTCCGAAATTTCTATCAGTTAATAACATAGTAATTGCTCCAGCAAGAACTGGTAAAGATAACAATAATAAAAATGCTGTTACTAAAATTGACCAAGCAAATAGAGGCATTTTATGTAATGTCATACCTGGTGTTCTCATATTTAAAATCGTAGTGATAAAATTCACAGCACCTAGAATTGAAGAAGCTCCAGCTAAGTGTAAACTTAAAATTGCTAAATCCATAGCTGGACCTGGTTGACCAGCTTTAGATGACAATGGAGGATAAATAGTCCATCCACCACCCACACCTGTTTGACCTGGAGGGCCATCAACAAAAATTGATAAAATTAATAAAGTTAAAGAAACTGGTAACAACCAAAAAGAAATATTATTCATTCTTGGAAATGCCATGTCTGGTGCACCAATCATAATTGGAACAAACCAGTTACCAAAGCCACCTATCATTGCTGGCATTACCATAAAGAAAATCATGATTAAACCATGACCAGTTACTAACACATTATATAAATGATAATTTCCACCTAAGATACCATCACCAGGATGCATCAATTCCATTCTCATCAAAACTGAAAATGCTGTTCCAATCACCCCTGCAACAATTGCAAAGATTAAATACATTGTACCAATATCTTTATGATTTGTTGAATAAGCCCAACGTTTCCAACCTGTTGGTGTGTGATGATCGTCGTGTGATGCTGTTTGTGTATACATATTTATTTACTCGCTATTTTTAATTTATCATTTTCAATTTCTTCTTTTGCAAATTTCACTCGTGCTTCTGATAACCATTCTTCATAATCTTCATCACTCACAACTTTGACAGTGATTGGCATAAATGCATGTTTAATTCCACAAAGTTCAGAACACTGGCCATAATAAGTTCCTTCTTTTTCCGCCTTAAACCATGTCTCGTTAATTCTTCCTGGAACTGCATCTCTTTTAACACCAAATGCTGGTAAAGCCCATGCGTGTAGTACATCATTAGCTGTAATCAAAACTTTTACAACTTTATTCACTGGAACAACAACCTCATTATCTACTGAAAGTAGTCTTGGTTGATCTGCTCTCAAATCTTTTTCCTCAATCATATATGAGTCGAATATTATATTTTCGTCAGGATATTCATACCCCCAATACCACTGATATCCTACAGCCTTGATAGTTAAATCGGCTTTAGGGATTGTGTCTTGTTTATACAAAATTTTAAATGATGGAACGGCCATAACTATTAAAATTAAACAAGGAATCAAAGTCCATAAAATTTCTACAGTAACATTGTGAGTTCTTTTTGAAGGATTTGGATTTGCTGAAGCTCTAAATCTTACACACGCATAAAGCATTAAAAATAAAACAAAAACACTAATTGCAATTATAATTGGAAGTAAAAGATTATTATGAAAGTTTACAATATCTCTCATTCCATCTGAAGCAGGATTTTGAAATCCTAATTGCCAATCTTTTGGTTGATCAGCAAGAACTATCTGAGCGATAAAAAAACTTGAAAATATTAATAAAAATTTAGTCATTTTAAATAACTATATAAAGCTCTTTTATTAAAATTACACTTTAGTTTTCGCGACAATTTATCAATTAATCACATAATTTATGATCGAAATTGCAGATATGACTGCTGTTTCTGACCTTAAAATATTTTCATTAATCTTAATTGCTTGAACGCCACTAAATAAGAGAATCTCTTCCCTTTCAGCCTCTGAAAAATCTCCCTCAGGACCTATAATAATACAAACTGGCCTGTCTGTAAGTTTTGATTTATCAATTTTATTATTATTTGAATTTAAATCTGTAAAAATTAAATCTATTGAATTAGTTTTCAAAAAATTGCTTAAGCTTTGAGAATCTTCAATTATCGGCACATTAATACGGTTTGATTGTTCACTTGCTTCTATAACAATTTTTTCTAATCGCTCTTTATTGATTTTTCTAACTACCGTTCGGTCGAAAATTATTGGTAAAAATTTTGTAACACCTAACTCTGCAGCCTTTTGAATCATAAAGTTTTGATAGTTTGATTTAATAGGAGAAAAAGCTAACCATAATTCTTTAGCGTTTTCTTTTTGTCTTAATTGCTTAGTTATTCTAAATTCAATAATACTTTTTGATATACTCAAAACTTTTGCTTCCCATTCACCATTTCTATTAAATAAAGAAAAAAATTCATTTTCTTTTAATCTCATTACTTTGCTCAAATAGTGTGACTGGGGCTTATCTAATTTATCAGTCATGTTAGTTGATAATGCCGCTGAAAAAAATAATCTTATATTACTCATTTATGTTAAGTTAGTTTATGAAAAATATTAAAGCAATAATTTTTGATGCGTATGGCACATTGTTTGATGTCAATTCAGCTGCTGAAAAATGTAAAGATAAAATTGGGGATAAATGGGAAGGTTTTGCAAACTTTTGGAGAACTACGCAACTAGAATATACTTGGCTTAGAAGTTTAATGAAAAGACACAAAGATTTTTGGCATGTGACAGAAGATAGTTTAGATAAATCTATGAAAGTTTTTAACATAGACTCTTCAATGAAAAATGAATTATTGAATTTATATAAAATTCTCTTACCCTTTAAAGAAGTCCCAGAAACTCTAAAAACATTAAAAGAAAAAAAATTTAAATTAGCTATACTTTCAAATGGGACTCCTGCTCTCTTAAATGAATTAGTTAGGAGTAATGACTTAGATGGTTTATTTGATGATTTATTTTCTATTGAAGATGTAGGAATTTATAAACCACATTCAAAAGTTTACGACCTACCTATTAAAAAATATAAAATTGAAAAAAATGAAGTTGTTTTCTTGAGTGCAAATACATGGGATGTTTCAGGTGGAGGAAATTATGGCTTTAACTCGATTTGGGTAAATAGAAATAATGGTATTTTTGATAATTTAGATTATAAGCCTCAAAACGAAATAAAAAATCTAAGTGAATTAATAAAATTAGTTTAGGGGGAACATGGCTAAAGGACTAAGAGCAGGAGAAGGAGCAATTGCAATAGAGGTTGAACAAGGAAAATCTTATTATTGGTGCAGTTGCGGTAAGAGTTCTAAACAACCATTCTGTGATGGTTCACATAAGGGAACTGAATTTAAATCTGTGGTATATAAAGCTGAGTTAACAAAGAAAATGTTTTTTTGTGCTTGTAAACAGACTAACAATCAGCCTTTTTGTGATGGTTCACACAACAAAAAGTAACATTGAAAATTTAAATTTAACAATTACTCTAGTTAAAATGATAATTGAAGTAGATAAAATTATAGACCCAATCCCAGCATCTGATGGAGCAGGAGTAAAGTTAAAAAGAAGTATTGGTGTTGAACCAAATTATTTTGATCCTTTTTTAATGTTAGATGAATTTGGTTCTGAGAATAGTGAAGATTATATTGCTGGCTTTCCTCCTCATCCACATAGAGGTATTGAAACAGTTACTTATATGCTTGCAGGTGACTTTGAGCATAAAGATAGTACTGGTGGTAAAGGAAAAATGACTGCTGGTGATGTGCAGTGGATGAAAACTGGAAGTGGAATAATTCACTCTGAAATGCCAGCGATGAAAGAAGGTAAGCTTCACGGATTTCAATTATGGATAAACATGCCAGCTAAATTAAAAATGAGTAAACCAGAATATATTTATATTGATGCAGATAAAATGAGTGTACACAAAGATAATGATAAGCAGGTAAAAGTTATCGCTGGCAAATTTGAAAAAGCTGAAGGTCCTGTTAAGCAACATAATGTTGAACCTACTTATTTTGATGTTGAGTTAAAAAAAGAAAAAATATTTAATTTTAGTCTACCCTCTACTCACAACACATTTATCTACTTAATTAACGGTGAAATAAAAATTGGAGAAAAAAAACACGATAAAGTTAAAGATAGTACTTTAATTTTACTATCAAAAGGCGAGAATTTAAAAGTCACAGCACAAACTAATTCAAAATTCTTAGTTATTTCAGGAAAACCCATTAACGAGGAAATAGCTAGAGGAGGCCCATTTGTAATGAATACTAAATCTGAGATCTTGCAAGCAGTTAAAGACTATCATAATGGTACTTTTGTAAAATAAATAATGAAATCTGTACACATAGAAAAGTTTGGAGGACCAGAAGTTCTTAAGATACAAGATATAGAAATTGGGAAACCTGGTCCAAAAGAAGTTTTAATAAAAAATTTATCAATAGGATTAAATTTTATTGATATTTATCATAGAACAGGTTTATACCCTATTCCACTTCCTAGTGGTATTGGCCTTGAAGCTTGTGGAGTAATTGAAGAAGTTGGGGCTGAAGTCAGATTATTTAATGTGGGTGACAGAGTTACTCATGCATCAATGCCAATTGGTGCTTATTCGGAAAAACAAATTATGCCTGAGGAAAAATTAGTTTCAGTTCCAGACGGTATTTCTGATGAAATAGCGTCATGTATTACCTTGAAAGGTATTACTGCAGAATATTTATTACATAGAGCCTATACTTTAAAAAAAGGTGATAAAGTTTTATACCATGCTGCGGCAGGTGCTTTAGGTCAAATTTTATGTTCATGGGCTAATGCTTTAGGTGCTGAAGTTATTGGAACTGTTGGTTCGAAAACAAAAGAAGAGATTGCAAAAAAAAATGGTTGTCACTATGTAATCAACTATACGGAAAAAGATTTTGTAGTAGAGGTAGAGAAAATTGTTGGAAAAAATGGTATTGATGTTGTCTATGATGGTGTAGGTACTAAAACATTTAAAGGCTCAATTGAAACATTAAAAATAAGAGGAATGATGGTGGCTTTTGGTAACGCATCAGGCTACGTAGATACTCTTGATATAAAAAAAGATATAAACGCTAAAGGTTTATTTTTTACTAGACCATCAATAGCACATTATACAATTAAAAGAGAAGAGTTAGTTGAGTCGGCAAAAAAAGTTTTTGATGCAATTTTATCTAAAAAATTCAAAGTTGAAATTTCAAAAAAATATTCTCTTGAAGATGCTGCTCAAGCTCATAAAGATCTAGAGGCCAGATTGTTAACTGGTCCAGCCGTAATTATTCCTTAATCTACTTTTACATCCATGTCAGACATATGGAGCTTAAGTGCACTAGTTGAAATATGAATTTCTCTTATAAAAAAAATTATTGAGATAATCATAGACAAGCAACAAGAGCCAAAAATTATTCTTGCAATAAAAATTTCTGTTAAATACAGTGCAAAAACTGTCAACATATTAAATAAGAATCCAAAAGCTGCAAATAAAATTGTCCATCTCAAAAGGCTAATTCTTGAGCTAAGATTTAAAAATTGTTTTTTCCACTCAGGAGGTATGTGTTTTTCATAAACATGTTCATCGTGCAATTTTCTAATCAAATTACTGAGTGTATGAAATCTATTGCTATACACACCCATTAATAAAGGAATTGCTGGGAACATCAAAGCTGTTACTGTGTAATCTATATTCATACGAATCAGTTTGATTATCAATCTTGCCTTTGTTATTTACAAGTAAATTTTTATGAGCCAAATAAATTTATTTATCGAGTTAACGAGACTAAAGAGACCAATAGGTTATATGCTTCTTTTTTGGCCTTGTGCATGGGGGCTTACTATAGGTTTTAATTTTTCTGATCAAAAAGAAATTTACTTTTTTTATTTGTTGTTATTTTTTTTAGGCGCAGTTTTAATGAGATCAGCAGGATGTATCGTAAATGACATTATAGACAGGAAATTTGATAAGAAAGTTTATAGAACAAAAAATAGACCTATAGCATCCGGAAAAGTTCCAGTTAACCTCGGATTGATATACGCATCAATTTTGTGTTTATTAGCATTTTGTGTATTAATTAACTTTAACTTTTTTTCGATTTTATTGGCTTTAGGGTCAATGCCACTAGCATTTACCTATCCCTTAATGAAAAGATATACTTATTGGCCTCAACTTTTTTTAGGAATAACATTTAATTATGGTTTAATTCTTGGTTGGACTTCAATTACAAATGAAATTAGTTTAATTCCTTTAGTCTTTTATTTCGGAGCCATATTTTGGACACTTGGATATGACACGATTTATGGGTTTCAAGATATCAAAGATGATGAAATAATTGGATTAAAATCAACTTCAATAAAATATAAAAAAAACCCATTTTATTTTTTATGTTTATGTTACGGATTTTTTTCTTTTTCATTAATCATTATTGGTATTCAAATGGGATTTAATAAATTTTATTATATATATTTAACTATAATTTTCTTTCAAATGTTTTATTTACAATTAAATAATCTCAAAATAAAAAATGCTAAAAGTTGTTTAAGTGTTTTTAAATCTAATAATATTTTAGGTGGTTTAGTTTTTATTGGATTGATAATTGGCAAGGTATATTGATGAATAATAAAGCAATATTAAAAAGATTATATAAAGATTATACAAAAAAATATTTAAATAAAATTTTAATATCTGTTTTTTTTTCAATAATATTGGCAGCAAGCACCTCCTCGGTAGCTTACTTGCTTGATCCAGCAATCAAAGAATTATTTATAAACAAATCACAAAATTTAATTATTATAATTCCAGCTCTTATTATTTTAGCCTTTATGATTAAGGGAGCCTCATTATATTTAGCCAAAGTAATAATGATCAAAGTATCAGAGGAAGTAAGAAAAGATATTCAAACAGATATGTTTGCATCTTTAATAAAAGCAGATACTCAATTGGTAGATAACAAGCATTCAGGAAAATTCATAGGAAATTTGATGAATGATGTAAATATGATTGTCAATTTAATAAGCACAGCTATTCTAAATTTATTTAAAGATAGCCTAACTTTAATTGGGTTATTATCAGTTATGTTTTATCAAAATTGGAAACTATCTTTGATTGCAATTATAATGATCCCTTTAGCAAGTATTGCAGCTAGAACGCTTGGAAAAAGGATTGGAAAAGTTTCAACTCAACAAATGCAAAGAGCTGGATTATTAACATCTTATCTAATTGAGATTTTTAAAAACCATAAACTAATTAAAATTTTTCAAAAAGAAAACTATGAAAAAAAAAGGGCAAATGACCTCATCCATACTCTGAAGGAAGCATCTGGAAAAATTAACATTGTCTTTGTCAGAGCTTCTCCAATAATGGAGTCTCTTACCGGTATAATGATTGCTTTAATCATATTTGTTTCAGCAAAATTAGTTATTAATGATGAATTAGAAGTAAGCAATTTTTTTTCCTTTTTAGCTGCAATGATGCTTGCATATCAGCCAGTAAGGTCTCTTGCTACATTGAACATTGCAGTCCAACAAGGATTGTCAGGAGCAAGAAGAATTATACCAATAATAGATGATAAGAATGAAATTAGAGACGCTGCCGGTTCTAAAGAACTAATTATTAATAATGCACAAATAGAATTTGAAAAGGTTGAATTTAACTATCTTTTGAATGAAAGACAGATTTTAAATACAATAAGCTTGAGCATACCCGGGAAAAAAATGACTGCACTTGTGGGTCAAAGTGGTGCGGGTAAATCAACAATATTAAATCTAATTCCTAGATTTTATAATGTTTTAAGCGGTGACATTAAAATTGATAATCAGTCAATTTATAGCTCAACAATTTTTTCTTTAAGAAAAAATATTTCTTTAGTAAGCCAAGATACTACTTTATTTGACGATACTATTCGCAATAATATCGCATATGCAAATTTAGATGCAACTCAAAAAGAAATAGAAGAGGCTGCAAAATTTTCTTTTGCTGAAGAATTCATAGAAAAATTACCAAATAAATATGACACTTTAATAGGAGAAAATGGCGTAAGACTCTCAGGAGGAGAAAAACAAAGACTTTCGATAGCGAGAGCAATACTTAAAAAAAGTTCAATAATTTTATTAGATGAGGCTACTTCATCATTGGATGCAGAAACTGAAAATAAAATTCAAAAGGCAATTAATTTTCTTACTCAAGGAAAAACAACAATCGTAATTGCTCATAGACTTTCAACCATTCTTAATTCCGATAAAATCTATGTGATTGATAAAGGAAGTGTAATCGGAGAAGGTCGTCATGATGATTTATTGTTATCTTCAAATGAATATAAAAACTTTTACGAAAAACAAGTTAAAAAAGTGTAATGCTTATAGTTTATAGAATACTAATAAACTTTGTATTTATCTTATCACCAATAATTTTAATTGTAAGATTATTACAAAAAAAAGAAGATTTCAGCAGATTTAAAGAAAAATTTTGTTTTTTTTCTAAAAAAAGAAAGAATGGAAAAATTGTTTGGTTTCACGGTGCAAGTGTTGGAGAATTACAAAGTGTTGTGCCTATTCTCGAAATTTTAGAGAAAAATAAAAAGATACATCAAATATTAATAACATCTAATACACTTAGCTCAGCAAAAATTATTCAAAAACTTAAATTAAGAAAAGTAATTCATCAATTCTATCCTATAGATACAAACTTTTTATCAAAAAAATTTATTGATTATTGGAAGCCATCATCTGTATTTTTTATAGACTCAGAAATATGGCCCAACATGATTAAAAATTTAAAAATTCAAAATATTCCTATAATGCTTTTAAATGGGAGAATAACAAAAAAGACATTTAAGAAATGGAGACTCTTTCCAAAATTATCAAAAAAAATCTTTAGCAATTTTGACTCATGTTTGGCTTCAAGTAAAGAGTCTAATAATTATTTAAAAAAATTAGGAGCAAAAAAAACAAAATATGTTGGTAATCTCAAATTTACACAATCAGAAAATGAAAAAATAACAATAGATAAAAAACTTAAAAATATTATAATTTCTAGAAAAACTTGGTGTGCATCTAGCACTCATAACAGTGAAGAGATATTTTGTGCAAAAATACATATTCAATTAAAAAAAAAGTATCCAAATTTATTAACTATTATTATTCCAAGACATATAGAAAGAGCAGCATCAATAGTAAATGAATTAAATGATATGAATTTAAAAACACATCTTTTTGATTCTAAAGATGAAATGAAATCTGATGCTGAAATTATTATTGTTAATTCGTATGGAAAAACAAAATCTATCTATAATATCTGTAAAAATATTTTTTTAGGTGGTTCCCTTGTTAATCATGGTGGTCAAAATCCTCTCGAAGCAACAAGATATGGGTGTAATATTTTGCATGGCCCTCATATTTCAAATTTTAAGGAAATATACAAATTTTTAAAGATGAAAAAAATATCTTATCAAACTAATAACGAGTTAAAAACAATTAACAAATTATATCAACTGTTTAAAAGAAAAAACAGCTCACTTAAGAAACAAAGACAATTAAGTTTAATTGGAAAAAAGATTCTAAATTTTACATGTAAAGAAATTGATCTATTATTGTAAAATGCAATTTATTAAACCAAAATTTTGGGATTTAAAAAAGCCAAACCTTCTGTCTTATTTACTTTTGCCTTTAACAATCCCAATTAGAATAAATAATATGTTACTTGAACTAAAATCTAAGAAAAAAGATGAAAGGATTAAAACAATTTGTGTAGGAAACATATACCTTGGAGGAACAGGTAAAACACCTACAACCATTAAACTTTATCAACTTTTAAGTCAGCAGGGATATGAAGTTTTAACAGCAAATAAAGATTACAAGGAACATTTAGATGAAAAAATTATTTTAGAAAGAAAAACTGAAACAATATCTTCAAAAAATAGACTAGAGATAATAGATAAAGCAATTTCAATGAAAAAAAAAATATTAATTTTTGATGATGGACTTCAAGATAAGAAAATAAGTTATGATATAGAATTTGTTTGTTTTGATCAAAAAAATTGGTTAGGTAATGGTTTGTTAATACCTTCAGGACCCTTAAGAGAGAAAATTAGCAGTCTAAAAAAATATAGTTGTATTTTCTTAAAAAAAGATGGTGAAGATACAAGCAACAAAACTCAATTAATAAAAAATATTAATCCGAATATTAAAATTTTTTACACACATTTTGAACCGTTAAATATTGATCAATTTGATAGATCAAAGAAATACTTAATATTTTCTGGAATTGGCAATCCTCATGATTTTAAAAATCTTTTGATAAAAAATAAATTAAATATTATAGATGAAATAATATATCCAGATCATTACATGTATAATGAAGATGATATTAACAAGATAAAAAAGCATGCAAATAGTTTAGGTGCTAAAATAATAACAACGGAAAAAGATTATGTTAAAATCTCAGAATTAGATAAAGAAGGCATTAATTTTTTAGAAATCAATTTACTCATTGAAAATGAAAAAGAATTGACAGATTTTATTAAAGAAAAATTTCATGAATAATTTAAAATATTTTATTCAATATATTTTAATAATTTTTTTATTATTAATCTTTAAATTATTGGGAATAAGATATGCAAGAATATTATCTGGAAAAATTTTTACTTTAATTGGACCATTGTTTAGGTCTAATGAATTAAGTCATAAAAATTTACTTAGAGCATTTCCAAAATCAGGCTTTGAAGAAAGAAAAAAAATTTTAAAAAAAATGTGGACTAATTATGGATATATTTTCTCAGAGTATATGTTTATTAAAAATTTTAGAAATCATAAAAATTTAAATGAAAATTTAATAATAGAAAACCAAGAAGATTTAAAAAAAATTATCAAAAATTCTCAGCCTGTCATTTTTATCTCAGGTCATTTTAGTAATTTTGAATTAATGGCAATGCATTTAGAAAAATCTGGAATAGATTTGGCAGCAATCTATAGGCCATTAAATAATGAATATCTTAATAATGTTATGGTAAAAATTAGAGAAAAATACATATGTAAAAAACAAATTAAAAAAGGAATTTCGGGGACAAAAGATTTGCTTAAAAGTTTTAAAAAAGGAACATCTATAGCGCTAATGATTGATCAAAGAGTTTCTGAGGGTATCAAATGTAATTTTTTTAATGCAGAGGCATCAACGACAACAATACCAGCTCAATTTGTGAAAAAGTTTGGTGCAAAAGTAGTCCCTATTTACATAGAAAGAATTAAAAGCAATAATTTTAAATTAGTCATTCATGAACCTATTTCTTTCTCAAATAATGACACTGTTAATTATATAACTTTAACATTAAATAAAATTCTAGAAAAAATGATAATTAAAAATCCTGAGCAATGGATATGGACCCATAATAGATGGAAATAGCTTCATTTATTTTCTCTTTTTATTGAAGCCTCTATGTAAGAAAAGTAAGGTTCTTGTAATTCTACATTCCAATAATTTAATTTTTCAATTGGAATTTTTTTTCCTGATATAGCACAAATTACGTGATCACCGTTCTGAATAACTTCAAAATTATTTGGTAAATATTTTAATTTAGCTAATTTTTTTAACATTTTTAGTTTATATATTGTTATATGAAAGTTGGAATAGTTGGAAGTGGTGGAAGAGAGCATGCTCTTTGTGCCATATTAAAAAAATCTAATAAAATCAGTGAAATTTTTTGTTTTCCAGGAAATGCTGGGACTTCCACTATCGCACAAAATATAAATTTAGATCCAAATAATTTTGAAGATCTTAAAAACTTTATACTGAAACAAAAAATTGATTTAATGATAATCGGTCCAGAAAAACCATTAGTTGAGGGGATTGTAGATTTTTTTGAAGAACATAATATTAAGGTTTTTGGACCGAGTAAAGTTGCTGCTCAACTAGAGGGGTCAAAAATATTTACCAAGAAAATCTGTCAAAAATATAAAATTCCAACTGCAAAATTTGGTATTTTTCAAAACAAAATTGATACAAAAAAATATTTAGAGGGTTGGAATTATCCCGCTGTAATTAAAGCTGATAATTTAGCTTCAGGAAAAGGTGTGTATATATGTAATAACCAAAAAGAGTCAGATACAGCAATAAATGAAATATTTGATGGAAAATTTGGTAAAGCTAAAAATATTCTTATTGAAGAATTTCTTGAGGGTGAAGAAATGAGTTTTTTTATAATCAGTGATGGGAAAACATTTAAATGTTTTGGTACTGCACAAGACCATAAAAGAGTTTTTGAGGGTGATAAAGGAAAAAATACTGGAGGTATGGGTGCTTACTCTCCATCAAGATTAATTTCTAAAGAATTAGAAAAAAAAATTCTTAAAAAAATAATTAAACCCACAATATCAGGATTGTCAGAACTCAATTCCAATTACAAAGGATTTTTGTATGCTGGATTAATGATTGTAGATAACGAGCCATATTTGATTGAATATAATGTGAGAATGGGAGATCCTGAGTGTCAAACTATTCTTCCAAGACTAAAGTCTGATTTGGCAGTAATTATGAATTCCTGTTGCAATGGAACATTAGATAAAATAACAATTGAATGGGAAGATAAAAAAAGTTTATGTGTAGTTCTTTGTGCAAAAGGTTATCCAGATACTTTCAAAAAAGGTACAGAAATTCCAAACCTCGATAATATTTTAATAAATTCTGACAATCATTTATTTCATGCTGGAACAAAAAAAGTGATTAATAAAATAATTGTTAATGGTGGAAGGGTATTAAATTTTGTGTCAATATCAGATGATTTTCTTAGTGCACGAGAAAAAGTACATAAAATTATTGAAAAAGTAAATTGGACTGATGGATTTTATCGAAAAGATATTGGTTATAAAGTAATCGATTAATGAGAATTATTGCTGGAATTTTCAAAGGACGAAAAATACTAAAACCAGTTGATACATCAACGAGACCTCTTAAAGATATGGTTAGAGAGTCAATTTTTAATATTTTAGAACACTCAAAATTAACTAATAATAAATTAAAAAATCTTAATGTTTTAGATTTATATTCTGGAATAGGTTCATTTGGTTTAGAATGCATATCTAGAGGAGCTAGGAAAGTTTTTTTCATTGAAAAACATCTCCCGACTCTCAAAATACTAAAAAAAAATATTAAGACTCTCAATTGTGAAAACGACTGTGAAATTATAGAAAATGATGTAACAAGACTTAAAGAATTTTCTAAAATTTTAAATCATAAATTTAATTTAGTTTTTTTAGATCCACCTTTTAAAGATATGAACGTAAATTTAATTATAAACTTTATTTATGATATGAAGATATTAGATAATAAAGCAGTAATTATTGTTCATAGAAATAAAGATACTAAAGAAAAATATAATGAAAAATTGAAAGAAATAAGAGTAGAAAACTACGGAAAATCAAAAATTATTTTTAATCAATTATTGGATTAATTTATAAAAGTATTTTTTTAGTATCTGTTTTTATAAGCTCAACAGCAGGCTGTGTGTATGGATTTATATTCATCAGTTTTCCCAGCAAAATAGTTTCAAGAATAAAAAAAGTGAATAATTCTCCTAAACTTTTTTCATTTCTTTTATTCAAATAAAAACTTCTAAATGGAATATTTTTCTTTTTAAATACTTTTTGTGTAGCTAGAAGTTGTGCTTCACATATTTTAAAAATATTTTTATTCTTAAGATAATAATGTGAATTTAAAATATCTTTATTAATAATCTTGTCACTCGACTCATTCTTAACGAAAAAAAAAGTAAAAAAACTGTTTCTGTTTCCATCCAAGTAATATTGCATTAAACTATGATTATCTTTAGGCATATTCGAGATAACTGGCAATAAACCTCTCCCTTTTTTACCTAAACTTTCTGCAACTAATTGCTGGTACCAACTGAATAAATCATATGAGTTTATATCATAATTTAAAATTATAGAATTAAATCTTTTTTTTTTTATAAATTCGTAAATATTTGAAACGTTTAAAATTAAAGAATTCATAAAATTTTTATTTTTGATTAAATCATTAAATTGTTTAAATTTTTTTTGATTTAGGCCCATCAATTCTGCTGGGAGCATTCCAACTTCTGATAATACAGAATATCTTCCACCTATAAAATCATTATGATGTATAACTTCAGCTTTAAGTTTTTTTGCTAAAGTCATTAAGTAACTTTTTCGGTTTTGTGTTATAAAAATATTCTTGTGATTTTTTTTTACTAAAATATTAGTGTTGGTTATTGTTTCTAGTGTATTGCCTGATTTAGAAATAATTAAATTCAAAAAACTTTTTTTTTTTTTAATCTTATTATTTTTTAGCTCTAGAGAGTCTACAAAAATAAATTTTTTTTTTATTTTGTCTTTGAAAAAACTATAAATTGCCCGAGCACCTAATGTTGAGCCTCCCATACCAATTAATTTTATTTCTGAATATTTTTTTAACTTTAAAATAATACTCTTTGAATATGAGTTTTGATATGAACTGGTTAATGATCGAATAATCTGATTTTCGTTTAAAGTAAGATCTTTTAATAATCTATATAATTTTATGTTAACCTTTTTTCTTTTAAAATTTTTAAAGTAAATGCCCTCAGATATCTTCATCTATTTTTTATTTTTTCTAAAACTGAGGTCTCTATGTTTGAAGATCCTGTAATTTTAGATGATTGACTCTTTGTTGAACCATCTTTGCTTAACAAGTTTTTAATATCACTTGTCTCATCATTATTTTGTTGTTTAATTTTGTTATCGTCAGGTGTTGGTAAATCGCCGAAACTTGGGGGTAACACTAATGGATTTTTTTTCTCAACTAAAAACTCATCAGCATTGGATCTTTTTTGTTGGGTTAGACCATCTTTAGCAGCCTGACAGGCACTTAAAAAAATAAAGATTAAGCTAAATAAAAATAATTTATTCATTAATTTTTTTTTTAAAAAATTCAAAATATATTAATAAAATTACACCCATAGAGATGAATATATCAGCAACATTAAATATAAACCAATTAAAATTATTGAAATGTAAATCTATAAAATCTGGCACAGACGCGTAGACTAATCTATCAAAAATATTTCCTAAAGATCCCCCAAAAATCATCAAAAAAGCAATTTTTTCTAAGCCTCTAGTTTTTAAAATCATCCAGAGAATAATAGCTGTGACTAGTATAATAATAATTGTTAAAAAATTATAATATAATTTTTCATCAAATGAAAATAAGCCAAATGCTATACCTTCGTTCCATATTAGATTAAAGCTTAAAAAATTTGTTACTTGAATATTTCCATTGTCAGAATTTTCTAATAAATTGATTATTGAAATTTTTGAGACTCGATCCAATAAAAAAACAGTGAGAATAAAAAAAAAATTCCAAAAAAATTTTTTTTTCATTTTTTAAGTTCACAGTTAGGTCTCTGACATCCATCTTGGCTAATTTTCCAACATAAAGGGCATTTCTTTCCAAGTGCTTTAGTAGTCAAAACATTGATTCCGTTTTCCGATCCATTTTTTATTTTTACAGATGATGCGATACAGAGTTCTGCAAAATCTATATCTTTAAAAATATTAAATGATTCTTTGTCTAGCTCTATTTCTAAACTAGACTCTAAACTTGAACCAATCTCTTTACTTGCTCTTTTTTCCTCAATACTCAAATTACAAATATCTCTAATCTTTAACAACTTAACCCATTTTTCATCAAGTTTTTTGTTTTCAAATTTTTTTGGGAAATTTACAAATTTTTCTAAGTGAATACTTTTTTTCTCCTTTGAAACAAGCTGGTAAATTTCCTCTGTGGTAAAAGATAAAATTGGAGCAAACCATTTTAACAAAGCATTCAAGATAATATTTAACAATAACAAAGTAGATTTTCTTTTTTTAGAATCTTTTGAATCACAATACAAGGTGTCTTTTCTAATATCGAAATAGAAAGCGGATAGATCTACAGTGCAAAAATTTAGTAATTCCTTATAAAGATTATGAAAATCATAATTCTTAAAATATTCAATAAAATTAAAATTTAATTTATAAATCTTATGAAGCATCAGCTGCTCTAGTTCTGGCAATTCATTCAGTTGTAGTTTTTCCAATTCTAAACCTTCGTATTGGTCATTTAAATTTCCAAGTAGATATCTAAATGTATTTCTAATTTTTCTATATGACTCAGCATGCTGATCCAATATTGAGTAATCTATTCTTAGATCCTCTGCATAATTTGATGAAGCAACCCAAATTCTAAGTATATCTGCTCCATATTTTTTTAAAATGTCCTCAGGTGCGATTACGTTACCTAAAGATTTTGACATCTTTAAACCTTTTCCATCAACAACAAATCCATGTGAAAGTATAGATTCAAATGGTGCTCTGTCTCTTGTTCCACATGACTCTAATAAAGAGGAATGAAACCACCCCCTGTGTTGATCTGAACCTTCTAAATACATTGATGCAGGCCATTTTAAGTCTTTTCTTTTTTCTAGTACAAATGAATGTGTTGATCCACTATCAAACCATACCTCGACAATATCACTTAGTTTTTCATAATCATCAGATTTATATTTCTTCCCAAGAAATTTTTGACTGTTATCTGAAAACCAACAATCTGAACCTTCATTCTCATAAATTTTAGCAATGTTTTCAAAAACTTCGTCATCTACCAAAATTTTTTTAGTCTTTTTATTTATAAAAATAGGTAAAGGAACTCCCCATACTCTTTGTCTAGAAACACACCAATCAGGCCTTGTTTCAATCATTGATTTTAATCTCTCTTTTCCTTTGCTAGGATAAAAAGTTGTTTCATCAATTGCTTTTAAAGCTTTACTTCTAAGTTTGTGGCTATCCATAGAAATAAACCATTGTGGCGTTGCTCTATGAACTAATGGGGCCTTAGATCTCCATGAATGAGGATAAGAATGAATTAGCTCACCATTAGATAAAAGTTTTTTTTGATCTTTTAATTTTTCAATTACAATAGGATTAGATTTGAAAATATGCACTCCCTCAAAGAGAGCAACACTACTTGTATACTTTCCGTCTCCATCAACTGTCTCTATTGCTTTAATTCCATTATTTATACATAAATTAAAATCATCTGGTCCGTGACTTGGTGCACAATGAACAATACCTGTTCCTTGTTCTGTTGTAACAAAACGTGCTTCTAACATTGGTATTTCATAGTCATAACCTAATTTAAAAAAAGGATGATTACAAATTGTGCCTTTAAAATCTTTACCTTTAAATTTTTTAATCTTTTTATAATTTTCAATTTTACAATCTTGTATTACAGACTCTAATAAAGCATCTGCAAAAACAATTCGTTTATTTTTAAAATCACCATTGTCATTTATTTCTACTAATAAATAATCTAAGCTTTCATTGTAAGCTAAGGCTCTATTTGCTGGAATAGTCCACGGAGTTGTTGTCCAGATTATTATTTCAGTATTATTTAATTCTTTGATATTTGATGATTTGACAGGAAATGAAGCATAAATAGTATCTGACTTATGATCTTGATACTCAACTTCTGCATCTGCTAAAGCTGTTTTTTCAACTGTAGACCACAAAACTGGTTTAAAGCCTCTATATAAACTTCCTTCTTTTAAAAACTTTCCAAGCTCTCTAACAATTTGAGCTTCTGCGTCGAAACTCATTGTAGAGTAATAATTATCCCAATCTCCAACAACTCCTAACCTTTTAAATTGATCTTTATGAACATCTATCCATTTTTCTGCAAAAGCCCTACACTCTTTTCTAAATTCAACTATTGGTACATCATTTTTATTTTTTTTATTTTTTTTATATTGTTCTTCTATTTTCCATTCAATTGGTAATCCATGACAGTCCCATCCTGGAACATACACTGAGTCTTTTCCATCCATTTGATGAAATCTAACAATAATATCTTTTAAAATTTTGTTGTAAGCTGTCCCCATGTGTATATTTCCATTCGCGTATGGTGGACCATCATGCAGCACAAATTTTTCATTTTCCTTACTTGATTTTCTTAATTCATCATAAAGATTTATATCTTTCCAAAGTTTTAAAACTTCAGGTTCCCTTGTTGGTAAATTTGCCTTCATGGAAAAGGCTGTTTTAGGTAGATTAATTTGAAATTTACTCATTTTAATTTTTTGCTTTTAATAAGTCAGTTTTAATTTGTTTTCTAAGTTGTTTAATATTTTTGAATTTTTTTTCTTTTCTTATAAATTTTTTAAATTCTACTGTTAAATACTTATTATAAAGATTTCCAGAAAAATTAAATAAATGAACCTCTAGCAATATTTTTTTTCCATTGAATGTTGGTCGGTAGCCTAAATTTGCAATCCCTTTTAAATAATTATTTTCATTTACCTTTTTTGCTCTAACAGCATATACACCTGGACAGGCTAAAATATAATCTTTGATATCAATATTTGCAGTTGGAAATCCTATTTTTTTTCCCAGTCGTTTCCCTTTTTGAACTTTTCCATAAATTGACCAATTTCTATTAAGAATCTTATTAGCTTTTTCAAGTTTTCCTTTTTGCAACAAAACTCTTATCAAAGAGGAGGAGGCTACTTTTTTATTAGTTAATAATGGTTGTGGCTTAACCACTTTATAACCACATACTTTTTCAAATTTAATCAATTGTTCAACATTACCTTCTCTTTTGTTTCCAAACCTGAAATTATTACTAACAAAAATAAATTTTGGTTTTAGCTTTTTTCCTAATATCTCTTTTATAAAAGTAATAGATTTTATTTTTGAAAATTTGCGATCAAATTTTTTAATAATCATAAAATCAACATTTAGATATTTAAGGTGACTTATTTTTTGCTCCAATCTAGATATTCTAAAATTTTTTAATTTTTTATTAAAAAACATTTTTGGAATAGGCTCAAAGGTTAGTACTCCGATTTTTGACAAATATTTTTTTTTATATTTTTTAGCTAATAAAAATAATTTTTGATGCCCTTTATGAATACCATCAAAATTACCAACTAAGATAATTGCATTTTTATGTCGATTATCAATACTAAAATTTTTGTATATCTTTGTTAATTTTACCATTTAAGTTCTGATTGAATATAATTACAAATTGCTTCGTAAGATTTTGCAACTTTTTCAATTCCTCTTTGATTAATCTCATTTTTATGAACACCATTTGAAATTATTAAAGAATCATAATTCAAAAGATTCGCTCCTTTAATATCTGTATTTAAATTATCGCCTATTGAAAGAATTTTTTTATTACTATTATCTATAGATTGATTATATACTTCTGGATAAGGTTTTCCAAAATAAATAACTTCTCCACCCATTTTTTCAAAGACCATAGCAACAGAACCTGCACAAAATTCTCTAGTAACACCTCTGTCTACGATTAAATCTGGATTTGTACAAATCATTTTTTTTTTAATATTTTTTTCAAATAAATCTTTATAATACTTTAAGTCTTCATTGTGTTCGTCAAATAATCCTGTACATAAAATATAATTACATTTCCCTATTTGGTCTAATTTCATATTTTTAAAATCTTTAAATAAGTCAAAATCTCTTGGAGGACCTACGTGAAAAAAAGTTTTGTCTAAGAAATTTTTTCTCAAATATATAAGTGCTGCCTCACCAGAAGTAAAAACATGATTTCTAATTTCTTTTTCCATACCCATTTTCTCTAAAAAAGATTTGACTGCATGATTGGGTCTTGGTGCATTTGTAAGTAAGATATAATCCTTCCCCTTTTTTGTTATTTCTTTTAAGGCTTTTATTGCTTCCTCATGCAGAGAAATTCCGTTGTGAACTACCCCCCATAAATCGATATAAAACAATTGATAATTGTCTACTATGGAGCTTAAACCCTCTTTATCTAAATTTTTAGTCATCAGATTAATCTATAAACCATAAAACCTTGAAATTCCTTAATTTTTGACCAACTTATTTTTAACTATATCTTGAAATAGTAATGCCAATCTCTATATGAAGACCATATTAATAAGGAGAATTTATGAAATTTAGACCGTTACACGATAGAGTTTTAATAGAAGTTTTAGACAGTAGCGAAAAAACTGCTGGTGGCATAATTATACCAGATACAGCTCAAGAAAAGCCTCAAGAAGGTAAAGTTATTGCAATTGGGGGTGGAGCAAAAACTGAAGATGGAAAAAAAATTCCAATGGATGTTAAAGTTGGAGACAAAGTTTTATTTGGCAAGTGGTCAGGAACTGAAGTCAAAATTGATGGCAAAGAATACAGCATAATGAAAGAGTCAGACATTATGGGTATTTCAAGTAAGTAAATTAATTTAAAGGAGAAAATAAAATGGCAAAAATAATTAAATTTGATGCTGAAGCAAGAGCAGCGATGATTAGAGGTGTAAACATTTTAGCTGATACTGTTAGGGTTACTTTAGGTCCAAAAGGAAGAAATGTAGTCATGGATAAATCATATGGTGCTCCAAGGATTACTAAAGATGGTGTTTCAGTCGCTAAAGAGATTGATCTTGATGATAAATTTGAAAATATGGGTGCACAGATGGTCAAAGAAGTTGCAAGCAAAACTAATGAAGAAGCTGGTGATGGTACGACTACTGCAACTATTTTAGCTCAAGCTATTGTTAAAGAAGGTATTAAGTATGTTACTGCTGGCATGAATCCAATGGATGTTAAAAGAGGAATCGATGCAGCTGTAGAGAATGTAAAAGAAAACTTAATTTCCTCAGCAAAAAAAGTAAAAGACAGCGATGAAATAGCTCAAGTGGGAACAATCTCAGCAAATGGTGACAAAGAAATTGGTACTATGATTGCAAAAGCAATGCAAAAAGTTGGTAACGAAGGTGTCATTACAGTTGAAGAAGCAAAAGGAATTGACACTGAGCTTGATGTTGTTGAAGGCATGCAATTTGATAGAGGCTATCTATCTCCATACTTCATTACAAATAGTGATAAAATGACTACTGAATTAGAAAATCCTTTTATTTTGTTACATGAAAGTAAATTAACTAATTTGCAACCAATGGTTCCTTTGTTAGAAGCAGTTGTGCAAGCTGGTAGACCTTTAATGATAATCTCTGAAGATGTTGAAGGAGAGGCATTAGCTACACTAGTAGTAAACAAATTAAGAGGCGGATTAAAAGTTGTTGCTGTTAAAGCACCAGGATTTGGTGATAGAAGAAAGGCAATGCTTGAAGACATTGCCATATTGACCGGTGGTCAAGTAATTTCTCAAGATTTAGGAATTAAACTTGAGAATGTTAAACTTGAAGACTTAGGGTCATGTAAAAAAATTAAGGTCGATAAAGACAACAGCACAATAGTCAGTGGTAATGGTAAAAAATCTGATATTTCTGCAAGATGCGACTCCATAAAAAAACAAACTGATGAAACAACATCTGACTATGATAAGGAAAAACTTCAAGAAAGACTTGCAAAATTAGCTGGTGGTGTTGCTGTTATTAAAGTAGGTGGAGCAACTGAAGTGGAAGTTAAAGAAAGAAAAGATAGAGTTGAAGATGCTTTAAATGCAACTAGAGCGGCTGTTGAAGAAGGTATTGTAACAGGTGGTGGATGTGCACTATTATATGCTGCTCAAGACTTAGATAAAGTAAAAGCTAAGGGCGAAGATCAAAAAGCAGGTGTTGATCTTGTAAGACGAGCTTTAGAAGCACCAATCAGACAAATTACTAAAAATGCTGGTGTAGATGGTTCAGTAGTTGTTGGTAAATTGTTAGAACAGAATAAAAAAACACATGGATACGATGCTCAGAGTGAGGAGTATTGTGATATGTTTAGTAAAGGTATAATTGATCCTGTAAAGGTAGTCAGAACTGCTTTACAAGATGCAGCCTCGATTGCAGGGTTATTAGTAACTACAGAAGCCATGATAGCCGACAAACCAGAGGAAAAGGATGCAGGAGCACCCGCGATGCCTGGTGGAATGGGAGGCATGGGAGGCATGGGAGGCATGGGAGGCATGGGAATGTAACCTACTCTTTTGTAGCAAAAATTCTAAAAGGCCATCAAAAGATGGCCTTTTTTTTATAATAACTAAAATCACATTATGTCCAAACGTTACAGCGGAAAATCTTTTAAAGACTCAAGTGTAAATAAGAAGCCAAAATTAACTTTAAAAGAAAAAAGAAGATTAAAAAGAGAAAAATCTAAAAAATCCTAAAATTTTCTTCTCTTTTTATTATGTTTTTTAAAGGTAAATTGTTTAGGTCTATTATTTCTACTTTTAAATTTCCTTTTACCTTTAAAATTAAACTTTTTTCTTTCTACATTTGAAGTTAAATCTTCTAAGGGGTTTTTTCCAAAATATTTAGGGTTATTAGTAAATCCTGATGGTTTCGTTTTCTTCTGTTTAAAAAAATTTTTTTTTCTTTTAAAATCAAAATCTTTTTTTACTTCAAATTGTCCTACTTGATCTTTTCTTCTTTTTTCAAAAGATTTTTTTTTATTTTTAAAGTTTAAATTTTTCTTTTCCCTAAATTTTCTTTTTTTATTGTAAGGTCTATCTCCTTTTCTTTTATTTCTTGAGTTTCTTGTCAAATTGCTTTGTGCTAATTTAAAATTTGGGTTTATCAATTTATTAATAGAATTCCACATTGGTCTATCATCTGAACTTAGAAAAGTTAAAGCGGATCCCTCTGATCCAGCTCTAGCTGTCCTTCCGATTCTGTGTACGTAATCCTCAGGAACTTGAGGTAAGTCATAATTAATCACATGTTCAATTAAAGGAATATCAAGACCTCTTGCCGCTACATCTGTTGCAATTAAAATTCTTTTTAAGCCTTTTCTAAAAGAGTTTATAACACGATCTCTTTTACTCTGGCGAAGATCACCATGGATTGCGTCTGCAGAATGTCCTTCTTCCTTAAGACGTTTAACCATCTTGTCAGCACTTCTTTTAGTTTTAACGAAAACTAAAATAGATCCTTTTCTTGCTAGAAATTGATTAATTAGTTCGTCATACTTATTTTCTTTGAAAACTTGAAGTGTTTCTTGTTTAATTTTTTTAACTGGAATTGAAGTAGCACCTGCAGATATCCTTTTAGGTTTATTTAGATATCTTTCTGAAATTCTTAAAATATTTTGAGGTAGCGTTGCTGAGAATAATAAAGTTTGATGATTTCTAGGTATAAATTTTAAAACCATTTCAATTTGTGGGGTAAATCCCATATCAAGCATTCTATCAGTTTCATCTAAAACCAAATATTTTGTTGCTGATAAGTTTAAACTTTTCCTTTTTAAGTGATCATTTATTCTACCAGGTGTACCAACTATAATTCTAGACCTGTTACTTAATTGTCTAAGTTGTTTTTGCATAGATTCACCACCAATTAATAAAGCTGTTTTAATATTTATCTTCTCACTAACAATACTTTTAATTGTTTCCATTACTTGTGAAGCTAGTTCTCTTGTTGGGCACATTACTAGTGCAAAAGCATTTTTATCTAAAATTAATTTATTAATTAGAGGTATAGTAAAAGCTAAGGTTTTACCTGTGCCAGTCTGAGCTGTACCTAAAATATCTTTGCCCTCTAATGCAACTGGAATAGCCATCCCTTGAATAGGTGTTGGTTTAATAAAATTCATTTTGAATAATGAATTTTTTAAAGAATCTTCTATTTTTATTGATGTGAAATTTTCCATTAGATAATTAAAAAGTTTATTTTGAAATTTAGTTCTTGATTATTTGTTGGTTTTGATTTTATTGCGATATCTATATGTTTTTAAAACAATCACAAGAAATGAATTTTTTATCAAACCCTTTTAATCCACTAAATATTGACTTTTTTTAAGTTTTCAAATTAAAGAATTAATGTATAAGAGCCACAATTTATGAACAACAATATCAGAAACATCACTATAATTGCTCACGTAGACCACGGCAAAACTACTTTAATTGATAATTTGATGAAACAAAGTGGATCTTTTAGAGAAAATGAAGTTGTTGATGAAAGATTAATGGACTCTGGTGAACTTGAAAAAGAGAGAGGAATTACAATTTTAGCTAAACCAGCTTCAATTAATTGGAAAAACTCAAGGATTAATATCATAGATACCCCAGGTCACAGAGATTTTGCTGCAGAGGTTGAAAGAGTTTTAAGCATGGCTGATGGGGCTTTGCTATTAATTGACTCTGCAGAGGGAGTAATGCCTCAAACGAAATTTGTGTTATCAAAAGCCTTAAAGCAAGGATTAAAACCAATTGTAGTAATAAACAAATTAGACAAAACAGACCAGAGAGCAAATGAAGTTTTAGATGAAACTTTTGATTTATTTGTAAGTTTAGATGCCAATGAAGAGCAATTGGATTTTCCAGTTTTATACGCAAGTGGAAGATCAGGATGGGCAGATAAAGAAGTTGATGGACCTAGGAAAAATTTAGATCCTCTTTTAAATCAAATTATTGAACACGTTAAACCAGCTAAGTTAGATAAGTCAAAACCATTTGCTATGCTTTCTACCCTTCTTTATGCAGACAATTTTTTAGGTAGAAGTTTAGTAGGTAGAATTACACAAGGTACTGCAAAAGCAAATCAGGCTATAAAAGCGATAAATTTAAAGGGTGACAAAGTAGATGAAGGAAGATTAACAAAAATCTTCAGGTATGAGGGTACTAAAAAAGTTCCAATTGAAGTTGGAGAGGCAGGTGACATTGTTGTTGTCGCAGGTTTAGAAAAAGCAAACGTGGCAGATACAATATGTGATTTAGAGGTTAATAAACCAATTGAAGCTACGCCAATTGATCCTCCAACGATGTCCATTAATATAACGGTTAATACATCACCATTAGCAGGAACAGAGGGGAAAAAATTAACAAGTACACAAATAAGAGACAGACTGATTCAAGAAGCACAAAATAACGTGGGAATTTCATTTTCGGAAAATGACAAAAATGATTCTTTTGTAGTAAGTGGAAGAGGTGAATTAATGCTTGAAATTCTTCTGACTCAAATGAGAAGAGAAGGCTTTGAACTAACTGTTAGCCCTCCAAAAGTTTTATACAAAAAAGATGATGCTGGTAAAAAACTCGAACCGATAGAAGAAATTACAATTGATCTTGACGAAGAATATTCATCAAAAATAATAGACTCTATGAACAGAAGAAAAGGTAAATTAATAGAACTAAAAGATACTGGTAAAGATAAAAAAAGATTAATATTTCATGCTCCAACAAGAGGATTAATGGGTTACAATAGCAGGTTCCTTACACTTACAAAAGGAAATGGCGTAATAAATAGAATTTTTCACGATTATGGTCCATTTGAGGGAGAAATGGAAGGTAGAAAAAATGGCGCTTTAATATCGATGGAGCAAGGCAAGGCTGTTGCTTTTGCAATATTCAATCTGCAAGCAAGAGGTGAGATGTTTGTAACTCACAACGATCCAGTTTATCCAGGAATGATAGTTGGTTTATCTCCTAAACCAGGAGACATGATAATTAATGTAATGAAGGGTAAAAAATTAACTAATATGAGAACACAGGGCACTGATGAAAATGTTGTTCTTACACCAGTTAGAAAAATGTCAATAGCAGAACAATTAAGTATTTTAAATTCAGATGAAGCTCTTGAAATTACACCTATGTCTTGTAGATTAAGAAAGGCTATTCTTGATCCACATGATAGAAAAAGAAATGAAAAATCTGGTGCAGCAGCTTAGTCGAATATTCTATCAACTAAGAATAAACCTAAAGCAACACATGGTCCAATTCCAAAAGCAAATAATAAAGTTCCAACCCCCACTGTTCCACCTAAGTACCATCCAATACTAACAACTGAGATCTCTAAAAATGCTCGAACAGCAGCAACTGGAAAGTTTGTTTTTTTTTGTAAACCAATCATCAATCCATCTCTTGGTCCAGCCCCAAGATTAGAGACCAAATAAATACCACCTCCAATACCAACTGTAATTACGGAAATAATTGCTAAAATTAATTGATAGACATAATTAGAAGGTGTTGGGACAAATTTTATACAAAGATCAATCATCAATGCAATTATTAATGCATTAAATATTGTTCCCATACCAGGTTTTTGACCAAGAGGTATCCACAAAATTAAAACCGCAATACTAATTAAAAGTGTTATCGTTCCTATACTTAAGTTAATATTTAATGAGATACCTTGTGCTAAAACACTCCAAGGAGAGGCGCCAGTAAATGATACAATTAATAGACCTTCTCCAAGTCCAAATAACATCAAACCAAAACATAAAAAAAAGAATGTAGAGAATTTTGGTTTAAAATTATAAGGCTTATCTGAACTCCAATTAACCCTTGGTATTTTCTTAATTTTTAAAAACATTTTAATAAGTTATTTCTATTGTTAATAAAGTCTATTAAACTAATTGTTAAATGAAAAAAATTATAGTCATTTTATTTCTTTTTATTTATCCAACAAATTCAATCGCTCATATTGGACATTACATTAAATATAACAAAATTGAGATGGAGATTTTTCGAAATGGTGAGCTTATTGGCTATAATCATTATTTTTTCAATAGAAATGGATCAGAAACTATTGTTACTAATCAAATTAAATTTGTAGTTAAACTTTTAGGAGCAACAGTTTTCCAAGTTGAAGGTTATAGCGAGGAAAAATTTTTCAAAGATCAATTAGTTTCTTATAATTCTAAAACTTTACAAAACGACAAAAAGAAGTTCGTTAATTTAACATTTAATCAAAAAAATAAAAAATTTGATATCAAAGGCTCTTCATATAGTGGAGAAGCCTCAGCTGATAACGTGATTGGAAATTGGTGGAATCACAAAATTTTACAAGCGAGTTCTCAAATAAGTCCTATCTCAGGAAGTATTAAGGATCAAGTGGTAACTTTTTTGGGCAAAGAAAAAATAGATCTTTATGGAAAAGTTTATGATGTTGATCATTTTACACTGAAGTCTAAAGACATGAGTATACCAAAAGATAAAAGATTAGATTTTGATATTTGGTATGATCGTAAAAATTTAATGATATTAAAAGTATCCTATTCAAGAATGGGTAACTGGGAATATAAATTAAAAAATTTTAATTAATCTATCTTGAGATTTTTTTAAATAAATCATGTGCACTTATCCATCCTGACTCTAATCTAGGTCCTACAAACCAATCTGCACAAACACCCAATTTTTTTCTAGGATCCCAATAACTTTTAATTTTAAATGGTTTCGAATTTGAAGAGTATTTCCAACCGTGATTAAGTGAATAATAAATTTTTGTTTTTTTGATATTTGAAAGTTTTAAAAATTTATCGATCATAATTTTTGAATTTTTTTTTTTGTTATTCTTGTTTTTATTAATCTTTATATTTGCCCATTTAAATGTACTTTGAAGAGTCCATAAATCATATTTCGATTTAAACCTTTTTTTTGAGTTTTCATTTCCAGCCCAACCAAGAATTGGATCTTCAAAAAGATAGCTACTATTTGAATTCTTACTTTTTTTTATTGCAATCATGGTAGTAATATTTGCATCCATTTTTATAGACTTACTTAAAAAAGAATTATTAATAAATTTCTTAGAAAGTTTTTTTAATTGTGGAAAAGGACAAGTCAAAATTAGGTTTTTAAAGTATCTTAATTTTCCATCGTCAAATAACAAATACCAGAGTTTATTTTTATAATAGATTTTTTTTAATTCACTGTGATAGTTGCAATTAATTTTCTTTAGTAAATGTTTGCTAATATCATTGTTTCCATTTTTACCAATTACTTTTAGATGTTTTTTATCCTGTTTTTTTTTTGAATTAAGAAAAACGTGTTTGCCAATCCATACTTTTAAAATTCTTTTTTTTATTAAATCTTTAGTAAATTTTTTAAATTCTCTAGTTTTTGGTGAAATATACTGAGTGCCATGATCAAAACCTGTTTTGCCTTTTATTCTTTTAAAAGATGCACGACCCCCAGGGCCTCTTGCTTTGTCGAACAGAATTACTGAATGTTTTTTATTAAGAAGATTTGCAATTGTGGATCCAGATATTCCAGAACCAATTATACAAAATTCACTCATTTACCAGCAACAACCATTCCCTCTATTAACATGGTTGGTGAGTTAGTTGCATATTTGAACTCCAAGTCATTTGCTAAGGTAATATTTTGAAACATGTCTTTAAAATTACCTGCTATGGTAATTTCATTTATTGGATATTTAAACTCACCATTTTCAACTAAAAACCCAGTTGCTCCAACTGAATAATCTCCGGTCACAATATTACTTCCATGACCTATGGTTTCTGTAATATAGAGACTTTTTGAATTTGAATTCAGTAAATCTTTAAAACTAATATTTCCATTTTCAAAATAAAGATTACTTGTTCCTCCACATCTTCCATTAGATTTAAGATTTAATTTTTTTCCATTGTAAGTATCAATCAGATAATGTTTCAAAATTCCTTGATCCACCAGTTTAAGTGTGTCGGTCTTTACCCCTTCACTATCAAAATTTCTTGAGCCTAAGCCTTTGAGCATATCAGGTTTGTCAAATACATTTATTTTATCTGACAATATTTTTTGATTAGCTTTATCCTTTAAAAAAGAAGTTCCTCTTGATATCGCTGATGAAGAAATGGCACTTGCAAAAGTATTTAATATTCCCTTAGCTATTCTTTTATCGAAAATTATAGCAATTTTCTCACTACCTATTTTTTTTGGACTTAATTTTCTAATAGTTTGATTAGCAGCTAGAGTGCCTAATTCATCTGCGTCATCTAAGTCTTTAAGAAAACATTTACTAGAATATTCGTAATCTCTTTCCATGCTTTTTTCATCTTTTGCAACTGTTACACTTGATGCTGTGAATGAAGATGTTTTGTAACCGTCACAAAAACCTTCGCTATTAGCTAAAGTAAAATTAGATTTATTTTGAGTAAAACTAGATTCAGTATTGATAATTTTTTTATCGCTTGAAGCAGCAGCCTCTAATTTTTTTAAATAATCTATTTTTTGATCATTCGCTATATGACTATCATCATAGAGATCTAAATCTTTAACTTCTTTTGATAATAAATCTCTGTCCGGTAAAGAATTAAATTCATCCTCAGGAGTATTTTTTGTAGTTTCGACACATTTTTCAATCAAAATACTCAAATTATCAGTAAGCAAATTAGATGAAGATATTGATGATTTCTTTTTACCAATGTAAGTAGTGATGCTTATACCTAGATCATCTGACCTATTAGCTTCATCTAATTTTTTATTTCTAAAATTAACAGTTTCAGAAACTGAATTTTTTACAACCACACTTGTATCTGTTGCACCAAATTTCTTCGCTAAACCTAAACAATATGACGCTTTTTTCTCTAAAAATTCTTGATCCTTAACCATTTAAAGTTTTGTACCACCTACAGTCATCTTATCGATTAATATTGATGGCTGTGCAACACCTACAGGTACACCTTGTCCAGCTTTACCACATGTCCCAATACCAGGATCCATCATCATATCATTTCCTACCATGGAAACTTCTTTTAAAATTGAAGGACCATCACCAATTAACGTTGCACCTTTAATTGGTGATCCAATTTTACCATCAACAATTTCATAAGCTTCAGTGCAATTAAATACAAATTTTCCAGATGTTATATCAACTTGTCCACCACCAAAACTAACTGCAAAAATACCTTTGTCGACAGCTTTAATCATTTCTTCTTGGGTCTGCTTACCACTTAGCATCATCGTATTTCTCATTCTTGGTAGAACTATATGTCTATAGTTTTCTCTTCTTCCATTGCCAGTAGATCTTGTTTTCATCAAACGTGCGTTAAGTCTGTCTTGCATAAAATTTTTTAAAATTCCATTTTCTATTAAAACAGTTTTTTCTGTTGGTGTTCCCTCATCGTCAATTGTAAGACTACCTCTTCTTTTATCAATTGTACCGTCATCAATAATTGTAACTCCCTCACTTGCAACTTTTTGGCCCATTAGATTATGAAATGCTGAAGTTTTCTTTCTATTAAAATCTCCCTCTAAACCATGACCAACAGCCTCATGAATTAATATTGCAGGCCACCCAGGTCCGAGTACAACCTTCATCTCACCTGCTGGCGCGGGTTTACTCTCTAAATTCACTGATGCTATCCTTAAAGCTTCATCACAAACACTTTTCCAATTTTCATCTTTTAAATATGAGTCGTAAGATTGTCTTCCACCAACACCGTATACGCCTGTTTCTTTTCTGCCATCTTTTTCCACCATAACTGAAACATTAAATCTTACCAAAGGACGAACATCTGACAAAGTCTCTCCACCAGATCTAATTATTTCTACAGACTTTTGCTCTCCCAAAAAATTAGCTGTAACTTGTTTAACCTTATCACCTTTAGATCGTAAATAATCATTTACATCGTTCAATATTTTAATTTTTTCATTAAGAGACTTTTGCTCAATGGGATTAATATTGTCATAATACTTTTTATTTGATTTAGGAATTTCATGATTATAAGTACCTTTAACAGATTTTAATGTTGACTTTAAATTTTCTGAAGATTGTTTTAAAGAGTTCTTAGAAATTTCATTAGAATGAGAATAAGCAACCACTTCATCCGATATAGCTCTAAAACCAAATCCTAAATCTGAATTATAACTAGAATTTTTAATCTTATCGTCATCCAAAAGAATTGACTCTGATTTTGAATTTTCTAAGTATAGTTCTCCATCATCACATTTTTGCAAGGTGTCCGAAATAATATTTTCAGCTTCTTTTCTAGATAGGTCGGTTTTTTCAAAGAAATTACTCATGAGCATCTTTACATAGTTTGTTTCAAAGATTTTTCAACTAGTGTATTTTACGCATGTACATTAATAAGATAAATTAGTAATAAATTGTCTTATTATGAAAGTTTATTTTAACAATTCTTGTAAAATTTGTAAGGCTGAAATTGATCTTTATAAAAAAGAAAAAATAGATGAGATAAATTGGATTGATATTACAGATAATAAATTAGCTGAAAAAGAAACTTCTAAAGATAGCAAGCAACTTTTAAGAAGACTTCACATTAAAGATGGTGAAAAGGTTTTAGGAGGAGCAGAAGCATTTTTATTGTTATGGAAAAAAATGCCAAAATATAAATTTCTCTATAATTTTTTTAAACTACCAATAATCTTTAATATGTTTTCTGTTGTATATGAGATAGTAGCTTTTTTTCTTTATCTCAAAAATAAAAAGCAATTAAAAAACTAACTAAAGAAAAATAATAAAAATTTACTTAGTAGAGACATTGAGGATATAAACATTACTAAGACTATTGAATACATTAATAAGATAGTCTTATTTTTTTTTCTTCTAAGTCTTACAAAATCTTTATCATCTAGATCGGAAATATCTCTTTCCCCAATTACTGGATAATCATAAGTAAATCTCCAAGTGCTGTCGCCGAGTCTTGGGTCTAAATTATTTAAATAACCTATCCAAGCAATAATGTATCTAAAAATTAAATATAGAATTATTAAAAAAACGGATCCCAGAATCATTAAAGATAATACCTAAATAAAAAAAAAATTTAATTGTTATTTTTGGTCCTTTTCTTTGCAATGAGTTGCGTTAAAGAATCTACCATGGTGTCTGAAGCTTTAAAAATATCCACATTTCTAAACTCATGAGAAAGATTTTTTTCTGGATTTGTTTTATCCTCAATAATAATTCCTTCATCTGGAGAATTATTTTTAATATAAATTAATAATAGCCACTCATCATCTTGTGACTCGTCCCACTTAATAAAAACTTCTCCAGTTTCAAATCTTCTATCTATACATCGAAAAATAGACATATCCCGAGTAATATGTCTTTTGTTAAGTTGGAATACCAAACTACTTGCACTTCTATAAAAACTTTCTAGTGCAAATTCAATTTTTTGCCTTGCTAAAGTATATTCTTTTTCTTTTTCTAATAAAGTTTCTCTATCTTCATCTCCCTGTAGTTTTACACCTAATGCTTCGACTCTCTCTTTAATTTTTTGATCTCGAAGTAATCGGTATTTATCTTTAAGTTTATCAATTCTTTCTTGTAATCCTGCGTAATCTTCTCTTTTTTCTCTTAAAGAAATTTTCTCAAGTTTTTCTAATTCTTTAACTTCTCTTACTCTGAATTTTTCAATTTGTTTATCTAATCTTAATTTTTTTAAAAATTCTTTCTGTTTTTCTGCTTGTTCAATTCTTAGAAGTGCTTGTTCTTTTCTTAAAAATAATTTTATATCTTTTGTTCGCTGTTTTTCTAATCTAGCTTCTTCTTTAAGAGCTTTTTCTTTATGTTTAACTTTAAGCACTTCCTCTTCTTTTTTTTGTTTTGCTAGCTCAATTTTTTCTTCTCTCTCCTTTTCAATCTTTTCTATTTTAATTCTTCTTCTTTCATCACGTTTTAAAACCTTATAACTTAAAATTGTTTCTGAAATTTTATCAAAAAAACTTTGAATATGTTTTTCTAAATTAAAATTGAATTTAAAATTAAATTGAGGCTTTAAAGATAATTGAAACTTTACTAGTTTTAAAATTATACTTTCTTTTTGAAGTTTTTTTATTTGGGCTTGATTTTTGTTTTTTGTTAATTTTTTAAATCTAATCTTTTTTTTTTTGGTATTTCTCTTTTTTTTGGGTTTCTTTAAACTCTTTTTAATTCTTCTTAGTCTACTTTGAGCTTTGTAAACTTTGCTCCTTTTTTTTGTTTTTTTCTTTTTTTTTGATTTTTTTTGTTTTTTTTTCATTTCTGAGAAGAAATGATCTTATCAATAATTTATTGATAAATATAGTCCCTAGTCACAGGAGTTGATCTATAATTTTTAGTTAGTTGAAATTGATATACAACTTGATCTCCCCACTTAAATGCCATTTCACAACCAGCAAGATAAAACTCCCACATTCTAAAAAATTTCTCATCAAACATTTTGATAATTTTTTGTTTATTTTTAATACAATTCTCTTTCCAGTGTCTTAAAGTATGTGTGTAATGTAGTCTTAAAACCTCAATATCAGCTACTATTAAACCTGCATTTTCTATAGGTGTTGTTACTTCACTCAAACTTGGTGTGTAACCGCCTGGAAATATATATTTTGTTATCCATGGATGTGGGTCTCGCGGTGGATTAACTGATCCAATTGTATGTATAAGTGAAACACCGTCGTCATTTAATAAATTTTCTATTTGTTTAAAAAATTTTTTATAAAATTTTCTACCTACGTGTTCAAACATTCCAACACTTACTATTCTATCAAATTTTTCCTTAAGTTCTCTATAATCCATTAATCTAAATTTTAATTGATTTTCTAAGTTCAGCTCTTTCGCTTTTTTATTACAATAATTCAATTGGTTTTCTGACAATGTTATTCCAGTAACTTCACAACTTGCACTTTTTGCAATTTCAATCGCTAATGAGCCCCAACCACAGCCTATATCTAAAACTTTTTGATTTGGTTTTATATTAAGTTTTTTGATAATGTGGCTAATTTTATTATTTTGAGCAGTTTCTAAACTATCATTTTCATTTTTAAAATATGCACATGAGTATTGCCTTTTTGGATCTAAGAACAAATCATACAAGTCGTCTGAAATATCATAATGATGTGATACATTCATTTTAGATTTTTTAATAAAATTAAAATTAGTTAAATATCTATACGAGCCTCTTAGTCTATTTAATAAATAACTAAAAAAATTTAGCTCTCCTCTTCCAAAATTCATCAATGCTATGTCTAAAAAGTCAGTTAAAGATCCATTTTCTATAATTATTTCTCCATTCGTATAAGCCTCACCAAAATATAGATCTGGATATAATAAAAGCTTATAATGAAGTTTTTTGTCTAAAATTTTGAGTTTAATTGCTTTATCACCAGGATTACCAATAATATAGTCTTTACCATTAGCATCAGTTAAGATGAAACCATCTTTTTTAAAAACTTTATTTAAGAAACTCGCAAGTTGCATATTAAGCTGCCATCGATGATTTATTTGTAAAATTTAAGTGCTTTAAAGATTGAATTAAATTTTTTTCATCATCCTCATTTAAAAGTCTTAAAGGAGGTAAAATATTTCTATGAATAATATTTTCTTTAGCCCAAAAAGTATGGAGTCCAGAAATTAGATCATACTTGTCAAAAATTTTCCTAACTTCACACAATTTTTCATTTTGTGTTTGTTCTTTTCCTTTAATAAAATCATCATAAACTTTCCTTGATAATTGTGCAGTAACATTACAGGTAGCTGAAATTATCCCCGAACAACCAATCTGTAAACCTTCCAACAATTTCAATTCTGATCCCGGAAAAATTGAAAAATTTTCTAATCTTAATTCTTTATATAAATTATATGAACTATCTTTTATACCAACAATTTGTTTTGGAAATTTTTTAACAAGTTCTTTTACACAATTAATACTAAATTTATACCCACATAATTTTTCAAAATTATATAAGATTATTTTACATTCAGGATTAGCTTCTACAACTTTTTTGTAAAATTCAATTACTTCAATGTCTCCATATTTGTAATAAGCAGGTGGCATAATAAGAAATTTTTCAAAATTTAATGATTTCGCAATTTTCATAAAATTTATTGTTTCACCTAATGAGTTAAAACCAGTGCCTATTAAATTTTTATCCTTAAATTTACTAAACGAAAGTTTATTTAATAATTCAATCTTTTCTGAAATTGGAATTAGTTGAGCCTGACCGGTACTTCCAAATATTACTGTGCCATGACACCCTTGTTCAATTAAATTTTCAGCGTGATCTATTGTTTTCTCAATATTAAGGCTTAAATCAGAATTTAAGACTGACATAGTTGCTGCTATAATTCCACTTATTTTTGTCATAATAAAAATTTATATAAAAATATACTCAGTAAAGTTTATAAATACTATATGAAAATATTAGCAGTTCAGAATAGAAAAGGTGTTGGAGATACTGTAATTTTCTTACCATTTATTAAGGCTTTGTCAAAAAAATTTAATTCACCAATAAGTATCTTGGTAAAAGAAAACTCTAAAGCTGATCAATATTTACATCAAACAAACTATATAGATAAAATTCTTATTTTAGAAAGAGATGATAAAACGAATAATAAACATGGTGGGTTTTTTGGTATTTTTAATTTAGCTAAAGATTTAAAAAAACATAAATTTGATAAAATTTTTATCTTTAATTCATCTTTAAGATTTAACTTAATTGCTAAAATGTCAGGTATTCCAAAAATTTATCAATATCCATTGTTCACAAAAACCAAACAACACATAACCGAGGTTCCTAAAAAATTCTTGAAAACAAATTTGGATTTAGATGTAAATGAAGATCCAGAAATTCAAATTAATAATGATTTAGTTTTTAAAGCAACACAAAAATTTCAAATAGATAAAAAGGAAATAAATATTCTTCTAGGAATAGGCGGCTCTGGACCTACAAAAAGAATTCCAGCAAAAACTTTTTTAAGTGTAATCGATAAAATATCAAAAATAAAAAGTTGTAAATTTTTTCTTGCAACAGGTAAGGCATACGAGGAGCAAGAAATATTAAATGAAATTTTGAGATCAAAATTTAAAAATTTTTGTATTCGTTTAGATAATCTAACTATTAAAGAAATTTTACCATTAATCAAAAATTGCGATATATCTATTTGTAATGACTCAAGTTTTAGTCATTTATCATCAGCTTTGGGTATCAACACGATTACTTTAATGGCAGATACTCCTCTTATATATGGAAATTATAGCACAAAAATGTATCCAATAATTCCAGAGGGAGAAAAAACAGTTACACATAATACTTTAGGTAAAGAAAAAATAGATCCACAAAAAATTTTTGAAAAACTTTTAAAAATTATTGATTAAGAAATATCATTTAATACAATATCTTTAGCCTCATTAACTATCGATGATAGTCTTGAGGTTTCAGGAGAAATATCAGGATGAATTTTTTTTTGTATCTTAATATATGCTTTATTAACATCTTCTTTAGTAACTTTTTTATTCATGTTTAAGTTTAAAATTTTATAGGCCTCAGAAACTGATATAGATGAAACATTATTTGAGCCTGCTTGATTAAAAGAAAATCGGCCAGATCTTCTTAAAGTTTGAATAAGTCTAAAAAGAGAAATTAATTGGAAAATTGATAAACCTTTTAATTTTAATAAAGCTAAACTTGCCAAAGTCAAAGGTAAGGTTAATAGAAATTTTCCGCCAATAGCAAACAAAATTGCTAAAGCAATTAATCCTAATATAATCAGAAATCTAAGCCCTTTTGAAATTTTTTTAGATGACACTTTCGTTATAAAACGAAGTAAAAAATAAAAAATGGTTAATATAACCACTGTATAAATTATTATATTCATATATTTTTATCTTAATGAAAATACCACAACTTAAAAAAAAACCAGAGCTTAAATCTTGTCACAATACAACTTGGGAGGATAATTATAGTTGGATACATCAAGAAAATATTCTTGAGGTCTTAAAAGATGGTTCTAAATTATTGCCTGATGTTAGAAAATATCTTGAAGAGGAAAATAACTATACAGAACATAATTTAAAAAACACAAAAAAATATCAAAAAATTTTGTTTAATGAAATTAAAGGTAGAATTAAATTAGATGATGAGTCTCTTAAATACAAAGACAAAGAATATGAATACTGGACAAAAACAACTGCAAAAGGAAATTATTCAATAAAACTTAGAAAAAAAATTGGAACGGATAATGTTGAAGAAATCTGGAATGGAGACAAAGAAAAAGAAAAATTTAATACTGAATATTTCGGTATCGGTGATTTAGAGGTAAGTTACAATGACAAATATTTAGGTTATTCACTGGATTTAAAAGGATCTGAATATTTTACAATATACATAAGAGATATTTCCACTAAGAAATTTATCACTGAAAAAATAACGGAAACCAGTGGAAGTATTACTTTCAGTTTAGATGACAAATATATTTTTTACTCAAAACTTGATGAGTTCCATAGACCAAGAAAAATTTTTAGACACAAGATAGGATCGCCCTGTAAAGATGATGAGCTCATATTTGATGAAAAAAGTGAGGCTTTTACAGTTGGCATTGGTCTGAGTTCTGATGAAAAATATTTTTTCATAACAACTTCAGATCACAACACGTCTGAACAATATTATTTTGGAGTAAACGAAGAAAAACCGAAACCAAAATTAATTAAAAAAAGAAAAAAAGGTATAATTTATTCAATAAATTCATGGAAAAACTATTTTTACTGTCATACCAATGAAAACGCTGAAGATTTTAAGATTGAAAGGTGTTCTGATTTAAGTAGTCAAATTTGGGAAGATTATATTTCAGCTAAAAATGAAGTTTTAATTGGTGGACTAGTTTTTTTAGATGACTGGGTGATTAGAGGTGAAAAATCTAACGCTCTTGGAAAATTATTTATAAAAGATAATCAATCTGGTGTCGAAGAAGAATTAAATTTTACTGATGAAAATGTAATTGCACCTAGTGTTTCATTGATTCAAAGAGACAAAAATACTAATTTAGTATATTTATCTTATTCCTCTCCTAAAACGCCAAGTAAAACTTATCTTTATAATTTAAAAACAAAAGAAAAAAAACTAATTAAAGAACAAGAGATTCCGTCTGGTCATGATCCAAATGATTATATTGTTGAAAGATTAGAGTGTCCTTCTCATGATGGAAGATTAATTCCAATTACAATAACTAGACATAAAAAAACAAAAATTGATGGTTCTGCAAATTTACTTTTATATGGTTATGGATCATATGGAAATTCAATGACACCTGACTTCTCTTCAACAAAATTTAGTTTAATTGATAGAAATATAATTTGGGTAACAGCACACATTAGAGGAGGAATGGAAAGAGGAATGAAATGGTGGAAAGAGGGAAAACTTCTTAATAAAAAAAATACATTTGAAGATTATATATACGCAGCAAAGTTTCTAATCGAAAAAAAATATTCATCAAAAGGAAAAATAATAGGCATGGGTGGTTCAGCAGGTGGTTTATTAATGGGGGCAGTAGTAAATCAATCACCAGATTTATTTCTTGGAGTTGTTATGGCAGTACCATTTGTTGACTCTTTAACAACTAACCTAGATCATTCTTTACCCCTAACTGTTGGGGAATTTGATGAATTTGGAAATGCAAAAGATAACAAAGATCATTTTGAGTACATCTACTCATATGCGCCATATAATAATATCAAAAAAATGGATTACCCTCATATGTTAATTACAACAAGCTTGAGTGATAATAGAGTTTTATTTGATGAGCCAGCAAAATTTACAGCTAAACTTAGAGATTTTAAAACAGATAATAACTTGCTTTTACTAAAAACTGAAATGAGTGCGGGGCATGGAGGAAAATCAGGTCGCGACGGTGCAATTGAAGAAATCGCTTTTGACTATGCATTTATATTAAAAATTTCTAAAAAAATTTAAATTTAATATCTTGAAAAAGGTAAATTAATCACCATGTAAATATCGTTAGTTGCCTAATGGGGCTAACAATAAATAAACTTGCTTAACAAAGGAGGATATTATGACAAGTAAGGATTTATCAATATTTAACTCTCTAAGACCTTTTTCAATTGGTTTTGATGATATGTTTGATCAATTTGAAAATATGTTAGGAAATGGTTCTTTGACTATGCAGTCAAATTACCCACCTTACAACATTAGAAAAACTGGAAAGGATAAATATGCAATAGAAGTTGCATTAGCTGGTTTTAATAAGAAAGATGTTGAAGTTGAGTTTGAGGATAATTTATTAACAGTTAGAACAAAACAAGTTAATAAATTGGACGAAAATAATACTGATGGAGAGATTATTCATAAAGGTATATCTCAAAGACAATTTGCAAGATCGTTTACTATTGCTGATGATGTAAAAGTAAATGGGGCAGAACTTAAAGATGGTCTTTTAACAGTATCTTGTGAAAAAATTATACCTGAGCACAAAAAGAAAAAACTTATTGAAATTAAGTAATTCCAACCTTGCTTGTGGGGCATAAATCCCCACAAGTTTAAATACATCCACTTGATGTAAAACTCTCTATTATATTTTTTTTATTAATTTCAAATTTTCTTTCACAAGGTATTCCATATTTTTTTGTTTTATAAACATATACTTTATTTCCTGACTCATTTACGTAATCCTCTATAGGATTACCTAATTCAATTTTTAAGTCATTCATTTTTTTTCCAACTAATTGCCCATATTTTTTATTTTCTTTTTCAGCAATTGAGTCGGATTTATTTTTAATAGTTTGACAGCCTGAAAAAATGAAAAAAATTGATAAAATAATTAATAAATTTTTAAAATTCATTTTTACAATGTATCATAAATTTTCGATTGGTAATTAACCTGAGAGTTGTAAATTTAATCAAAATAATAACAATTATAGATAAAAGATTGTACTCCAAAAAGATTTTTTAATTCGAATCAATTACTCTATGAAAAAAATGGAGGTTTAATGTTAGATAATTACTTTAACTATAAAAAACATAAAACAGATTTTAAAACAGAAGTCATTGCTGGAGTGTCGACCTTTTTAACAATGGCTTACATCATGTTTTTAAATCCTGTTATACTATCCGACGGTGGTTTTGATTTTGGCGGTGTTTTTACAGCAACAGCTCTTGCGGCAGCTCTAGCTTGTTTTATTGCTGCATTTTATGCTAAAACTTGGCCAGTTGGTCTCGCACCAGGAATGGGGATTAATGCCTTTATCGCTTACGGTGTTTGTTTAGGCATGGAATATAGCCCTGATGAAGCGCTAGGTGCTGTTTTAGTTGCTGGTGTAGTCTTCTTAATAATTTCTTTAACACCATTGCGAGCATGGTTGATAAATTCAATACCTAAAAGTTTAAAACTAGGGATTGGTGCTGGGATAGGATTATTTTTAGCAATTATTGGTTTTCAAATTATGGGGCTAACCACTGATAATCCTGTAGTTCTTGTGCAGCTTGGTGACCTCTCTAATCCACTTTTACTTTTAGGAGCTGGTGCATTTATTTCAATGATAGTAATGGAAAAAATGAAAATAAAAGGAAATATAATTATTGGAATAATTGTTTTTAGTGCAATTGCATGGGTAACTGGTTTAGGGAAATTTAATGGAGTTGTCTCGTCTCCTCCATCAATGACTCACCTAATGACCTTTGATTTGGGCGCAGCTCTAAGTGCATCAATGGTAACTGTTATTTTTACTTTATTTTTTATTGACTTTTTTGATACTGCTGGAACACTTACTAGTGTAGCAAATGTATCAGGCAAAATAGGTCCAGATGGAAAAATTAAAGATATTAATAAAGCAATGCTATCAGACAGTGCTTCTACAGTTGTTGGGGCTGTTTTAGGAACATCCACGGTCACAACTTATGTTGAAAGTGCAGCAGGAGTAAAAGCAGGTGGAAGAACAGGAATGACATCACTCGTAATAGGAATATTATTCTTGTTTTGTTTATTCTTTAGTCCACTAGCTACATCTTTACCTAAAGAAATTGATGGAGCTGCTTTGATATACATTGCTACTTTATTTGTAAGAAATATTGCTGATATTGAATGGGATGATATTGCAGAGTCTGGTCCAGCAGTTCTTGCGATGATTGCCATGCCATTCACTTATTCTATATCTAATGGAATAGCATTAGCTTTTGTTGCTTATGCAGCTATTAAACTTTGCACAGGGAAATTTGACAGTACTAGTCCAGCAATTTGGGTTATCGCTGCTCTTAGTATAGTAAGTTTTTTAGTAGCCTAGAATAAATTTTAAAAATTAGGGCGGCTTTCAAGTCGCCCTTTTTATTTTTTATGCTTTTTAATAATTTCATCAATCCTTATTTCTTCATAAATTTCAAAAGGTTGAACGATCCATGGATCACTATCTAATTTAGTTGCACAAAAATCAGGTTTAAATGTAGATTTTTTTTTCTTCCATAAAGTTGCTGTTTTAATATCTTCTATTTTTCCTTTAATTGGTTCATATTTTTTTAACCAATCGATACTTTTATTAAACGTAATTCCAGTATCTGACAAATCATCACACAATAAAATTTTTCCACCCATATTAGGAGCTATAGAGCTCATCTCTCTTGAGAACACAATATCGCCTTGCTCGTCTTCTACACCTTTTCCACTGTAAGACTCAACTGCAAGGTAAGCACATTTTAATTTAAAAATTCTACTTAACACATCAATCATTGGAGCTGCACCCCTCATGATCCCTATTAATATTGAGGGCTTGTAATTACTTTCTTCGATCTGAATTGCCAATTTTTCAACTGTTTTATTATAATCATCCCAATTAATAATTAATTTATCAGACATTTTTATAATTTAATCAAAGCTTTTATTTAATATTTAATTAATCTTCGATTTATATCAAAATTTATAATAAAACAATAAATCTATATGAAAATCTTTGATTGCTTTATGTACTTTGATGAAGATTTAGTCTTAGATGTAAGATTAAACCTATTAAATAGTTTTGTAGACAAGTTTATAATAATAGAGTCAAAATATGATCACAAAGGAGAAAAGAGAAAACCTCTTTTTGATATTAAAAAATTCAAAAAATTTGAAAAAAAAATTACGTACATATTAAAAGAGAACCAACCAGATAATCTAGAAAAGATACATAATAACGATGATGAAAAAGAATACTATAGAAAATCACTTTTTAATGCTTCAAAGAGAGAAAGCTCACAAAGAAATTATATTTTAAGTGGATTAAATGAAGCACAAGCTGACGATTGGATAATTATTTCAGATTTAGACGAAATACCAAATTTAGAAAAAGTCGACTTTAAAAATATTAATAATAAGTTTTTATTTTTTAAACAAGATATGATGTATTACAAATTTAATCTAAGATTAGAAAATTTTACTTGGATCGGAAGTAGAGCTTGTAAGTTCAAAGATTTACAATCTCCCCAATGGATAAGAGATATAAAAACTAAAAAATTTGCTTGGTGGAGGTTTGATACATTATTCTCTAAAAAAAAATACAAAGATATATTTTTTTTAGAGAATGGGGGTTGGCATTTTTCTTATTTAAAAACTCCTGAAGATATTGAAAAAAAACTCAAATCATATCTCCATCATATTGATTATGATAGAAACCCTCTAGGAATAGAAAAAATAACAGAAATCGTGAAGAATAATAAAGCTATTTATGATTTAAATATCGATCAACGAAAAAATAAGTTTTTTTCTAATAATGAACTAACTAAAATTGACATAAATTTAATGCCTAATTATATAAAAATAAATTCCTCAAAATTCTCTGAATGGATTGAAAAATGAAGAAAGCTTATTGGGTGTGTATATTTGAAAAAATCAGTAATACAGAGAAATTAAAAGAGTATGCAATTAAAGCAAAACCAGCTGTAGAAAAATTTTCTGGAAAATTTTTAGCAAGAGGAGGAAAAAGTAGAACAAACGAGGGAATTGACTCTCCAAGAGTAGTTGTTGTTGAATTTCCCGATTATAATACTGCTTTAAAATGTTATGACTCTGTGGAATATCAAGAGGCACATGATATTCTTAATGGCCATGTAGTTAGACATCACCAAATAGTAGAAGGTAATTAATATTGTATTGGCTCAGGATCTATACTTCTCCATAAATACCATGTCGCAACTGAACAGTAAGGAGAAAATTTTTTTTTTAAAGATCCAACAAACTTTTCTGGTGGTAAATAGTTTTTTTTATAATTTTTGGAAATTGCTCTTAAAAGACCGATATCTTGAATTGGCCAAATATTTGGTCGGTTATAAGTAAAAAGAAGTATCATTTCAGCAGACCATTTTCCGATTTGTTTTAATTCAGAGAGATAACTAATCGCATCATCATCGTTCATTTTTACAATTAGTTTAGGATTAAAAGATTTATCCAGCATTTGTTTTGCTAAACTTTTTATTCCTAAAACTTTCTGACGACTTAAACCACATCTTTTAAGTTCACTGAAGGTCAATTTTGACACTATTTTTGCATTAACTTTATTTTTACATTTTTTTTTAAATTTAAGAAAAACAGAATTTGCAGCAGCAACACTTATTTGTTGTCCAATTATACTTTTACAAAGTGAAAAAAAAATATCCCTTCTAGATGTAAGAATAACTTCTGATGGACTTTTATAATTTTTAATTAATCTTGACATGATTTTATCCTTTTTTGATAAATATTTTTTTGCCTTATTCCAATATTTTGGTACTTTAGTCATTTAATGTTTTTGAAGTAACAATATTCTTATTATAAATTTCTCTTCTAAAAATTATTAATGTTGAAATAATTACTAAAAATGCTCCCGATAGTGTTTTAATAGTAGGTATCTCTTCCCAAATAAAATATCCAAAGATTACTGCAAATACTAAAGCTAAATATTTCAATGGCGTTACTAGTGAAACTTCAGAATATTTATATGAAAGACTTAACCATAAATTAGCAACACCTCCAAAAATACCGATTAAAGACAATAAGATAAAATGATTAAAACTTGGCATTACCCAGCCCTGAGGAATAGTTAAAAAACTTAAAAACATAATTGATAAAGAAAAATAGAAAGAAATTAACCAAGGTGGCTCAGTAGTAGATAATTGTCTAATTGTAATAGCAACATAAGAAAGTCCTAAACAAAAAATAATTGGAAAAATGTAATATACATTTAATTCACTAATTCCAGGTTCAGTTATAACGAGTATTCCAATGAAACCAATAATAACAGCCATCCATCTAAAAATTCCTACTTTTTCACTTAGTAAGAAAATCGATAAAATAGTTGTGAATATAGGTGCAGCGAAAGAAATGCTTACCACTGTTGCTAAAGGTAACTCTCTAAGAGCTATGAATATTGAAATTAAAGCTATAAGGCCAGCTAAACATCTAAGTGCATGCAAACCAGGTCTTTTAGTTTGATAAAAATTAATTAATCTTTCTTTTGGTATTACAAAAAAATAAAAAATTATTCCAAAAAAACCTCTAAAAAATAGAACCTGTCCTATAGGATAATCTATGGACCACTTTACAATAACATCCATTAAAGAAAATGCACATATAGACATAAACATGTACAAAAAACCTAATTGATTTTTACTTAGCATATGAATAATTTGTAAATTAATTTAAATCTTAATCAATGGAAATAGCAGTTTTAGCTCTTGGATGTTTTTGGGGACCAGAAATCAAATATAGTAAAATTCCTGGCATAATAAAAACTGAGGTAGGATATTGTGGAGGTGATAAACCTAAAGTGACCTACAAAGAAGTATGCACAGGCAAAACCAATCATGCGGAAGTAGTAAAACTTGATTTCGATGAAAAGCAAATATCTTATGAGAAAATTATATATAAATTTTTTGAATTCCATGATCCGACGACTTTAAATTCTCAAGGACCAGATTTTGGAACTCAATACAGAAGTGAAATTTTTTATTTAAATGAAAATCAAAAAGTAATAGCTGAAAAAATTTGTAAGGAAGTAAATGACAAATTGTCTGGTAAAGTTGTGACCAATATCACTCTTCTTAAGAACTACTGCCCAGCTGAGGAATATCATCAAAAATATTTAGAAAAAAAATAATATGTCATTAGTTGAAACTGATTGGCTCGAAAAAAATTTAGATCGTGTAAAAATTATTGATTGTTCATGGCATATGCCAAAATCTAACAGAAATGGATTTGAAGAATATAAATCACAACACATTCCTTACTCTGTTTTTTTTGATTTAGATAAAAATTCGAAAAAAAACTCTCATCTTCCTCATATGCTTGTTGAAAAAGAAGATTGGGAAAAAATTGTATCCAAAATGGGGATAGAGAATAATGATGAAATAATTGTTTATGATAATTCTGATGTAATAAGTTCATGTCGATGTTGGTTTAACTTTATTTACTTTGGTCATGATCCTAAATTAATTCACATTTTAAATGGTGGATTAAAAAAATGGATTAAAGAAAAAAGAAAGATTACGCAGGATATTCCCCAAATAAAATTCACTAAATATAAATCTTTCAAAAAAAAAGATCTGGTTAAAAATAAAGAGTTTATTGACGCAAATATTCAAACTAAAAAATTTAAAGTGATAGATGCAAGGAGCAAAGAAAGATTTGAAGGTAAAGTACCGGAGCCCAGAATAGGTCTAAGAAGCGGTAGTATAGAAAATTCTTTTTGTATGCCTTTTTCTAATTGTTTAAATCCAGATAAAACCTTTAAAGATAATAAAGAACTAAAGAATATTTTTGAGTCATATGTAAAAAATATAGATGAAAAAAATATTGTTTTTTCATGTGGTTCGGGAGTAACTGCGTGTGTTTTGGCACTAGCTTATTCTCTAATAAATGATAAATATCAGCCTTGTATTTACGATGGCTCTTGGGCTGAATACGGTTTAATTTAAATTTAAAATGAAAAGATCAACTAAAACTATTTCTATAATATTCCTATTTTTTCTCATTATAGCAATTGTGATTATTGGAAGAACAATGATTGGGAATCATTTTAAAAAAAAATTTAGTAAAATGCCTCCTCCAGGAATTATAATTACAGAAGTTGTTAAGAAAGAATTTTCACAAAAAATAGAAACTTTTGGAACAGCAATTTCAAAAAGATCTGAAACATTTAAGATTAAAAAAGATGATCTTATTGAAGATTTAAAGTTAAAAAATTTTGTTAAAAAAGGTGAAGTTTTAATTAAATTGAAAAGTGGTGATGTAATAGCTCCATTTAGTGGAGTGTTGGGATATACTGGACTTACAGAAGATATACTTGTTTCAAACAATATAGTCATTATCACAATAGATGACAACTCAACTATATATTCTGATATTAAAATCCCTGAAAATTACTCAGCGTATATAAAAAAAGGGTTACCAGTCAAAGTAAAAATAGCCAGCTATAAAGATAAAATATTTGAGGGTGAAGTTGATTTTGTTTCAAGTAGAATAAATGCTGATACTAGAAGTTTACTATCAAGGATAAAAGTAAAAAATAAAGACTTAGAATTAATTTCAGGATCATTACTAGAGGTTAGCGTTAAATTTGACTTAAGAAATTCTTTAAGTGTTCCTGATACAAGTGTAATGGTTGAGGGAGATAAGTCATATGTGTATAAGATTAATGATGAAAATATTGCTAATAAAATAGAAGTAAAAACAGGTTTAAGAAGTGAAAAAAATATAGAAATAGTCTCTGGTTTGGCTCAAGGAGATATTATTGTAGCTGAAGGATTAAGAAAAGTTAGACCACAAGGAAAAATAAAACCCATCAATCAATAAATGTTTATATCTGAATTAAGCATAAAAAGACCGACCGTCTCTTGGGTTATGTCACTTATATTGATTGTTTTTGGCTTGTTTGTTTTTTGGAAATTACCAGTTAGAGAACTGCCAAATGGGATACAGCCACCAGTAGTACAAATTCAAGTAGATTATAAGTCTGCTGCAGCTTCAATAGTAGATCAAGAAGTAACACAAGTTGTTGAGGATGTTATTGGAGGAGCTGAGGGAATAAAAAATATTGATTCTAAATCTGAAAATGGAAGAAGTACAATTAATGTAGAATTTGACACTAGCATAGATTTAGATAATGCGGCTAATGACATTAGAGAAAGAGTTGCTCGAATTGTTGATAATTTGCCTTCTGAGTCTGATGCTCCACAAATACTTAAAAGAGCAGCTGGTTTTACTACTACTATGTGGCTTTCCTTATCATCCTCTACATGGAGTGATCTTGAATTAGGAGATTATGCAGAAAGATATTTAGTTGATCAATTTTCTAGTGTTAGAAATGTTGGAAGGATCAGGGTTGGAGGATTAAGAGAATTAAGTATCAGAGTGTGGATTGATCCTATAAGGCTTGCTGCAAATGATTTGACAATTAAAGAGGTTGAAACTGCCATGCGAGGAGAAAATATTAGTCTTCCAGCTGGAACTCTTGAGGCAGACAATATTGATTTAACACTTAATTTAGATAAATCATATAACAATATTAATTCTATCAAGCTGCTACCAATAAAAAAAACTAAAAACAAAGTTATTTTATTATCTGATGTTGCAAATATAGAATTTGGGCCAGTTTCAGAAAAAACACTATTTAAAGCTCAAACTAAAGACCAAATAAATTTAAAAACTGTTGGAATAGGTATTTATGCTAGAAGTGGTGCATCAACAGTTGAACTTTCAAACGATATCAAGAAAAAAATTATTCAAGTCAAAAAATCGTTACCTGATGAATTAGACTTAAGAGTTTCTTTTAATAGAGCAAACTATGTTGAAGCAGCTATTCAGGAAGTTTATAAAACTTTATTAATAGCGTTTATTTTAGTTGTATTAATAATCTATCTATTTTTAGGAAATCTGAAGGCAGTTATTGTGCCTGCTATAGCACTCCCTGTAAGTCTAATAGCTTCTTTTTTAGGTTTATATATATTTGGACTATCAATAAATATTTTTGTCCTTTTAAGTTTTATTTTAGCAATAGGAATAATCACAGATGATTCTGTCATAATGACAGATGCAATTTATAGAAGAATAGAAAATGGTGAAACTCCATTAGTTGCTGCATACAAAGGTTCTAAACAAATATCTTTTGCCATTATAGCTACAACACTTATTTTAGTAGCAGTTTTTCTGCCATTAATTTTTATTGAGGGAATTTCAGGAACTTTATTTAGAGAAACAGCAATTGCATTATCTTTTTCAATTGTTGTATCCTCTTTTGTAGCATTAACTTTATCTCCAATGCTTGCTAGTAAGTTTTTATACAAAAATACATCAAAAAAAAAATTTATACAAAAGTTTGAAAGAATTTTTCAAAGTTTTTCTAATTTTTATAAAGAAACTTTAGACTTAATTATTGATAAAACAAAAGCTGTAAGTTTTTTTATAATCTTAATAGTTGTAGCATCAGTACTATTATTTAGTTTTTCAAAAAAAGAGTTGTTGCCTTTAGAGGATCGAGGAGCATACTTAATTATTGGCTCGACTGACGAAGGAAGTTCTTTTGAGTATACTCAAGAGCAAGCCCAAAAAGTAGAAGCGAGACTCATCCCTCTCCTCCAAGCTGAGGATAGCCCTTATGCAAGATTTATAATGAGAGTGCCTGGATTTGGTAATTCTGCAAATTCTTATAACAGTTTTATAATAATTGCTTTACTCGATGACTGGAAAAACAGAAAAAAAGGACAACAAGTAGTTTTAAGAGAAGCTATAGGAAAAATAGTTACTCTACCTCAGGCATTAGCATTCCCTATCTCTCCTCAATCAATAAGAGTATCTAATTATAATAAACCTGTACAGATGGTCATTTACGGAAGTACTTATGAGGAGCTAGAAGAAATACAAAAAAAAGTTATACAAAAGTTAAGATCAAACAAAAACCTCTCTAGAATTGAGTCCGACTACAATCGAAATAAGCCCGAGATAAAATTAATCATTAATAAGAATAAAGCCAAAGATTTAGGAGTTTCAACAAAATCAATAGGCGAAACACTCGAAACTCTTTACGGAGGAAAAAAAATAACAACTTTCAACAAACTGGGTAAAGAATATCCTATAATTGTTCAACAATATTTATCTGATAGAAGAAATAAAGAAGGCGTTTCGAAAATATTTGTCCGTTCAGAGACAAATAGAAAATTAATTTCTTTAGCAAATCTGGTTAGTTTTAAAGAAGAAGGCTCAGCAAAAGAACTTGCAAGATATAATAGACAAAGAGCAGTAACAATATCAGCAAATATTAATGAGGGTTATACTTTAACACAGGCAATAGGTTTTTTTGAAGATGTGATGGTTGATATTGCTCCAGAAAATCAAATTACTTGGAAAGGTAAATCTGAAGAAATTAAAGAAACAAGTAATGAATTATTTATAATTTTTACACTAGCACTACTTACTGCATATTTAGTAATGGCGGCTACATTTAACTCTTTTGTTCATCCATTCATAATTGTTTTAACTGTTCCATTGGCTATTTTTGGTGGATTAATATTTATCTTATTCCTTAATAGTTCAGTAAATATTTTTTCTCAAATTGCTTTAATTATATTGATCGGTATTTCTACAAAAAATAGTATTTTAATTGTCGACTATGCAAATCGAATAAGAACAACAGGAAAAAACATAAGGGCAGCTGTTAAGGAGGCATGTTCAGCAAGATTCAGACCTATTATTATGACATCACTGAGTACTATGATTGCTATGGTACCCCTTGTAATTGGCAATATTGGTCCAGGTGCTGGTGAAGGATCAAGATTAGCTGTGGGTTCTACTATTTTAGGTGGAATGATAATCTCAACATTTTTTACTTTGTATGTTACTCCATCAATGTATTTAGCATTAGCAAAAAATACTAAAAGAATTGATGAGGTAGATTTGGAGTTAAAAAAAGAGTTATCTAAAAAATAATATATTTTTTTTTGTTGAGCGAATTTTGACATTTTAATAATTGTTTCCTATAAATATTAGATTGTTTTTCAACCTTTTGTGCTAGGCCAATTACTTTTTTGTTTTTTTTATAATATTTATAATTCCCCCAACCCTCATGATATGCAAGATATTGTTTGAAGGCATCTTTTTTTGAAACTTTAAGAATAGACTCTGTTTTATTTGTATACCACCCAATAAAATCAACACTATCTTTAAATCTAGCTCTTGTTGCAAGTTTGTTTCCTGTTTCTTTTTTATATTGCTCCCAAGTACCTTTAACTGCTTGAGAATAACCAAATGAACTTGAGGGTCTTTTAAAGGGAATAACTTTAAAAATTTTTTGTCTTGGAGGCTTTGCTAACCAGTCAAAGTCGGACTCCATTTTTATTATTGCCAATTGAACATAAATAGGTGTGCCCCATTTTTGTTCAACTTTTTTTGTATGTTTATACCATAGATACCTTTCATCAAATATTAAACAACTATTAGCAGTATTCATTGGAATTGAAGAACATCCAATTAATAAAAAAAAAATTAGAATTAAAAAGTTAATTTTGGGAGCCACAATATTTATTTATAAAACTGTTTAGAAAAATTACAACAATGACACCAAATAAATTTCCAAATAAATCTGACCACTGAAAACTTCTTGCTGGAATAATTAAATGGAAAACCTCAAGAAGTATTGACAATACTATTAAATAAATGATTAAATATTTTCTTTGTTTTGAAGTCATAAAACTTAATAAACCAATTACTGACAATACTATAAATATGTAAAAATGATTCGACGATATAATAAAATTAGGTGTAATTTGAGGCTGAATATTAATGTCATTATATATCGCTAAACCCAATATACTTCCTGGAAAAATATACAAAACAATTGTAACAAAATTTATTAAATAAAAAATAAATCTATTTTTTGAGAAAAATTTAATCATTTAATTATATAGTTTTATTTATAAATATATTTTAAAAATAACAATATGAGTTTTATAATATTAATCAGACATGGGCAAAGTACTTGGAATCTTGAAAAAAGATTTACAGGCTGGGTAGATGTGGATCTAACTGAAAAAGGAAAACTTGAGGCTGAAAAGGCGGGTTCTTTGATAAAAAATAGAGATGTCAAAATTGATTTCTATTATTCATCTTTACAATTGAGAGCTAATAAAACGCTTAAAATAATTCAAAAAATTTTAGATGATAAAAAAACCTACAAAAGAGCTTGGGAGCTTAATGAAAGGCATTATGGAGCTTTAACAAGCCTTAACAAAATTGAAATGAGTAAAAAACTTGGTGAAGATAAAGTGCATGAATTTAGAAGATCTTGGGATGTTAAACCAGAACCTCTTAGTAAGAGAAGTCCTTTTCATCCAATTAATATTGAAATTTATAAAGATATACCAAAAGAAATAATTCCTGATACTGAGTCTTTAAAAGATACTTACGAAAGAGTTTTAAAATATTTTAAAGATGAAATGGAAGAAAAATTGATTAAAGGAAATATTTTAGTTTCTGCTCATGGAAATTCAATAAGAGCTTTATGTAAATATTTATTCAACCTAGATAATAATAAAATTTCTAAATTAGAAATTCCTACAGGGAATCCTTTAATAATAGATTTAAATAAAGACTTGGAGATAAAGAGTTGTGAATATCTTGATAAAGAAAGAGCTAAAGACCTTTTAGTTTTTTAAAAGTTTCTAAATTTGTTAAATGATGGAATTTATTAAAACTCTCAAAACCATTCAATTTATTTTTTTGCAACAATTCATCCCATATTTCAGAAATAGAGAAATTTTCTACTCTATATTTTCTAAATAAATTTCTATTCAAAATTTGACAACCAGTATAAATGAAATTATTTCCATTCTCTCTTTTAAGTAAATTATTTCTTAATTGAAAATCTCCTTTACAGCTTTTATCAAAACTCAACTCTTTTTCTACAGTTAAAAGGATATTGCTTAATTTATTTAAAAAATAAAAATTACACATATCTTGTATCTCTTTTATATAATTTTCATTCCAGAGAGTATCAGGATTAAAAATCAAATAATCACTGTCAGACGCATTGTTAATCATATTCAGTATACCACCTCCAGTATCCAAAATATCTTTTCCATCGTCAATTATTTGAATATTAATAGGAAAATTTTTATTTTTAACAAAATTTGAAATTTGTTCACTTAAGTAAAAAGTATTTAAATAAATTTTTTTAATACCTAATTTAATAATTACAGAAATACATTTTTCTAAAATAGTTTTATCTTTAAATAACAGTAAGGGTTTTGGTGTTTTTAAAGTTAATGGATTTAACCTTTTTCCAAAACCTGCACATAAAATTAATGCTGAATTAATTTGCATTTAATTCTTTTTTAAAATTTTGATTTAAAAGATCATTTAGATCTTTAAATACTTTATTTTTATTAATTCTAATACTAATCAATTTCCAGGCATAAGGAATTAATTTTAAATATTTAATTTTACCATCTCTAATAGCTAAACGAGTAAATATACCAATGATTTTTAAATTTCGTAAGACTGATAAAATTTCAAAATCATTCTTAAATTTTTTTTTGTTTATCTTTTTATTTTTACTTAAATAAAAATTGAATATCTTTTTTTTTAAAGATTCTGAAGTTTTAATTCTTACATCATCTACAAATGAAGCTAAATCGTAAGCTCTATTTCCAATCAAAGCATCTTGACTATCTATTATACCTATCCTCTCTTTTACTAGCATTAAGTTAGATACATGAAAATCTCTGTGAACAAATATATTATTTCTCAATTTCAAATTATTAACTAAATCTTTAATTATTTTTTCAAACTCCTTAATAAAATTAATTCTCTCATTTTTAAATAATTTATCTTTAATATACCAATTACAAAACAAATTGGCCTCATTCATAAGAATTGCTTTGCTATATTTTGGGATAGTATATGTGTTTTTTTTAAAACTTTTGATTTTTCTGTTTTTTATAATTTGAAGCTGATTTAATAATTTTATTGCATTTTTAAAGTAAAATAATTTTTTAGTTTTTTTTTTTTTTAAAACTTTATAAATTGAATTGTCTCCAAAATCCTCAATCTCAATAAAATTCTTATTATAACTCTCATAATAAGTAATTGGTGCTAAAATTTTATTTATTATTAAAATCTTATTAATGGCATCATAGACTAGTAAGTTTTTAAATTTTTCTTTTTCAGCAAAAACAACAATTGAGGAAAAATTTTTATTTCTTTTTCTATAAAATTTACGAAATGATGCATCACCTTTAATTTTTTTTAAATTCTTAAAATAATTCATTAAATTTACTACAAATCTAAACCTTTAACTTGAACTGATCTTTTCTTATGATTATCCTCATAATTAAATCTTAATTCTATCAAATTTTTTGGTTTTTCTTTTATAATTTGTGGCCATTCAATCAATGTAATAGTTCTTGAATATGACTCAAATAAATTTAAATTTTTTACCTCTTCTACTGATTTTAACCTAAATAAATCATAATGATTTATCTTTATTTGATTGATGTCGTACTCATTTAAAAGATTAAATGTTGGGCTTGTGATTTCGCTCAACTTTAAATTATTTTTTTTTTGAAATGCATTGATTAAATATTTTATAAAAGTGGTTTTTCCAACTCCCATTTCGCCATATAAAAAAATTATATCTCCAACCTTCAGTTTTTTAAGGATTTTATTTGCTAAATCTTTAGTTTTATTTTCTGAAGATAAATCAATCTTTCCTTGACTAATAGCGGTAGGCATCAGGTTTGAATGGACCTTCCATTTTTACACTAATGTAGTCTGCCTGATCTTTTGACAACTTAGTTAACTTCGCTCCTACTTTTTTAAGATGTAATGTTGCAACTTTCTCATCCAAGTGTTTAGGTAGAACGTAAACTTTATTTTCATATTTTTTAGAATTTTCCCAAAGTTCTATTTGAGCAATTACCTGATTAGTAAATGAAGCACTCATTACAAAACTTGGATGACCTGTACCACAACCTAGGTTTACCAATCTTCCTTCAGCAAGTAATATTATTCTTTTTTTACTTGGTAAGGTGATTTCATGAACTTGAGGCTTTATTTCATCCCATTTATAATTTTTTAATGCTTCTACTTGTATCTCATTATCAAAATGTCCAATGTTACATAAAATAGCTCGGTCTTTCATTTCTCTCATGTGGTCTGCTGTGACAATGTCTTTATTACCTGTAGCTGTAACAACAATATCTGCTTCACTTATCATATCGTCCATTGTTACCACCTCATAACCCTCCATAGCGGCTTGCAATGCACATATAGGATCGGTCTCTGTAATCATCACCCGTGCACCTGATACTCTTAAGGATGCTGCGCTACCTTTACCTACATCTCCAAACCCAGCAACAATAGCTACTTTACCTGACATCATTACATCTGTTGCTCTTTTAATTCCATCAACTAAACTTTCCCTACATCCATACAGATTATCAAATTTAGATTTTGTTACAGAGTCGTTAACGTTTATTGCTGGCACTAATAAAGTTCCCTCATTTTCCATTTTTTTGAGTGCTAAAACACCAGTAGTAGTCTCCTCAGATAAACCTTTAATATCTTTCATTAAATTTTTATAATCTTTATGCATTAAAGCCGTTAAATCTCCTCCATCATCCAAGATCATATTAGGTTTCCAATCTTTTTTTCCTTCAACTGTTTGTTTCACACACCACCAGTATTCCTCTTCTGTTTCACCCTTCCATGCATATACCGGTATACCAGCTTTTGCTATCGCTGCAGCTGCATGATCCTGGGTTGAAAAAATATTACAAGATGACCATCTAACTTCGGCACCTAAGTGGACTAAAGTTTCTATTAGTACCGCAGTTTGTATCGTCATGTGCAGACAACCAACAATTTTTGCTCCTTTTAATGGATGTTTTCCAGCATATTCTTCTCGTAAAGCCATTAATCCAGGCATTTCACTTTCAGCTATCGAAATTTCCTTACGTCCAAAATCAGCTTGAGACAAATCTTTTACTTTAAAATCTTCCATGGGGGCTTCTAACAAATAAGAATTGAATAATCAATAGAACACTTTATGCTTTTGGAAAAATAATTTCCATGCTTGCTCCCATTTCATCAGTTCTATTTGATGCTTTTATTGATGCATTATGTAAATCAACCAAGTTTTTAACAATATTCAATCCAAGACCAGAATGTTGTCCAAATTTATCAGGTCTATTACTATAGAATCTATTAAATATTTTATTTGTGTCTTTTTCCTTAAATCCTTGACCTTCATCTAATACATTGATGACAACTTTATTATCATTTAATTTAGAAACTTTAACTATTACATCCTTGTTGTCTTGACTAAAAGATATTGCATTTTCTAAAAGATTGGCAATAATTTGTTCTATCCTATTCCCGATTCCATTAATAAAATATTTACTTTTACCATCATTTTCATAAGTAATATTTATTCCTCTTTTCAATTTGTAAATATTATTAAAATCATCCACAACAGATTTTACAATTGGTTCAACATCCAATTTCTTTATCTTTTCTTTACTTAAAGCAACTTCATCTTTAAGCATTTGTGAATAATCAGTGATTAATCGTTCAATTCTTTGCACGTCGTGACTTAAAATATTTACTAACTTAATTCTTTGATCAATATCATTTGTATCATGAAGTATTTCTGAAGCACTTTTAAGCGATGCAAGAGGATTTCTAATCTCGTGTACTAAATCTGTGGAAAAATTTTCTGCATGAGAAATTCTTTTTTGTAATTCAAGCGTCATATCATCTAAAGATTTTGAAAGTAAGCCCAATTCATCATTTCTTAATTTTAATGTATCGATATTTATAGTTTTTAAATTTTTATTTTTAATTGTTTTTGTATAGCTTACTAAATTTTTAATTGGTTTCAAAAAGTATCTATTTAAAACATAAGAAAAAATAAAAATTACAATCCCTACAGCAATAGCGGTTCTAATTATAAAAGATTTTCTTTCATCAATCGCTGCTTTTATATCATTTGCATTTTCAGTTATCGCAAGGTAACCAATATTAATTTCATTATGCATCACGTTTTTTATTGTTGTTAATTTAAATTTATTAAATTCCTCTTGAGTAAAAGTAAAAGGAATGCCAAAATTTTTAGATCCAGCATAGTTTAATAAAATATCCTTCAATGAAACAGCATTATCTTTTCCAATATCTATATTTTTTTCTTCAGTAATTTCTTTTGTTTTTTTTTCATTTAAAATTTCTAATTCAACGGTATCCAATCTTTTTGAAAAAGATCTTGGATCAAGGTCTAAAGTATCTGTATCACCCACTAAATCCAACTGATTATCAAAAAAAATTACTCTATCAAGATTTTGAAATAAAAATCTTGTAGAAAATAAAAATTTTCTTATATCTTCTTCAACAAACTTTACATCTAATCTTGTTAAATTATCAATTGTATTATTAATTACCTCAATATGATTTGAAGATTTTTTTTTAATTAAATTTGGTTGGACATTTTTTAAGTATACAAACGTAAAAAGTCCTATTATTGTAAAAAATATAAAATTAATAAATAAAAATTTTTTTAAAATAGATAAATTTTTAAGAAAATTGCCAAACATCAACTAACATTCCACCTATATCCACTTCCATATCTTGTCTCAATAGCTGAAAATTCTGGATCAACTTTTTTAAATTTTTTTCTGATTCTTTTAACATGACTATCGATTGTTCGATCCTCTATGTCTGTGTCTTCTCTATAAGCTATATCCATTAGTTGTGCTCGCTCTTTTATGATACCTGGTCTTTTAGCAAGTTCTTTAACTAATAAAAACTCTGTAGTTGTTAACTTATCAGGTAACTGTTTTCCATCCCACTCACACTCCAATTGTGAAGGATCTAATTTTAATTTTCCATGAGAAATAACACTTTTGTTTTCCTCTAGTGAATCTTTTGAATCTTTTCTTCTTAGTTGAACTCTAATTCTTTCTATTAAAACTTTTATTGAAAAACCTCCTGATTTTTTAATAAAATCATCAGCACCTAATTTTAAACCAAGTAATTCGTCTATTTCGTCATCTTTTGAAGTTAAGAAAATGACTGGTAAAGATGTTTTTTTTCTTAATTTTTTTAGTAATTCCTCACCATCCATTTTAGGCATTTTAATATCAACAATAGCTAAATCTGGGGGCGTTCTTGTAAGACCAATTAGTGCACTTTCTCCATCTATATAAGTTTGAACCGTAAATCCCTCTTTTTCAAGAGCTATACTAAGGGTTGTAAGAATATTCCTATCATCATCTACTAGGGCTATTGTCTGTTTATGCATACTTCTATTTAAAAATACTAAATTGTTCTTATTTGGGCAATTAAATTAATGTAGGGCCCCCCAGTTTTCACCTGTATTCAAATCTACTGTTAAAGGTATTGAAAAGGAATGTTGATCGCTCTTAACCACACTAGACATTTCTTCAACTATCATTTTACTGACTCTTTTTACATCTTCCTTTGGAGTTTCGAAGATTAACTCATCATGAATTTGTAATAACATCTTTGTTTTTTGGTTTATTTTTTCGTCTAATCTTTTACTTAATCTTATCATGGCAAGCCTCATTATTTCTGATGCTGATCCTTGAATTGGCGCATTAATAGCTGCACGTTCTTGAAAATTTCTTATATTATAATTCTTATCATTAATATTTATAAAATGTGATCTCCTTCCAAAGATGTTATTTACATAACCGCTCTTTCTACAAAATTTGATTGTTTTATCCATGTAAACTTTGATTTCAGGAAATCTAGCAAAATATGAATTTAAAAATTCTTCAGCTTCGTAATTTGACACATTTATTTGTTTAGCTAAACCATATTGAGATATTCCATAAATAATACCAAAATTTATCGCTTTTGCTTTTCTTCTTTGATCTTGATTTACTTTTTTAATTTCTACATTAAATATCTGACTTGCCGTTAATGAATGAATGTCTTCATTATTTTTGAATGCTTTTTTGAGTTCTTTTACATTAGCCAAATCAGCTAGAATTCTCATTTCAATTTGATTATAATCAGCTGAAATTAAAAAATTATCTTTTTCTGCTATAAAAGACTTTCTTATATCCCTGCCATCTTCACTTTTAATTGGGATATTTTGTAAATTTGGATCGCTAGATGCTAATCTTCCGGTAGTAGTCGCGGCAAGTAAAAATGAAGTATGAACTCTATTTGTTAAAGGGTTAATATGTTCGGGAAGAGAGTCGGAATAAGTATTTTTTAATTTAGAAACCTGTCTCCAGTCTAAAACTAACTGAGGAAATTCATATCCTTTAAAAGCAAGATCTTCCAGTACTGCAGCACTTGTAGCAAAACTACCTTTTTTAGTTTTTTTTAAATCTGCTATTTTAAGTTCATTATATAAAATCTCTCCAAGTTGTTTTGGAGATGCGATATTAAATTCTTTTTTGGATATTTTAAAAACATTTTTTTGAATTTTTTCAATTTTTTTTTCAAATTTAGATGATAAAGCTTTTAAAAATTTTTTATCAATCTTAATACCTTCAATTTCCATAAAAGCTAAAATTTTTATCATTGGTTTTTCAAAAACTTCATAAATATTTACCATCTTTTCATCTTTAAGACTTTTTTGAAATTTTTTATATAACCTAAAAGTTATATCAGCATCTTCAGCGGCATAATCTTTTGCTTTATCTATATCAACATCCTTGAAATTAATTTCTTTTTTTCCAGTTCCTACTAAATCTTTGAAGGCAATTGTTTTATGATTTAAATGTATCTCTGATAATGAATCCATATTATGTCTATTTTTTCCAGCATCCAAAACGTAAGACATTAGCATTGTATCTTCCATAGCAGAAATGGTAATGCCATGTTTAAATAAAACAATAAAATCAAACTTAATATTTTGACCAATTTTTCTTATACTCAAATCCTCAAGCAAAGGTTTTAATTTTTTTAAAACTAATTCTTTATTTAAATTATTTTGTGACTTATGACCTAATGGAATATAACATGCCTTACCAATTCTAGAACTCAAAGAGATACCAATTAAATCGGCTTGATGTGGATCTAAAGAACTCGTTTCAGTATCAACAGCAACATCTCCAACTTCTTCAGCTTCATTAATCCAATTATCAATTTCTTTTAGATCTTTAATTAAGTGATAATCCTTTTTGTTAATTGAATTTTGAATTTCTTTAGAAACAGTCTCATTTTTAATACCTTCTAAATTTGGTTCTCCATATGTTGATATTGCTGAACTAAGAAGTCTATTGAATTCCATTTCTCTCAAGAATTTATAAAGTTTATCTTTGTCAATTTCTTTCAATTTGAACTCGGACAATTCTCTATTAACTGGAGCATTATGTTTTAATGTTACCAACTGTTTACTAATTAAAGCTTTATCCTTATTTTCAATTAATGTTTCTCTTCTTTTATTCTGCTTGATCTCATGTGCAGATTTTAAAAGTTTTTCTAAATTGCCATACTTATTTATTAATTCTGCTGCTGTTTTTACTCCAATCCCAGGAACACCTGGAACATTATCGCTGCTATCTCCTGCTAAAGCTTGAACATCAATTACTTTACTTGGATCAACACCAAATTTATTTTGAACATCCTCTTCTGAAATGAATTTATTCTTCATTGGATCAAAAATTCGAACCTTATTTTTGAATAACTGCATTAAATCTTTATCTGAAGAAACAATTGTAACTCTTGCTCCTTTTTTTAAAATTTGATCAACATATGTTGCTATTAAGTCATCTGCCTCATAATTAGCAAGATCAACCGAAGGTAAATTAAAAGCTAATACAGATTTTCTTATATATTCAAATTGAGGAGCTAAATCATCAGGTGCTTCAGAACGATTAGCTTTGTAATCACTATAAATTTCATTCCTAAAAGTTTTTCTAGCAGAGTCAAAAATTACAGCAAAATGGGTTGGTTTATGTTTATTTTCATTTGATTTAGAATCTTCAAGAAGTTTAAACAACATACTACAAAAACCACTAACTGCCCCAGTTGGTAGTCCATCAGTTTTTCGCGTTAATGGAGGTAGTGCATAATAAGCTCTAAATATATATCCGGATCCATCAATAAGATAAAAATGATCTGTTTTTTGAATTTTACTCATTAAAAATTAATATAGATTATAGATAAAAATAAGAGTATTATTTTTTATGGAACTTATAAAGCAAAATTCTCAATCAAAAATAATTAAATCACTAATTATTATTTTTTTTGGCTCAATAACTCTAGCTATTTCAGCAAAAATTAAAATTCCTTTCTATCCTGTGCCAATGACTATGCAAACCTTCGTTGTATTATTTTTAGGAATAAGCTTTGGATATAAGATAGCTGTTACTACTGTAGGTTTATATTTAATTGAGGGAATTGCAGGGATACCTGTTTTTTCTAATTCTCCTGAAAGAGGAGTAGGTTTGATTTACTTTACTGGTCCAACTATGGGTTATTTATTAGGATTTATATCAGCTTGTTTTTTAGCATCTTTTGTAAAAATTAAAGATAATTACCCTTTGATTTTTATAAAATTAATCTTATCAGTTTCGACAATATATATTTTAGGTGTTACTTGGTTAGGAATAATTATTGGATGGGAAAAGCCACTTATTCAACTTGGTGTTACACCTTTTTTATTAGCTGAAGTTACAAAAATGTTGCTTTTAACTGTCCTAGCCAAAAAACTTTTAAAATTAAGAAAATTTATTTAGGAGATCTTTTTGAAAGAATTCTTTGTAAGGTTCTTCTGTGCATCTTGAGTCTTCTTGCTGTTTCGGATACATTTCTATTACATAATTCAAATACTCTATGAATGTGTTCCCACTTAACTCTATCTGCTGACATGGGATTTTCAGGTGGAGCGGCTTTTTTCGATGGATCTGCTAGTAAAGCTTTTTCAACATCTTCAGCATCTGCTGGCTTGGCCAAATAATCAATTGCACCCTCTTTAATTGCTGCAACTGCTGTTGGTATGTTGCCATATCCAGTTAACATAATGATTCTACTTGATGAATTAGAATTTTGAATTTCTTTTACAACATCTAGACCATTTCCATCACCTAATCTGAGATCAACTACCGCAAAACCAGGTTTTTTTGCTTTAACAGAATCTATCCCTTTTTGTACACCCTCTGCTTGAATAACCTCAAAGCCCTTTTTTTCCATAGCTCTAGCTAATCTCTCCCTAAAAGGGTTGTCATCATCGACTATTAATAGTGATTTATTCTCGAAATCAGCTAAATTTTGAAGTGATGCTTCGTTTTTCATGTCCTATATATGGATACTTTTTATAACTATTCAATAGGTAATTATTTGCTTTACATTAAGCAACTATTCAATTAATTGCTCGAATTACTAAAGTTTTTAATTAAAAAAAGCTTTTTTTTATTAAATTTTTTTGGGGAGCATTTATAATGCAAAAATTTAAATCGGTTGAAGAACTTGTAAATCAACTGAGACCTGATAAGCCAGTTTATTGCATCAGAAAGAATTCTATTCTTTCTGCGTCGAAATACTTTCAAAGAAAATTTCCAGGAAAAATTTTATATGCAGTGAAAACGAATCCTCATGAGGAAGTGATTAAAACCTTAATAGAAAGTGGAATAGACCAATTTGATGTGGCTTCTATTGCAGAAGTAAGAGCAGTCAGAAAATTCAGCCAAGATGCTAAATGTTCTTATATGCATACGGTTAAGAGTAGAGAAAATATTAAGGAAGCTTATTTTAAGTTCGGTATTAAAACATTTGTTTTAGATACAAAAGATGAATTAGTAAAAATTATTGAAAGTACTAATAATGCTAAAGATCTTGAATTATTTGTAAGAGTTGCAGTATCAAATGAACATGCTGAAATAGATTTATCTAAAAAATTTGGTGCTACAAATTCTGAGGCTTCAGGATTATTAAGATTAGTTAAACAAAATTCAAAAAAGATTGGATTAAGTTTTCACGTTGGATCACAATGTATGCATCCAATCTCTTATACTAAAGGTATTGCTGAAATCGGAAATATAATTAAAAAAACAAAAATTATACCAGATTACATTAATGTGGGTGGAGGTTTCCCAACAATATATCCAGATTTAGTTCCTCAATCTTTAAATAATTACATGGAAGAAATTAAAAGAAGTTTAGATAATTTAAAATTAAATAATATGCCAGAAATTATTTGTGAGCCTGGAAGAGCTTTAGTTGCTGAAAGTGGTTCTACCATAGTAAGAGTTGACCTTAAAAAAAAACAAAAGCTTTATATAAATGATGGAACCTATGGAACGCTTTTCGATGCAGGAACTCCAAATATAGTTTTTCCATCTAAAATGATAAAAGATAATTCTAATAAAATTATTTCAAAAAAATTAACTGCTTTCGATTTTTATGGTCCGACTTGTGATAGCATGGATTATATGAAGGGTCCTTTTCTTCTACCAAATAATATAAAAGAAAACGATTATATCGAACTTGGTCAATTAGGTGCATATGGTTTGACTTTTAGAACACAATTCAATGGTTTTTTCTCTGATGAGATTTACGAAGTTGAAGATAAACCAATTATGACGCTTTATGACAAAGAGATAAATAAAGCAACTTTGGTTGCTTAATGTCAGAGAATAAAAGTTTAGGTCATAATAGTAAGAAAGATTTTTTAAAAAATCCCGTAGAACATATAGATATTACATCTTTTGATGCCAGAAAGATTATTTCATCTATGGAAAAAATGTCATTTGTATCTAGAGAAACTGCTAAAGCCGCAAATATTTATAATGAAATGCTGAAAGATAAAGATTGTACAATCTTTTTAACATTAGCAGGCTCTACTTCTGCTGCTGGATGTATGAACATTTATAAAGATTTTGTAAAATATAATATGGTAGATGCTATTGTTGCGACTGGAGCATCAATAATAGATATGGATTTTTTTGAAGCTTTAGGTTTCAAACATTATCGAGGATCACAGTTTCAAGATGACACTGAACTAAGAAAAAACTATATTGATAGAATTTATGACACTTATATCGATGAGGAAGAATTACAAATTTGTGATAAAAAAATTTCTGAAATAGCAGATAATTTAGAACCTAGAAGTTATACCTCTAGAGAATTTATCCATGAAATGGGTAAGTACTTAAAAAAAAATTCAGTTAAAAAAGACTCTTTAATTGAAACAGCATATGACAATAATGTTCCGATATTTTGTCCTGCTTTTACTGACTCTAGCGCAGGTTTTGGATTAGTAATTCATCAGGAAAAAAATCCAAAAAATCACATGACAATTGACTCGATTAGAGAGTTTAGAGAGTTAACAGAAATTAAAATTCAATCAAAAGGTTCTGGTTTATTTATGATTGGCGGAGGAGTGCCAAAAAATTTTATTCAAGACACAGTAATATGTGCTGAGCTTTTAGGTAAAGAAGTTGATATGCATAAATATGCTATACAAATCACTGTGGCTGATTCTAGAGATGGGGCTTGTAGTAGTTCAACCTTAAAAGAAGCTAGTTCTTGGGGTAAGGTTGATATGACTAAAGAGCAAATGGTTTTTGCAGAAGCTACAAGTGTTCTTCCATTAATAGCTAGTGATGCCTATCATAAAGCTGAATGGAAAAATAGAGAAAGAAAAAATTTCTCAAAAATATTTGGATAATAAATTGAAATATCTATCAAATAGAAAAGGTTTTTTAGGAGTTGATAACAAGTTCAATTTTCGAGAAAAAGTTGTGATAGTCCCCTTTGGACTAGAAAAAACTGTTAGCTACGGGGGAGGTACTAAAAATGGTCCTAAAGAGATAATTAAAGCTTCTCACCAAGTAGAATTATATGACGAAGAGTTAAACTGCGAACCTTATAAAAAGATAGGAATTAAAACATTAAAACCTTTTAAAATTGATAAAAATGTAAAAAAAGCTCTAAAAAAAATTGCAATTTTAAATAAAGAAATCATAAATAGAAAACTTTTTCCTATGACACTTGGAGGTGAACATTCAATTACACCTGGATGTATAGGTCCCTTTGTAAAAAAATATAAAAAAATTTGTCTTTTGCATTTTGATGCTCATGCAGATTTAAGAGATAGCTATAACGGTAACAAATTTTCTCATGCATCAGCTATCAGAAGATGTTTAGACCACAAAAATGTTTCAGTTATTTCATTTGGAATAAGAAATATTTCAGAGAGTGAAATCCCATTTTTAAAAAAAAATAAATCCAGAATAAATATTTTTTGGGCTAAAGATAAAGCAAATTGGAATCTCCAAAAATTCAAAAGATTAATAAAGAATAAAACTGTTTATCTTACTTTTGACGTTGATGGTTTTGACTCAAGTATTATGCCAGCCACTGGTACACCAGAACCAGGTGGATTGTTTTGGGATGAAACTTTAAATATAATTAAAATAGCAGCTAAAAATTCTAAAATAGTCGGAGCAGATATTAATGAACTTGCGCCAATCAAGGGTTTTAACTCATACAATTTTTTAGTAGCAAAGTTAGTATATAAAATACTGACTTATAAATATTTATATTAAGTCTATACGGGTTTGAATGTTTTTAGTAGAAACCTGAATGGAATTAGCATTATTAACGCTACTAAAACCTTAACTGCTAAATCTCCAAATAAAAGTGTGACCCAAGGTACTCCCGTTGCATAAAAGGATATTGAGAAAAATAGGAATGTATCTACTGTAGATCCAATTAGTGAAGATGTTAATGGAGCAATAAACCAGTCTTTTTTTCTAAGTCTATCAAATATTTGAACATCTAATAATTGAGCAATTAAAAATGCAATACCTGAACCAATTGCAATTCTTATGGATATTAAGTCTGCAAAATTTGTTGAAAATAAAAGAGTAAAACTAATTCCTATAGCAAAACCAATATATACTATTTTTCTAGCAACCATTTTGCCATAGGACCTATTAGCAAGATCAGTTATTAAAAAAGCAATTGGGTAACTGAATGCACCATACGTTAATATTTCCCCTAAACCATAATATTTTATTGGAAACTGAACTAAATAATTTGATGCCAGTACTATAATTCCCATTAAGAATGATAGTATCAGGAATATCTTATTCATTAGACTGACTTAGATTGAACTATTTTTTTTTTTTGGAATGGAGATTTAATCAGCAAGTTTTTTTTTAATTTTTTTAATCTTGGAGATAAGTTTTTATTTTTAACAGTCTTTAAAAATTCATCAAAACTTCCCTTTTTATCAACACTTCTTACGCCAGCATTGCTAACTGTTAGTTTCATACTTCTTTTTAAAAGATCACTTGTAAATTTTACTTTTTTTAAATTAGGTAAAAATCTTCTTTTAGTCTTGTTGTTAGCATGACTAACATTATGACCTTTCATAGGATTTTTACCAGTTAGTTCGCATTTTTTTGCCATGATGACTCGACTATATAAAGTGAGATATGGATTGCGTCAAGTTTATATGATTTAAGACTCTCTTTTTTTACCTATAATTTCAGTAAAATTCTTAACACCATCCTTCAATAATAATTCTTTTAACTCTTTTTTGATAATCCCTACTATATTTGGACCTCTATAAACCATCCCAGTATAAAGTTGAACATAATTAGCGCCTGCTAAAAATTTTTTATATGCACTTTTACCTGAGTCTACCCCACCTACCCCTATAATTTTAATTCTTCCTTTTAGGATACTATAAAATTTACTTATCAATTTTGTGGATTTTTCCTCAATTGGTTTACCTGACAATCCACCTTTTTGGTGTTTAGAAATATTACTTAACCCATCTCTAGTCGAGTCAGAGGTATTTGAAATAATAACTGCTTCAATACTGTTATCCAAAAGAACATCTGAAATTTTACTGATATCTTGATCACTTATATCAGGCGATACTTTCACAACCATTGGAATTGATGAATTCAAAATTTTTTTTTCTTTGTTAATTATTTTTAATAATTCATTTAATTTTAATTCATTATGAAAACTTCTTAAATCTTCGGTATTTGGTGAAGAAATATTTATTGTGATATAATCTGCAACTTCATGAAAGGTTTTAAAACAGTCGACGTAATCATTATTTCTATCTTTAGACTCTTTGTTTGGACCTATATTTATTCCCAATAAACCGAGCTTTTTTTTAGATTTAATCCTTTCTAAAACATTTTTTGCACCAAAATTGTTAAATCCTAATCTGTTAATTAAAGCCTCGTCTTCAATTAACCTAAAAACTCGAGGTTTAGGATTTCCATACTGCTTAAGAGGTGTGACCGTCCCAACTTCAACAAAACCAAAACCAAGTTTAAATAATGAGTTGTATACTTCTGCATTTTTATCAAAACCAGCAGCGATCCCTATGGGGTTTTCTATATCTTTTTTAAATAATTTTGTTTTAAATATAGGATTATTTTTGTCTTTATCTAAAATATTACTAGCAAAGTTAAATTTAAGAGATTTAATGGCTAAACTATGAGCAGTCTCAGGATCTAATTTGAAAATTAAGGATCTTATATTTGAAAACATTATTTAATTTTATTTATTATAAGATCTTTTGTCTCTTTAACACCAAAAAAACTTATAAAAAAACCCATTCGAGGACCATTATCATCACCAAATACTACTTGATAAATCAACTTAAACCAGTCTCTAAGATTTTCTGCATAACCATTTTCTTTTCCAGTTGAGTAAATTAGTGTTTGAATATCCTCAGGAGTCATTTTGTCGTTACAAGTTTCCAAAGTTTTAACTAAAGCTTCTAGAGCTTTTTTTTCATCTAAATTAGGAGTTTTATATTTTTTCTTTACCTTAATTATGTCATTAAAATATTTGATAGCATAACCTACCAAATTATCAAAAATAGGATGATCTTTTTCTAAGATATTTTCTTTATATTTTTTAACGAACTTCCACAAAAGTTCTTTATTGTCTGCATTGCTAGTTTCGACAAGATTCAACAACATTGAAAAAGACATAATTGTATTTTCTTTAGGAACATTGCTATTATGAACATGCCATACAGGATTCATTAATAATTGTAATTCATTTTGATCTTTTGCTTTTTCAATTGAATCTAAATATTCATCTACGGCTTTAGGAACGATTTCATTATAAAGCTTTTTTGCTCTTTTAGGATTTTGATACATGTACAGTGACAAACTTTCAGGTGAAGCATATTGAAGCCATCGATCTATTGTAATGCCATTCCCTTTTGATTTCGATATTTTTTCACCTTTTTCATCTAAAAATAGTTCATAAGCAAAACCAGACGGATTTTTTTTTCCAATTAATTTAATAATCTTTGTTGATAAAATTGCACTTTCTATAAGATCTTTTCCATACATTTCAAAATCAACATCTAAAGCATACCATCTCATAGCCCAATCAACTTTCCACTGTAATTTACAGTTTCCATCAAGAATGCTAGACTCTAAATCTTTTCCTTTATTATCAAAAATAATTATCGATTTTTTTTTAATTATCTCTTTTACTGGAATTTCCAATACATGTCCTGTTTCAGGACATATCGGTAAAAATGGACTATAAGTTTTTTGGCGTTCTTTTCCTAAAGTTGGTAATATAATGTTCATAATACCTTCATAATTTTTTAAAATAACTTCTAAAGAAGGATTAAAGAAACCTGATTTATAAAGTGCAGTTGAACTTTTAAAATTATAAATGAATTTAAAATTATTCAAAAAATCTTTTAACATTTCATTATTGTGTTCACCAAAACTATTATACTTATTAAAAGGATCTGGAACTTGAGTAAGAGGTTTGTGTAAATTTTCTTCTAACAATTCTTTATTAGGAACATTATCAGGTACTTTTCTTAATCCATCCATGTCATCAGAAAAAGTAAGTATTTCAGTAGGAAGATCAGTTAGATGTTTTAAAGCATTTACCATCATTGAAGTTCTAGCTACCTCTCCAAAAGTTCCTATGTGGGGCAATCCACTTGGTCCATAACCAGTCTGAAGTGTGATTTTTCCTTTTTTCTCAATAATGGATTTTCTTTCTCGAAGTAATTTTTTAGCCTCAACGAATGGCCATGCGCTTGTTTTTTCCAAGTTTTCTTTTTTAATCATGAATAATTCAATCAAAATCTAATATTAACGAACAACTTAATTCTTATAGAGTTGAAATTTATTTACCATAAAATAATGTTCTTTCAAAATGTCTAATTATAAAACCGTTTTTTTTACACTTGGGATACTTCAAATAATTCTGGGGATTTTTATGCTTGTACCTATTATCGTGCAACTGATCTACAGCCAGTTTGATTCGTCTTTTTTTAGTGCCTCTTTAGTAACAATGGTTTTTGGTACTTTGTTTTTTTTATCAAATCTAGATCATGAAAAAAAACTAAATTTGCAACAAGCTTTTTTGCTCACTGCATTATCTTGGTTAAGTATCGCAATCTTTGGATCTCTACCTTTTGTATTTTCAAATCTAAACTTTTCGTTCACTAACGCTTTTTTTGAAAGTATGTCAGGTATAACTACCACTGGTTCAACGATTATCTCAAATTTAGAGGATATGCCAAAAGGTATTTTGTTATGGAGAGCAATACTTCAATGGCTAGGTGGGATTGGTATAATTGTAATGGCAATTACATTAATGCCGATTATGAATGTTGGAGGTATGCAGCTATTTAAAATATCTAATAATGACTCATCTGAAAAAATTCTTCCAAAATCAAAAGAGATCGCACTTAGATTAATTTATATCTATTCGAGCCTGACTGCTCTTTGTGCAATTACTTATAATATTTTTGGAATGGATATTTTTGACAGTATTACTCATTCTATGACAACCATAGCTACAGGGGGTTTTTCAAATTATAATCAGTCTATTGGTTATTTTAACAGCATATCAATTGAAACATCAGCAACAGTTTTTATAATTTTAGGAAGTCTTCCTTTTATTGTTTATATAAAATTTTTGAATGGGAACAGATCCATTTTTACCTCTGACACTCAAATAAAAGCTTTTTTAAAAGTTGTAATTGTATCTATTATAATTTTATCAATATATCTATCCATCAATAATTCAAGTTCATTTAATTTAAGATCAGTCTTTTTCAATGTTATTTCAATTTTGACAGGAACTGGTTATGTAAATGCACAATTTGATAATTGGGGCAGTTTTCCATTAGTTTTATTTTTAGGCTTAATGTTTATAGGAGGATGTGCAGGGTCAACAACGTGTGGAATTAAAATATTTAGACTCCAAATTCTTTATTCATTTGTAGTTAATCAGCTTAAAAAAATTATATATCCTAAAGGTATTTTTATTTTAAAATATGATCAAAATTCAATCGATAACAAATTTATTGCATCAATAATTTCCTTTATATACATGTATTTGATAATATTTTTTTTGTTATCAGCCTTATTGTCTTTGACAGGACTCGATTTTATTACTGCTATTTCGGGTGCTGCTACATCTATTTCAAATGTTGGACCTGGTTTAGGAGCAATTATCGGTCCTAATGGTAATTTTTCAACTCTTCCTGATGTTTCTAAATGGATTTTAACTTTAGGTATGATTTTAGGAAGACTAGAGCTATTTGCGATTTTAGTTCTATTCCTTCCATCCTTTTGGAGAAATTAAAATGATTGAAATAAAAAAACAATCTCTTTCAGAAACTTTCTCAATTTATTTTGATAAGAGAATGTTAAAAATATTATTACTTGGAGCAATCTCTGGATTTCCTTGGGTTTTGATTGGGAGTAGTCTTAGTTTATGGTTAAAGGAAGATGGACTTAGTAGATCAACGGTTGGTTGGGCTGGGCTTATATTTGGTGTTTATGCTTTTAATTATTTATGGGCACCTTTAGTTGATAGGATACAAATACCCTTTCTTACAAAAAAAATTGGACATAGAAGAGGCTGGATTGTATTAATGCAATCATTAATTTTATTATCTCTTTTTTTGTGGAGTATAATTAATCCTTCAGAAAATTTAGTATTAGTTGTTACCGTAGGGCTATTAATTGCAGTAGCATCAGCAACCCAAGACATAACAGTTGATGCATTAAGAATAGAACAAATTGGTGAAAATGAAGGTAGAGCCATGGCTGCAGGAGCTGCAATGGCTGTAGTTGGATGGTGGAGTGGATATAAACTTGGAGGTGTATTATCTTTATTTTCTGCAGAATTTTTACAAAATGTAGGTTTCCAAAATTACTGGCAATTAACTTTTTTGATTTTAAGTATTTTAATAATTTTAATGAATATTGGGCTTATGTTTATTGATGAAACAAGTTATGAAGATAGACAAAAAAAGCAGTTAGAAAATGATAAATTAATTTTAAATAAATTTAAAAAAAAAAATATTATTACCCAATTATTATCTTGGGTTGGTGGTACTATTAGTGGTCCAATTACAAGTTTTTTTAAAAAAAATGGCTTTGAAATTGCTATTGGTATATTAGGCTTTGTTTTTTTATTTAAAGTAGGCGAAGCTTTTTTAGGTCGAATGTCTATTATTTTTTATAAAGAAATAGGTTTTAGTAAGTCAGATATTGCTATCTATTCCAAAGCATTAGGTTGGATGACAACAGTAATTTTTACTCTTTTAGGGGGACTTTTTGTAATTAGATCTGGTGTTTTAAAAGCTATGTTTCTAGCAGGAATTATTATGGCAACTACAAATCTTTTGTTTAGCTTATTAGCTTGGAGTGACAAATCTGAACTATTATTTGCTATCGCAGTAATTTTTGATGATATTGCAGCAGCATTTGCAACTGTTGCGTTTGTAGCTTTTATTTCATTATTAGTTGATAGAGCTTACACTGCAACACAATATGCTCTTTTAGCTTCAATAGGAACTGCTGGAAGAACAACATTAGCGTCTTCATCTGGTGCACTTGTAGACTGGCTAAACGGTGATTGGGGTACTTTTTTTATACTTACTGCATTGATGGTAATACCATCACTAATTATATTATGGATCATGAGAAATAAATTGAAGCTTTATGAAAAATAATTTTCTTAACATTGCTTTAACAAATATTCATTCAAAACCGTCTGTAAAGTCAGAGGTTACTTCTCAAATTTTATATGGGGAAAAATTTAAAATTTTATCTAAAAAAAAAAATTGGGTTAAAATTAAAACTAATTTTGATGATTATATCGGTTTTATAAAAAGAAATGAATTTTATAGAAACTTTAACCCTTCATTTAAAATCTATAGACCTAAATCAGAAATATTAAAAAAAAAAAATAATAGATATGTCCCAACAAATAAATTTCTTTTTTTTGGCTCAGGAATTAAAGTTCTTAGCCAAGATAAAAACTATATTGAATATAAAAATAACAAATGGATAAAAAAAAAAGACTTAAAAAAAATTAATCATATTGAAAAAAATTTTTTAAAAATATTTAAATCGTTTTTAAATTGCAAATATATGTGGGGTGGCAAAACTTCTGACGGTATAGATTGCTCAGCTTTAATTCAAATTTTTTTTTATTACAATAGAATTTTTTTTCCAAGAGATACAAAGGATCAGATAAAATTTTGTAAAAAAAAAGTGAATAATAAAATAAATAAAGGTGATATTATTTTTTGGAAGGGTCACGTAGGTATAAGCTTAGATCAGTCAAAATTTATTCACGCTTATGGTCCAAGAAAAAAAGTTCTAATAATGCCAACTAATTACGCAATAGATTTAATTTTTAAGACTACAAATTTGAAAGTAAAAAAAATAACGAATATAAAAAATTATTAGTCTCTTCCAAAATTAGGCTTGTTAGTATCTTGTTTTAATTTAATGATTTGAGATCTAACTGTTTTGGTTTGAGCTAGTTTTTTAAGGATTGATTTATTTTTATTTAAATTAATATCTTTTTTAAATTCATTTAAACTTTTAATAAACAAGTTTATAGCTTTTGAAACATTTACTTTATTATCAAAGAATATATCTCTCCACATTACCTCGTTTGAAGCTGCTATCCTTGAAAAATCTCTGAGACCACCCGCGCTAAATTTTATTAAATTATGTTTTTGTTTTTTTTCAAAAATTTGGGCTGTTTTAACTAAATTATAAGCAATCAAATGAGGTAGATGACTAGTAATAGAAAAAATTTTATCATGTTTTTCTGAACTCATCAAAACAGTTTTAGATCCCATTTTTTTCCAAAAAGACTCCAATAATTTTAAATGTTTAAGATTAGTTTTTTTATCTTTTATCAAAACACACCACTTGCCCTCAAATAAATCTTTTTTGCCATGTTCTGGCCCACTCACCTCAGATCCAGCTATTGGATGACTTGAAGTCCAGGAAATATTCTTTTTCAAATTTCTTTTAATTATTTTTAAAGAATTTGATTTTGATGAGCCAATATCTGTGATTATATGATTTGAAGTAAAATATTTATTTAATTTCAAAATAATCTTTTTATATTCACTCATTGGTGTACAAAAAATAATCATATTTGACTGAGATATTGCATCTTCAGGTTTTTTCACGATTATTCCTGGTAACTTCAATTTTTTAATTTTAGATAAATTTTTTTTCGACTTTTCGAAAATAAAAATTTTTTTTGCTAATTTTTTTTTTTTGATTTTTCTTAATAAAGAAGAGCCTAGCAGTCCGCATCCAATAATTAATATATTTTTCATTTATTAAATATACTTTCTACGCTTCTCATAAATTTAAGATTATCATTTTTTGAACCTATTGTAAGTCTCAAACAGTTTTTAATTTTATAACCATACTCTGTCGATCTTAAAATGATTCCTTTTGTTTTTAATTTTTCATAAAAGTTTTTAGCTCTAAATTTACATTTTGAAAAGTTTAACAATAAAAAATTTGCGCTAATTTCATTTGAGTAAATATTGTATTTATTCAAAAATTTTTTTATTTTTGAAGCATAAAATAAATTATGTTTTACTGACTTGGATACAAATTTTTTGTCTTTAAGAGACTCTATTGCAGCAAGTTGAGCAACCTCATTAACATTAAATGGTGGTTTTATTAAATTTAAAGCATCAATAATTTTTCTAGAACCATAACCCCATCCTATTCTCAATGACGCTAATCCATATATTTTTGAGAATGTTCTTAAAATGAAAACATTATTTTTATTTTTAAATAAATCTAGTCCAGACTTATAATCTGAATTTTTCATATATTCAAAGTAAGCATCATCTACAACAAGTAGTATATTCCTTCTTAGCTTTTTCCTTAATTGTATTAATTCAAATTTATCTAAGTAAGTACCTGTGGGATTGTTTGGATTAGCTAGAAAAACTATCTTAGTTTTTTTAGTTACTTTTTTTAAAATTTCAGAAATTGATATTTTAAATTTTAATTCTTTAGAAAAAATAACTTTTGCTCCTACTATTTTTGAGTAAATTCTGTACATCAAAAAACTATATTGGGGGACTATAACCTCATCTTTTGATTTTAGAAAAAGTTGACATAACATTTGAATTATCTCATCAGACCCTGCTCCACAAATAATTTTGTCTTTATTGCATTTAAATTTTTTAGATATTTGATCTCTTAACTTTTTCGATTTTCCGTCTGGATATCTAAAAAAAATTGTATTTTTTTTTGAAATTGCTTTTTTTGCTTTATGACTTACACCTAAGGCAGATTCATTTGCAGATAGCTTAATAGCCTTTTTCAATTTTTTAATACTAGATTTGCCTGGTTCATAAGCATCTATATTAATTTTTTTAAATGATAGATTCGTCATGTTTTTTTTAAATTTAAGCTCTTTATAAATAAAATAACAATTTTTTATATAGTATTAGTGGGATTATTTAAAAAAATTGACATACTAAATAACTTCTAGTACAAAATTTATGCGCTGATTTACCTGAATTGCGAGCGCTTTAAAAAAACCGCTAAAAAAGTTTTTTTTCTCACAATTCACCAATCAGCACAATTATGAATTTAAAAGAACATATAAAAACACTGCTTATTGAAAAACCACTTAAACTGGATTGTGGACAAACTATCAATAACTTTCCTCTGGCATACGAAACCTATGGTGAGCTTAATAAAAGCAAAGATAATGCAGTTTTAGTTTTTCATGCTCTGACAGGGGATCAATTTGTTACAGGTAAGAATCCTATTACAAAAAAAGACGGATGGTGGACTTATGCTGTTGGTCCAAATAAATCAATTGATACAAATAAATACTTTGTCATTTGTGCAAATGTAATTGGAGGATGTATGGGCTCTTTTGGTCCAAGTCATAAAAATCCTAAAACAAATAAAACATATGGCACAGATTTTCCAGTTATAACAATAAATGATATGGTAAATGCTCAGATTAATTTACTAGATCATTTTGGAATTAAAAAACTTTTTTCTGTTATAGGGGGTTCAATGGGTGGAATGCAAGTATTGCAATTTGTAAGTAACTTTCCTGATAAAGTAAAAACTGTAATACCTATAGCTTGTACATCAAGTCATTCAGCACAAAATATTGCTTTTAATGAGCTTGGAAGACAAGCGATCACTGCAGATCATAATTGGTCCAAAGGAGAATACTCCTCAAAAGATACTGTTCCTGATAAAGGTTTAGCCGTAGCAAGAATGGCTGCACATATAACATACCTGTCTAAAAAAGGTCTACAAGAAAAGTTTGGAAGAAAGCTTCAAGAAAGAGATGATCTTAAATTTGGCTTTGATGCTGATTTTCAAATAGAAAGTTATTTAAGGTATCAAGGCTCAGTTTTTGTAGATAGGTTTGACGCAAATAGTTATCTATACATCACTCGTGCAATGGATTATTTTGATTTAGCTAAACAATTTAAAGGTAATTTATCTAATGCTTTTATTAAAACTAGTGCAAAATTTTTTGTAATATCTTTTACGTCTGATTGGCTTTATCCAACACAAGAAAATAAAGATATAGTAATTGCCTTAAATGCTATTGGAGCAAATGTTGGTTTTGTTGAAATAGAGTCTGATAAAGGTCACGATTCTTTTTTATTGGATGTTCCAGATTTTTTAAATGCTCTTAAAAATTTTTTAGATCAATCTTATAAGGAATAAATTTTGAAATTAGAATTTAAAATTATTGCAGACTTATTGGAAGAAAACACCAGAATCTTAGATGTTGGATGTGACGACGGAACTTTAATGGAGTTTCTAAAAAAAAATAAAGATATAGATATAAGAGGCATTGAGATTTCTAAAAAGAAAGTTCAAATTTGTATCTCAAAAGGATTAACTGTACTTGAGGGTAATGCTGAATTTGACTTAAAACAATTTCCAGAAAATTCTTTTGATTATGTTGTGCTAGGACAAACCCTACAGGCTTTTGTAAATCCTGAGATAGTTATTAAAGAACTTTTAAGAGTAGGAAAAAAAGCAATTGTGACTATTCCTAATTTTGGTCATTGGAAAGTTAGACTCAATCTATTAACTCAAGGAACCATGCCTGTCACAAAAACATTACCAAATGATTGGTATAACACACCAAACATTCACATGTGTACAATAAAAGATTTTGTAAAATTTTCTAAAACTATCAATTTCAAAATTTATAAATCTCTAGCACTAACAAACAAAAACGTTTCTAATATAAACAGCTCTAACTTATCTCTTAAAAATTTATTTGCTGAACTTGGTATATTTTTAATAGAAAAATAATATGAAAGTAGAAATAATTAAATGTCTCAAAGATAATTACAGTTATATTATTGTTGATAAAGAGAAACAGTCAGCGTGTGTTATTGACCCAAGTGAAGCAGAGCCGATCATTAATTTTGTTGAAAACAAAAAAATCCATTTAAAATACATCTTAAATACTCACCACCATTATGATCATGTTGGAGGAAATCTAGAACTTAAAAAAAGATATAATTCTAAAATTGTTGGATTCAAGAATGATAAAGACCGCATTCCAGGAATTAATGATTTTGTAAAAAATAATCAAGTTTGGAAAGGTGATAATTTTGAAGCAAAAATTTTTCATGTCCCAGGTCATACCTCAGGACATATTGCTTATCATTTTTATAAAGAAAAAAAAATTTTTACAGGTGATACTCTATTCTCTTTAGGTTGTGGTAGAATTTTTGAAGGAACATATGAAGAAATGTTTAATTCTTTAAATAGAATAAAAAATCTTTCAGACGATACAGAAATTTACTGTGGACATGAGTATACTTTGCAAAATTCAAAATTTTGTATTTATCATGACTCAAAAAATTTAAATCTCAAAAAAAAAATTATTGAAGTTGAAGAGAAATTAAAAAAAGGTTTGCCTACTATTCCATGTATTTTAAAAGATGAAATTAAGTGTAATATATTTCTAAAAGCAAAAGATTTAGAAAGCTTTTCAAAATTAAGAGATTTAAAGGATAATTTTTAAGTTATAGAGCTTGACTAAAATATGGCTGAGACTATATTGCGGTTACAAATTTTAACATTATTTTATGTCATACGCAGTAATACAAACAGGTGGTAAACAGTACAAAGTAAAATCTGGGGATATTCTTAAAATTGAAAAATTACCAGATTCTAAAGCTGATACTAAAATAGAATTTAATGAGATTTTAGCTTATGGAGATAATAAGATAATTGAAGTTGGATCACCAATTGTTCAAGGTGCAAAAGTTGAGGCTAATTTGATTAAAAATAGTAAAAACAGAACAGTTTTAATTTTTAAAAAAAGAAGAAGACAAAACTCAAGAAGAAAAAATGGACATAGACAAGAGTATTCTATGATAAGAATTAATAAGATTTTTTCAAAAGATGGAAAAGTATTGTCTGAAGCAGAAAAAATTTCTAAGCCTTCAAAAAAAGAAGAGACAAAAAAGGAAACAAGTAAGTAATTAGGAATAAGTTATGGCAACAAAAAAAGCAGGTGGATCTTCTAGAAACGGACGAGATAGTGCTGGCCGAAGACTAGGTGTAAAAAAATATGGTGGCGAAACAGTTATACCTGGAAATATAATTGTAAGACAAAGAGGAACCAAAATATACCCTGGAGAAAATGTAGGAATGGGCAAAGATCACTCCATTTTTTCAGTAATAAAAGGTAAAGTAGTTTTTAAAAAAACTAAATCAGATAGAACTTTTGTTTCAGTAAAACCCAATTAATAGTACAACTTTAAATTAGCGTTGTATTATGAAATTCTTAGATCAAGTAAAAATTTATGTCAAAGCCGGTAACGGTGGAGATGGTTCTCCAAGTTTTAGAAGAGAAAAGTTTATTGAATACGGTGGACCAGATGGAGGTGATGGAGGCAGTGGTGGTTCAGTGATACTAAAATCTGAACAGAACCTTAATACTTTAATAGATTATAGATACCAGCAGCATCATAAAGCAAAAAGAGGAGAAAATGGGTCAGGACAAAATCGTACAGGAAAAGGTGGAGAAAATTTAATATTAAAAGTCCCGTTAGGCACGCAAGTTTTTGAAGAGGATAACAAAACTTTAATTTATGATTTCACAAAAATTGGTGAAAAATTTATTGTCGCAACTGGTGGCAGAGGTGGTCTAGGAAATTCAAGATTTAAAAGTTCAACAAATAGAGCTCCAAGAAAATATACAAAAGGAACCCTTGGTGAAGAATTTATAATATGGCTTCAATTGAAAACAATTGCGGACATTGGTATTGTTGGTTTACCAAATGCTGGAAAATCTAGTTTATTAGCTGCAATAACTAACGCTAATCCCAAAATTGCTAATTATCAGTTTACAACTTTAAATCCAAACCTAGGTGTAGCAAGTTATGATGATAAAGAAATTACTATAGCCGATATTCCAGGTTTAGTAGAAGGAGCACACAAAGGAACGGGACTTGGAATACAATTTTTGAAACATATAGAAAGATGTAAATCTCTTTTACATATGATTGATGTAACCAATGATGATTTAAAAAAAAGTTATAAACAGATAAAAAATGAGTTAAAAAAATATAGTGCTAAACTTTCAAAAAAAAGAGAGCTAGTGGTTTTGAATAAGGTTGATTTAATTGATAATAATGAAGTGAAAAAGATAATTAAAGAATTCTCAAAAAATATAAAATCTGAGGTTATTACATTATCGACTTTAGAGAAAAGATCTGTTTCTCAAATAAAAGCTAAACTAATATCTTATGCATCTTAAAAATTCAAAAATAATTGTTATTAAAATTGGTTCAGCTTTATTATTTGATTCAAATAAAAAGATTAGAAATAAATGGTTTTCTAGCTTTGCGAAAGATATTAAAAAATTAAAATCAAAAAATAAAAAAATAATTATAGTTAGTTCTGGTGCAATAGCTTTAGGTTGCAAAAAAATGAATTTTGATAAGTCACGACTTAAACTTGACAAGAGTCAAGCAATAGCTTCTATAGGTCAAATAGAACTGATGAATTTGTTCACAAAAATATTCTCTAAATATAAATTAAATATTTCACAAATTTTATTAACTTTAGATGACACCGAAGAAAGGAGAAGATCTATAAATGCAAAAAGAACTTTTGCAAATTTATTTCAACTTGACTATATACCAATAGTAAATGAAAACGATACTATCGCTACTTCAGAAATAAAATATGGAGATAACGACAGATTAGCATCTAGAGTGGCACAAATAACTAATGCTGATACTTTAATTTTACTATCTGATGTTGATGGGCTTTTTACAAAAAATCCAAAAATATTTAAAGATGCTAAATTGATTAAAAAAGTTGAAAATTTAAGAAAAGATATAGGTAATATTAATATCAAAGGTATGACAGAATTGGGCAGTGGTGGTATGAACACAAAAATTGAAGCAGCTAAAATTTGTAATTTAGCAGGTTGTAATATGATTATAGCAAATGGTCTTTATTTAAATCCAATAAGTCGAATTGAAAAAGAAAATAATTGTACATGGTTCATTTCTAAAATATCAAAATTACATGCTAGAAAAAAATGGATTATTAGTTCTATTTCACCAAAAGGGGAATTAATAATTGATGAAGGCGCAAAAAAAGCTCTTATTAATGGAAAAAGTTTACTAGCAGCTGGTATAAAAAAAGTTTCAGGAAAATTTAATAAGGGGGATCATATTAAAATTGTAGATGCTAAAAAAAAAGATTTTGCTCGAGGATTAAGTTCTTTTTCATCTGAAGAAATTGAAAAAATCAAAGGTTATCACTCAAATGAAATACAAAAAATTCTTGGCTATGTTTCAAAATCTGAAGTTGTTCACAAAGATGATATGGTAGAAATTTAATGAAAAATTTATTGATTAATATTGGTAAAAAATCGAAAAAAGCTTTTTCTAATCAAATAAATTCAAAGAAAAAAGATAAGATTTTAAAGGATTATTACCGGTTAATTGAAAAAAATAAGAATTTAATTTTAAGTGAAAATAAAAAAGATATTAAGAATGCGTTAAAAAAAAAAGTTAAAGATAGTCTATTAAAAAGACTAATATTAAATGATAAAAAAATATCATATATCATTAATTCAATCAAAAAAATAATAAAATTAAAAGATCCAACAAATATTGTTTTAGAAAAATGGAAGAGACCGAATGGTTTAAGTATCTCTAAAGTATCAATTCCAATAGGAGTTATTGGAATAATTTATGAGAGTAGGCCAAATGTTACATCCGATGTCGCTTCATTGTGTTTTAAATCAGGTAATCCTGTAATTTTAAAAGGTGGTTCAGAGGCATTTTATTCAAATCTTATGCTTTCAAAACTCTTTAGAAAGTCTTTAAAAAAGAATAAAGTTGACGAGAATTTTATTCAATTTATTGATATCAAAAAAAGGACTGTAGTCGATTTTCTTTTAACAAAAATGAGCAGATTCATTGATGTAATTATTCCAAGAGGAGGAAAAAGTTTAGTTAAAAAAGTTCAAGATTTGTCGTCAGTTCCCACTATTGGTCATTTGGAAGGTATTTGTCATTCTTATGTAGATAAAGACGCAAATCCTAAAATAGCTCAAAACGTTGTTTTTAATGCAAAGTTAAGAAATACTGCCATTTGCGGTGCAACAGAAACAATATTATTACATAAAAAAATTATAAAAAAAATTGGTAATTCAATTTTAAAAAGTTTAGAGGAGAGTGGATGTAAAATTATTGGGGACAGTGAAATAATAAAATTATATAAAGGTAATGTAAAAAAAGCCTCTAATAAAGATTGGTCTAAAGAATATTTGTCCTCAGTTGTTTCGGTAAAATCAGTAAATAATTTAGATGAAGCAATAGCGCATATTAATAAATATGGAACTATGCATACCGATTCTATCATCACAGATAATAAAAAATCTGCAAAGAAATTTTTAAATGAAACAAAAAGTTCCATTGCAATGCATAATACATCTACTCAATTTGCAGACGGGGGTGAATTTGGTTTTGGTGGAGAAGTTGGGATTTCGACAAATATCCTTCCACCACGTGGACCGGTTGGCTTAAATCAACTAGTTTCCTACAAATATCAAATAACTAGTAAAGGAAAAATAAGGAAATAATTTGAACTTAAAAAAAAATAAAATTGGTATTCTTGGTGGAACTTTTGATCCTGCTCACAAAGGTCATCTAACAATATCTAAAGAAGCAGTAAAAAGATTTATGTTAAAAGAAGTAATTTGGGCAATAACAAAAAAAAATCCTTTTAAAAGAAAAAGTAATACAAATTTAACCACAAGATTAAAAAATTGTAAAAAAATTATTGGAAATAAAAGATATATAAAAGTTGGTTTTTATGAGGATATTATCAAATCAAATAGAACAATTAATTTGATTAACTTCTTTTGTAAAAAGAAAAAAAGTGAGATTTATTTTTTGATGGGGGCAGACAATTTAATTAATTTTCATAAATGGCATAAGTGGAAAACTATTTCACAAAAATGTAATATTATTGTCTTTGATCGTCACGGATATAAAAAAAAATCACTAAATTCAACTACATACAGAAGGCTAAATAAGAAAAATTTGAAATTTATAGAATTTAATAAGGTCAATATTTCTTCTTCTCAATTGAGAAAAATTTGATAGTCTTAATTAATTAATGGATAAAATTTCTGATCTAAAACAAATAGTAATCAACACATTAGATATAAACAAAGCACAAGATATAGTAAGTATTGATCTTAAAGACAAAAGTTCTATGGCTGATTTTATGATAATTGCCAGTGGGACATCGTCTAGACATATACAATCTTTATCAGAGCAAGTTTTAGAAAAGTTAAAAAATAATGGTGTCAAAGAATCAAAAATAGAAGGTAAAGATAGTAATGAGTGGAAATTAGTTGATGGTATCGATTTAATTATTCATATTTTTCATCCTGAAAAAAGAAAATTTTATGAACTTGAGAAAATGTGGTCAGAGTTAATACCTAGGGAAAAATTAATTATATGAAAAAAAAAAATTTTTATTTATTCTTAGTTTTATTTTGGAGTACTTTAACACAAAACATTAATTCTTCTGAAATCGACATATATCAGAAAATTGATTTATTTGGAGAAGTTCTAGAAAAAATTAATAAAGAATATGTAGATGAAATAAATCAATCTGAGAGTATGGACTCAGCAATTAATGGTCTTCTTCAATCTTTAGATCCATATTCTGCCTATATGTCTCCAGAAATATTTAATGAAATGCAAACTGAAACAAGTGGAAAATTTGGAGGACTTGGTATTGAAGTCACAATGGAGTCTGGTGTTGTAAAAGTGATATCTCCTATAGATGATACACCAGCATCTAAAGCAGGTGTAAAAGCAGGTGACTATATTGTTAAAATTAATAATATCCAAGTTCAAGGTAAATCACTTAGTGAAGCAGTAGAACTCATGCGGGGACCGGTTGGGTCTGGTATTGAAATTACAATTAGAAGAAGAGGATTAAAAAAAGCACTTACATTAAATATAATTAGAGAAATAATTCAGGTGAAATCTGTTAAAGCTGATCTTTTAAAAAAAAACATTGGTTATTTGAGGCTTACCTCATTTAATGAAAATAGTGGAGATCAAATTAAAAAAGAAATTCAAAAATTAGAAAAAAATACAAACTTAAAAGGTTACATTTTAGATTTAAGAAACAACCCAGGGGGTTTACTTACACAAGCAATTAAAATTTCAGATTATTTTTTAGATAATGGAGAAATTGTTTCTACAAAAAGCCGAAAAGCCTCGGAAAATAGAAAATGGTTCGCAAAGAAAGGTGATTTAATAAATGGTAAGGCCCTGATTGTTCTTATAAATTACGGTTCAGCTTCAGCATCAGAAATTGTTGCAGGTGCTTTAAAGGACCACAAAAGAGCAATATTACTAGGTGAAAATAGTTATGGTAAGGGCTCTGTTCAATCTATAATACCTCTTAAAAATAAAGGAGCTATAAGATTAACTGTAGCTAAATATTATCTTCCATCAGGTAAATCAATTTCGGAAGTGGGTGTTTTGCCCGATATCGAAGTTAATGAGAGTACAGATGATTTTAAAATTAAAACTGAAACTGACAATCAATTAAATTACGCTATTAAATTATTTAACGGCTAAAATGAAAGAAAGATTTAAAGACCTGCCTCTTAGAAATGGTGTGGGCATAGTCTTGTTAAACCATGAGAATAAAGTTTTTGTTGGTAAAAGAATTGATAATCCTAAAAATTTTTGGCAAATGCCCCAAGGAGGTGTCGATGAAGGAGAAGATCTAATATCTGCGGCTTATAGGGAATTAGAGGAAGAAACAAGTATAAAAAATGTAGAACTTCTAAAAGAGCTAGATGGTAATACTATATATATATTACCAGATCATTTACTTGGTATTATATGGAAAGGAAAATATAAAGGGCAAAAACAAAAATGGTTTTTAATGAGATATTTAGGAGATGATAAAGAAGTAAATGTGAAAACAAAAAAACCTGAATTTTTAGATTGGAAATGGATAGAATTAGAATTAATTACTGATGTAGTGGTTGATTTTAAATTCAATGTTTACAAACAATTAAAAGAGCAAATAAAAAAAATAATTAATTAAGAGATTTTAAAACTTCAATTTTTTGATCTACTATGTATTTTGATTGATCATTTATCTCTGGTTTATTAGACTCTTCCTCTGCTAATTTTATTAAATCTTGTATTTTATTTTTTTCTATTTCGTTTAAATTAAAAATAGAGCTAGTTAAAATAGATAAATTATTATTTTTAAATTCAACTATTCCGTCCTCAACATAGAACTTCTCTTGCTTAGATTTTGAGTGAATTATAATTATTCCTGGCTTTAAAAAAGAAATAATCGAAATGTGATCTTTAAGTATTCCCATTTCACCTTCAAAAGCTGGAACCACAACTTCTGTTACATCTTCTTTTGAAAGGAAAGATTTTTCAGGATTAACTATTTCAACTTTAAATTCTTCACTCATTAGGCTGCTGCTTCTTTTTCCATTTTTTGAGCTTTTTCTATTGCTTCCTCAATAGTACCAACCATGTAAAATGCTGCCTCTGGAAGATGATCATACTCACCTTTGCAGATTGCATCAAATCCCTTAATAGTTGACTCTAAATCAACAAGTTTTCCTGGTGATCCCGTGAAAACTTCAGCTACAAAGAATGGTTGAGATAGAAATCTTTGAATTTTTCTTGCTCTAGCTACAGTAAGTTTATCTTCCTCAGATAACTCATCCATACCTAAAATGGCTATGATATCTTGTAATGATTTATAAGATTGTAATATTCTTTGCACGTCTCTAGCCACTCTGTAATGTTCATCTCCAACAATTCTAGGATCTAGAATTCTTGAAGTTGAGTCTAGTGGATCAACAGCAGGATAAATTCCAATCTCAGCTATTTGTCTTGAAAGAACTGTTGTTGCATCTAAGTGAGCAAAAGATGTTGCTGGAGCTGGATCAGTTAAATCATCAGCTGGCACATAAATCGCCTGAACTGAAGTAATTGATCCTTTGTTAGTTGTTGTAATTCTTTCTTGAAGATTACCCATATCAGTTGCTAGTGTTGGTTGATAACCAACTGCTGATGGAATTCTTCCTAAAAGAGCAGAAACCTCTGAACCAGCCTGGGTGAATCTAAAAATATTATCAACAAAGAAAAGTACGTCTTGGCCTTCTTGATCTCTAAAATATTCAGCTACTGTCAAGCCAGTAAGCGCAACTCTAGCTCTAGCTCCTGGGGGTTCGTTCATTTGTCCATAAACTAAAGCAGCTTTTGATCCAGGTCCATCTTGTTTGATAACCCCAGACTCCATCATTTCATGGTAAAGATCATTTCCTTCTCTAGTTCTTTCTCCCACACCTGCAAAAACTGAAAATCCACCGTGAGCTTTTGCAACGTTATTAATTAATTCCATAATTAAAACTGTTTTGCCCACACCGGCACCGCCAAATAATCCAATTTTTCCTCCTTTTGCATAAGGGGCAAGTAGATCAATTACTTTAATACCAGTCACAAGTATTTCAGTTTCAGTTGATTGATCATTAAATTCTGGGGCAGCTCTATGAATTGGCCAACTTTCTTTAGTTTTAACTTCCCCTCTCTCATCTATTGGTTCTCCAATCACATTAATAATTCTTCCAAGAGTTTCAGGTCCAACAGGAACTTGAATTGGAGCATTAGTATTAGTCACTACGTCACCTCTTTTTAATCCTTCAGTGGCATCCATTGCGATTGTTCGCACTGTTGTTTCACCCAAATGTTGAGCAACTTCTAGAACTAGCCTGTTGTCTCCATTTTTACATTCTAACGCTGTCAAAATTTCTGGAAGATCTTTATCAAATTTAACGTCTACTACCGCTCCAATAACTTGTGTGATTATTCCTTTGCTCATAATTATAAACTTTCCGCTCCTGATATGATTTCTATTAGTTCTTTAGTAATTGCTGCCTGACGACTTCTATTATACTCAATAGTAAGTTTATCAACCATTTCACCTGCGTTTCGGGTTGCATTATCCATTGCACTCATTCTAGATCCTTGTTCGCTAGCTGAATTCTCTAACATTGCTTTAAATATTTGGGTTGAAATATTTTTGGGCAATAAATTGTTTAAAATTTCATCTTCATCTGGTTCAAATTCATAACTTTCATCTGAGATATTTTCATCTTGTTCATTGTTTAAAGGTATGATTTGTTGTACTTGAGGTATTTGGGTAATTACATTTTTAAATTGATTATAAAAAATTATACAGATATCAAACTCACCTGCCGCAAATTTTTTAATTACCATTTTTCCTACTTTGTCTGCATCAAAATAATTTACATTTTTTGACTCTTTAAAAGAAATATTCTCAATAATTTTATCTCCATAAACTCTTTTTAATTGATCATTTCCTTTTGATCCTACAGTAATAATCTTAAGTTCTTTACCCTCATTTAAAATTTTCGAAAAATAACTTTTAGCTTTTTTAATTATATTAGAATTAAAACCACCACAAAGACCTCTGTCTGATGTCATTACCACACATAAGTGAACATTATCATTACCGGTGCCAGATAGTAATTTTGGAGCATTTTCTTTATCAGATATACCATTAGAAAGATTTAAAATTACATTATTCATTTTTTCTGAATAAGGTCTTCCTTTCTCAGCATTCTCTTGGGCTCTTCTGAGCTTTGCTGCTGCAACCATTTTCATAGCTTTCGTAATTTTTTGCGTAGACTTTACACTAGCTATTCTTTTTTTAAGATCGTCTAAACTTGCCATATAGTTTTAAGATTTTAAAGTTTCTTTTAACTTAGTGATCACTTCTATTAGAAGTTTTTCTTTATCGTCATCGAGTTTTCCTGAACTTTGAATTGCTTCAATTATTTCAGGGTTATCTGATTTACATTTCTCAATAATTTTACTCTCAAATTCAGCAACATCTTTTAATTCAATATCATCAAGGTAACCTTTAACACCACAGAAAACAGATATTACTTGTTCTGCGACAGTCATTGGAGAGTATTGTTTTTGTTTTAAAAGTTCAGTCAATTTAGAACCTCTGTTTAACAGTTGCTGAGTAGATGCATCTAAATCAGATCCAAATTGTGCAAACGCTGCCATTTCTCTGTACTGAGCTAATTCTAACTTCATCGATCCCGAAACTTTTTTCATAGCTTTTGTTTGGGCTGATGATCCTACTCTAGACACTGATAAACCAACATTAATCGCAGGTCTGATACCTTGGTTAAATAATTCTGTTTCTAAAAATATTTGACCATCTGTTATTGAAATTACATTAGTAGGAATAAATGCAGACACATCTCCACCTTGTGTTTCAATAATTGGAAGTGCTGTTAGTGATCCACCTCCGTGTTCATCACTTAATTTTGCCGCTCTCTCTAGCAATCTACTATGAAGGTAGAATACATCTCCTGGATAAGCCTCACGTCCTGGAGGTCTTCTTAATAAAAGAGACATTTGTCTATATGCCACTGCTTGCTTAGATAAATCATCATAGATAATTAAAGCATGCATGCCATTGTCTCTAAAATACTCTCCCATAGCACATCCTGTGTATGGTGCTAAAAACTGTAAAGGTGCAGAGTCAGATGCTGTAGCAGCAACAATAGTTGTATAATCCATCGCACCTGCTTCCTCTAATGTTTTTTGAATTTGTCTTACAGTTGATCTTTTTTGTCCAACTGCAACATATATACAATATAGTTTTTGTTTTTCATCACCTGAATCATTTATTTTCTTTTGGTTAATAATTGCGTCTACAGCAACAGCAGTTTTTCCAGTCTGTCTATCTCCAATAATCAATTCTCTTTGGCCTCTTCCGATTGGAACTAAACTATCAATTGATTTAAGTCCAGTTTGCATTGGTTCACTAACTGATTGTCGGGGAATAATTCCTGGGGCTTTTACTTCAACTCTAGTTTTTTTAACACTTTTTTCAAATGACCCTTTTCCATCAATAGGATTGCCTAAACCATCTACTACTCTTCCCAATAATTCTTTTCCAACAGGGGTATCAACAATGTTACCAGTTCTTTTTACTACATCGCCCTCTTTTATATTCCTATCATCACCAAAAATTACAACACCTACGTTTTCACTTTCTAAATTAAGAGCCATTCCTTTTGATCCATCGGCGAATTCTACCATTTCTCCAGCCTGAACATTGTCTAAACCATAAATTCTGGCAATACCATCTCCAACTGACAAAACCTGTCCAACTTCTGTGACTTCAGCTTTATCACCAAAATTTTTAATTTGTTCTTTTAATATCTTTGTAACTTCTGAAGGATTTATTTCCATTTATGCCTCTAACATTTTATTTTCAATTTGTTGTAATTTATTTTTAATTGAGGTATCGACCATAGTACTTCCGACTTTCATTACCAAGCCCCCTATTAAACTTTCATCATGTTTATAATTTAATTTTATTTTTGAGCTAAAATTTTTAGTTAATTCGTCTGTGATTTTATATATTTCATCGCTTGATAATTTTTTTGCTGATTTTAATTCAGCTTTAAGTTCTCCTCTTTTTCTTGAGCAAATCTCAATATAACTTTTAAGAATACGCTCAACAAAAAAGAATCGTCTTTTTTGAATTAAGAAGTTTAAAAAATTTTGAAATAATGTCTCGAATTTATTATTTTCTGCTATTTTATTTATCACTTTAGAAAGATCATTTTGACTAGTAGTCGGATCTTTAATTAAATTACAAAATTGATTACTTTGATTTATTAAATTAAGCATAGATAAAGATTGATCCTCTATCTGGCTTATCAGATTATTTTCTTCTGAAAGTTCAAAAAGTGCAAGAGAATACCTTTCAGCTGATGTAATTGAAAATTCTGTATTTTTGCTCAACTTAATTCCTATATGTTGTCGAAGATTAATTTAAATTCACGCTTTAATTAACATATGACCATTATGTCTTCAAGTAGCACATTCATTAAAAAACTGCTTTTTAGAGGGTTAATTGAAGTTTATTGGATCAACATCAACTGAAAGTTTTATTCCTGGTTGAAATTTATAATTAAGAATTGCTGCAGCTAATGAATTTTGTAATTTTAATGTTTTTGCTCCTCTAATTAACAGCCTAATTCTATATCTTTTTTTTAATCTAAATATTGGAGCATTTACTGGTCCTAAAATTTTTCCAGTTATTTTATTTTCTATAAAAGCTTTAAATTTAAATGCATCTTTTTCTAATTTTGCTTCATTCTCTCCAGTTAAGATCAATGAAATAAACCTTTGAAATGGCGGCAGTTTATTTCTTTTTCTTATATCTAGCTCTCTATCTAAAAAAATATTAGGGTTACTATTAGTTAAATCTAAAATCATTTTATGATTATTATTAAAAGTCTGAAAATATACTGTTGCTGGTTTTCCTGTTCTTCCTGCTCTTCCAGAAAGCTGATGATATAATTGTAAGTTTTTTTCTGCACCTCTTAAATCATGTCCATTTGAAGAAAGATCAATATCAAGCACAACAATACAGTTTAAATTTGGAAAGTGAAAACCTTTGGAAATTAACTGCGTACCAACTAAAATTTTAATCTGATTGTTAATTATTTTTTCTAACTTAACAACAGAGTCTTTTTTGTTCATGGTATCACTTGAAAAAATTTCAATTTTGTTAGATGGGAATTTTTTTTTTACTTCTTCAGATATTCTTTCAACTCCTGGACCACTAAAAATAATTTCACATTCTCCCTCTTTTATACAAGTTCTTTTCAAAGATGTTCTGAAACCGCAATAATGACATAACAAATTATTCTTAATTTTATGATAAACTAAATTAATAGAACAGTTAGGACATGAATAACTTTCAAAACATTTGTTACAAAGTACATGAGGAGAAAATCCTCGTCGATTTAAAAAAAATAATACCTGATCATCTTTATCTAGGTGAAAATTTACTTTTTCTATTATTTTTTTTGAAAGCCATGACTGTTTTTCTAATTTAGTTTCATTGAGATTAATTATTTCATAATTTGGTAAGGATGCATTTTGATAACGTTGTTCTAATCTAGAAATGCTATATTTCCCTTTTTTTATGTTTTCGAAAGTTTCAATTGATGGAACAGCAGTTATTAAATTGATTGGAATATTCTCGAATGATGCCCTTGAGATTGCCATATCCCTTGCGTTATAAATAACACCTTCATCTTGTTTATAAGATTGATCATGTTCTTCATCAACAACAATTAAACCTAATTTCTTAAATGGTAAAAATAATGATGATCTTGCTCCTATCACAACTTTAATTTCTCCATTTGCAACACCACTCCAAATAACTTCTTTCTTTTTTTTTGAAATACCAGAGTGCCAAACCGCTGGAATAGTTCCAAAGAATTCTAAAAACTTTTTTTCAAATTGACTTGTTAAACCTATTTCTGGTAACAATATTAAGCCCTGAAAACCTCTATTTATAATTTCTTTTAAAGCTGAAAAATAAACAATGGTTTTTCCTGATCCTGTTGTGCCTTGAAGAACATGAACTCTAAATTTGTTGTTGGAAATATTCATTTTTTCTAAAGATCCTTTTTGTTCCTCAGAAAGTTTAATTATACTTGTCTTTGTATTGGTATTAAAAGATTTAAAAACTTCTTTTTCAAACTTTTCTACGGCATTGTTGCTTAGTAACATCAATTTCAGAGCCATTCCTTTTGGAATTATATTGTATTCAGCAAACCAACTAAGAAATTTTATAGTTGTTTTTTTTAATGGAGTTACATTTAATTTTTTTAAAACAGTCTTAAGTTTAAAATTTTTATTATTTTTTTTTTCAAATTCATCCCAAACAACCCCTGTGATTTTGGATTTTCCAAAGGGTACCACTACATAATCCCCTACTTTTAGATTTAAATCACTTTCATATGTAAAAGGATGGTTGAAAATGTTTGGTAAAAGAATCGGAAATTTCATATTTTTATAATATGAAACTATTTTAAGAGTGTATTGCTCTTTTATCTACAGATAAAGCTGCTTCTTTGACTGCTTCGGAGAAAGTGGGGTGCGCATGACACGTTCTGGCAATATCTTCTGAACTAGCGCCAAATTCCATTGCAACCCCTATTTCAGCAATTAATTCTCCAGCATGTGGACCAATTAAGTGAGCTCCTAAAACTTTATCAGTTCTTTCGTCCGCTAAAATTTTTACAAAACCCTCTGAGTCATCTATGGCTTTTGCTCTGGAGTTTGCCATAAATGAAAATTTGCCAACTTTATATTCAATATTCAATTCTTTTAATTGCTCTTCTGTTTTTCCAATAGAAGCAACTTCAGGAGTAGTATAGATAACTCCTGGGATAGTATCATAATTTACATGGCCCGACTGACCTGCAATATTTTCTGCTACAGCAATACCTTCGTCCTCAGCTTTATGTGCTAACATAGGCCCTGCTATAACGTCTCCAATAGCAAAAATATTATCTTGATTAGTTTTAAAATTTTTATCGGTTTTAATTCTCTTTTTTTTATCTAATTCAATATCAACTTTTTCTAGACTCAAACCACTTATATTTGGCTTTCTTCCTACTGAAACTAAAACTATATCAGAATTAAAATCTTTTTTGTTTCCCTCTTTATCTTTTGTAGAAACAACTGCTCCGGTTTTATTTTTTTTTATTTGTTCAACTTTATGTTGCATATGAAAATTTATTCCTTGTTTTTTTAAAATTTTCATGAATTCTTTTGAAATCTCTTTGTCCATACCTGGTGTGATATGATCTAAAAACTCAATTACATGTACTTCAGTACCTAACCTTGACCAAACTGATCCCATTTCTAAACCAATATATCCTCCTCCGACCACAACCATTTTTTTTGGGACTTGCTCAAATTTCAATGCACCAGTTGAGGAAACGATAATTTTTTCATCAAATTCAATTCCTGGTAAAGAAACTGGTACTGATCCTGTCGCAATTACAATTTTATCAGCTTTTATCAATGTCTCTTTATTATTTTCTTTTTCTTTAATCAAAATTTCATTTTTTGATTTAAAACTTCCAGTTCCCTTAAAATAAGTTACTTTATTTTTCTTCAATAAAAATTCTACTCCTTTAGTTAAAGCTGTGACTGCCTTATCTTTGTTTTCCATCATTTTTGATAAATTTAATTTTATCTCTCCTATTTCAATTCCTTTTTTTGATAAATTTTTAGCTTTATGGAACTCTTCAGATAAATTTAAAAGGCTTTTTGATGGAATACAGCCTATGTTCAAACAAGTCCCACCTAGCGAACCCCTAGACTCTATACATGCAGTTTTTAGACCTAATTGTGAGAGTCTAATTGCACATACATAACCTCCTGGACCTCCGCCTATAACTACTGCTTGAAATTTATCTTCCATTTAAATGTCTAAAAATAACCTTCTAGGATCTTCCAAATTTTCTTTTACCATTTTTAAAAATGAAACCGACTCTTTGCCATCAATAATTCTATGATCATAGGATAATGCTAAATACATAATTGGTCTTACCTTAATTTCACCTTCCACCACCATTGGTCTATCTACAATATTATGCATTCCTAAAACCCCAGATTGAGGTAAATTTAATATCGGAGTTGACAACATTGAACCATATATGCCGCCATTACTTATAGTAAATGTTCCTCCTTGAAGATCATCAATCGTAAGTTTACCGTCTTTTGCTTTATTAGAAATTTCCTTAATATTTTTTTCAATATCTGCAAAAGATAATTCATCAGCATTTTTTAAAACTGGAACCACTAATCCCTTATCTGTACCGACTGCAAAACTTATATTATAATAATTTTTATAGATAATTTCTTGACCTTCTATTTCTGCATTAACTGCGGGGAAATTCTTTAGAGCAACTATACATGCTTTGACAAAGAAAGACATAAAACCAAGTTTTACTCCATATCGGCTCTGAAAATCATCTTGATTTTGCTTTCTCATTTCTATTACACTAGTCATATCAACTTCATTAAATGTAGTTAGTAAGGCAGCATTTTCTTGTGCTTGTTTTAATCTTTTAGCTATTGTTTGTCTCAGTCTGGTCATTTTAATCCTCTCTTCTTGACCAAGCTTAATTTTTCTTTCTGATGGAGGTGGTTTAACGCCCATTAAATTTATTAAATCACCTTTTAAAATTCGCCCACCTTTTCCAGATCCCTCAATTGATTTAATATCAATTTTATTTTCTGAAACAATTTTTCTAACAGCCGGGGATAAAATTTTATCTTCCTCTATATCATTATTTTTAATTTCATTTTTTAAAATTAATGGTTCTTCCTCATTTAAAGTAAGAGGCTCATCTTTCAAATTTTCAGTTATATCCTCTAATTTTTCCTCAAAAATTTTAGGTTCTTTTTTTAACTCAAGATTTACTACATTATCTTTATTTTTATCAATCTTTATATCTTCTTTTATCTCAATATCTTCAAGAGCATTTTTTTCTTTTTCTATTACTATTCCAAGTAAAGCTCCTACTTGAACCGATTCACCGTCTGAAGAACTTATTTCAGATAAAACACCTGATACTGGAGAAGGGACTTCTAAATTAACTTTATCTGTTTCTAATTCCACTATTGGTTCATCTACATTAACTACTTCACCTTTTTTTTTAAGCCATTTAGAAACTGTAGCCTCTGAAATACTTTCGCCTAAAGCTGGAACTAAAATTTTTTCACTCATTTAAATTATTCAAAAACCTTTTTAATAATTTCTTCTTGTTGAGAATTGTGCCTTTTAGCATAACCTGTTGCAGGAGTTGCGTCTGGGCTTCTTCCTATATAAGAAATTTTATTGTTTTTAGCCTTTATAGTATCCAATGTCCATTGGATATAATCTCTTACTGAAAACCAAGCGCCCATATTTTTTGGTTCTTCTTGACACCAGAAAAATTGAGCATTTTTTGCATAAGGTTTTAACTCACTAACTAAAGCCTTAGCAGGAAAAGGGTATAATTGCTCAATTCTAAACATCACCACATCATCTCTTTTGGTCTTTTCTCTAGCATCCAATAAATCAAAATAAATCTTTCCAGAACACAGAATTACTTTTCTAATTTTTTTGCTTTTTTTAAGCTTGATAAATCCTTGAGACTTTGGATCAATTGCATGATCCCACAATACCCTATGAAAGGTATTATCTTTATTAAAATCTTCTAAGTTCGATACACAGTACTTATTTCTTAATAAAGATTTAGGTGACATTATAACTAATGGCTTTCTAAAACTTCTATGCATTTGTCTTCTTAAAGCATGAAAATAGTTTGCAGGTGTTGTACAATTCATTACTTGTATATTATCATTAGAACATAATTGTAAAAATCTTTCTAATCTTGCTGAAGAGTGTTCAGGGCCTTGTCCTTCATATCCATGGGGCAACAACATTACTATTCCTGAAGCTCTATTCCACTTTCTTTCCCCAGATGCAATAAATTGGTCGATCACTACTTGAGCACCATTCGCAAAGTCACCAAATTGAGCTTCCCAAATAGTAAGTGTATTTGGCTCGACAAGACTGTAACCATATTCAAATCCCAAAACTGCTAGCTCGGATAAAAAACTATCAACCACTTCGAATTGTTTTTGATTATCTGAAATATTATTTAGAGGTATATATCTGGAATTATCTATTTGATTTCGAAGGACTGAATGTCTTTGACTGAAAGTTCCTCTGCCAGAGTCCTGTCCTACAAGCCTAACTGGATATCCTTCCTCTAGTAATGATCCAAATGCAAGAGCCTCTCCAGAGGACCAGTCAATTTCTTTACCCTTTTCAACACTTTTTTTCCTTGCATTAAATATCTTAGAGATAGTTTTGTGAATATTTTTATCTTCAGGAATAGTATTTATTTTGTTTGAAATTATCTTTAACTTACTCTCATTAAAACCTGTTACACCCCTCTTATCTTTGCCTCTCTCTGGCTTGTACCTTGACCATGTGCCTTCAAACCATTCTATTTTAGGTTTATAATCTTTTGCGCTTTTATACTGCTCGTCAAGTAGTTCTTTAAAAGACTTAACGTTTTTATTTAATAGTTCTTGCATTATAGAGTTTTCATTTACAAGTTTATTACCATAAATTTTATATACACTTGGATGTGATCTTATTTTTTTATACATTAAAGGCTGAGTGAAAGACGGCTCGTCTCCCTCATTGTGGCCAAATCTTCTATAACAAATCAAATCTACCACTACATCTCGATTAAATTTTAATCTAAACTCTGTTGCTATTCTAGTTGCATACACTACTGCTTCTGGATCATCTCCATTCACATGCAATATTGGTGCTTCTACCATTTTTGCTACATCAGATGGATATGGTGAAGATCTTGCAAATCTTGGACTTGTAGTGAAACCAATCTGGTTATTTACAATTATGTGGATTGTTCCCCCAGTGTTATGTCCCGGTAATCCAGACATAGCAAAACATTCGGCTACAACTCCTTGTCCAGCAAATGCTGCATCTCCATGAATTAGGATAGGTATAACTTTATTTCTTTCCCTATCTTTATGAAAAAATTGTTTTGCTCTTGTCTGTCCTAAAACGACTGGATTAACAGCTTCTAAATGAGAAGGATTATCTGTTAAACTTACGTGAACAGAATTTCCATCAAACTCTCGATCAGATGATGCACCAAGATGATACTTAACATCACCCGCACTATCCTCAGAATCAGAACTAAATTCACCTGCAAACTCGTTAAATATTCTTTTATATGATTTTTGTAAAACATTCGCCAAAACATTAAGTCTTCCTCTGTGAGACATACCTATCTTGACTTCCTTTATTTTATTTTGACCACCTATCTTAATTATTTGTTCTAGAGCTGGAATAAGACTTTCTCCACCATCGAGACCAAATCTTTTTGTACCTACATACTTAGTAGCTAAAAATTTTTCAAATCCTTCTACTTGTACCAATTTATTTAAAATTGCTTCTTTTCCATTTTTTGTGAACTGAAGAGCATTTTTATCTTGTTCTATTCTATCTCTAAACCACTTTCTTTCTACCGGATTTGAAATGTGCATAAATTCATAACCTATTTTTCCGCAATAGGTTTTTTTCATAAATCTTAGTATTTCTCTTATATTTGCATACTTACGATTTATTACTCCATTAAGAAAAATTTTTTTATCATAATTTTCTTTTTTAAAACCATAAAATTCTGGATGAAGTTCATCTAAATATTCTGAAACTCTCATCTCTAAAGGATCAAGGTCCGCTAACAAATGCCCTCTTAATCTATATGCTCTGATTAAAGCTACAGCGCTTATGGAGTCTTTATTAGAATCAGCAAGTAATTGAAAATTAAATTGATCAGTAGAATCAATTTTACTATCATTATTTTCATGTTCATCTATTTTCTGTTTGAGTTGGTCAATATTAATTTTTTTTTTTGAAGGCCCCCAAGATGGACCATTGATTTCATTAATTATCACATCTAACTCTTCACCTATTCCCTCAAAATAATTGGCCCAGCTTACTGGTAAATCAGCATCCTTATTTATAAATTTCAAATACATTTCTTCAATGAATGCACTATTAGATTTGTTTAAAAATGAAGTTTTTTCAAAGTTTAGATTTTTTGATGAAGACATCTTATTTATTTAATATATCCCCCTAATTTTATTTTTCAATTAGACAGTTTATTAAACAAAGTTTTTCCAATAATTGAAGGTGATTTAGCTACAGTAATGCCACATTCTTCCATTTTTTTTATTTTATTCTCAGCTCCACCTTTTCCACCTGAAATTATAGCGCCCGCATGGCCCATTCTTCTACCTGGTGGAGCGGTAATTCCAGCAATAAATCCAACAATAGGTTTTTTAATCTTGTGATTTTTTATAAATTCAGCTGCTTCTTCCTCAGCTATTCCTCCAATTTCACCTATCATTAAGATAGACTCTGTTTCATCATCATTTAAAAATAAATCTAAACAATCAATAAAATTTGTTCCATTAATAGGATCTCCACCAATTCCTATACAAGTTGATTGACCTAGTCCGTTTTCAGTCGTTTGAGCGACTGCCTCATAAGTCAAAGTACCTGACCTTGATACTATTCCAACAGTTCCTTTTTTATGTATATTTCCTGGCATAATTCCAATTTTACATTCATCTGGCGTTATTATCCCTGGACAATTAGGTCCTATCAATCTGCTTTTAGATTTACTCAACTTTTGTCTTACCCTAAGCATATCCTGAATCGGAATTCCTTCTGTTATACACACAATTAAATCAATTGATGCTTCTATAGCTTCAATAATTGCAGCTGCTGCAAATTTTGCTGGTACATATATCATAGTAGCATTAGCCCCAACTTTATTTTTTGCCTCTACAACACTATTAAAAACTGGTCTATCTAAATGTTTCTGCCCTCCCTTTTTTGGTGTAACTCCTCCAACAAGATTAGTTCCATATTTAATAGCTTGTTCTGAATGAAAAGTTCCATGTGAGCCTGTAAATCCCTGACAAATTACTTTTGTGTTCTTGTTTACTAAAACAGACATATCATTTTATTGCCTCAACAATTTTCTTAGCTGCATCATCTAGGTTTTCTGCTGAAATTAATTTCAAACCAGAATTATCAAGGATTTCTTTTCCTTTTTTAAAATTTGTACCTGCTAATCGCACAACTAAAGGTACACTAATATCAATTTCTTTAGCGGCGTCTACTACTCCTTGAGCAAGAATATCACATCTCATAATTCCCCCAAAAATATTTATTAAAATACCTTTAACGTTTTTATCTGAGAGGATTATCTTCAATGCTGCAGATACTTTTTCTTTTGAAGCGCCACCACCAACATCTAAAAAATTTGCTGGTTCTTCACCATATATTTTAATTATATCCATTGTTGCCATTGCTAATCCTGCTCCATTCACCATGCAACCAATGTTTCCATCTAGTTTTATATAAGCAAGATCATATTTACTAGCTTCAATCTCAGCAGGATCTTCTTCATTTAAATCTCTTAATTCAACAATTTCTGGATGTCTGAATAAAGCATTAGAATCAAAATTAATTTTTGCATCTAAACAAACAATTTTTTCTTCCTTAGTCAAAATTAATGGATTTACTTCAACCATGTTTGCATCTGTGCTTACAAACATTTTGTATATTGATTTAATCAACAGTATCGCTTGTTTTTGCACTTTTTCATTTAAATTAAAGACCTTAATTACTTTTTCACAATCAGAGTCAGAAATTTCATCCTTTATATCAATTTTTGTTGTTATGATTTTTTCAGGTTTGCTACTTGCAACTTCTTCAATATCCATGCCTCCTTGATCACTTGATATAAATGCAATTTTAGAACTGGCTCTATCAACGAGACATGACAAATAAAATTCTTTATCTATATTTGAAGACTCTTCTACATATAATCTTTTAACTTCTCTGCCTTCTGGTCCAGTTTGATGTGTAACAAGAGTTTTTCCAAATAATTCATTAGCTGCAGAACTTAATTCTTCAATTGAGTCTAAAATTTTTACACCGCCAGCTTTTCCTCTTCCTCCAGCATGGATTTGGGCTTTTAGAACGTACTTTTTAGTTTTTAATGTTTTTGCTTTTTCAACAAGGTCTTCAACGTTTAGCGCAAATACTCCATCAGGAACCACAGCACCATATTTTTTTAAAATTTGTTTAGCTTGATGCTCGTGAATGTTCATTGTTATTTAGATAAATCAGGATCTATTTTAGATGCAGTTTGCCACAGATCCTTTACAGCATCTATTGAATGCATAAATTCTTTTTTTTCCTTTTCATCTAGATCAATTTCTTCTATTTTTTCTACACCATTTTTTCCTACAATGACAGGAACACCCGCATAGACATCTTTAACACCATATTCTCCATTTAGTTGTACAGCACATGGTAATAATTTTTTTTCATCTTTCAAATAAGCTTCTGCCATTTGAACACCGGCGGCTGCTGGCGCATAAAAGGCTGATCCTTTTTCTAGATATTTAACTATCTCAGCACCACCATCTCTAGTTCTTTGGTTGATTTCTTCAATTCTTTCTAATGAAATTTTTCCTTCTTTAACAAGATCTAATAAAGGTTTGCCCGAGATTTTTGTAAATCTTGGCATTGGAACCATTGTATCACCATGACCGCCCATAACCATTGCCTCAATTTCCCTAACTGGTACACTTAATTCCAAAGATAAAAATAACTTAAATCTTGAACTATCTAAAATACCAGCCATGCCAATAACTTTATTTGATGGAAGACCTGAAAATTTTTGAAATGCCATAACCATTACATCTAAAGGATTAGTGATGCAAATTACAAAAGCATCAGGGGCATTTTTCTTAATACCCTCAGCAACTTGTTTTATAATTTTTAAATTAATTCCAAGGAGATCATCTCTGCTCATTCCAGGTTTTCGAGGTACACCTGCAGTAATTATAATTACATTAGAGCCTCTAATACTTTCGTAATTATCAGTTCCTGAAAATTTAACATTAAATCCATCTACAGAAGAGGACTGTGCAATGTCTAGTGCTTTTCCTTTTGCAATTCCACTAGCTACATCAAATAAAACTACTTCATTAACTAATTCTTTTATTCCAATTAAATGTGCAAGAGTTCCACCAATTTGACCTGCACCAATTAAAGATATCTTTGTCATTTTTTTCCTTTATTTCATTGTTGGCATTACAAATTCTGCATTTGATCGCACACCTGAAGGCCATCTAGAAGTTACTGTTTTTAGTTTGGTGTAAAATTTAATTCCTTCCATGCCGTGCATTCCACTATCTCCAAATAAAGATCTTTTCCAACCACCAAAGCTGTGGAATGCCATAGGTACTGGAATAGGTACATTAATACCAACCATACCAACTTGAATTTTACTTGCAAATGTTCTACCTGCATCACCGTCTCTTGTGTAAATACTTACTCCATTTCCATATTCATGGTCGTTGATTAATTTTGCAGCTTCTTCAAAATTTTTAACTCTAACAACTGATAATACTGGACCGAATATTTCTTCATTATATATCCTCATTTCTTTTTTTACATGATCAAATAAACAACCACCAATATAGAAACCATTTTCATAACCTTGTAATTTTAAATTTCTACCATCAACGATTAACTTTGCACCTTCATTTACTCCTAAATCGACATATCCTTTTACTTTTTCTAAGTGTTCTTTGGTAACTAAAGGCCCCATCTCAGAACTTTTATCCATCCCCGGGCCTACTTTTAAAGCCTCAGCTTTTTTTGATAATCTTGATACTAGCTCGTCTCCTATATCTCCAACAGCCACTGCAACTGATTGAGCCATGCATCTTTCACCGGCTGAACCATATGCAGCTCCCATTAAACCATTTACAGCACTTTCCAAATCACAATCTGGCATAACAACTAAATGATTTTTTGCACCTCCAAGTGCCTGAACTCTTTTTTCATTTTTAGCAGAATTTTCATAAATGTATTTTGCAATTGGCGTTGAGCCTACAAAACTTACTGCTTTGATATCTTTGTTAGTCAAAATTGCATCTACAGCTTCTTTATCTCCATTAACAACATTAAAAACTCCATCAGGAAGACCAGCTTCTTTTAATAGTTCAGCTAATTTGATTGCACACGATGGATCCTTTTCAGAAGGCTTTAGAATAAAAGTATTTCCACATGCAATTGCTATTGGAAACATCCACATTGGTACCATAGCGGGAAAATTAAAAGGTGTGATACCTGCCACTACTCCTAAGGGTTGACGTATCGACCAGCTATCTACACTGGTTCCTACATTTTCAGAAAATTCACCTTTAATTAAATGAGGTATGCCGCAGGCGAATTCAACAACTTCTAAACCTCTTGTTAAAGACCCCTTAGCATCTTCATAAACTTTTCCATGCTCTGAAACTATTAACTTTGTGAGTTCGTCTGAATTTTTTTCTATTAATTCTTTAAACTTAAACATTACTCTTGCCCTTACAAGTGCTGGTTTTAATGACCATTCTTCAAAAGCTTTTTGTGCCACCATAACAGCTTGATCTAAATCTTCCTTAGACGCTATCTTAACCTCTTTTTCTTGCTCACCAGTTGCTGGATTAAAAACTTTACTTTTTTTATCTGATTTTCCAGGAGTTTTTTTACCGCCTACAAAATGTTCAATTAATTTCATGAATACGATCTTTTAGATTAAAAACTCTTATTAGTCTATTGTTTAAATATTGGCGGTTGCTAACATTTTTTTTATTTCAGCAATAGCTTTAGCTGGGTTTAAACCTTTTGGACATGCGCTTGTACAGTTTAAAATTGTATGGCAACGATATAATTTTAATTCATCTGCAACTTTTTTTAATCTTGATTGTCTTTCTTCATCTCTACTATCAATTATCCACCTATAGGCTTGAAGCAAAACAGCTGGTCCTAAATATTTGTCACCATTCCACCAATAACTTGGGCATGATGTAGAACAACATGCACACATAATACATTCATATGCTCCATCTAATTTTTTTCTATCCTCCTTGGACTGAAAAATTTCATTTGTCTCTGACTTAGAATTTGATTTTAACCAAGGTTCAATTGATTGATACTGCCTATACAGACCATCTAAATCACCAATTAAATCTTTTTTAACTTTTAAATGAGGTAATGGATAAATATCTATGTCTCCATCAATTTCAGAATGTGGTTGTGTACAAGCTAAACCATTTTTACCTCCCATATTCATCGCACATGAGCCACAAACACCGTGAGCACAAGATCTTCTGTAGGATAATGTAGGATCTATCTCGTTTTTGATTTTATTTAAAATATCTAAAACCTTTGAGGGACAATTATCCATATCAACTTCATATGTGTCAATTCTGGGATTTTCTCCAGATGAAGGATCCCATCTATAAACATTTATTTTTCTTAAGTTTTTAGAACCAGTTTTATCTTTGAAATATTTACCTTTTTTAACTTTAGAGTTCTGAGGTAAACTTATTTGTACCATTAATAAACTCTTTCTTGAGGTGGAAAATATTGAACATCATTTGTTAAAGTTGTTTTATGAACATCTCTATATGTTATCTTTGTATTTTTTCCATCACACCAAGCTAATGTATGTTGCATAAATTTTTGGTCATCTCTTTTTGGATAATCTTCTCTAGCATGGGCGCCTCTACTTTCTTTTCTATGATAAGCAGAGTCAACGGTTGCTACAGCTTGTCTAATCAAATTATCAAATTCCAATGTCTCTACAAGATCTGTGTTAAATATTAATGATTTATCCTTAACAGACAGTGAATCTAATCCATCATATGTTTTTCTTATCTCATCAACACCTTCTTTTAAAGTCTTCTCAGTTCTAAAAACTGCACATTTTGATTGCATAATTTTTTGCATAGAAAGTCTTAATTCAGCTGTTCCAATGTTTCCTTCTGAGTTTCTAATTTTATCAAATCTATCAATACATTTTTGTGTTTCTGACTCACTTAATTCTTCATGGGGTGTGCCTGGTGTAATTAATTCAGCTGCTCTTTTTGCTGCAGCTCTACCAAACACAACGAGATCAATTAATGAATTAGATCCTAATCTATTAGCGCCATGAACTGAAACACACGCTGCTTCACCAATTGCCATAAGTCCTGGTACTGTTTTTTCCGCTCCATTAACTGTTAGGACCTCACCCTTATAATTTGTAGGAATGCCACCCATATTATAATGAACTGTTGGCACCACGGGTATTGGTTCTTTCGTTACATCTACATTTGCAAATAATCTTGCGGCATCTGTGATACCCGGTAATCTACTTTCTATAACTTCTTTATCTAAATGACTTAGGTTCAAATGAACGTGATCTTGCTCTTTTCCAACACCTCTTCCTTCATTAATTTCAACTGACATTGATCTGCTAACAACATCTCTGGAAGCTAGGTCTTTTGCTTTTGGTGCATATCTCTCCATAAATCTTTCACCCTTAGAATTCGTTAGATATCCACCTTCACCTCTTGCACCTTCTGTAATTAAAGTGCCGTGTCCATAAATTCCTGTTGGGTGGAATTGAACGAATTCCATATCTTGTAGAGGCAAACCTGCTCTTAAAACCATTGCATTACCATCACCCGTACAAGTATGAGCAGAAGTCGCAGAATAATAAACCTTACCATAACCTCCTGTTGCTATAATTACTGTATGAGCTCTAAATCTGTGAATTGTTCCATCATTCAAATTCCAAGCAATTAATCCCTTACACTCCCCATCTTTCATAAGTAAGTCTAAAGCAAAATACTCTATAAAAAATTCTGTTTTGTGTTTTAAAGCTTGTCCATATAGAGTGTGTAAAATTGCATGTCCTGTTCTGTCAGCTGCAGCACAAGTTCTTTGTACAATACCATTTCCATAGTTTTTTGTCATACCACCAAAAGGCCTTTGATAAATTTTACCATCATCTGTCCTACTAAATGGAACACCATATTTTTCTAATTCTATTACTGCTTTAGGAGCTTCTTTACATAAATACTCTATACAATCCTGATCACCTAGCCAGTCCGCTCCTTTTACAGTATCGTACATATGCCAACGCCAATCATCTTCACCCATATTACCTAATGCAGCTGATATACCTCCCTGAGCTGCAGATGTATGGCTTCTTGTTGGGAACACTTTTGAAATACATGCAGTTTTTAATCCAGCTTCACTAAGTCCAACTGCAGCCCTTAGACCAGACCCTCCAGCCCCTAAAACTACAACATCATATTCATGATCTGTTATTTTATAAGAATTCATAATTTAGATATTAATATAATTGTAATTAGCGGAATTACCATGGCAGAAACATATAAAAGCTTATTTGCGACACTTTTGATTTTATTATTTTGTACATAATCCTCAAAAACTTCACTTATGCTCAATGCTGAAAAAAAATATGCATTAATAATGAAGAGGCTAAATAAAAATTTAGATGAAGAGTTTGTAAAAAAAATTATAACTTCATTATATCCTTGGTCATAAATTCTAATAAAATTTAAAATAAACCACAACATTAAAGGGATTAGTAAAAAGCCACTAATTTTTAAAAAAATCCATTTTTTTGTTGCTACAATCATTTAGATTAAATTTTTTCCCAATAGATAAAAAATAATAGTTAAGATTATTGATCCAAATATAACTATTAAACCAGTTACTTTAGTTGTTTGTAGTTCAAATCCATACCCTAGATCCATTATTAGGTGTCTTATTTCACTTAAAACCTGAAATAAAAAAGACCAAGTTAAAGCTATAATGATAAATTTACCAAAAAAAGACACTAAAAAAGTATTTGTTACTTCATAATTACTTTTACCTAGTAAGAGTGATGAGGCCCAGAAACATATGATTGTAATAGCTATTATATTTATTATTCCAGTTATTCTATGTGAAATAGATACTAAGGATGAAATATGCCATCTATAAATTTGAATGTGGGGAGATAAAGGCTCTTTATTTTCCATAAAAATCATTTTTAATTAAAGTTTCAGCAATTTCTACAGCATTTAAAGCCGCTCCTCTTAAAAGATTGTCAGAAACAATCCATAAATTTAATCCATTTTTAATACTTTTATCTTTTCTAATTCTTGAAATAAATGTTTCATTTTTACCTTCTGCATCAATAGGAGTTGAATAACCTCCATCAGATCTATTATCAATAACTTTACAACCTTCGAAATTATCAAGAGCCTCTTTTATTTCATCTAAAGTAAAAGATTTTTTAAATTCTATATTAATTGACTCAGCATGAGAAACTAACACTGGAATCCTAACACATGTTGAAGTTATATCTATTTTTTTATCTAAAATTTTTTTTGTCTCATTAACCATTTTAAGTTCTTCCTTAGTATAGCCATCTTGTGAAAATTCATCTATATGAGGAATTGCATTAAAAGCAATTTGTTTTGTAAAATTTTTTGATACTACTTTTTTATTGTTTAGAACTAATTTTGTTTGCTCTATTAATTCATCCATTTGTGCTTTGCCCCCACCTGAAACAGATTGATATGTAGAAATAACTGCTCTTTTAATCCCGAACATGTCATGTAATGGTTTAAGGGCTATAACTAACTGAGCAGTTGAGCAATTAGGGTTAGCAATAATATTTTTTTTTATTTTTTTTAAATCCTCAGAATTAACTTGCGGCACTATTAAAGGAACATCTGGGTCCATTCTAAAAAAACTTGAGTTATCAATAATCATTGATTTTTTTGATGCTTCTTGAACAAATTTTTCTGAGATTTTTCCGCCAGCAGCAAAAAAAGTAATTTTTGCTTTAGAAAAATCAAAATTATCTAAATCTAAAATCTCTTGTTCCTGACCTCTAAATTTAATTTTTGATCCAACACTTTTTGATGATGCAACTAGATATAGATTATCAATAGGAAATTCTTTTTTTTCTAGAACTTCTAAAATTTTCCTACCAACATTTCCTGTTGCCCCTACAATTGCTATATTCATGGTAACGTTATATTTTTATACTAAATGAAGGGTAAATCGCAAACTGTTCCTACAAATATTTTTTCATCTATATCTATCTTAAATTGCGTTTTATTATCCCAATAAGGTTTATTTATCATTGCGATTCCTATAACTTTTTTAAAAGATGGGGAATATGCAGCAGATCGTACGTATCCCACAATATTATTATCATCATCAAGTAGTGTCTTTTCACAATACATATCAATTTTATTATGATCGATCATGACACCCATTAATTTTCTGGTAATACCATTTTCTCTAATTTTTTTTAACTTTTCTTTTCCTAAGAAATTAACTTCACTATCTAAATTAATATACTTATCAAAATTTGCCTCAAATGGATTATCTCTATTATCAAAATCATTCCCATAAGATAATAGCGCAGACTCAATTCTCTCTATCAAATTAGGACATCCAGCTTTAACATTTAATTCAGCTCCATATTCAAATAAATAATCATATAGGTCTTGACCTGCTGAATTATCTTCTACATAAACTTCAAATCCACTTTGTTTTGACCATCCTGATCTAGCGATAAAATATTTATTACCTTTAAAATTAAAATATTGAAAATTAAAAAATTTCAATTTTCTTATCTCTTCTCCAAATAATTTTGCCATCAGGTCATCCGAAAGGGGGCCTTGTATCGCTAAAATATTTACATTTGGCTCTTTAATTTCAACTTCAAATTTATTTCCAGCTGCAATCCCTTTAGCAAAAAAAATTACATCTGAGTCAGCAATAGATAACCACCATCTATCCTCAGCTAATTTATTTATAATCGGGTCATTAACTAATAAACCTTCACTATCAATTAATGGTGCATAATAACATTTTCCAATTTTTGATTTAGATAAATCCCTGCATGTCATTAACTGAACTAATTTTGCTGCATCTTTTCCTGAAATTTCAACTTGTCTCTCAGCCGCAACATCCCAGACTTGAACAAAATTTTTTAAATGTTCATAATCAGCTTCTAATGATTTAAAAGATGCTGGTAATAACATATGGTTATAAACCGTATAACTACTTACCCCGTGCGACTCTATTCTATCAGTATAAGGAGTGCTTCTTAATCTTCTTGATTTTACAATCGGAAAGTTTTTCATTTTTTTAATTTTAGAATTTTTTTCTTAACTCAAATTTCTGGATTTTACCAGTTGAAGTTTTTGGTAAATCGCAAAAAACTACTTGCTTTGGTACCTTAAACCCAGCGAGTGTTTCCTTGCAAAAACTAATTAGCTCTTTTTCTGATACGGGTTTATCTTTGACCATTTCAATAAATGCGCAAGGCACTTCGCCCCATTTTTCATCTGGTTTAGCAACTACTGCTGCTATAGAAACTGAGGGATGTTTTGCTAAAGTATTCTCAATCTCAATCGAAGATATATTTTCACCTCCTGAAATTATAATATCTTTAGATCTATCTTGAATCTTAACATATCCATCAGGATGCATGACTGCTAAATCTCCAGAATGAAACCACCCTCCATCCATGGCTTTAGATGTTGCATCTTTGTCCTTAAAATATCCTTTCATCACAATATTTCCTTTAATCATAATCTCACCTATGGTTTTTCCATCTCTTGGTACTTCTTCCATTGTTTCTGGATTCATAACTGAAATTCCTTCAGTATTTGGATATCTTACACCTTGTCTTGCTTTAATCTCATTTTGTTTTTCTTCATCTAATTCATTCCAAGCATCATTCCAAGCACATTGAGTAACATGGCCATAGGTTTCCGTTAATCCATAAACATGCATCACTTCAAATCCAAGTTCATTCATTTTTTTGAAAATAATACTTGGTGGTGGCGCTCCAGCAGTAAGAACAAAAACTTTTTGATTTAATTTTTTTCTATCAGACTCGGGCGCACCGGTAATCATATTCAATACTATAGGTGCACCACCAAAATGAGATACTTTGTATTTATCTATTAATTCAAATATTTTTTTAACATCAATATTTCTTAAACAAATAGTCCTTCCATTTAACATAGGTATTGTCCATGGATAGCCCCACCCATTACAATGAAACATCGGAACAATAGTTAAAAAGTTTAATCTGTTTGGCATATTCCAAGCTACTGCACTCCCTGTAGACATTAAGTAAGATCCTCTATGATGATAAACAACACCTTTTGGATTTCCTGTGGTGCCAGATGTATAACTTAACGATATTGCTTGCCATTCGTCTTCTGGCATTTGCCAATTATAATTTTCATCACCAGTATTTAAAAAACTTTCATATTCTAATTCGCCAATTTTCTGACATTTAGACTGGTCTGCAAATTTATCATTTATATCAATTATAATAATTTTTTTTTTTAATATGCTTAAAGCTTTTTTTACTTCAACATGAAGCTGTCTATCAACAACTAATACTTTTGCTTCACTATGATTTAAAATATATGCAATAGTTTTAGCATCTAATCTTATATTAATAGTATTTAATACTGCACCTGTCATGGGCACAGAATAATGGCCTTCAAAAATTTCTGGTGTATTGAAAGCTAAAAATGAAACAGTATCACCTTTTCTAATACCAATTTTATTAAGAGCACTCGCAAATTTTACTGTTCTTTTATAAACCTGCTCCCACGAATACTTTCTATCTTCATAAATGACGGCTTCATAATTTGGATAAATTTCTTTAGCTCTTTTCAAAAAAGTCAGGGGTGTTAGCGGAACATAATTTGCATTATTTTTTTCCAAATTAGTATCGTAGTGACCCATTTTAATTAAATTTGAATTTCATTATATTCGAGCTACCTGAAATAGCTGATTTATAGTGTTGCTCAGCTCTTGGTAGTACTTTATCAAAGTAGAATCTTGCAGTGTCTATTTTTTCATCATAAAAGTTTTTATTCTCATTATAATCTTTAAAACTTACTTCTAAAACTTTGATCCAAGCATAGGCAATAGAGACATAGCCTAGAGTTTTTAGATAGTCATTTGCTGCTGCACTTACATCATCTTTTTCTGTTTTTGCTTTATTTATCATCCAATCACTAAATTTTTTTAGAATGTTTAAGTGATTATCAAATTCTGTTATAAATGGTTTAATTTTTTCATTATCTGAACTACACTCAGATTTTACCTGATCTAAAAATTTGTTTATTATATTCCCATTTTTATTTGACAATTTTCTAAAGACTAAATCGGCTGCTTGTACTGAGTTAGTTCCTTCATATATAGGTGTTATTCTATTATCTCTATATAACTGTTCTATTCCTTGATCTTTTGTGTAACCATAACCTCCATAAATTTGCATAGCATCACTTGTAATTTCCATCGCTAAATCTGTAAATAATGATTTTACTACTGGTGTCATCAAAGATACATAATCTGATGCATCCTGACGAACTTTTTCGTCTGGATGATACAAGCTAACTTCTGTCTGTTGTGATAACCAAAAACATAATGCTCTTTCACCTTCAATTATAGATTTCATATTTAATAATGATCTTCTTATATCCGCATGCTCAATAATAAAATCTGCACCATTTTTTGATTTTGAATTATTTGTTTTTCCTTGTTTTCTTTCTTTAGCGTAAGAAAGGGAATTTTGATAAGCAATTTCTGAAATGCCCAAACCTTGAATTCCAACAACTATTCTCTCTAGATTCATCATTGTAAACATGGCACTCAAACCTTTTTCTTTAGCACCAATCATATAACCAGTTGCGTCATCAAAATTTAAAACACATGTAGCGGATCCTTTTATACCCATTTTTGTTTCAATAGATCCAGTTGAAACCCCATTTTTTGGTCCTACTGTCCCATCATCTTTAACAATAAATTTTGGCACTAAAAACAAACTTATTCCTCTAGTACCAGATGGAGATTCATCAGCTCTTGCCAAAACTAAATGAATAATATTTTCTGTCAAATCATGATCCCCTGATGTTATAAAGATTTTTTGTCCTGTTAATTTGTAAGTTCCATCAGATTGTTTTTTTGCTTTTGTTTTAAGTAAACCTAAGTCTGTACCACATACTGGCTCAGTTAAACACATTGTTCCACTCCATTTACCTTCTACTATCTTTGGTAAATATCTATTCTTAATATCTTCAGTAGCATGATGATTTATACAATTATAAGCGCCAATACTAAGTTCGCTATAAAGTTTAAATGACAAACTTGCGGAGGATAACATTTCATCAAAAAATGCACTTACAGTTTTTGGCATACCTTGTCCTCCATATTTTGGATCACAAGATAAGGATGTCCATCCATCCTCGATATATTTTTTATATGCTTCTTTGTATCCTGGAGGAGTTCTCACAACTCCATTTTCTAAAACAGCAGGATTTTCGTCTCCAGCTTTAGCTAATGGAAGAACAAGATTTTGATTTATTTTAGCTGCTTCTTGTAAAATATCTTTGACTAGATCTGACGTAACTTCTTTATATTTTTCTAATTCATTATATTTTTGATTATTTCTCAACTTTTCAAAGAGAAACATCATATCTTCAAGTGGTGCTGTGTAGCTTGGCATATAGTAAGTTTAAGATAATTAATTAATTATTGCAATTTTGAAATGATCGCATCACCCATTTGTGATGTTGATAATTCTTTTGTCCCTTTTGATAAAATATCTTTTGTTCTAAAACCCTCATTTAGTACTGTTTGGACAGCTTTTTCTAATACATCTGCCTCATTATCTAAATCTAAAGAATATCTTAAAGCCATAGCAAAACTTAAAATTGTAGCTATAGGATTTGCAATTCCTTTACCGGTAATATCAGGTGCAGATCCATGAATCGGTTCATACATGGCTCTCATTTCTCCTTCTTTGTTTTTGGCACCTAATGAGGCAGAGGGTAAAAGTCCTAATGAGCCTGTTAACATTGATGCTTGATCAGATAACATATCTCCAAAAAGATTATCAGTAACTATTACATCAAATTGTTTTGGATTTCTCAGTAATTGCATTGAACAATTGTCTGCAAGCATGTGACTTAATTCAACGTCTTTATATTCTTTATCATGTAACGATTGAACTTCTTCTCTCCAAAGTTGACCTGCTTCCATTACATTTGATTTTTCACATGATGTTACTTTATTAGATCTTTTCTTTGCTAAATCGAAAGCAATTCTCGCAACTCTAATAATTTCATTACTTGTATAGGTATGGGTATTTATACCTTTTCTCTCTCCATTTTCTATTGGTTTAATTCCTCTAGGTTCACCGAAATATATTCCTCCAGTAAGCTCTCTTACAATCATTATGTCCAAACCTGAAACAATTTCAGGTTTTAAAGTTGAAGCATCAACTAATTGTTTAAAACATATTGCTGGTCTTAAGTTTGCAAAAAGTTTTAACTCTTTTCTCAATTTTAAAAGTGCTCTCTCAGGTTTTTTAGAAAATTCTACTCCATCCCACTTTGGACCACCAACAGCACCTAACATTATGACAGCACTTTCTAATGCTTTGTAAAAAACTTCATCAGTAATTGGAGTTCCATGTTTATCATATGAGCAACCTCCAGCAAGATCTTCATCAATTTCAAAATCTAAAGATTTTTTTTCATTAAACCATTTAATTATTTTTTTTACCTCGCTAATAACCTCAGGACCAATTCCGTCACCAGCTAGTAACAATATCTTTCTTTTTTTAACTTTAATCATTAAAAACCCACGGTTTTTTATTTTTTAAATCTTTTTCAAAATTTTCGATTTTAGGTAATTTGTTTAATGATAAAGCAATATCATCTAGCCCTTCTAGAAGACACTTTTTTTTGAAAGGGTCAATTTTAAACCCAACCTCATTATTTCCATAAACTATTTTTTCTTCATTGAGGTCTACAAAAATTTCTTCTTTTCTTTTTGCATACTCTGACAATTCTTTTATTTTTTCGTCATCTAAAATGATTGGTAAAATACCATTTTTAAAACAATTATTATGAAAAATATCTGCAAAACTTGAGCTTATCACGCATGTTATCCCAAAATCTAATAATGCCCAAGGAGCGTGCTCTCTTGATGAGCCACAACCAAAATTTTTTCCAGTTATCAAAATTTTTGTATTATTAAATGGGCTTTTATTTAAAACAAAGTCATCTATTTCTTTACCTTTGTCATCGTACCTCATTTCAAAAAATAAATTCTTTCCTAGACCAGTTCTTTTGATAGTCTTAAGAAATTGTTTTGGAATAATCATATCAGTATCGATATTGACTATAGGTAAATATGCAGGAATGCTCTTTAATGTGTTAAATTTTTGCATCTAATTTTGATACTTTCTCACGTCATCAAGGCTGCCAGATATTGCTGCTGCAGCTGCCATTCCAGGACTCACCAAGTGAGTTCTGCCACCTCTTCCCTGTCTTCCTTCAAAATTTCTATTTGAAGTAGATGCACATCTTTCCTCGGGTTTTAATTTATCTGCGTTCATAGCAAGGCACATTGAACAGCCTGGTTCTCTCCATTCAAATCCTGAATTAACAAATATTTTATCTAACCCCTCTTGTTCGGCCTGCTCTTTTACTAAACCAGATCCAGGAACAACCATTCCATGAACATGAGAGGCAATTTTTTTATCTTTAAGAATCTTTGCAGCTTCCCTTAAATCCTCAATTCTGCCATTTGTACAGCTTCCAATAAAAACTTTATCTATTTTAATATCCTTTGCTGCCATATTCGGCTTTAAACCCATGTAATTTAATGCTCTTTCTAAAGAATTTTTCTTATCCTCATCTTTTTCATTTTGCGGATTTGGAACTTTTTCATCAATTGTTATTACATCTTGTGGAGAAGTTCCCCAAGTTATCATTGGTAAAATTTCTTCAGCTTTTAAATTAACTTCTTTTTCAAATTTTGCTCCATCATCTGTATTTAAACTTTTCCAGTTTTCCAAAGCTTTGTCCCAATTAATACTTTTTGGTGACATTGGTTTACCCTTAAGATAATTAAATATTTTTTCATCAGGAGCTATTAATCCTGCTCTTGCGCCTCCTTCAATAGTCATATTACAAATAGTCATTCTCTGTTCAACGCTTAATGATCTTATTAGATTCCCTGCATACTCTATTACACATCCTGTGCCACCTGCGGTTCCAATTTTACCAATTATTTGGAGAATAACATCCTTTGACGTAACTCCTAAAGGAAGTTTACCGTCTACATTTATTCTAAAATTTTTCGCTTTTTTTTGAACTAAAGTTTGTGTTGCTAAAACATGTTCAACCTCCGAGGTACCTATTCCAAATGCTAATGCACCAAACGCTCCATGAGTTGCGGTATGGCTGTCACCACATACTATTACAGTGCCAGGCTGTGTAAAACCTTGTTCTGGACCAGTAACATGAACTATACCTTGTCTCTTATCATCCATTCCAAAAAGTTTAATACCAAATTCTTTACAATTAGCCTCCAAAGTTTCAACTTGTATTTTAGACTCATTATCAGAGATGCCTTTTGATCTATCAGTAGTTGGGACGTTATGGTCTGCAACAGCTAATGTTAACTTTGGATGTCTTACTTTTCTTTTAGAATTTCTAAGTCCCTCAAAAGCTTGTGGGCTAGTAACTTCATGAACTAAATGTCTATCAACAAATAATAACGCTGTTCCGTCATCTTGTTGATGAACTAAATGTTCGTTCCAAATTTTATCATAAAGAGTTTTGGGCATTGAGAAAAAAATTATTTTTTTTCTTGTAAATTTTCAAGTTTTTTTTCTGTCTTAGTTTCGACTACAGAAGGATCTTTTTTGACTTCTTTGTTAGAATCTACTTCTTTTTTAGACACAACTGTTGTATTAGCCTCTTTTTTTGACTCCGTCTCAGTATCATTATTAACAGGAGCCAAATTTTCTTGTGTTACTGTTTCAGGCTTAACATCTATATCGATACCAATTTTTTTTCTAATTTTCTCTGCAATTCTAGCTGACTTACCAGTTCTATCTCTCAAATAATATAATTTTGCTCTTCTTACTTTTCCTGAACGAATTATTTTGATTGTATCTATCACTGTCCCATATAATGGAAATGTTCTTTCCACTCCTTCTCCAAAAGAAATTTTTCTTACTGTAAAGGAAGAATTTAAATCTCTATTTTTTTTTGCAATACATACGCCTTCAAAATATTGAATTCTTTCTTTCTTACCCTCAGTAATTCTAACACCAACTTTTACAACATCTCCAGGAAAAAAATCAGGTATCTTCTTTTCTGAAAGAATTTTCTTTACATTTTGCTGATTTATTTCTTCTATTGTTTTCATATTAATATTGAACAATTTAATTCTTCTTATATTTTCGCCACATATCTGGCCTTCGGTCGCGTGTTATAGCCTCAGATTGAGATAAACGCCAGTCTTTAATTTTAGCGTGATCACCTGATAATAATACCTCCGGAACTGATTTTTCTTCCCAAATTTGAGGTTTCGTATATTGAGGATACTCTAGAAGACCATTTTCAAAGGTTTCATCAACAGAAGATTTTTCATTTCCCAAGACCCCCGGTAAAAGTCTTAAAATACTATCAAGCACAACCAATGCAGCAGTTTCCCCTCCAGACAAAACAAAGTCTCCGATGCTTATTTCCTCTATATTCCTCGTAGTCAAAACTCTCTCATCAACACCTTCAAAATGTCCACAAATTATAGATATAGATTTTTCTTTTGACAAATCTTGAGCAAGTTTTTGATCAAATTTTTTACCTTTTGGTGAAAGATAAAAAACTCTTTCTCCTTTTTTAACTTTTTGATCAAGAGAATTTGCTAAAACGTCAGCTTTAAGTAACATTCCTGTTCCGCCACCATAAGGGGTATCATCAACTGTTTTGTGTTTATCAGTTGCTGCATCTCTAATATTTATTATGCTTAAATTCCACAATTTATTAGACAAAGCTTTTCCATAAAGACCTTTAGCTAAAGGGCCAGGAAAAACTTCTGGATAAAGAGT